>NZ_LGJH01000121.1 GCF_001298105.1 Novosphingobium sp. ST904 | reverse complement strand
TCGAGGCAATCAAACTGCAGAATTGCGATTTTATGGCGAAATCTGCCGCGCAAGGTTTTTACGCCATTCCGTCGTCCGGTTATTTAGGAAAACCGACACGTTCTAATTGCCCCGGAATTGGCCAAATTTAACATAACTATTATTATCGGTCTAAATGTTTTAGTCTATGTAGGTCCGTGGCCAACCCGGGTGGCATTGCAATATGCTTTGCAAGCTCAGGAGCCCATTGGAGCATCATCGCTGCCATGAGCCGCCGTTCCGTCGCTGACGATCCAAGCATAGTAGCAACTTGGCGCTATGCCGTTTGCTTCGCCGGATCGCGGTAGGCGAGCAGCCGCAGCGCATTGAACACGACCAGCAGCGTCGAGCCTTCGTGCATCGCGACCGCCGGGCCGATGCCCAGCCCCAAGATCGTCGCAGGCACGAGGAACGCGACGACGCCGAGGCTGACGAACACATTCTGCCGGATGATGCCGCGGGTGTGGCGGCTTAGGCCAACCGCGAACGGCAGGTGTGCGAGATCGTCGGCCATCAGCGCGACGTCCGCCGTCTCCAGCGCCACGTCTGAGCCGGCGGCGCCCATCGCGATGCCGACCGTAGCGCTCGCCATCGCCGGCGCATCGTTGACGCCATCCCCGACCATCGCAACCTTGTCTTCGCCGGCGAGCTTCTTGATCGAGGCAACCTTATCCTCCGGCATCAGGTCTCCCCAAGCCTCGTCGAGGCCAACGTCCTTGGCGATGGCGTTGGCCACCTTCTGATGGTCGCCCGAGATCATGATCATCCGGGTGATGCCCATCTCGCGGAGCCGCTTGAGCGCAACCTTGGCCGCTTCGCGTGGCGTATCCATCAGCCCGATGGCGCCGATGTCCTTGTCGCCCTTGCGCACTACGATCGTCGTGCGCCCGCCCTCGCGCAGTGTTGCGATGGCGTCGGTCGCGGCCGCGTTCAGTGTAGGGATACCCTCCTTGCCGAACATCTCGGCCTTGCCGATCCACACCGTCTCGCCATCGACGGTCGCGGTAACGCCGCGTCCAGTCAGGCTCTTGAGATCGGTCGCGGTCGGCAGCTCGCGGTCACCCAAGCGCTCGCGTCCATCCTTCACGATCGCCTGCGCCAGCGGGTGATCGCTCAATCCCTCGACCGCGATAGCGAGCGCCAACAAATCCTCTTCGCTCGCGCCATCGACGGGCACGACATCGGTGATGCGGGGCCGCCCTTCGGTCAACGTCCCCGTCTTGTCGAACGCAATCGCCTTGAGCGAGCCGAGGTTTTCCAGTGGGGCACCACCCTTAACCAGCACGCCGGCGCGTGCCGCGCGCGCGACGCCGGACAGCACCGCGCTGGGGGTAGCGATCGCCAGCGCGCAGGGGCTGGCCGCAACCAGCACCGCCATCGCGCGATAGAAGCTGTCGCGAAACGGCTCGTCGACGACGACCCACGCGAACAGCAGGATGAACGACAGGGCCAGCACCGCCGGCACGAAGACACGCTCAAACCGATCGGTGAAGCGCTGCGTCGGCGACTTCTGCGTCTCCGCTTCGCTCACCATCTTCACGACCTTGGCGAGCGCGCTTTCGTTGGAACGTCGCGTCACCTCGATCTCGATCGCCGCGCCGCCATTGATCGTGCCGGCGAACACCCGCGACGTCGCCTCGACCGCATCGGGCTTCGCGCGCGCGCCTCGACATCGGCGACCGGCTCCTTGTCGACCGGAATGCTCTCGCCGGTGACGGGGGCCTGGTTGATCGCGCTCGACCCCTTGATGACGAAGCCGTCGGCGGGCAGGCGTTCATTCGGGCGCACGACCACGATGTCGCCGACCACCAGCTCCTCGACGGGAATCTCCCTCGTCTGCCCGTCACGGCGCACCGTCGCCTTGTCGGGCGCGAGTTCGGCCAGCGCCTCGATCGCGCGCTTCGCGCGACCCATCGCATAATGCTCAAGCGCATGGCCGAGGCTGAACAGGAACAGCAGCAGCGCGCCTTCTGCCCAGGCACCGAGCGCCGCGGCGCCGGCGGCCGCGACGAGCATCAGCGTATCGATCTCGAATTTCTTGAGCTTTAGATTGTCGATCGCCTCGCGCAGCGTGAAGAAGCCGCCGAACATATAGGCGCCGACATAGAAGGCGGTCGGCAGCCAGTCGGCGGCGCCCGCAACCAGCTTCTCGATCGCGAAGCCGATCGCTAGCAGCGCGCCGCAGGCGAGCGCGAAGATCAGCTCGGTATTTGGGCCGAGGAAATTGGCGTGGGCGTGATCGTGGCCATCGCCCGGTCCGTGCTTTTCTGCGCCTTCGGCATGACCGCCAGGCCCGTGATCGTGCCCGGCATGGTCGCCCGCGCGTGATCGTCTCCAGCATGATCGCCGGCATGATCGGAGCCAGTCCGCTTGCCCGGCTTGACCTTGAGCTTGCCCAGCGCCGCGACGATCGTCGCCTCGTCGACGCGCTCCTTGTCATATTCGACCCGCACGCTGCCCGAGGCGCTGGCGTCCGCCTGCAGCACGCCGGGCACCTGGCACAGAGTCTCGCCGACGGTGCGGGCGCGGCGCTCGTGCCCGATCCCCTCGACTTGCCATGTCGCATGGCCGTATCGCCCGCTGATATCGGCGCCCGCCGCCCGCACCATCTCGCGCACACGCGGCAGCGGAAGCGCCGTCCCGTCGAAATGAATGCAGAGCTTCGCCGGCGTCTCGCCATCGGCAGGCAGGACATGCGCGCGCTCGACGCCGGGCTTGGCGCTCAGCGTCGAGACGAGACGCCCGACACAAGCATCGGCCACATCGGGAACCTCCGGCAGCAGGACGGGGATATCGAGTTCGAGCTTTTCGGTCATCACGCCGTCTCCGCGTTGGTCTTGGTTTCTGCCTGCGCATCACGCAGGATTTCGATGCCGCCCTTGATCGCGATAAGAGCAGTAGCCAGGCCCACCAGCAGATCGGGCCAATTCGTCCCAAGCCAAAGCACCAGCGCGCCCGCGATCAGGATGCCGCCGTTGGAGATGAAGTCGTTGAAACTGAACGTGGTTGCGGCACGCAGGTTCACATCGGGCTGCTTGAGCTTCTGGAGCAGGCGCAGGCAAACATAGTTCACGACGCCGGCGATGGCCGACATCACCATCATCGTCGGGCCGATCGGATCGCTGCCCTGGACATAGCGGCGGCCGACGTCGATCAGGATGCCGACGGCGAAGATCAGCAGCATGACGCCCGACACGGTTGCGGCCCGCGTCTTCCACGTCGGCCCGTGGCTGAGCGCAATAAGGCTCAGCGCATAGACCGCGGTGTCCGACAGGTTGTCGACGCCGTTGGCGATGAGTGCGCTGGAATCGCCGATCAGGCCCGTCATGAAGAAGCCCGCGGCGATCGCCGCGTTGAGCAGCAGCACGATCCAGAGTGTGCGCCGCTCAGCTGAGACCTTTGCGTCTGGTGAAGCCGTCATGCCATGATTTCCTCGATCAGCAGGAGGATGAGGAAGCCGACGAAGAACATCGCGCTGATAAGCGGCGAGTCCGGCTTCTCGTGCGCCTCGACCAGCAGCTCTTCGGTAACGAGATAAAGCAGCGCCATCAGGCCGAAGCTCAGGAAGCCGGTGATCCATATCGGCGACAGCAGCGCTACCGGCTGCGCGACCAGAGCGCCGATCGGCACCAGCACTGCCAGCGCGCAGGTCAGTCCGATCGCCTTCGCCTTGCGATACCGGCCCGCCAGATCGTTGGTGAGGGTCAGGGCCAGGAACAGCACTTCGAGGGTCAGCGCGACGGCCAGCAGCGTGCCCGCCTTCTCGCCGGCAATGAAAGCGAGGCCGAGAACCAAGCCGTCTATCGCCAGATCGAGTCCGATTGCGGCGAGAAGTGCCACCGGCCCTTCCCATCGGCTTTCCGCCGCCTTGAGCCCGAGCATTACGGCGACGCCCAGCGCCCCACCGATCAGCGTCGCGGTCGGAGAACCGCCGTGCATCACCAGCGGCAGGATCTCCGTCGCAGCAGCGGCGAACACCACGCCGGCCGCGAGATGCTGCATCGCCGCCACCAGCTTCTCGCCGGGGGTGCGCCATCCGGCGATCAGCGCGCCGATCATGATCGCGATCATCGGGATCAGGGAAAATTTGAGCGCCGCCATCGTTAGCGCCCCTCTGTGCCGGGTGGATTGGTCACAAGCTCGTATCCTTCCTGCACAAGACGGGGGGCTTGTCCCCTTCCTCGATCTTGAGTTCGTTGCCCGAGAACATCGCGCTCATCGTGTCGCCGACATATTGAAGCCCGGCCGCAGGCGCGGTCAGGACAACCGGCGCAGCGTTCCCGTCGCGGCGCAGCTCGAGCGTCAGGCCCTCATTCTTGAAGTCGACGAGGAGCGGGCGATCGTCGTCGCACCGATAGGGGTGGCGACCAGGGATGCCGCTGGCATCCCCGCTGTCCCCGGCGTGGATTTCCTGTTCGGTGGGTTTCGCCTTGCGAGGCTGTTCCGAACAGCCCGACGACGCCAGCACGAGGGCTATGCCGGCGAACCCTAACCAAACCGGCGTCACAGCCGCTTCCGGGAAGAGCCTATTCATCCAAGCCATTGGGCAGCTCCGACGACACTGACGATCATGAGCATGACGCCGATCAGGATCAGTTTTTCAGGGCGCGGATCGGCGACGTTGCGGATGCGCGCGCGACCTGCCAGGCAGGCCGCAGCGGGACGCGCCGGGACCCCGCCGCGATCCGGTCCAACTCGGCATCCGAAAGCTGGAAAAACGCTTTCACGTCGGCCCGAGAGCGTCCCGCAAGACCCGTCACGCGAAACACCGGATCGACCCAGGCCAGATCGACGGCACTTGGGCTCGCCGCCATCGGGGCGATGTCGTCGCCCGCTGCCCATGACGGACGCAGCAGCGCGATAAGCCGGTGCGGATCGCGTTCGAGCAGAGACGCCCACCGCTCCAAACGCGAACGACGGTCGTCGCTTGGGCGCGGCGACACCGGCCCGAATTGCCCGCCACTCTTGGGCACCCGCCGCGTCGCGCGCGTTTCGGAGGGACGATTGTGCCTCATTGTCGATCAGCCGGCTCGGCGCGATCCTGGGAGGCGCGCTTCAGTGGATGAGAGAAGTGCAGCGTCAGGAAGGTGGTCAGGCTGAGGATCACAGCGATGTCGTAAAGACCATAGCCGACCGCGGCGCCCAGTGCCCCCGTCGCCCAGAGGCTCGCAGCGGTCGCGGTTCCGGACGCTTTTCCGGCGTGCTTCAATATGGCGCCGCCGCCAATGAAGCCGACGCCGGTAATCAATCCTTCAAGCAGGCGAGCTTGGGCAGGAGACGTGCGTCCGAGAATGGCGATACCTACGAGTACGAACCTGCAACTGGCGATGGCGACCAGCGGAAAGGTCCGGATGCCGGCGCTGCGTTCATCCTTCTCCCGGTTCCAGCAACCGGAAGCGCCAACGCATAGGCCAGCGCGAGACTGACGATATGGGAAAGCGACTCCTCCCATGACGAGATCGTCATCATGCGGCCGAACCTTCAGCCTGGCCGCTCGCTACCCCTTCCGGTGCATCCTGATAGGCCAGCACCCTGTTGCAGGCCAAGGCAGGCGCGCCGGGGCGCTTGAGCGTGATCCGGTCGCCGCCTGAGATCGACACATTGAGGTTCCGGCCGACATAGGTCCGCCCGCTTGCCGGCGATGTCACCCGTTCCGGAGCGGCGTTCGGTCGAGTCTTTATGTCTAGGGTCAGGCCATCGCCGAGGAAGTCGACATCGAGGCGCGACCCATCAGGACAGGCGTAGAAATGCTCGCCGATGAAGTTGGGCAGCTCGCGATCACGCGACGCTTCGGCCTCGCTCTTGTTGGTGGCTGGCGAGCAGCCGACCAGACCCGGCGCCAGAGCAAGCCCGGTCGCGAGGATGATCCCCCGAACTGGGCCGCTCCGAAGGCGCCGAGCCGCTATTTCCCCGTCTTTCCACGATCTATCGCCATGGGCGCTACAGGGGGCACGCCCATGGCGCGGCCGTTCTCACACGGACACTCGAAGGACTCGTTGTGTGGCGGCCGATTCATAGCAGTCAGTCGAACAATTCGCTCAGAAAGCCCTTGCGGCGGCCCTTATGGCCCCGCTCGTAGCCGTGCTTTCCGCCATGATCGCCATGGCCGCGATCGTCGGATATTCCGAGACGAGCGCCGCTCAACGGCCGTACTCCTTCATCCCCGGCGCTGCGCTCGATGATCTTGTCGAGTTCGCCGCGATCGAGCCAGACGCCGCGACATTGCGGGCAATAGTCGATTTCAATGCCCTGCCGTTCGCTCATGACGAGATCGACGCGGCACGTCGGGCACAGCAGCCCTTGGGAGGGACGACTATCTACCATGATGGATACCTTTCTTCGGGATGTTGGCCGGTCAGTCGTTCGCAGCGCCGCGAGGAGGCGGTGGCTTGATAGGGCGCCGACTGTGGCGATTGGACCGCCCTGGCAGTCGCGATTGCGCCGCAGAAGATTGAGAAACGCCGCGTCCTGTTGCCGCATGGTCCGGCGCAGACCTTTGCGCATCATGCGGCCGAACAGGCCGCCGATGACGCCGCGACACTCGACCGAATGGCGCACGCAGACGCCGTTCGCGATTGGCTCGATCTCGTAACGTTCGTCGAAGGTCAGAAACCCCCGCACGCCCATCTGCCATCCAATCAGTTCGGTCTTTATTAGCCTGTTGATGATCATCTGCGTCGTCATCTTGCGATCGCCTTTGAAGAGCAGCCAGGTAATGTCCATTTCGGCACCCCGCTCCGCCTCGCCCGCGATGCGATAGATCGGGTGCCAGCGCGCATAGCCTTTCAAATCGGACAGCAACGACCAGACCCGCAGCGCTGACATATTGAAATCGAATGTGGTTTCTTCCTTCATGGTAGCCTGTCCTGTCCGACCAAGGCGCGGCCAAGCCGGAGGCCGCGCAAAAGCGGCCTCCTTCCCGACCAAACGGGCGATTGAGGGGAGATGGCGAGCCTTCAGGGGATCGCACGCCGCCGACCCCCGCGCTTGCCGGACCGAAGTTCATCGGCTCGGGCTTTCCAGGGCCTGGCTTGCCTTGCCGCCGATGACCTCGACGGCTTCGAGCGTCATTAGACCAATGTCGGGCACGTCACTCAGACCGGCGACGAACGCGCGCAAAGCGTCCTCGAAATCGACGATTTCGATCACCACTGCCCGATCACTCTCAAGCACATGGCGTCGGTGAACGTGCGCCGATGCCCCGAAGCCTATCAGCGCCTCAAGCACCGTCAGGCCTGCCATCTTTTGATCGCGCGCCAACGAGGCCACATATTCGAAGACCTTGCGATCGCCGATATAGGCCGCTTCATCCGTATAGATGCGCAGCAGTTTCCGAACCGGTTCTCCCATCATGCTTCTCCTTTCAGCGGGGCGGGTTCCTCGCCATGCGGCGTGTTCGCCTCTTGCTCATTTTGACGATCGGTCCGCCCGAGGATCACTTTCGCGATCGCCGGCAGCACCAGCAGTGTCAGGATGGTGGCGGCGACGAGACCGCCGATCACGGTGACGGCGAGCGGCTTCTGCACCTCCGCGCCGGTGCCGTGGGCGAGCGCCATCGGCACGAAGCCGATCGCTGGAACGAACCCGGTCATGATGACCGCCCGCATCTTCTCAGCCATACCGTGGCGGATTGCCTCCGCTACCGGCAGCCCAGCTTCGATGCGTTCCCGGATCGCGGACATAACTACAAGACCGTTCAGCACCGCCACGCCGGCAAGGCAGATGAACCCGACCGCCGCCGACACCGAAAAGTTGATGCCGGTCAGCAGCAACGTGAACACACCGCCCGCCAGCCCCAGCGGCACCGCCAAAAACACTGACGCTGCTCTGCCGAACCCGCCGAGCGCCATGTATAGCAACCCGAATATGACCAGGAAGCACAGCGGCACGACGATCGACAGGCGCTTCGATGCCGCGGCCAAGTTCTCGAACTGACCGCCCCATTCGAGGTAGTAACCGGCAGGCAACTTGACCTGTGCGATCTTCGCTTGCGCTTCCTGGACGAATGAACCCGCATCGCGGCCACCGAGATTGACCTGGACGACCACACGACGCTTGCCGTTTTCCCGGCTGATCTGATTCAGGCCTTCCGTCAGCCGGATTTGCGCCACTTGCGCAAGCGGCACCTGGGCACGCGGCCGTCCTTCGACTTCTGGCAGCAGCACCGGCAGCGTCCGGATGTCGTCAAGGTTTGCGCGCGTCGCTTCAGGTACGCGCACGGTGACATCGAACCGCCGATCGCCCTCGTACACGAGCCCCGACTCACGGCCGCCGAGCCCTGCCGCAACCGTGTCCGCAACGTCGCGCACTGTAAGACCTAGCCGCGCTATGGCGGCGCGGTCGAGCCTTACATCCAGCGCTGGCGCACCACCAACCTGCTCGGCCTTGACGCTGGCCGCACCGGGTATGGTCTGAAGCACCCGCACCATTTCGTTGGCGGTCAGCGCCATCTTGTCGAGATCGTCACCGTAGAGCTTGATCGCGACATCGCCGCGGACACCGGCGATCAATTCGTTGAAGCGAAGCTGGATAGGCTGGCTGACCTCGTAAAGATTCCCGAGCAGCCCTCCGGTCGCTTTCTCAATCTTCGCGACCACGTCAGCTTTGCTTGTGCCGGCGGCCCACTCTTCCTTTTCCTTCAGAATCACAAAGCCGTCGGATACGTTCGGCGGCATTGGGTCGCTGGCCACTTCCGCTGTGCCGGTCTTGGAAAACATCAAGGCGACTTCCGGAACCTTTATCACCGCCTCCTCGACCTTGCGTTCCATCGCCAGCGACTGATCGAGGCTGACCGAGGGCACGCGCGTTGATGCGAAGGCGAGATTTTTCTCGTCGAGCTGGGGAATAAACTCGGAGCCCAGCAGGCCAAATGCGGGAATTGCCGCCAGGAAAAAGGCAAGCCCGCCGAGGATGAACGGCCACGGGCGCGCGATCGCTTTGTCCAGCAACGGCAGGTAGCGGTCCTTGGACTTCCGGATCAGCCAAACGTCCTTTTCCGCGACTTTGCCACGTATCATGATCGCCACCAGCGCCGGCACCAGCGTAATCGCCAGGACGAATGCCGCCACCAGAGCGAGCATGATCGTAATCGCCATCGGCGAGAACGTCTTGCCTTCGGTGCCGGTGAAGGTGAGCAGTGGCGCGAAGGCGAGCAGGATGATCGCCTGACCGAAGACGGTCGGCTTAATCATCTCCTGCGCGGCCCGCATCGTCTCCTCGAGCCGTTCGCGCAGGGAGAGCAGTCGGCCTTCATGTTCCTGTCGATGCGCCAATCTGGCGAGGCAGTTTTCGATGATGATGACCGCGCCGTCGACAATCAGACCGAAGTCGAGCGCGCCGAGGCTCATCAGGTTGCCAGGGACTTTGAAGGCGTTCATCCCCATCGCCATCATCAGAAACGAGAACGGAATCACTAGCGTCGCGATCACCGCCGCGCGCCAGTTGCCGAGCAGCAGAAACAACGATGCTGCAACGAGGATTGCGCCTTCCGTCAGGTTGCGCTGAACCGTCGCCACCGTGGCCCCGACCAACGCGGCGCGGTTCAGCACCACCTTCACCTCGATACCCGGTGGCAGCGTCTTTGCTACCTGGTCGAGCTTGGCAGTCGCCGATTCAGCCACGACGCGGCTGTTCTGGCCGATCAACATCAGCACAGTGCCGATGACCGCCTCCCGGCCGTTCATGCTTCCGGCACCCGTCCGCAAATCGCCACCAACGCGAACGTTCGCGATCTGGCCGATGGTAATTGGCGTTCCGCCTCGCGTCGCCGCGACAGCATTGCGGATTTCATCAACAGTCCGCACGCGTGAGTCGACGCGCACGAGATAGGCTTCGCCCCCGCGATTATAGTAATTCGCGCCGACCGCGAGATTGGCGTTTTCGAGAGCCTGGCCAAGCTCGCTGTACGAGACACCGAAACTGGCGAGCTTCGTCGGATCCGGCTCGACCACGAAGGTCTTGGCATAACCGCCAATCGAATCGACCCCGGCAATGCCTTTAACCGATCGAAGTTGAGGGCCGATAATCCAATCCTGAACGGTGCGCAGGTAGCTTGCTTTGGCCACTGCATCAGTTAGCCGCTCGCCCTCGGGTGTCAGATAGCTGCCATCAGGCTGCCAGCCGGGTTGGCCGGCGACTTTTTTTGCGCCCTTGCCGTCCGGGTTGGCATAGCCAACCGTGTACATGACAATCTCGCCAAGTCCGGTCGACACCGGTCCGACCTGCGGCTGCACGCCGTCCGGCAGGTTTTCTGTCGCCTGGCGCAGCCGTTCACCGACCTGCTGACGCGCGAAATAGAGGTCGGTATCGTCGGTGAAGATCGCACTCACCTGGCTGAAGCCGTTTCGCGAGATCGAGCGCGTCGTCTCGAGTCCGGGAATGCCGGCGAGCGCGATTTCAACCGGGTAGGTTACGAGTTTCTCGATCTCGACCGGCGAGAGCCGCGGTCGACCGTGTTGATCTGAACCTGCTTCGTGGTGATGTCGGGCACCGCGTCAATCGGCAGCTTGGAGAGCTGCCACACGCCGAGCCCGGCGATGACGAGGAACAAGGCAAGGACCGTCCAGCGGGCGCGGACGGAGAGCGCCATAAGGTTGGCTATCATGGTCTATTCTTCCTCGCCCGCGCCCTTGCCGAGTTCGGCCTTGAGCAGAAATGCGTTCTTGGTCGCGACTTGGGCGCCGCCAACGAGGCCCTTCAAGATCTCGACGCGACCATTGCTGCGCTGACCGATCGTGACGGTCTGCGCGCGGAAGCCCTTCGCGGTCCGCACGAACACGATGTCGCGCCCTTCGAGCGTCTGCACCGCATCCTCCGGCACCACGATCGCGTTGGACGTGCTGCCACGGCTCGGCAGCAGCCTCACCCGCACCGCGAGGCCGGGCTGAAGACTGCCCGACACGTCGAGAACGGCGGTCGCCGAGCGCGTGTCGTTGGCGAGTCCCGGCGTGACGGCGCGTACTCGCGCCTCCGCCGTTCGCCCGTCGGGCAGCTCGATGATAGCCCGATCGCCTGGAGTGAGCCGCTGTGCGTCCGTAGGACCGACCGCCGCCTCGATCTGAATCTTCGACGCATCAGCGACGCGCATCAGCTCGGTTTCAGGCTGGACGAACGCGCCTAGACTGACATTCTCCGAGGTGACACGGCCTGAAATCGGGCTCGAGACCGCCACACCGCGACCATCCGAGGTCACGCGCGCCGCGCCTGCCGCGACACTCGCGCGGCGCGCTTCGGCCGCGCCGAAGCGGCTTCCGCCTCCGCCTGTTCCAGCTCGACTCGTGCCGAGACCTTCTGGCGGTATAGGTACTGCTCTCGGGCGAGCGCCTTTTGCGCCAAGGTCGATTTGGCAGCGGCAGCAGTGCGATCGGCGGCAAACTGTGCCGCGTCCCGGCTCTCGACGATAGCCAACGTCTCACCGGCGCGCACCGGATCACGAGGCGCTTCATCAGCCGCGTCACCGCGCCGGCTCGCGGGCGGTCACGATCGCCTCGCCTTGCAGCGATGCGCTGACCATCGCCTGCGCGACGATTTCCGCGCCGAGCCCGCCGGGATTGATTGTCTCTGTGGCGATGCCGGCCTGCTGGACCGCCTGCTCGGTCATCGCCACCGTGTCGGGGGTCTTTTCCTCTTCTGCCGGGGCAGCGGCGTTGCTGCTTGCCGCTTCGGTCGCGGCAGGTTCGCTCGCGGTCCAGCGTGCGATCCCGAAGCCGCCAAGTGCGGCAACGATCGCGACAGCCGCCGCACCGCCCAGGAGGCGCTTATCGTTCATCATCGATCTTCTCCGGAAATCATGGGGGCCGGCGTCGTGAGCCGGTCAAGCCGAGCCTGCGCGTCGTGGTACGCGGCGAGCGCATCGACGTAGGTCTGGCGGGTCTGTGAGAGCGTGCGCTCGGCATCGAGGAGCGCGATCTGGTCGAACTTGCCCTGCGTCCAGCCGATCCGCGCGATGCGGGCGGCTTCCTGTGCCGCCGCCAGCCCCGGTCCACCTGCCGCCCGCGCGGTCGCAGCGGCGTTCGCCACTTCGGTTTGCGCGCTGGCGATTTGCTGGCGGGTATCGATCACAGCAAGGTTGCGCAGCGCGATCGCCTGCGTCTGCTCCGATCGCGACTGCGCCACGAACGCGCTGCCGTTGTTGAACACTGGGATCGGGAAAGAGATACCCACCATCGCGGCGGTGTCATTGCTCGCCTCCAATCGGCGGGCGAAGGTGCTGACGGTCAGGTCGGGCACGCGCAGCGACCTCGCGACGCGCACTTGAGCATCGGCGGTACGCACGTCGGCCTCCGCCGCGCCAGGGCCAACGTCCCTTCGACCTCGATCGGCCGTGGCGTCCGTAGCCATCGATCCTCTCGAACCACGCGCGATCGAGCGGCCCCGTCACCGGTGCCGACAACAATGTCTCAAGGTTGGCCCGCGCCGCCTGTGCCTGGCGGGCGGCGCTGTCGGCCGCGACCTGCGCATTGATGCGAAGCACGTCGGCACGCTGTTGTTCGATCGGGCCGACGTCGCCAGCCTTCACACGCTCGCTTGAGACCCGGAAAGCATTGTTGGCAATCCCGGCCTGTTCGCTCAGCACTTCGGCGCGGCGCTCCGCGGCGGCGGCCTCGATATAGAGCTGCGTAATCCGCAGCCGGAGATCCGCTCGCGCGATTTCAGCCTGAACTTGAGCACGGGTGAGCCGCGCCGTTGCGAGCGCGACACGCGCCGGCCGCTTGCCGCCCAACTCCAGCGGGAGCGCCACACCCACTGTCGTTTCGGAACTTCGCAGGCCTTTATAAAACGCCAGTGCCGGCCACGTTCTCGACCTGAGCCTGAAACTCGGGGTTGGGGCGTAGCCCGGCAACGCGCCGGGCTGCGGTCGCGGCATCGACGCCGGCCGTAGCCGCCGCGACCGATGGCAGGGGCGCAGGACCGTTACCCCCCGCCCCCGATGCCAAACCGTTGCTGACGACGGCCGATGGGACTGATGGCATACCGCCCGCAGCCAGAGCGTTCTCGAGCGAGAACGCATCTGCCGCTTGTGATGAAGAGGGCGTCGCTGGAATGCCGAGCGACGGTGCTGTCTGCGCCCCGGCCGTACTGGCCAAGGTCGCCGCGACCATGAAGGCCGCGATTGTACGATACATAGATGGTGACTCCTGACGAACCGAGTTCGCCCCGCGCAGCAATGGCTGGCGGGGTCAGCGGATTGTCAGGCTTGGGGCGGCCTTAGCGCGGGATCGGCAGTTGAAAGCGGCCGCATGGAGGGGCTTGCGAAGATGGGCGCGAGCCGAAGGTCGTGCATGAGTGCGGCATTGGAGATCTTGATCGGCGCTGCAACGTGATCGCCGTGGCAGCCGCCATGATGGTGAGGATACCCTTTGTCACCGTCGGAGGGCACCTGATCGGCATCGCCGGGCGCATGGCCCATGGCAACTTCGCTCACGCCTATTTCTTGCGATGAAACGCTTATATCCGGCCGTTCCAGCACATGTGCCGTCGCCGTCGTCCCCAAGGAGAGGGCGATCGTCAAATATGCAAGGATGTTAAGTAGGCGTCGCACGGAGAACGAACTAACAGGAAAGACGACAACGGGATAGACCCGACATCACAAGATTGATCGCGAGAGCGATCCGCAGCACCCGGTGCCATCGCGGATCGGGCGCCGCCGGCGCATCCGACTGGCAGCTACTACAGACCATGATTATCCACGCGTGCAAGCATCATGAGAAGCCTTATGCACCCTCTAGCCACTAGAGGGTCAAGACGAATATCGGGTCCTGGTCCGATCTTCATCAGGTGGTTGCAACGACGGCACGGCGCCGGTTGAGAGCGAACCCGCCAGCCACCGCGACGAGCATTAGCAACTGGGCACCCATCGACTGCACGGTCGGGAAGATGCCGAGCACCGAGACCCGAATTCCGCCCGCGAGCGGCGCAATGTCGATTATGCCGGCTTCCTGCAGCGCCGACACACCCTTGCCGGCGAGTACGATCGTGAGAAGCGCCATCAGCCACGCGCTGTAGGCGAAGAACTTCGCGATCGGCAGGTCGCGACTGTAGCGCAGCATCCCCCAGGCAATGAAGCCGAGCAGCAGGACCGCCGAGCCAGCGCCAGCCAGCATGACCCCGCCATTACCCTGGGTCCAGAGCGCGGCATAAAACAGGATGGTCTCGAACACCTCGCGATAGACGACAATGAAGGCCAGGCCGAACAGGAACCAAGCCGATTGCCGTGACAGTGCGTGCGACATTTTTTCGCGGATGTAGCGCTGCCATTGGTCCGCCTGCGCCTTGCCGTGCATCCAGATACCCACGGAGAGCAGGACGATGCCCGCGAACAGCGATCCAAAGCCTTCGGTCAACTCCCGGCTCGCGCCACTGATCCCGATCGCATAGGTTGCTACCGCCCAGGTCAGGCCGCCCGCCGCCAGCGCGCCGATCCAACCGCCATGAACATAGGGCAGCACCTCGGGTCGCTCGGCCTTGCGAAGGAAGGCGATCATCGCAACGACGATCAGCAGAGCTTCGAGCCCCTCGCGCAGCAGGATGGTGAACGCGCCCAGAAAGGTCGAAGCGCTGCTCGCCGCGTCCGGGGACAAGGCTGCATCGGCGTCGTCGAACAAGCCATCGAGCACCTGAACACGGCTCGCTATCTCGTCGGCTGGTCGACCTTGCTGGAGCGAGGCCCGAAATTCGCCCATGGCGCTTTCGATATGCCCCATGAGCGTTGCGTCACGCGCGGTCAGCATCGGTTCGAGCGGTTCGAATCCGTCGAGATAGGCCGATAGAGCCAGCTCCTGCGCACTGTGGCGGTCGCCCGCGCGATAGGCCGCAAGGCTCTGTCCAAGCTTCGCGCGTGCCACATCAAGGGAGCCGGATGCCTGCTGAACGACCACTTCCGGGTGGCGGCGCAAATAAGCAATGACCGTATCGGCCTTGTCTGCTCCCACGTCTTTGGCGAGGATCGCCGGAGTCATCCCGGCCAACGCGGTCAGATCGGGAATCCGCTGGCGAAGGCTAGGATCGGCTTTCCAGAGCCGTTCGCCTTCCTTAGCGGCGGCATCGGAAAAGGCGAAATGTCCAGCATAGAAGGCAAGCGCCCAGCGATCATCGGATGGCAGCGATGAGAAGCTTTGCATCGCGGTGCCGTCGATGCCCTGGTCAATCACCTGATAGAGCGCGAAGGGGCTGCGCTGGCGGGCGCGAGCAACGTCGGTGAACGCGATTGGCGGGGTGGCGAGCTTGGCGGCGTTCGGGCCGCGACCGTCGCCGGCCGCACCGTGGCAGCTCGCGCAATTCTGGGCGAAGAGCGTCGCACCACGAGCGAAATCGGGCGCCTTGGCTGGAGCAAGCGGGACCGGATAGGCCTTGAGCAGATCGGCGGCGAGACCATGGGCAAGGTCGGCAACCTGGTTCGGTGAGCCCTTGGCGGCAACAACCGCCTGAAGCCGTACCGCACGATCGATGAGCCTGCTGCGCTCGGGTGTTGGCGGCAGCGTCGCGAGACGCGCGGAGACCGACGCTGCAAACTCGGTCATTTCGCTATATTCGGACGCGCTCTTGACCTTTCCGCCGGAGACCGCGCCACCGTAATCGACTGCCATGTAGTCGAGCAGCCGCCATGCGGTCTGGACGTCAACTGTTTCGGCTTGGGCGATGGCGCTTGCGCCCAATGCGCAGGACGCAGCAGCAAGCACCGTCAATACGCGGAACACCCATCGGTGGAGTGAGGGTGCTCGCCCGCAGATCGACAAAAGGCAGAGGCTGCTCGAGGACGTAAACATCCGCTTCTTTTAGACCCTCTAGCAGCTAGAGGGTCAAGCAGTTTTTTGCGACTTGTTTGCATTAACGCAGCTAACCGCAAAAGCAAATCTGAGCCTGCCGCCCCCTCCTAACCGCCCGCGGCAGAATCCGGCGCCAGGGTTTCAATGATGCGGCATTCCGAAATGGTGCCGTGCCCACACTGGACGATCACGCTGCTCAATTCCGAGCGTAGCGTATTCAGATCCCGAAGCTTTCGGTCGATCTCGGCAAGATGATCGCGGGCGATCGTGTCCACAGCCTTGCACGAGATGCCCTTCTGGTCAGCGAGCTTGAGAAGCTCCTGGACCTGGCCGATTGAGAAACCCAGCGCGCGGGCGCGGCGGATGAAGCTGAGCCGTGCGAGATGCTGCGCAGAGTAGGCCCGATAATTGCCCTTGGTCCGACCCGGCGGGGCAAGCAAGCCCACACTCTCATAGTAGCGAATTGTCTCTACCTTCGTTCCGGTCGCGGTGGCGAGCTTTCCGATGCTGAGTAGCTCGACGGACATATCGTTTGACCCTCTAGTGACTTCAGGCTTTATAGAGGATGTCATTTCGAAGAGTCGAGGTGACGATATGATCGAGCAAACCGACGCACGCGCTTTAGCGATGGACCGCTGGTGGCGCTTCAAGGTCCGCGGGCTCGACTGCCAGAATGAGGTTCGACTCATCAAGGAGGTTCTCGTACCCCTTATCGGAGACGAGCAGCGTCTGTCGTTCCAGCCAAAGCACGGTTTCCTTGATGTCGACGTCGACTCAGGCATCGGGGTGGAGGCAGTGATTGAGGCCGTATCAACCACCGGGATGATAGCCGAATTGATCACCGCGGATGCGTTCACCGAGGATAAAGCAGAGGCCGACAGTTGCAGCAGCTGCTCGGGCGAACCGGTGCCTGCCCAACAGACGCTTCCCGACCGTCCGGATAGTGTCATCTTCAAAATCCACGGCATGGACTGCGGTGACGAAGTCGCAGTTCTCAAGCGCGAAGTCGGGCCGGTCGTTGGGTTGGGAAACCTGTCGTTTGATCTTATCAATGGCCGCATGTCCGTCGTGGGTACTTCGGACGCTGTACATCATGCCGGAATATTGAAGGCGGTCGAGCGCGCCGGCATGCGCGCCGAACTCTGGAAAGACGGCAAGAACAGTGCCGGTGCGCAAGGCGAGCAGCGTCGGCGCCGCATCCAGGCCGCGCTGACGATCGGGAGCGGCGTGTTGGTCGCGACGGGCTTTGCGATCCATGTCCGCGCGAGCGGCCTCGCTGCGGTGCTCCACGAGAGTCTGGCGCGTGAGACCCATCCCCCGCTCCTCGCCATGCTCGCCTATTCGCTGGCGATCCTCTCGGCGGTTCGGTACGTCGCCCCAAAGGCGATCCTTGCCGCGCGACGGCTCCGGCCAGACATGAACCTGCTCATGATCGTCGCGGTGGCAGGCGCCTTGGGCATCGGGCAATGGTTCGAAGCGGCGACGGTCGCATTCTTCTTCGCCCTCGCTCTCGCTCTCGAAGCGTGGAGCCTCGGACGTGCCCGCCGCGCCGTCGCCGCACTCATGGACATCGCGCCCGACACCGCCCGGATACGGGATGCCGCAGGCGTCGAGAAGGATGTGCCGGTCGCTGACGTCGCGGTCGGTACGCAGGTGATCGTTCCGCCCGGCGGCAAGATTCCGCTCGACGGGCGTGTGGTTGCGGGAACGAGCGCGGTCGATCAGGCGCCGATTACGGGCGAGAGCGTCCCCGTCACCGTCACGCATGGCGCAACGGTCTTTGCCGGGACCATCAACGGCATGGGCGCGATCGAGATCGTAACGACGCGGCCGGCCTCGGACACAACGCTCGCCCGTATCGTGCGCATGGTCGGTGAAGCGCAGAGCAAGCGTGCGCCGACCGAACAGTGGGTGGAGCGCTTCGCGCGGATCTACACGCCGGTTGTGATGCTGCTCGCGCTGGCAGTATTCCTTGTGCCGCCGCTTCTGCTCGGGGGCAGTTGGGCTGCCTGGTTTTATCAGGCGCTGGTTCTGCTCGTCATAGCCTGCCCTTGCGCCTTGGTCATCTCGACCCCCGTCAGCATCGTCGCGGGACTGACCGGCGCGGCCAAGCAGGGCGTGCTGGTCAAGGGAGGCATCCATCTAGAAATGCCTGCCCGCATCACCGCGATCGCGATGGACAAGACGGGCACGCTCACGCTTGGACGTCCCAAGGTTGTCGAGCTGGTCCCGCTTGGCGGCCGGGACGAGCTAGAACTCTTGGCGATTGCCGCGGCCATCGAAGCGCGAAGCGAGCACCCTATTGCGCGTGCGATCCTCGACGCCGCAGCAGGACGCGGCGTTGACGTGGTCCCTGCAAAAGCCGTGACGGCGTTCCCCGGCAAAGGCGTCGTTGGCACGATCGGCGGTCGAGAGGCCTGGGTCGGATCGCCGGGCTATCTTGGAGAGCGTCTTGGGGGCGCTCGCGATGATGCGCTCACCCTCCAATTGCATCGGATAGCCGTAGCTGGACTGACCGGGATCATTGTCGGTGAAGCGGCGTCAGTCGTCGGATTGATTGCGGTCGGTGACGCTGTGCGTCCCGAGGCAAGGCAGGTCATCGCGCAGCTGCATGAACTTGGCATCGCGCAGATCGTCATGCTGACCGGAGACAGTCGCGCGCCTGCCCAGGCCATCGGGCGCGACACCGGCATTGATGAAGTTCACGCCGAGCTGCTTCCGGAACAAAAGGTCGAGGCGATAGAAAGGCTGGTAGCACAGCACGGCCTCGTCGCCATGGTCGGCGACGGCGTCAATGACGCTCCGGCGATGGCGCGCTCGGGCCTCGGTATCGCAATGGGCGCGATTGGCAGCGACGCGGCGATCGAAACAGCAGATATCGCGCTGATGCAGGACGATCTCTCTCGCCTGCCGTGGCTCATTCGGCATTCGAGGGCGACGCTCGCCGTCATCCGGCAGAACATCGGCTTCTCGCTGGCGATAAAGCTCGTTTTCGCAGGCCTGACGCTGCTTGGCATGGCGTCGCTCTGGGGCGCGATTGCAGCGGATGTGGGCGCATCCCTCCTGGTCGTGCTCAATGGCATGCGTCTTGTCGGTCGTGGCGAGCGGGTTCAATAATCCGGTTACCCCGGGCAGCGAAGCAACAATTTAGGCTCACCCACCACCCAATAGGACTGCACTGACATGACCGGACAATGTGCCGCGGGCGTCGACACGGGCTTCGTGACACTGGGGTATGCCAAGGTCGCCATATTGGGCGTTGTGCAAGGTATCACCGAACTTCTGCCGATTTCGTCGACCGCCCATATGCGCGTCGTGCCCGCCCTGTTGGGATGGCGAGATCCCGGCTCGGCTTTTTCGGCCACGATGCAGCTCGCCGCGCTCGCCGCCGTGATCAGCTATTTCTGGCAGGACGTTCGCCGCTTGGTGGTCGGTTCCGTGTCGGCCATCGGCCATCGACAGTTCGCCGATCCCGATCTCCGTCTGGCGATCGGGATCGCTCTTGCGACAGTCCCGATCGTGCTGGCGGGTGCTCTGCTGTCCAACAGCCTCAATACATGCAACTCCCCCTTTCGCGCCTTTCCCGTGATTGGCTGGGCCTGCATCGCGATGGCGGTGCTGATGGGTCTCACCGAGCTTCTGGCGCGCCACAGCCGCAGCGTTGAGAAGGCATCGCTAGTTGACACATTGCTCGTCGGGCTTGCGCAGGTCGGTGCCCTCATTCCAGGCGCATCGCGCTCTGGATCAACGCTCACTGCCGCGCTCGCGCTCGGATTCAAACGCGAGGAAGCAGCCCGTTTCTCGTTCCTGTTGGGCATTCCAGCGATCGCTCTCGCGGGATCAAAGGAAATATGGGAGCTGCATAAGACTCATCTCGATATGCATGGCTGGTCCGTTTTGGCGCTCGGTCTGGTTGTCGCGTCCGTTTCGGCATTCGCCGCGATCTGGGCGCTGATGCGCGTCCTTGAGCGGTTCTCCGCTTGGCCGTTCGTCATCTATCGTGGGACACTTGGCGTGCTTCTGCTCGTTGCGACCTCGAACGCGTGGCTGATTTGACTTTGGAGCGCCACATAAACGAGTGCGAGCGTCACGCACAACGGCGAGGCTAATCGCTGGGCGACTGGGCACCTAAACCTTTATGGCCCGACTAAAGTGAAAGACACCAAGATGATTTGGGAAGGTGTTCCGGTTACTCGGCGTCACATGATGAGGGGGCTCATTTACGCCGGCGCTTTCGTAGCTGAAGCTCATTTCAAGCTTACCCAGGCGCGCGAGGTGACCGCGCGCCAGGAATGGACGGGGTTTTCTACCTCCCCTCTATGGCAACCGTTCAGCCTTGTAACAGGCGATACGATAATTCTCTCGATCGACGTGGCGGGTCTTAGCGTTGGCGCGATTATTGACAGTGGTAGCGCAGCATCGATCATTAGTTCTTCGCTAGCGACAAAATTAGGGCTCTCACCTACTGAGAAGCGAACAGTTCGAGGTGTCAGCGGGCGAGCAAGTGCTCTGTTGGCACGCAATATCGAGATAAAGTTTGGAGGTGAACGGCGACGCTTGCCCTCTGTCTTCATAGCCGACCTGAAAGCCGTTTCGTCTGCGCTAGGCCGCCCCGTCGAGATGGTGCTTGGCGAAGACATGCTGGCGGAGCGTTGTGTCGCTTTCGACTTTGCCAACCGGCGCCTTTCAGTTGGCGCCACAGGCGGATTTGCGGGCGAAAAAGGCTGGGAGCGCGTTTCGCTTATACACGGGTCGAACCGCGAACTCCTTGTGGACGCCTCTGTGATGGACCTCGCAAATATGCCTATGGTCTTCGATTTGGGGAGTTCAACGGCGTTAATGCTGGCCCCGTCTTATGTAAGTGATCACCGACTCCTTCAAGGAGTTCGTCAGTCCACAGCTGCGATCGGAGGCATCGACGGCATAACGAGTGCCACCACGTTCATTACCGATCGAGTTAAATTAGGTAAAGTTCCGATCCGGGCCGCCCCGACGCTTTCCCCCACAACTTGGCTTTCCACCAGTGCCGTCGGAAGCATAGGACTACCTTTAATCGCACAGTTCGATGTGGTGCTTGACGTTTCAGCCGGCCAGCTTTGGCTCAGGCCGGCCCAGCGGGGCTTACCAATGCTAGAGGATCACAGCGGCTTTGGATTGGCGCTTACCAAAGACGAACTCCACGTTGTTCATGTAGCGAAAAACAGCCCCGCTGCCCAAAGCGGCTGGGGCGTTGGAGATGGCATTCTCGCAATCAATGGTCGCGATATCGATTCATCATATACTTTCGACCATCATTGGCGGTGGCGCTTCATGAAGCCCGGTACGATCGTGGCGTTGAAGGATCACTTAGGGCGGACGCGCGACCTTTGTCTGGCCGATTATTATTAAAACGACCACCAGAATGAGGTTGCCAAAGAACCAAACAACGACGTCGCGACCGATGCCGCGCCTGCTAAGCGCAATGCCGATGCCGATGATGAATGTCACCGGATATGAATCATGTTGAGTAGCAACCTATGCTCCGGAGGCCCATCCCACAGGATTTTTCGTCTGAGATCACTGTACATCGACCGTAGTTAGACGGCGATCGTTGTTAGATATCCAAATCAAGCTAAGATCGCGACGGGCTAGGTAATCGACGCGATTAATGTTGAGGCGCGCGCTGAAACGCCCCGTCGCACGAGGAACTTTACCAAGTTCGCCAAGTTAGAAGCTAACGAGACCAGATCCGTGCCCAATGCGAACAAAGCTCCGACCATCAAATTGTGGGCGAGCCAAAACGGTGCGCCTGCCAGGAAAATGCCTTTCATCCGCGTCGTTGAGGTCTGAAGTCTTGCGAGACTGCCCAACGAACTGCCGGCAAATGCCAAAGCCGACGGGATGCCGTGCCAAGTCACAACCGAGAGGAAGGCCAACAAAATGAGGGTCGCTCCATAAAGTCTCTTAACCACGTAGCGATCGCGCACTGACGCGGAGATGACGAGCTGCGAGCATGAAATGAGGCACGCTATCGCCGCAGTGGGTGAGCCGAGCATCAAAAAATAGAGCGCGAAGGCGGCAGCACCCGCGCTCTGGATTTTCACCGCGGTTCGATAGTCGTCGAAAAACGGCCAGCTAATGACGCACAAAAGCGCGACGCAGCCGAACGCGGTGGCAATCATGATTGCCGCCACCCGGTTGTTTCGCTCAAGACCTGCGTTTCGCGCCCAGCTCTATCTTTCTTCATAGTGCAAGCGTGAACGAACAAGGTTAATTACGATTTAAGAACGCCCGTAGTAGCGCGGATTTACGGCTGCTTTTGGATCGCCGTTACCTCGCCGGCGTTGCCCGTCAACATAAGGTCAAAATCGACCTTATCGCCAACCTTCACTGCATCTGTGATCGCCGGGGCAGCCTTGAACGCCATTGTCATTGCCGGCCATTTGGCTTCGGGGATGGCGCCATGATCGAGTGTGATCGTGCCCGCAGACTTGTCGATCGCGGTGACCGTGCCGTGTCCCTTCACCTTGATTGCAGTGGCAGCCGACGGCTCCATCGCCATATTTGCCATGTTGCCGCTCATAGCGGCGGCGGGTTCTGCCTTGTTGGTCTCGACCGCAACGGGCGGTTCGGCTTTTTTCCCGCAAGCGACGGTCAGTGCCGCGAGGCCGAGGGCAAAGGTCAGTCGTCCGTAGTTCATGGTCTTCTCCTTTATAATGAAACGTGTTGGTCATTGGGCTTCATCTTCGGCCGCCGAAGCAGCAGATAGGCGGCAGGCAGGACGAACATCGTCAACAGCGGCGCGGTCAGCATGCCGCCTATCATCGGCGCGGCGATCCGGCTCATGACTTCGGATCCGGCGCCCGATCCCAGCAGGATCGGCAAGAGGGCAGCGAGGATCACGGCGACCGTCATCGCCTTGGGCCGGACCCGCAAAAGCGCCCCTTCGCGCACGGCAGTTTTCACCTGATCGGCGTCGGGAGCCCCGCCCCGCTCCTCAAGCGCATTCTTAAGGTAGATCAGCATCACGACGCCGAATTCGGCGGAGACGCCCGCCAAGGCGATGAACCCGACGCCGGTCGCGACCGACTGGTTGAAACCTAGAAGATAGAGGATCCAGAAGCCGCCCGTCAGTGCGAACGGCAAAGTGCCCATGATCAAAGCTGCTTCATCGAACCGCCCGAAGATCATGTAGAGCAGCACGAAGATGATCAGCAGCGTCGCTGGCACGACGAGCTTCAATTTGGCAACGGCACGCTGGAGATATTCGAACTGTC
Source organism: Novosphingobium sp. ST904 (assembly GCF_001298105.1). Lineage (GTDB taxonomy): Bacteria > Pseudomonadota > Alphaproteobacteria > Sphingomonadales > Sphingomonadaceae > Novosphingobium. The sequence goes on along the minus strand of NZ_LGJH01000121.1, from coordinate 22,821 downwards.
CCGAATAGGCGACGCTAACCCCTGGCGAGAGCGTCACCTGTCTTGCGATCGCATGCTGCAGGTCACTCACGACCGACGCAAGGTCGCGTCCGCGCACGTCGACATAGACCCAGGTCGATGGGCGGGCGTTTTCGGTCTTGAGCATCGGGGGCCCCTCAGCGATCGAGACGCGCGCAATGGTGCCGAGCGTGATCTGCTGTCCGGACGGGGTCAGGACCGGCAGCATCCGTATTCCGTCAAGACTGTCGCGTAGCTCCCGCGGATAGCGGACGCTGATCGGATACCGTGCCAGCCCCTCGACCGTCTCGCCGATCGTCTCGCCGCCGATCGCGCCAGAGACGATCCGCTGCACGTCCGTAATATTGAGCCCAAATCGGGCGGCAGCGGCCCGATCGACATCGACATCGACATAGCGCCCGCCCGTCAAGCGCTCTGCGAGCGCCGAACTGACCCCAGGCACGGTTTTCGCAACTGTCTCGAGATCGTGCGCGATGCGGTCGAGCTCAGCGAGGTCAGCACCCGACACCTTGACCCCGATCGGGCTCTTGATGCCGGTCGCCAGCATGTCGATCCGGTTGCGAATGGGCGGCACCCACACATTGGCGAGGCCGGGCAGTTTTACCGTTCGATCAAGCTCCTCGACCAGCTTGTCCGGAGTCATGCCCGGTCGCCATTGGTCGCGAGGTTTGAACTGGATCGTCGTCTCGAACATCTCAAGCGGCGCAGGATCGGTGGCAGTCTCGGCGCGGCCGCCTTGCCGAACACGCTCTCGACCTCGGGCACGGTCTTGATCAGGCGGTCGGTCTGCTGGAGCAGGTCCGACGCCTTCGCCGCCGAGAGACCCGGCAGCGCCGAGGGCATGTAGAGCAGATCACCCTCCTCCATCTTCGGCATGAACTCGCCGCCAAGCTGGGTGAGCGGCCAGGCGGTTGTTGCAAAGCGAGCGCCGCGATCAGCAGTACGGTCCTTGGCCGCCGCATCGTCCAGTCGAGCGCGGGCCGGTAGATGTTCGTCAGCCAGCGATTGACCGGGTTGGACTGCTCGGGCGGAATCTTGCCCCGGATCAGCAAACCCATGAGCACCGGCACCAGGGTCACCGAAAGGATCGCCGCCGACGCCATCGCATAGGTCTTGGTGAAAGCGAGCGGTGCGAACAGCCGCCCTTCCTGTCCTTCCAGCGTGAACACCGGAATGAACGACAGGGTGATGATCAGAAGGCTGAAGAACAGCGCTGGCCCAACTTCGGCTGCCGCTTCGGTGATGACGGTCCATCGGGTATCCCCCTCGAGATGTTCGTCCGGGTGATCCTCCTCCCATCGCTCGATTTTCTTATGGGCATTCTCGATCATGACGACCGCGGCATCGACCATCGCGCCGATGGCGATCGCGATGCCGCCCAACGACATGATGTTGGCATTGACCCCCTGGAAACGCATGACGACGAAGGCTGCCAGCACACCAAGCGGAAGCGTGAGAATTGCAACGAGCGCCGAACGGACATGCCAAAGGAAGAGCCCGCAGACGATCGCAACGACTATGAATTCCTCGACCAGCTTGTGGGTCAGATTCTCAACGGCGCGGTCGATGAGCTGCGAGCGATCATAGACCGTAACCACATCGACGCCGGGTGGCAGGCCCTTCTTGAGCTCTGCGAGCTTGTCCTTGACCGCCGCGATTGTCTCGCGCGCATTCTTGCCCGAGCGCAGGATCACAACGCCGCCCGCGACCTCGCCCTCACCGTTCAGTTCGGCAATCCCGCGCCGCATCTCGGGGCCGGCCTGGATCGTGGCAACGTCGCCCAGTCGCACCGGCACACCGCCGGCTGCGGTCCTTAAGGGAATGGCGCGGAAATCGTCGAGCGTCTTCAGATAGCCGGAGACACGGACCATATATTCGGCCTCGGCCATCTCCAGTACCGAGCCGCCGCTCTCCTGATTGGCCTTCTGAATGGCATCGACCGTCTGGGCGTGGGTCACGCCGTAGGCGGCGAGCTTCACCGGATCGAGCAGCACCTGATATTGCTTCACCATGCCGCCAATGCTGGCGACCTCTGCGACCCCCGTTACCGTTTTCAGCTCGTAGCGCAGGAACCAGTCCTGAAGCCCGCGAAGCTGCGAGAGATCGTGGCGGCCAGTGCGATCGACCAGCGCATATTCATAGACCCAGCCCACCCCGGTCGCATCCGGCCCCAGCGCGCTGCGGGCGCTGGCCGGCAGCCGGCCTTGTACCTGGTTGAGATATTCGAGCACGCGGCTGCGCGCCCAATAGAGATCGGTGCCGTCCTCGAAGATCACATAGACAAAGCTGTCGCCGAAGAAGGAATAGCCGCGGACGGTCTTTGCGCCGGGCACAGAGAGCATTGTGGTGGTGAGCGGATAAGTGACTTGGTTCTCGACGATCTGCGGCGCCTGCCCGGGATAGGAGGTGCGGATGATCACCTGCGTGTCCGAGAGATCGGGCAACGCATCGATCGCGGTCGATCGCACCGCCCAGACGCCCACGCCGATCAGCGTCAGCACCCCAATCATGACGAAGAAGCGGTTTCTGACTGACCAGCGGATGAGATGGGCGATCACTGGCCCATTACCTTCGCCATGCGTCGCACGGTTGGTCCACTCGGTGGTTGATCGAACCCGAACCGGACCCGGTCGCCCGTCTTTAAGCCGCGCGCGACTTTCGGGTCTGTGAGCTGAAACGTCATCGTCATCGCTGGCCAGCCAATGGCTGGCACGGCTTGATGGCTCAGCGTCACCGACTGGGCGGTGATCTTTTCGATCGTACCGACGGTCTCATAGACTGCGCCGGTCGGCATAGGTTTGGCAGGACTCTTTGGCATGTCAGCACCGATCGGCCGTGCTTCCACGCCCGAGAGGCTTGCTTCGGAATCGATCAGGAACTCGACCAAAGCGACGATCTTTTCGCCTTCGCTCAGGCCCGCCAGAATCTCCGTATCATCGCCAGCTTCCCTCCCAGTTTGCACCTCGGCAGGGCGGTAGCGCCCCTTGTCGAGCGCGAGCATGACCAACGTGCGCTTGCCAGTGCGGATCAGGGCTTCGGACGGCACCAGCAACGCCGGCTGCGCGCTCCCGCCAAACGAGACGGTCGCAAACATGCCGGGACGCAGTCGCCCGCCGCGATTGGGCAGCTCGATCCGAACGGTGAGTGTGCGGCTGTCGGCCTGTGTCTCGGGGAGGATCGCCGAAACGCGCCCGGAGATGGTTTCGCCGGGGAAGGCTGCAAGCGCGGCTCGCACCGCTTGTCCAGGCTTCAAGGGACCGGCGACCGCTTCCGGCACGGCGGCATTCAACCAGACCGTGCCGAGCCCGTTGACCTCGGCAAGCGTCTGGCCTGCCATCAAGGTCATGCCGCCCCGCACGTTCAACGTCTTGATCACGCCGCCCGTGGGCGTGGAGATGGTGATCACATTATGCGGTCGTCCGGTTTGCTCGACCGATGCGATCGTGCCGGAGGGCATGCCGAGCAGCATGAGCCGTTGACGCGCGGCCTGGATCAGAGCGGCGTTGCCGGTGCGGCGGACCGCCAGAAACTCGGTCTGTGCGCCGCCCCATTCCGGCACCAGAACATCGGCAAGCGGCGCGCCTGCACCGATCACATCACCAGGTGCGCGGCCATAGACACGGGAAACGAAGCCGCCTGCACGCGCCTGAACGATCGCAACGTCGCGCTGGTTGAAGTCGATCGTGCCGGTGGCGGTGAGACTGCTCGCCAATTCGCCGCGCCGCACAGCCACCGTTCGCATCCCGAGCGCCTGGGAGGCGGACGGGTCGATCGATATTCCCGGCTGTGCCGCGCTTGCCCCCACCTCATCCGCATAGCGCGGGATTGTTTGCATTCCCATCGACGACAGGCCTGGACCGTCATGATGCTCAGCGGGGATCATCGGGTCATACCAATAGAGGATCTTGCGTGCCGGCGGTTTGGCGGCCGTAGCGTCGGGTGATCCTCCTCTCCATTCAGAGATGGTGAAACCGACCCCGCCAGCGGCGACCGCGAGCAGCGCCGCGGCACCGAAAAGGCCGCCCCGAGGGATTGTGAAATGGCTCATTGCGATTCGCTCCGATACGTAAGGTTCAGTCGAACACCGTCAGCAGCGACAAGGGCTTCACGGTCGAGAGTGTTGAGGGTGACGTCGGCAAGGGCCGCATAGGCATCCGCGATATCGACAAGATTGGCGCGACCTGCCCCGTAGCTTGCCGTCTCCAACGTCACCCGCTGCTCGGCGAGTGGCAGCAATGTGTCCCGCGCGCGCAGCCACTGTTCATGATGCATGATATGGTCCGCAAGATCGGTTTCGAGATCAGCGGCCAGCGCCCGCAGGGCCGCGTCGCGTTCGGCCAGGATGCGTCCGGCATTCTCCTGGGCCGCCGCAATGCCCGCATTCTGTCGACTGCGGGTAAAGAAGGGCAGACTGACCGTCACACCGGCTGACACATAATCTCCAAAACGAGGGTCGCGGCGTTGATAGGCAAGGTTCACCCCGAAGTCGGAACGGCGGTTGGCATCGGCCATACGCACATCGGCCATTGCCTGACCGGACTGGGCGTCGATCATTGCCATGGTGGGAAGGCGATCCAGGCCAGCGCGCAGTTCGGCCCCATCGACAGGGAAGTCGGGAATAGATCCGGCAATTTCAGGCGCCGGGTCACCCGTCCATCGCGTCAGAGCAGCCCGTGCCCGCGCTATGTTTGAGACCAGTTCGCTGCGACGATCTTCTAATGAGGCGATAGCCTGTCGGCCGGCAAGAGTCTGCGCAGGCCGGGCATTGCCCGACGCGACGGCACTGGGCGTTGTCCGCACCACGCGCTCCAGACGGGCTAGAAGATCATCAAGCGCGGTCAGCCGGCGCTCGGCATAGGCAAGGTTGATCCAGGCAAGCGCAGTGCCGACCTCAACCGAACGCGCCTCAAATGCGGTGTCGGCATCTGCAGCCTTGATATCGCTGTCAGCGCGGGCGCGTTGCGCACGGCGCTTGGCGAGGTTGGGAATATCCTGGGACACGCCCACCCGCGCCATCGTGAAATTGTCCTGCCCGGGAGCAAACGCCAATGGCCCCGAGATCGGGAAACTGTCGAGCCCAACGGCCAGAGTCGGATCAGGTAGCGATCCGGCGCGCCACGAGCGGAACGAGCGGCCTCGGCGGCGAGCGCCTTGGCCTTGATCGACGGCGCTTCCTGCCGCGCGCGCTGGAGCGCAGCGTCGAAAGTGAGGGGACCAGCGAATGCAACGCCGGGGATTGCCGCGAGCAGCGGCAGACAAACAAACAATCGCATGGAAAACTCCTGATCGGAGGATCAGGCCGGCGTCGCGCACTCTGGCAGGCATGTCAGTGGCGGCGGGATGGGGGCAATCCCGCCGCCACTGCTGGCCTGGCCGTCTATGCGACCTTACACGGCCAGAGGCTGTGCCTAGCCGGCCGAGGGAGCCGACGAAGGCGATGCCATGCTATGCATCTCCTTCATGCAGTCCGCCGCGCTCATCTTCATCATGTCGCAGTTGCAGTTCGCCATCTGCGGAGCATCGGGCACCCAGACGCGACGGGGGCTCATAGATGGCGCACGCGGGCCATAGTTTGGCGATTGACGCCATTCATAATGGCCAGACTGCGAGTTTGTGTTGGGTTCGCCGGCGAAAGCGGCAACGGGAGCGGCAAGCGCAATGCCCAGCAGGGCATAGAAAACACGGTTCTTCATGACTGTAATCCTTGGGCAAAATATCGTGGTAGCCGCGGGTCAGACAGGATTTTCAGATGCGCGATAGACGCAAGAATCCTGTCAGCCTGGCAGCCGGTGTCGATCAGCCAAGGAGAGTCGGTGGTTCCGGTTCGGGAGTGAGGTCACTGCCGTGCAGGACAGTGATGGTTGCCCAGAAGGGCAGAGCTGGACTGGCTTCGCGTGCTTCCAGCATAGGCGCGTCATTACGAACGGCCAGCGGAACGACGCAGCCCATGGCCGCGATGCATTCCAGGGTTATGCCCTTGCAAGGCTTCTGAGCAGGTTGTTGCTGCTGTGCCATTATCTTCATGCAGTCTTCCGACATCCCAGCCACGGCCTGCACAGACGTGGCCATTGGGGCGGACATCGCAGGCGGAGCGGACGCAAAGGCCGCCGCTTGGCCAATCAAGCCAACCATGGCTCCCAGAAGGAGAAGAAGTTGCAAAACGCGTTTCACAGCCGTTATTTATTACGCCTCGTAGCATCAAAGATCAACGAGATGGTCACCCGCCGTGTCGGGCAAATACCGTCTGACCCGCCGATCCGAAGGCGATGACAGAGTAGGGTTGTGGTTTTTGGCCGGGGACTTCCATCCCCGGAGAACCCAGCGGCATGCCCGCTACGGCCAATCCCTTTACGCCCTTCGGGCGCTTCGCGATCGCGCGCTTCATGTCGGCAATGGGAACGTGGCCCTCGAAAACTATGCCATCGACAATTGCAGTATGGCATGATGCCAGCGCAGCGGGCACGCCTTGAGCGCGTTGAAAGCGGCCGCGTTGCTGGTCGTCGACGATATTGACGCTTTGTCCAAATTGTCTGCGCACCTGGGCCGCCCACTGTTCGCAGCAACCGCAACCAGGGTCACGATGCATGATGATCGGGGCAGCTTCGGCGCTGGCGACGGAGAAGGCTGCTATGAACGCAGCGAGGGCAAATTTGAGTGTCATACGATCCCTTATTGGTTCCCCCGCCCCTGGGCGGGGGAGGAAAGGTCTATTGGGCGCGCTTGTTGTGGGCTCTCAGCCAGCCTTGAAGCTCGCCCACTTCTCGCGTTTGCTCGGTGATTGACTTGTTCGCCACCATTCGGACCTGCGCGTCCTTGGTGTCGCGCAAAACGATGCGTGACATCGCAATCGCACCGCGATGATGCTCGATCATCTTGCGCACCCAGGTCTCCGTTGCATCGCTGCCCGTGGCGGACATCATCTTCTGATGCATCTCCATTTCTGCAGGCGGGTAAGGATTGGCTGGCGTGGGGTTCATGGTCTGGCGCATGTCCATCTTGCTATGGTCCATGCCCTGCATTTGGGCGATCGCCGGCGCGGCCACCAATCCAGCGATGATGATGGGGACTATTTTCTTCACAATTCTCTCCTCAGCGCCCCGCATTGATAATACGCATGGGCGCGCCATTTCCCTCGTGAGGCGGCACAAAATTTACGGGAACGGGAGCGCGAAGCCTACTTGCGGGCTAGAATAGCCTTCATTTCATCGATTTCGCGGCGCTGAGATTCCTCGATGCCGCTGCACAGACGAACGATTTCCGGATCCTTCAAGGAGGCCTCGCGGCACATCAGGATCGCGCCCGAATGATGCGGGATCATCGATCGGAGGAATGCTGTATCGCCGATCGTTGTTTGCGTGCGGATGAGGGCAAATGATCCGGCGAATATCGCAACTGACCCTAATATAAGGGCCGCGTTTGCCTTTTTCGACGGGAACATATGGCCCATCGCGAGGACCATCAGCACCACCATGGGCGCCACCATCATTAGCGTCATGTAGAGCATATTCAGGTTGTTGTAGAAGCTCCCCAAGCTGTCGATCATGACGAACATCACCAGATACATGATGACGCCGCCAACCAAGGTCTGCAGGGCGAGGCTCGCATAGGCATTTTTCATCATTGGTCGTCTCCTTTGGCCCCCGCCCCGATCCTGCTTGACTATTCAACCCGTGCGGCGTCGCTTTCGCGGCCACCGAAGATACAAAAGTGCCGAACCCGCGATCGCCAATGCGAGACCACCTGCGGCAAACGCCATCAACCACGGCGTGTTGAAATTTTCGTGGTTTTTCCAATCCATGATGTGGAGCGCCCAGAAGAAATCGTACAGGCGCCACGTTCCATTTCTCACAGCGACGATCCGACCACTATTCTGGGCAACATAGACGCGGGTCGCTTCGCGGTCAGGGAAGTCCACCCGCCAGGCCGGCAGGACGCCCTTGAATTCTGGGGTCGACGCCACAACCAGGCGCACGCTCGGCGGCTCCGACGTACCACGGTAGGCCTGTATCGCCACCGCGCGAGCCATCGCAGCGTTCACGGGACCAAGTCGACGACCTGTTTCTGCATCGTGGAGTGAGATCGTCCCATCGATAGACTCGACCTCCGCAATCTCGCGGCCGAGCAGCGCGCGATATCGGACTTCACGCACGGGTCTGGTCGCCGCGCGCAACACTAGGTCCAACGGCGCGCGCGATCTCGACTGTTCCAATATCGCCGGCGACGATCGCTCGACGAGATGTTCACCGCGGACTCGCTCGATCGGCAACAGGCTCATGACAAGACCGCTCGCAAACCAAAGCAGCAGCTGGACGCCGATAACCAGGGCTAACCAGCGATGAACGCGGCTAGCCCCGATGTGGAAGCGGAGTTTGGCGCTTCTCAGAACCAGGTCCGAACACCGATTACAAAGCTGGCCGCCTTCACGTCCCCTCCGTCTGAGCGTGCATAGTCCGCCGTCCGCCCGAACTTTCGGTCGTAAGAAACGCCGATGTAGGGGGCAAATTCGCGGCGCAGTTCGTAACGCAAACGCAGTCCCAATTCGGCGTTCGTGATGCCCGCTCCAATCCGCGTCTCCGGGACATTTTGTGCTGAAAGGTTCACTTCCAGGCGCGGCTGGAGAATGAGGCGTTGCGTGATACGCTGATCATAATAGCCCTCGATCCGCCCCAACACCTCGCCTTTGTTCGACAGAAACAGGGCAGCCTCGGTCTCAAACCAGTAAGGCGCCACCCCCTCAATACCGATCGTCGCATAAGTACGGGATGGGTTGGGTTTGAAATCGTAACGGACACCCGCCTGGAGGTTCCAATAAGGGTCGAGTGCACGACTGTAGAGCGCCTGAACTTCTGCGGTCTCCATGTAGGTGCCGCTTCTGCCAGCAAGAACGCCCTCACCCTCTGTCTTGACCACCAGCCGATCGAGATCCTTGCCGAACCACGCCTCCCCGTCCCACCGATAGCCGTCGCGGCCGTTACGGACCTGATATTCCGCCAGATTGAACAGGATCATCGAGCTGGATGAGCCGCCATGTTCCTTATGCAGCATGGTACGCGAAGCCGCCATCTCGCCGTTTTTGTAGACGCGGTCGGCATAGTTGTCGGTAGGAGGTTGGGGTGCAGGGGCGTTGCCGGGCATGAGACTGGTGCCACCAGCGCCATGGGCTGCCATCGGCCCATCCATCGCCATGCCGGGCATCGACGACATATCGTGCTGCATCGGCTGACCGCCGGGTGCCGCCTGCATGTCCATGCCGGGCATGTCGTGTTTCATCGTACCGCCCGCCCCATCGGGCATGGTCATGCCAGCATGCCGGACATGTCGTGGCCGGCATGCGGGTCAGCCGTTGGAGGCGTCTTGTCACCGGGCATCTCCATGCCGGACATAGCCCCCATGCCGACATGTCGTGCGGCGCCGACTTGGGTTTTGCTGCCGGTGCCCGGCGCTTCGGGGTGGCAGGCTTGCCCTTAGCCGTGGGCGCAGCGGCGCGCCTGGGCTGGCTTGCTGGCTTGGCCACCGGCTTTTTCTTCGCCGCTGGCTGAGCAGCAGGCATGTTCATGCCCGGCATATTCTGCATCGACTGCGCGCTGACTGGGGTCGCCAAGGCGAGCGGGGCCGCGCCGATCAGAAGGAGAAGCGACTTCATGCGGCATCTCCCCGGGGACGGACAGAGACGACGCGCATCATCCCGGCATGCATGTGATAGAGCATATGGCAGTGAAACGCCCAGTCGCCGACTGCGTCTGCGGTGACGTCGAAACTTACCTTGCCTCCTGGTGCGACATTGACGGTGTGTTTGCGCGGCGAATACTCGCCATGCCCGGTCACCAGCTCGAAGAAATGCCCATGAAGATGGATCGGGTGCGACATCATCGTGTCATTGACGAGCGTGACGCGGACCCTTTCGTTTTCGATAAAGGGAATGGGCTCGCGCTTGTCACTGAGCTTCACCCCATCGAACGACCACATATAGCGTTCCATATTCCCGGTCAGGTGGATTTCCATCGCGCGGTCTGGCGCGCGAACATCGGGGTTGCGCTCCACCGCCATGAGATCGCGATAGACAAGAACCCGGTGGCCAACGTCTTCGAGACCCTGTCCCGGTTCTCCCGTGCGATCCATCGGCATGGGCGAGATCGTCTGGACACCCGGTCCCATCTTAACCTGCGGCGCTTTGCTGGCGTCGCGCATGTTCATGCCGCCCATTCCGCCCATCGCCATGCCGCCCATTGTATCACCGGACCCGCTGCCCATTCCGGGCATGTTGGCCATGGAACTATCCGCCGGTTTTTGCATGCTTGGCATCGACGCGCCGGCCCCCATATCCATGCCTGCCATCCCGCCCGCGGCAGCTCCGCCGGCAGACATGTCATGCCCCATTGCTGCGTGGTCCATGCCGGACATGCCGCTCATATCCATGTCCCCCATGCCCATGTCCTTCATATCGGCAAGGGGCCGCTTGCGGAGCGGCGGAACTTCGGCCGTCATGCCTTCACGCGGAGCCAGTGTGGCGCGTGCCATGCCCGAACGATCAACGGATTCACCGACCAGCGTGTAGGCGCGATCATCGGTCGGAGTAACGATGACATCATAGGTCTCGGCAACCGCGATCTGAAACTCGTCGACCTCGACCGGCCTGACATTGAGCCCGTCGGCCTGAACAACCGTAAGTTTGAGACCGGGAATCCGGACATTGAACGTCGTCATCGCGGAGGCATTGACGAAACGCAGGCGAACGCGCTCACCTGGCTTGAAAAGCGCGGTCCAGTTGTCCCGTGGGCCATGCCCATTCACGAGATAGGTATAGGTCGAGCCCGTGACATCGGACACGTCGGTCGGATCCATCCGCATATTGCCCCAGTCAAGTCGGTCCTTGAGGGGTTGGTCTTCCTTGGCCAGCAAACCGGCCAGCGTTTGCCGCTGATAATTGAAATAGCCACCGCCGACCTGCTTGAGCTTCCGGAAAATTGCGTGCGGATGCATCTGGCTATGGTCGGAGAGCACGATGACATGCTCTCGATCCGACTGAATCGGATCCTCGCCTTCCGGGTCGATGACAATCGGTCCGTAATGACCTAACTGCTCCTGCAGCCCCGAATGGCTATGATACCAATAGGTGCCAGCCTGGACGATGGGGAACTCATAGACAAAGGTCGACTTGGGCTTGATGCCGGGGAAGCTGATGCCGGGCACGCCGTCGAACTGGAACGGCAAAAGCAGGCCGTGCCAGTGGATCGAGCTGTCTTCCTCGAGATCGTTGATCACCGACAGGCGGACGTTTTGGCCCTGACGCAGACGGATGAGGGGCGCAGGCACAGTGCCATTGATGCCGATGGCATGGCTCTGTCGGCCGTCGATCATCATCATCTGATGCGCGATCTTGAGCGTGATATCGTTCCCGCTGACCGTTGGCAGTGGCTTGGCAATCCCGGACGAAATGGGTTGAGCCCATGCCGGCAGCCATGCCGACAATGCGAGGCCACCGCCGGCCAGCGCAGCGCCGCGGAAAAGGTCGCGGCGGTTCAATCCGGGGGACATAATATCTCCTTGTTCAACGTGCAGCACTTTGGGTCTGAAAAGACGCTTAAGCGCGGTATCTCTTTATCCTTACGCGCGAGCAGCGCGCACCCCTCATTCCTCAGCGAGTATTTCTGCGAGGCGCGCGCGCGCGCGATACAGGCGCGTCTCCACAGCCTTGCTACTGACGGAAAGCGCTTTGGCGGCCTCTGATTGACTGAGCCCTTCGACGGTCCTGAGCATCAGGACTTCACGCAACGTGGCAGGCAATGCGCTGATCGCCGCCGACAGTCGCTCCACCTCTATTTTCGATTCAGCACTGGCATGTGCGGAGGGTGCGTCATCCGGCACTTGCTCAATCTCATCATCCGACGGCGCGGAGCCAAATGTGAAGAGCTGCCGCACCCTCTGGCGGCGGCGCCAATCGCGACATTTGTTAATCGCGATCCGGGATAGCCAGGCGCGCAACGGACGCGCACCATCATATTTCCGCAGATGGCTGAACGCGGATACAAAGCAGTCCTGCGTGAGATCAAGTGCTTCCTCGGCATTCCCGACCAGGCCGCGCACCAGTCGAAATATCGCTGTCTGGTGCCGACGCATAATCTCGGCGAAAGCCGACTGCCGACCGGCAAGCGTCAGTGCCGCTAGTTCACCGTCCGAACACGCCTGGAGATCCAGACTCACCGTGCATCGTCGGTGAGCGCATGAACCACCGCCTGATCGAAGGTCTTGGCCTGATCGGGGCGAAGGATTTGCCGCATGGCGAAGATGTGCCCGAGCGTTTCCTTTTGCAGTTCGCCCATTGCCTGATGCGACTGATCGACGGCCGCGGTCACACGCGGCCCTTCGCCATGTTCGACCTCGATCGCGGCTGCGAGACGCGCATTGTCCGATCGCAGTTCAAGCTCCAGCGCGCGCCGACGCACGGCGAAACCCTGCTCTAGCAGCTCGATCTTGGCCTTCTGACGATCATCCAGATCGAGCTTGCTGTGCAAGACATCGTGGAGCTCGACGCCGGCTGCCTTGGGCTGCGGGAAAAAGTAGCGGCCCAGGAACACGCCCGCAACCGCCGATGCAAAGGCGACGATGGCGACGAGGAGGAGCAATTTGGGCTTCATTGAGAACCTACCAGCAGCGTCGAAGGGGCAAGCGGATTTGATGGCCCGAAAGGCGATAGCGTGACCGACGCCTCGGCACGCGGCGTAAAGCCATTGCTGGCGATACCCAGCAGTACCGCTCCGAAAGCCGCGACCGCACCGAGGCGGAATTGAGACGCGGTCGAAACCTGCGGCAATGCCGCTATGCGTCGGAACACAGCATCCTCCAGACCAATCAGCCCCGGATGCGTCGGTTCGTTGCGTAAGCGGCTCAGCAGCCGGTCCAGGTCGGTATCCATCGAAAAGTCCAATCCTCAATCAATCCGGGGCAACGGCCCAGGACGTGTTCTTTACTTTCCCCTCTATCAGCCTGTCCGTCAAAGCATCGCACATAGCGGGCAGATCTGAGCAACAGCGACGGAGCAGCCGCAACGCTATGGCGCCGTCTTCGTCATGCCGGGCATATCCTTCATCATCGCGTCATGGTCTTCGGGCGCACTGGCTATTGCCGCCTGATATTGGGCGGGTGACATACGCGGAAGTTGCCTTACGAAAGCCACCATATCCCAGATCAGTTCGTCGCTATGGGTCTTACCCCAAGCTGGCATCGCGGTCAGCTTGACCCCATGCTTGATGATCCAGAATTGCTCCTTTGGCGATCTTTGCTCCTCGCGGGAAAGCTCCGGCGCCCTCGGATAGAGTCCCTGGCTGATTTCGGACTTTTCCAGTCCTGGCCCGAGATGGCAGCCGCTGCACATCTCGGTGTAGAGCCCCGCCCCGCTCTGCAGCCGCTTCACGTCCCCAAGGTTGGCCGGGACATTCACATCACGAGATCGCACGGCGATGGAACGATCTCGGAGCTGCTCGATCAGCCAATAGACCGGTTTGGTGTGCGGCGAATCCGCCCCGATGTCATAGGCACCCACATAGACGACGATCCCCGCTAGCGCGCCGCCGACCAGCGCTGTCGCAGCGATAAAACCTACACTTGGAAAGTGCCTGCGCAGCCAAGTCGTCCTAGCATTCTCCATAGCTTCCTCCCGAGCGGCAGCGTCCCTTGGATCCGGGTGGTTCTCACACCCATCCAATTGTCCATACGCACTGCAAGCTTCGATCCCTCATCTGTCGCGCAGATCTCATTCGCAAATCCCGCCGGGGTTCTGATTTGCAGAATTCTTGCGCGCCTGATGAGGGGTGGCGCCGCGTGGTGCGTAATTCGATGTGTCGGCAGTCTCGCCGCCCATGGAGAAATCGATGTTTCGTAAAACAATCTTTGCCGTCGCCATGGCGGCGTCTGTCCTCACCGCTACCGCTGCGCAGGCTCACCCTAAGCTCAATGCCGCCACCCCTGCCGCAAATGCCGTGGTCGCCGCCCCGACCAGAATTCAGCTCGTCTTTTCTGAAGCGCTCGTCGCACAATTTTCCGGGCTCGACCTGACGATGACCGAAATGCCAGGCATGAAGATGGCGCCGATGAAGATGAACGGCGTCAAGGCCACCGTGGGCGCCGATGGCAAGACGCTCGTCGCGACGCTTGCCAAGCCGTTGCCGGTTGGAACCTACAAGGTCGACTATCACGTCGTCTCTGCTGACACCCATCGCATCCAGGGCAGCTACACCTTCAAGGTCCAGTAAGACCGTGCCGGACATCATAGCGATCGCAGTGAGGCTGGGACTTTTCCTCGATCTCATGCTCCTCTTCGGGTTGCCGATGTTCGGCCTCTACACGTTGCGCGGGACTGAGCGGGCATCCGGCTCGGTCCTGCGTTTCCGGTCGGTGTTGGCGACAATCGCGCTGGCCGGTATCGTATTATCTATCCTGGGCATGATGGTCCTGGCGGCCTCGATGGGGGGCGTGCCACTCGATCAGGTAGACCGCGCCACGGTCAATCTTCTCATATCGGGCACTGCGATCGGGACGGTCTGGCAGGTACGGGTCGCGGCCCTCCTGCTCGTGCTCTATTTTTCCATCGTCGGTTGGCGGCGTCCCGCTTTCGCCCTGTGGTCGCTGTCAGCGACCGCCGCTGTCGCTCTGGCGACCTTGGCCTGGACGGGGCATGGCGCTGCCGACGAAGGCTTGCTGGGATGGGTCCATCTTGGTGCCGATATCATCCATCTCTGGGCAGCTGGCATCTGGGTAGGCGCGTTGTTCGCGCTTTGCCTCCTCGTTTTCCGCCCTGCCGCGCGCATGGCGGTGGATCACATTCACCTCTCGCACCGCGCGCTGGATGGATTTGCGAAGGTCGGATCGGTGGTCGTGGCGCTGCTTATCGTGTCGGGTTTGATCAATAGTTGGATACTGATCGGCCCCTCCAATCTGGGATCCATGTTTACCAGCCTCTATGGCCTGCTGCTGGTGGCAAAGCTGCTGCTGTTCGGCTTGATGCTGTTGCTGGCGGCGGCCAATCGCTACTTTCTGACGCCGTCGCTCGCGGCGGCGATCGAGACAGGCAACACCTCCTCGGCGATAGGGTCGCTCCGCCGCAGCCTCGCAATCGAGACCGGCTGCGCCGTTACCATTCTTATCTTAGTTGCCTGGTTGGGGCTGTTGGCGCCACCTGCCTCCGGGATGTAAAAGGCATCAAGGCAGCGCGCGCGATATCGCCTTGATCGCCTTTAGACCCGAGCCAAACCGGGAAATCGCCTCCTTGTGCCGTTCGAGCTCGCCATAGGGAAGATAGGCGATTTGAGGTCCGCGATCCGGTTGAACGCGGGCCTTGCGATTTGCGCGCGGACTTCGCTTTCGCGAGCGTCAGGAGCGACAAGAAACAATCCGGCTGTCGCGTGAAGATCGCTGCCGCTCAGCGCAAGGTCCAGCATCCGGACGATACCCGAATAGATGGAGGTCGAATGTTCGACTTCGAAGGCTGCCGCGACCCGGTCGCCGCCTTGCTCCAGCCACAAAACATCGATGAGGCGGATCGCATCCGCTCCCGTCGATGTCGAAATGGAAGTTGGCAGGCTCTCGAGGCACCCCTCCCCCAAGCGCACCCCGTCATGCAGCCGTCCCCGGTCATTGGATGCGATCCAGATGTCATACCCCAGCGCTAGACCGATATCGCGCAGCCACGCCTGGATTTCCGAATGGGTGCGGTCACTCTCGCCCTGCTTTTGCAGCGCTTTGTTGAGGGTTTGAGCTTCGGCCCGGGCTTGCTCGAGGCGCGCGGCCCAGGATCTTAGAGTCTGGTCTTCCTCGTCGCGCGGGGGCGCGGGATAGCGGCCCGAGCCGATGTCGAACAGAAGGCCACCAATGGCGCCCAGATCGTTCGACAGCAGATCGCGAAAACGCTCGTTCAGGTCGAGCACGCCCGAGCGCATTGCGAGAAAATGCTGCCAGCTTCCGAGCTTCACCTTGCCGCCGGTCAGCTTGTTATAGCCGTTGACGATCGCCGTGTTGAACGGCGGCACGAGGGTTGGATGCAGGAAATAGAGGAGGTTGGCCACCGCTGGCCCCAGCCCTTTGATGTTCAGACGATCAATCGTGTGAATACCTGCGATGATCTCTTCCGCGGTGTCGCAACAGGCGCAATGGTCCAGCAATCGACCAAACGCGCGTTGGTTCGCCGGGTTTTCATAGATGTCGGGAATGCGCAATTTGGGCTTCCAGAGAAACGCATGGTCCGCGCCCTTGAAGATCTGCCTCTGCTCGGCGACTGAATGAACGACCGTCTCCAGAGAAGAACCGCGATAGGCCACGCCAAACCGACCGGCTTCGATCTCAGCAACCACCTGAGCCAGACCACGCCTGATCGAGCGAAAGTTCTTGATGCGCTCATCCCAAAGAAACCAGCTCTGGTACGTCGCGTTCGGGTCTTCCTTCCATCGCTGGATCAGTTGCCGCGCCAGCAATTCAAACTCCGCCAAACCCCGCTCCCCTTTCGCGCCGATCCTCTCCGACGCTAGCACTCCGTCCCGTATTCGACCAGTTTTTGCGTGGTCGCCCCGAATGAAAATCGGTCCTCATTATTTGATATCGTCCGGAATATGCGTCAGCAGGTCACGGGTATAGTCGATCAGGAGATCGCCAGCGGTTGCCCCGTAAAGCGCGGGGAACAAGATGAACGTCAGGAGCTTGGGGACGAAGCTCACGGTCTGTTCGTTGATCGATGTAGCAGCCTGGATCATTGAGATAATCAGCCCCACCACCAACATGATTATCAGCGGGGGGCCAGCGACGATCATGATCACCCAAAGCGCCTGGCCCATCGAGGCCGAGAAAGGGCTGTAGGTCTCCATTGCTCCCACCCGACTATGATGCTGACGCCCCTGCCCGTGATGCTGCAACCTTTGTTGCGGGGCGAGCGACACGGAGCGCGATCGGTTGATTCCAATCCGTCTTCCCCACATCCGCTCGCCCCGGCGCCACGCTGCGACCCGTGGGCACCTCGGCTGTCCATCCTGCCAGGCGATGGGCTTCATCTCAATTTACGCAGCGCTGGCGTTTTACCCCTCACGACCCGATCTTTTTTTTGGAAGAGCGTGTCTCTGTTCGAGGGAAGAGGCATCGTACCGCGTAATATCAGTGACGGCCGAGGTCAGCGAAAGGCTCGCATGTACGATTGCGTCATCATAGGCGGTGGCCCGGCAGGGCTGACAGCAGCCACCTATCTGGGCCGGTTTCTGCGTTCTACGCTGGTCATCGATGCCGGCGACGGCCGCGCGTCCTCCATTCCAGCCACGCACAACCTGATGGGTTTTCCAGACGGCATATCGGGCGACGATCTGCTGTCGCGGATGCGCCGGCATGCCCTGCGTTACGGCGCGAAGCTCTCCGATGGTTTAGCCAATGGGATTGTACAGACCCGGACGGGCTTCCTGGTCACTACAGGTGTCGAGGCCGTCAATACCCGCACGATATTGCTTGCCCAAGGCGTGAGAAATCATCGTCCGCGAATGGCGCTGGAAACGCATGATCGAGGCCTCGTGCAAGGTCTGATACGCTATTGCCCGATCTGTGACGGCTATGAGGTACGCGGCAAGCGGGTGGCCGTGCTGGGGTGCTCAGACCATGGCGCCGCCGAGTCTGTGTTCGTGCGGCACTATAGCGACACCGTCACCTTGCTCGCGCAGGACGGCTCGCAACTGTCGGAGGCCGAAGAGGCAGATCTGGCTCGAAGCGGTATCGCGGTCGAACGCGCCCCTGTCCGAGATTTGTCGATCGATGGAAAGGATCTGATCGCTCAATTGACCGATGGCCGATCGCTTCGCTTCGACACCCTTTATGTTGCCCTCGGAACCTCCCCTCGCTCGGAACTCGCGCACATGGCCGGTGCGAAACTGGACCAGGCAGGGTGCATTGTCGTCGACGAGCATCAACAAACGACGGTCAGCGGCCTGTTCGCTGCTGGCGACATGGTCGAAGGGCTGGATCAAATTGCTGTTGCGGCCGGTCAGGCCGCCAAGGCTGCAACGGCGATCCACAATCTGTTGCCCGGCTGAGAGCCAGCGCAGAATCAGCCATCAAAAATATATGCATGTCGGGCTTGACCCTGACACGATGTCAGACCCCAGATTGCATTTCGTCGATAAGGAGACGAGCCTGTGACTGATCCTGTTCCAGCTAGCAATTCGGGCGCCCATAGCTGCTGCGCCGGCAAGCACGGTGGCGGCACGGACGTGAAAACGGTCAAAGATCCGGTTTGCGGGATGATGGTTGATCCGACGGGAACGTCACATCATGCCTCGCATGACGGCGAGGACTATCATTTCTGCAGCGCGGGTTGCCGCACGAAGTTTGTCGCTGACCCGGAGCGCTACCTGTCCGAGGGTGAGAAGGAGGCGGCAACCGCTCAACCGGGCGCAATCTGGACCTGCCCCATGCACCCGGAGGTCCGCCAGGATCATCCCGGGCCATGCCCGATCTGCGGCATGGCCCTTGAGCCGGAACTTGTGACGGCAGACACTGGGCCGAGCGGTGAACTTCTGGATATGTCCCGGCGTTTCTGGATCGCCTTGCTGCTCACCATCCCGGTGTTTGTCCTGGAGATGGGCAGCCACCTCTTCCCGGCGCTGCACAATCTTGTACCGCCCCAACTATCTGGTTGGCTTCAGTTTGCGCTGGCTACCCCGGTCGTGCTCTGGGCGGGTTGGCCATTCTTTGAACGTGGGTGGGCGTCCGTGCGGACACGGAACCTCAATATGTTCACCCTGATCGCGATGGGCACGGGCGTGGCCTGGGCCTACAGCGTGGTGGCAACCATCGCCCCGTCGGTATTCCCGGCAGCGTTTCGGATGATGGACGGGACGGTCGCGATCTATTTCGAAGCCGCCGCCGTCATTACCGTGCTCGTGCTGCTGGGGCAGGTGCTCGAGCTGCGCGCCCGCGAGCGGACTTCGGGCGCAATTAAGGCGCTACTCAACCTCGCGCCCAAGACCGCGCGCCGCATTGGCGCCGACGGGGATGATGAGGAGGTCTCGCTCGAGCAGGTGGCCGTCGGTGATCGTCTCCGTGTGCGGCCCGGCGAAAAAGTACCCGTCGATGGCAAGGTCGAAGACGGCCGATCCTCGCTCGACGAGTCGATGGTGACGGGCGAGTCGATGCCGGTCACAAAGGCGCTGGGCGATGCGGTCATCGGCGGAACGATCAACCAAAGCGGCGCCCTCGTCATTCGCGCGGAGAAGGTCGGACGCGACACGATGTTGGCGCGTATTGTCCAGATGGTCGCTGACGCCCAGCGTTCGCGGGCACCCATCCAGCGCCTGGCCGATCAGGTCGCGGGATGGTTCGTGCCCGCGGTCCTGCTGATCGCGCTCATTGCCTTTGGCGTGTGGGGAATCTGGGGACCAGAGCCGCGTCTGGCCCATGGCCTGATCGCCGCTGTCGCTGTCCTCATCATCGCCTGCCCCTGCGCCTTGGGGCTGGCGACGCCGATGTCGATCATGGTCGGCATCGGCCGGGGTGCAGGGCTCGGCGTGCTGATCAAGAATGCCGAAGCGCTGGAGCGGATGGAGAAGATCGACACACTGGTCGTCGACAAGACCGGCACGCTGACCGAGGGCCGGCCGTCGGTTACCCGCATCGTTCCCGCGACAAGCTATGAGGAGACCGAGCTGCTGCGGCTTGCCGCCGGCGTGGAGCGGGCATCGGAACATCCGCTGGCGCTGGCCGTGGTCGCCGCCGCCAAGGATAGGGGGATTGCGCTCCCCGAGGTCACCGACTTTGATTCCCCAACCGGCAAGGGAGCGATCGGCACGGTCGATGGCAAGCGCATCACGCTGGGCAATGCCGGCTTCCTGTCAGAAAACGGGATCGAGGTTCGCGCCCTTGAGCCGCAGGCGGATGAGCTGCGCCAAGACGGCGCGACCGCCATCTTCATCGGGATCGACGGACAGGCCGCCGGCATCCTTGCCATTGCCGATGCAATCAAAGAAACGACGGCTGAGGCTATCGCGGCGCTTCGCAAGGAGGGCATCCGGGTTGTCATGCTGACGGGCGACAATCGCACAACAGCACAAGCGGTCGGGCGGAAACTTGGAATCGATGATGTCGAAGCCGAAGTGTTGCCGGATCAGAAAAGCGATGTGGTCTCGCGATTGAAAGCTGAGGGGCGCATCGTGGCCATGGCAGGCGACGGAGTTAATGACGCGCCCGCGCTCGCCGTCGCCGATGTCGGCATTGCGATGGGCTCGGGCACCGATGTCGCAATCGAAAGCGCCGGCGTCACCCTGCTGAAGGGCGACTTGAACGGCATCGTTCGTGCGCGCCGTTTGAGCGAAGCAACGATGTCCAACATCCGCCAGAACCTGTTCTTCGCTTTCATCTACAACGCTGCCGGGGTCCCGATCGCTGCGGGGCTGCTCTACCCGATCTTCGGCATCCTGCTCTCGCCGATCATCGCGGCGGCCGCGATGGCACTGTCCTCCGTCAGCGTCGTGACGAACGCATTGCGGCTCAACCGGGTGGAATTGTGAACATCGGCGCGGCATCGGACGCGAGCGGGGTCTCTCAGCGGATGATCCGCCATTACGAGAAAATCGGCCTGATCCCGTCGGCGGCGCGGCGGGATAGTGGGTATCGCGACTACTCGGATGCCGATGTGCATCGACTTCGGTTCATAGCCAATGCCCGCGACCTCGGCTTTCCAATCGAAGAAATCCGAAAGCTGCTTGATCTATGGTCCGATCGGGCCCGCGCAGTGCCGAGGTCAAGGCACTGGCAGAGTCCCGCGCAGCCGACCTTGGCCGCAAGGCGGACGCGCTTAATGCGATGCGAGCAGCGCTGATGGATCTGGCGAGGAGCTGTCACGGTAACAATCGGCCGGAATGTCCGATCCTGACGCATCTGGAATCTTGAATCTAGTCTTCGCGCGGGGCCTTCGCGCTCATTTCTGCAACTCGCGACCCGCCAGTTTCGCGAGCCGGCGCGGAAGATCGGCAGCAATCTTGCGTTGCTGTTGAGGCTGCGCCTTCTTCCATGCCCGGCATTCGGGTTTGGACCTACCGCACCCTCGACACCACCCGGTCGTGCCATCGAAACGGCACAGGTCTATGCACGGCGACTTAACAGCAACCTCGTCAGTGGCATTCGACTGTTAGGTGCTTCAACTCATGGACCGGCACGAGCCGGTCGCGGATCACGCCTGCATTGATCCCCGCACTGCCGACCACTCCGACGATGGCGGCATGGGCCTCGGGACCGACACGCCAGACATGCAGATCGGCAATACGCACATCGCCTGGCCCTTCAACGAGATCCTGTATTTCCTCGGCAACATGGCTGTCGGTCGAGTCGAGGAGGACTGAGGCGGTATCTCGCATCAGGCTCCAGGACCAGCGGGCGATTACGACGGCTCCCACGATCCCCATGACGGGGTCCATCCACACCCAGCCAAGGTAGCGGCCTGCCAGAAGGGCCGCGATTGCCAATACCGATGTGAGAGCGTCGGCGAGGACATGCACATACGCCGAGCGGAGATTGTTGTCGCCGCCATGGGCATGATGGTCGTGGGCATGATCGTCATGCCCATGATGGTGGTGGTGGCTGCCCGACAGCAGGAAGGCGCTGAGGATATTCACGCCAAGCCCAACGACGGCAATCAGGGTCGCCTCGCCGAAGGCAACCTTTATGGGCTCGAACAGCCGAAGGATCGATTCAATCCCGATCCCCAGGGCGATCAGGCCCAGCACCAGCGCCGAGGCGAAGCCCGCCAAGTCGCCGACCTTGCCTGTTCCGAAGCTGAACCGCCGGTTCGATGCATGCTGCTTGGCATAGGCATAAGCAATCGCTGCGACACTCAACGCGCCAGCATGCGTTGCCATATGGAAGCCATCGGCCAGCAGCGCCATCGATCCGGTGACATAGCCGGCGAAAATCTCGCCGATCATCATCACAGCCGTCAGCACCACCACCCACAGCGTCCGACGAGCGTTGTCGTCGTGAGAGGCCCCCAGATACACATGGTCGTGCACAAAGGCGTCAATATCGCGGGACGTCGTCATGATCTCAGCCTTATTTCGCGTAGCGGCGTATGACCGCGATCAATTCGTCTGCTCCCGCGGCACGATCTTCGGCCGTGAGGTCGGGGTCCGCCACATGGGCTCGGACATGCTCTTCAATAATCTCGTCCATCAGCCCGTTCATGGCGCCGCGCGCCGCTGCAACGAGATGCAGAGTCGTCGTGCAATCGGCGTTGGCGGTCAGCGCTTTCTCGATCGCCGTGACCTGCCCGGCGATACGTCGCACGCGCTTCAGGAGCTCATCACTGCCTTCGGTCAAATGTCCCATAGCATACCCCCCTACCCTATCTCGTTGGTGATAGCCAGAGCAGTCTCAGGCCCCCGAGCCTGTTGATTGCCACTGAGATGTGACCCAGGGTTTCCATTGAGAATTGACCCGGGTGGGTATGGGTTATGTGCTGCCGTATCCTGGCAGGTTCAAGATGCTGGCTTCTCCTTTCTGGCTTTTGGCGCAGCGGTGCTGGCACGGAAGCGGAAGCTGTCGTTTCCGGTTTCCAGGATGTGGCAGTGGTGGGTTAGCCGATCGAGCAACGCGGTGGTCATCTTGGCATCGCCGAACACGCCAGCCCATTCGCTGAAGCTTAGGTTGGTGGTGATGACGACGCTGGTGCGCTCGTACAGCTTGCTGAGCAGATGGAAGAGCATGGCTCCGCCCGATGGGCTGAAGGGCAGATAACCCAGCTCGTCGAGGATGAGCAGGTCGAGACGTAGCAGGCGTTCTGCCAGCTGGCCG
>NZ_LGJH01000122.1 GCF_001298105.1 Novosphingobium sp. ST904 | reverse complement strand
CCCGTCAATCCCCTGTGTGCTGGCAGTCTCAGCTGCACGAGGATGATCGATGCGTTCTGAAGTTCCGGGGAAAAAGGGTTGATCCAAACGCGGCCCGCCAGCAGCGACAAAGGCACCGCGACACAAAGCGCGAGAGCCAGCAGCAGGACAAAACGCAGGTTCATGGTCTGAGGGAAACAGTCCAATCGCCCAATGGCTCCGGCGAGGCCAGCGCCCTGCGCGCCGCCGCCAGTTCGTCGAGCGCACGCGGAATGGTTGGGCCCCCGCACCACAGGATGGAGCGGCTCAGCAAGAAACGCCGGGTACTGGTCAGCGCGGAAAGCGCCGGGTGATGCAGCATTCGGTCCTCCTCGGCGAGCGGATCGCCTACCGCGAAGACCACGCGCGGCGGGTCCGCCAGCACATGCTCCAAGGGCAGATAATCGGCCTGGGAGAGGCCGCGCGCGCCGGCAATATTCGTAAAGCCGGTGTGCTCCATCATGTCAACGATCAGGGTCCGGTCTCCGGCCACCAGTCCACCGGATTCCCACACCAGTGCAGGAATTTGCCGCATTCCGGCGGGCGGCGCGTTTCGGGCCACGGCCGCATCGATCCGCTGGACCAGCCGCTCGCCCCGTTCGGGATGCCCGGCCAGCCGTGCAAGCTGGCGCACCTGCTCGCGCGCGGCCCGAAGGTCGGAGGCTATCGGAACCTTGACCAGCTCGAACCCCAGCCGCCGGAACGCCGCCTCGCTTGCGGGATCGAGGAAGGCGCTGGCGACGACGACACGCGGGCCGATCCTCGCCACTTCCTCCACCGATCCCGAAACCGCCCTGAAACGACGCGCCGCTTCCATCGGCATCGAACTGCTCTCGGGATCGTGGCTGTAGTTCGAGATCGCCAGCAACTGGCCCGGCCCTGTCACTTCGGCAAGGATCGCGTCCGTGCAGGGGTTGAGCGAGACGATCGTGGGATGACCACCGGCCTTCGCGGAACCGGGCGCGTCGGCCGCATCGCCGCCCCCGCATCCCGCTAGCACCGCCACCGGGCCGGCAAGAGCCAGCGCGGCGGCGAGCAGGCGGGCCTTGCGCCTTCCCCGTCCCGACCGTGTCAGGGAAAGCGCTCGGATCACATCTTCACCCGAACCCCGGCATAAGCCGCGCGGCCCGGCGTGCCGTATGTCCGCACCACTTCGTAGTGCTCGTCAAACAGGTTCTCGACCCGGCCATAGAGCTGGATGTTCCGCGTCACGTCATAAGCCGTGCGCAGGCCCACCAGGACATTGCCGCCAAGATAATAGGTGTTCGCCACGTCGTCATAGCGCCCCCCACCCACGCGCAGGTCCGCGCCGAGGCGGAAGCCGTCCGACCAGTGCTTGTCGAGGCTGGCGTAGAGGTTGGTCTTGGGACGGCGGGCCAGCTGCTTGCCGGTGTCCTCGTTGGTGGCGTCGAGGTACGTGGCGGAAAGGCTCATGTCGAAGCCGTTCCAGTCGCTCACCTGCATGCCCAGTTCCACGCCCTTCGCGCGGGCCCGGCCGACATTGTAGTAGTTCCATTCGGCCAGATCGTAGTCGATCAGATTTTTGGTCTTGCGGTCGAAATAGGTGACCGAGAACGTCCCGTGCCCTTCCGCGAAGGGCTGCTCGACGCCCACGTCCCACGACTTCGAGGTCTCGGGATCGAGCGCGCGGAAACCGCCATTGGTATAGAGTTGGTAAAGCGACGGCGCCTTGAAGCCCTCGCCATAGCTGGCGCGCAGGATCGGCGCGCTCTCGCCGCCGCCGATCACCCAGGCGCCATTGGCCGAGAACGTGGTCTTGTGGCCGAAGTCCGAATTGTCGTCGTAGCGCAGCCCGCCGTTCAGGGTCAGTCCGGTGACCGGACGCAGCGTCAGCATGCCAAAGTAGCTGTCGATCGAGGTCGAGTCCTTCGATCCGTAGTTGTCCGAAAACTTCTGCTTCTCGGTCTCGGCGCCGACGAGAATGCTCGCCATGTCGACGGGCGTGTAGGAAACCTGCCCCTCGAAGCGGTCCGCGCGGCCGTTGGTGGTGTAGGGACCGAAGACCGCGTCGTCCGAGATGCGGCGGGTGTCGGTGAGGCCGTAGCCCACGCGCGCGGTCAGGCGGCCGTCGAGCCCCTTGTAGCGAAGGTTCGCATAGCCCACCGTGTCGCGCTTCATGCCCACGTTCAGGGCATCGGCGCCGGTGTTGTCGTAATCGTAGTTGGCCTTGGTCCAGTAGGTCCCGGCGTCGGCGGACAGGCCGCCCAGCAGTTCCACTTCGGCGCGGGCATTGGCACTCTTGCTTTCGAAGCCGTCCTTTTCCTTACCGCCGAGGCGCTCGTCGAAGGCGGAATAGCCGTCGCCCTTGAGCCAGTTGCCGCCCAGCGTCAGGCCGACCGGGCCCACCTTGCCCGCCGCCGAGGCGCCGAGCTGCTTCTGGTCGCGCCAGCCATATTCGGCCTGGCCGCGCGCGGTCCACTGCTCGGTCGGGCGTGCGGTGATGAGGTTGACGACGCCGCCGATGGCGCGGCTGCCCCAGAGAACTCCGGAAGAGCCGCGCACCACTTCGATACGGTCGAACTGGCCGACCGTCAGGCTGCCGAAGTCGAAGCCGCCGCCGACATCGCCCGGATCGTTGATGCGCACGCCATCGATCAGCACGAGGCTCTGCGCATTCTCGGCGCCCCGGATGAACACGCTGGCGGGCTGGCCGAAGCCGCCGGACTGGGTGAAGGTCACGCCCGGCAGGCGGGCCAGCACATCGGTGGCGGTGACTGCCTGGGTACGCTCGATATCCTCGCGGGTGACGACCGAGACCGACTGGCCGATCTCGCTCACCGGCGTCTCGGTGCGGGTCGCGGTGACGACGATGCCGTCCGCTGCGATGCTATCGTTTGCGGCTTCGTCCGCCAGCGCGGGAGTGGCGACGGACAGGGCCGTCCCCAGCAGAAACAGATACTTCACGGTAATTCCTCCAACCTTGAACGACATTGCCGTCCATGGCGGAGACGCGCGCCTTTCCTCATGCGCGCGTGCTCGCTGCATGCCGGGACACCCCGCCCGGCTGCGGAACGACCGTCAAGGGCAGGTCTCCTGGCTTCCGGATCGCCGCGCCGCCTCCGCCTTCCCGGTTTGACCCAGTGGCATCGCGTGGAGGGGGCGCTCCCCGGTCACAGTTGCGGGGGCAGCTTCGGGCTTTCGCCGAAATTCCCACCAGGTTCCAATCCTGGGCCCGGCTCCGGGCCACCCATGACGTCGCTTGCGCCGATACTGTCCGGCGCGAGGATTGGCAAGCAGGGCCGGTAAAGGCCGCGCCAGGTATCGCCGCCGGGAAAACCGGAAGATTCTCTTAAGCCATTAAGGCTATCGGCAGGGCCTGTACCGCTTCGGGACGTGCCGATCTGCAGGGATGCCGCGCGCCGCAAAGCGGGTTAGGCGCAAGATGCGCCCGTCCCCCGAAAGGACGCGCCAAGAGGACAATTCGTGACCGCTGCCGCCCTTCCTGCCTGCCTCGAACCCTGGGAAGCGCGTCCGCGCGATTTCCGCGGGCACTTCGCGCGCGGCGGCCGGCGACATGTCGCACGCCGCGCGCGCCGGCGCTGGTCGCTGGGTTTCGCCGCACTGGCCGCCGTGGCACTGCCCGCCTTCGCCTCGCCGGGCTCCTGGCAGCAATTCTCCATCGCCGATGCGCGGTCGCCCGAACAGACGGTCCTGCCGATGCCCTTCGAGCAGGCCGGAGCCAGCTTCCCCGGTTCGGCCTTCTACTATCTCGATGCCGAAGAGCCTGTGCTCAGGATCGGCGAAGGCATTCATTCCGATGCCGATGACGGCGTGACCGGCCCCGGCCCGGTCGCCCGCGCGCTGCGCATCGACAATTCCGGGGTGGACCGCAGCCGCGCGCTCCAGTGCCTGACCGCCGCGATCTACTATGAGGCCGCCAGCGAGCCGGATGCCGGCCAGCGCGCGGTGGCGCAGGTCGTACTCAACCGGCTGGCCCATCCCGCCTATCCCAAGACCGTCTGCGGCGTGGTCTACCAGGGCTCCGAGCGCTCGACCGGCTGCCAGTTCTCCTTCACCTGCGACGGGTCGCTGGCACGCGCGCCGCAGCGCTTCTTCTGGCAGCGTGCGCAGGAAGTCGCCCGCGCGGCGCTTTCCGGCTACGTCTACGCGCCGGTCGGCCTGGCCACGCATTACCACACCGTCCAGGTCAATCCCTACTGGGCGCCGAGCCTCCATTATCTCTCGACGATCGGCGCGCACCGTTTCTATGCCCTGAGCGGACCGGCGGGGAGCCCTTCGGCCTTCCGCTTCGCCTATTTCGGCGGGGAGCCGCTCGCCGCGCCGCATCGCCATGACGATTCCGCCGCCAGAGCGGTCGCCAACGCCGCGCTGGACCCGCTCGCGGTGCAGCGCGCCTTCGAGGCGGCAACCCCGATCCGGCCGGACACCGCCATCCAGCCCGCCTCCGCTCCGGCCACCCTCGTGCAGGCCGCCGTCCCTGCCTATGCCAGCGACGTGCGCGAACGGGGCGGCGAAGCGCTATACCGGGCGAGGAACCTGCCCGAGGCCCATGGGATCAGGCCCGACTATGCCAATTCCGGGCGCTGGATCGGGCAACCGGTTCAGTAAACCTCCCGATTCCCCTCTCAAGGTTTCGGCAACCATACGCCCTCATTAAGGCTTAGCGCCTGCAATCCTATAACGGGGTCGCGGCACCACCCCCTAACGCCGAAGACAAGAGGCCCGATACCATGGCAATCCGCTTCTCCGCCGCCAAAGGCGGGACGTGTCCTGTGATCGTGCGAGCGCTGTGTCCATCCGTGCCGCTCGGCGCGGTCAACGACAACGGCACTCGTCGCCGAACGCGCCGGCAGCGGACGGAGGGGCACGCCACCGCGCAGCAGCAGGATGCGGCCACCCTGGCCGCGAACGAGCGCATCTTCGCCGAAGCCTTGCGCCATTTCGCCCGCCACGGCCTGTCCGCCGCCTCCCATGCCCGCGCCAATGCCGCCGCCGCGCGCCTCGCGGGGGACATCGCGGCCTGCGACTGGTGGATCGCCATCTGCCGGCAGCTCGATCACCGCATGGCCGAAGCCTTCGCCAGACGGCTCACCACGAACGCCTGACAGTCTCGCCGCCGCCGCCGTGACTCGCGACCGCCTGCCCTTCCTCCAAGGCGACTCGCCCTCCCCGACGCTTGCCTGTCATACCGCCGTGCGAGACACTTGGATGCAATCTGCGCCCGCCGGGTTGCGCAAAACAGGCTCCGAACCCCGCTTCCCGGGCCAGTTTTCCGCGCATTCCCGCCCACTATTGCAATTGCGAACTATTATCAGTAAAAACTGCCCCACCAGCCCTTTGCGCGGGCTTTTCACGGTTGCAATGTCGGTTTGAGGGGCGTAGGTCGCCCCTCGTTGAACACCGGCACCTGCCTTTAGCGGGACACAGCAGGCCGCCTTTTCGTCCGTCGATCCCGCCTCTGGGAAGGACAAGCAAGCATCATGGCTCGTAAGAAGATTGCCCTCATCGGCGCCGGCAACATCGGCGGCACCCTCGCGCACCTCGCCGCGCAGAAGGAACTGGGCGACATCGTCCTCTTCGACGTCGCAGAAGGCCTGCCGCAGGGCAAGGCGCTCGACCTGTCGCAGTGCGGTCCCGTGGAGGGCTTCGACGCCAAGATCACCGGCACCAACGACTATGCCGACATTGCCGGCGCCGACGTCATCATCGTCACCGCCGGTGTCGCCCGCAAGCCGGGCATGAGCCGCGACGACCTGCTGGGCATCAACCTCAAGGTGATGAAGGCAGTCGGCGAAGGCATCGCCGCCAACGCACCCGACGCTTTCGTGATCTGCATCACCAACCCGCTCGACGCGATGGTCTGGGCGCTGCGCGAATTCTCGGGCCTGCCCCACAACAAGGTCGTCGGCATGGCCGGCGTGCTGGACTCGGCCCGCTTCTCGACCTTCCTGGCCTGGGAATTCGGCGTTTCGGTCCGCGACGTGACCTCGTTCGTGCTCGGCGGCCACGGCGACACCATGGTGCCGGTGGTCGAATACTCGACCGTCAAGGGCATCCCGGTTCCCGACCTCATCAAGATGGGCAAGACCACCCAGGATCGCATCGACGCCATCGTCAAGCGCACCGCCAACGGCGGCGGCGAAGTGGTGGCCCTGCTGAAGACCGGCTCGGCCTTCTACGCTCCCGCCGCTTCGGCGATCGCCATGGCTGAATCGTACCTGGGCGACCAGAAGCGCGTCCTGCCCTGCGCCGCGCACCTCGAAGGCCAGTACGGCGTCGACGGCCTCTATGTCGGCGTGCCCGTCGTGATCGGCGCCGATGGCGTCGAGCAGGTCATCGAGATCGAACTGAACGAGAAGGCGAAAGCCGGTCTCCAGGTCTCGATCGACGCGGTCAAGGAACTGCTGGTCGCCTGCAAGGCTATCGACGGCTCGCTGGCCTGATCCGTTTGACCGGCCCGGCCCGCCCGGCAAAGTGCCGGAGCGGGCGGGCTCGGCTTACTGGCCCGTTGATTTTACGACTTGGACGGTTGCACTTCGCGGAATTGCGCCATGGCGCTTCCCAAGCCGGAATCGGCCTACACCAGGAACAGGAATTAGGATTCCCCTATGTCCATTCTCGTCAACAAGAACACCAAGGTCATTACCCAGGGTATGACCGGTGCCACCGGCACCTTCCACACCGAGCAGGCGCTCGCCTATGGCACCCAGATGGTTGCCGGCGTGACTCCGGGCAAGGGCGGCACGACCCACATCGGTCTGCCGAACTACAACACCGTCGCCGAAGCCAAGGCCGCAACCGGTGCGACCGCCACCTGCATCTACGTTCCGCCGCCGTTCGCGGCCGACTCGATCCTGGAAGCGATCGACGCCGAGATGGAACTGATCGTCGCGATCACCGAGGGTATCCCGGTTCTCGACATGGTCCGCGTGAAGCGCGCCCTCTCGGGCTCGAAGTCGCGCCTGATCGGTCCGAACTGCCCCGGCGTCCTGACCCCCGGCGAATGCAAGATCGGCATCATGCCCGGCAGCATCTTCTCCAAGGGTTCGGTGGGCGTCGTCTCGCGCTCGGGCACGCTCACCTATGAAGCGGTGTTCCAGACCACCAATGCCGGCCTCGGCCAGACCACCGCAGTCGGCATCGGCGGCGACCCGGTCAACGGCACCAACTTCATCGACGTCCTGGAACTGTTCCTGGCCGACGACGAGACCAAGTCGATCATCATGATCGGCGAAATCGGCGGCAGCGCCGAAGAAGAAGCGGCCCAGTTCCTCAAGGACGAAGCCAAGCGCGGCCGCAAGAAGCCCATGGCGGGCTTCATCGCCGGACGCACGGCGCCTCCGGGCCGCCGCATGGGCCACGCCGGCGCGATCGTGTCGGGCGGCCAGGGCGCGCCGAGGACAAGATCGCGGCGATGGAAGAAGCGGGCATCCGCGTCTCAGCCTCGCCGTCGCTTCTGGGTGAAACCCTTGTGGAAGTCCTCAAGGAATACGCCTGACCCCAATCCCCCATGGCGGCGCGAATCTTCGGATTTCCGCCGCCACGGGACCCACAAGCGATCCGGCACGTTCGAGATGCCGGACGCCATGCGAACGAAACGGCCCCCCTCCATCGGGACCATCGTTCCAGATCTAGCTTGGTAGCGCCGGCCGTTTTCCGGCGCGACAAAAGGTGACACCCGATGGGCGACGAAAGTTTCGACTTCACCCCCGATGATGCCCTCGACGGCCCGCAGGCCGGTCCGAGCTGGCAGCGCAAGAACTGGCCGCTCGTAGGAGCGGAATTCGAGGACGACCTGACCCAGGGCCTCGACCCCAGCGCTCTCAAGGTCCAGATCGAGAAGGCAGCCGCAAAGGGCGGCCAGAAGGTCGACCAGTCCCGCATAGACGAAGCCGCGGCCGACGCAATCCGCGCCATGATGCTGATCCGCACATATCGCGTGCGCGGTCACCTGGCAGCCGATCTCGACCCGCTCGGCCTCAACCAGCGCCAGCTTCCCGCTGACCTGACCCCCGAATACCACGGCTTCGTAGGCGCCGCGCAGGACCGTTCGGTCTATGTCGGCGGCGCGCTCGGCCTGGAGTGGACGACCGTTCGCGAGATCGTGCAGATCCTGCGCGCGAACTATTGCGGCAAGGTCGGCCTCGAATACATGCACATCGCCGATGTCGAGGAACGCCGTTTCCTCCAGGAGCGCATGGAAGGGGCGAACAAGGAAATCGAGTTCACCCCCGAAGGCAAGAAGGCGATCCTTCAGGCCGTCGTGCGCGGTGAGCAGTACGAGAAGTTCCTCGGCAAGAAGTACGTCGGCACCAAGCGCTTCGGCCTGGACGGCGGCGAAGCCATGATCCCGGCGCTCGAAGCCGTGATCAAGTACGGCGGCACGCTGGGCGTGAAGGAAATCGTTTACGGCATGGCCCACCGCGGCCGCCTGAACGTCCTGGCGAACGTCCTTGCCAAGCCCTACAAGGTCATCTTCCACGAATTCTCGGGCGGCACTGCCAATCCGGAAGACGTGGGCGGCTCGGGCGACGTGAAGTACCACCTCGGCACTTCGGCCGACCGCGAGTTCGACGGCATCAAGGTCCACATGAGCCTGATGCCCAACCCGTCGCACCTCGAAACCGTCGATCCGGTCGTGCTCGGCAAGGTCCGCGCCTACCAGACGATCGCGGACGACATCGGCGACGATATCGGCCCCGGTTCCAAGCACAAGCAGGTGCTGCCGGTCCTCATCCACGGTGACGCGGCCTTCGCCGGCCAGGGCATCATCTGGGAGTGCTTCGGCCTCTCGGGCGTGAAGGGCTACAACACCGGCGGTTGCATCCACTTCATCATCAACAACCAGATCGGCTTCACGACGAGCCCGCAGTTCGCGCGCAACTCGCCGTACCCGTCCGACGTGGCGAAGGGCGTTCAGGCCCCGATCCTACACGTCAACGGCGACGATCCGGCTGCGGTGACGTTCGCGTGCAAGCTGGCGATCGACTACCGCCAGACCTTCGGCCGCGACATCGTGATCGACATGTGGTGCTATCGCCGCTTCGGCCACAACGAAGGCGACGAGCCCGGCTTCACGCAGCCGCTGATGTACCAGAAGATCCGCCAGCACCCGCCGGTCAGCAAGATCTATGGCGATCGCCTGAAGCAGGAAGGCGTCATCGACGACACCTTCCTGGCAAAGACCGAAGCGGACTTCACCGCGCATCTCGAAGAGCAGTTCGAGGCGGCCAAGACCTACAAGGCCAACCAGGCCGACTGGTTCTCCGGCCAGTGGAGCGGCTTCCACAAGCCTGCCGATCCCGAAACCGCGCGCCGCAACGTCGACACCACGATCGAGACCAAGCTGTTCGACAGCCTCGGCCGTACCCTGACCACCGTTCCCGAAGGCCTGACCGTCCACAAGACGCTGGCCCGCGTGCTGGCGGCCAAGGAAGAGATGTTCAAGTCGGGCGACGGCTTCGACTGGGCCACGGCGGAAGCGCTCGCTTTCGGCAGCCTGGTCACCGAAGGCTACAACGTGCGCCTGTCCGGCCAGGACTGCGAACGCGGCACGTTCTCGCAGCGTCACTCCGTCTGGGTCGACCAGAAGGACGAGAACAAGTACACGCCGCTCACCACCCTGCCCCACGGCCGCTTCGAGGTCCTGAACTCGACGCTTTCGGAATATGGCGTGCTCGGCTTCGAGTACGGCTTCGCCAGCGCCGACCCGAAGACGCTGGTGCTCTGGGAAGCCCAGTTCGGTGACTTCGCCAACGGTGCGCAGATCATCATCGACCAGTATGTCGCCTCGGCGGAGTCCAAGTGGCTGCGCGCCAACGGCCTCGTCATGCTGCTGCCCCACGGCTACGAAGGCCAGGGTCCGGAGCACTCGTCGGCCCGTCTGGAACGTTACCTGCAGCTCTGCGCACAGGACAACATCCAGGTCTGCAACATCACGACGCCCGCGAACTACTTCCACGTTCTGCGCCGTCAGATGCACCGTCCGTTCCGCAAGCCGCTGATCATCATGGCCCCGAAGTCGCTGCTTCGCCACCCGCTGGCAAAGTCGCAGGCCTCGGAGTTCACTACCGGCACCTTCTCGCGCATCCTCTCCGACCCCAGGGCTTCGGAAGATGCGGCCACCAAGAAGGTCATCCTGTGCTCGGGCAAGGTCTTCTACGACCTGCTCGAAGCCCGCGATGCCGCCGAGATCGACGACACCCAGATCATCCGCATCGAGCAGCTCTATCCCTTCCCGGGCGAGCCGCTGGCAAAGCGCCTGGCGCGCATGCCGAACCTCGAAGAGGTCGTCTGGTGCCAGGAAGAACCGCAGAACAACGGTTCCTGGTTCTTCGTCGAATCGCAGATCGAGGCTGCCGCCAAGGAAGCCGGCGTCGCCCAGCCGCGTCCGCGCTATGCCGGTCGCAATGCCTCGGCTTCGCCTGCCACCGGTCTCGCCAAGCGCCACGTTGCCGAACAGGCTGCGCTGGTCGCCGATGCGCTGCATCTTTCCGTTCGTTCCGAACTCCGTCGCAAGCAGAAGGCTTGAGATAAATCATGACCACCGAAGTCAAGGTCCCCGTCCTCGGGGAATCCGTCGCCGAAGCCACCATCGGCCAGTGGCTGAAGCAGCCCGGCGAAGCCGTTGCCGCTGACGAGCCCATTGCCAGCCTCGAGACCGACAAGGTCGCGATCGACGTCATGGCGCCCCACGCGGGCGTCATGGGCCAGCAGATCGCCAAGGAAGGCGACACCGTCGTCGTCGGCGCGCTGATCGCCACGATCGAGGAAGGCACCGGCGCCGCCGCCGCTCCCAAGGCTGCCGCAGCACCGGCCGCCGCCGCTCCGGCTCCGGCCCCCGCGGCTGCCGCCGTCGCCCCGGCCGCGGCTGCTGCCGCCGACGAAGGTTCGGCCGGTTCCTCGGTCCTGTCGCCGGCCGTGCGCCGCGCGATCCTGGAACACGGCATCGACCCGGCCACCATCAAGGGCACCGGCAAGGACGGCCGCATCACCAAGGACGACGTCCTTGAAGCCGCCAAGAACAAGCCCGCCTCGGCGCCTGTCGCCGCTTCGGCCGCCGCCACTCCGGCTGTGCGCAACGAAGAACGCGTCAAGATGACGCGCCTGCGCCAGACCATCGCCAAGCGCCTGAAGTCCGCGCAGGACAACGCCGCGCTTCTCACCACCTTCAACGACGTCGACATGTCGGCCGTCATCGAGGCGCGCGAGAAGTACAAGGACGTGTTCCAGAAGAAGCACGGCATCAAGCTCGGCTTCATGTCGTTCTTCGCCAAGGCTTCGGTCCTGGCGCTGAAGGACATCCCGGCGGTCAACGCCCAGATCGACGGCGACCAGATCGTCTATCACGACTACGTCGACATCTCGATCGCCGTCTCGGCCCCGAACGGCCTCGTCGTTCCGGTCGTGAAGGACTGCGACAAGCTCGGCTTCGCCGGCATCGAGAAGGCGATCGCGAACTTCGGCAAGAAGGCCAAGGAAGGCACGCTGACCATGGCCGACATGGCCGGCGGCACCTTCACGATCTCCAACGGCGGCGTGTTCGGCGGCCTGATGTCGACCCCGATCATCAACCCTCCGCAGTCGGCCGTGCTCGGCCTGCACCGCATCGAGGATCGCCCGGTCGTCCGTAACGGCGAGATCGTGATCCGCCCGATGATGTACATCGCGCTGTCCTACGATCACCGCCTGATCGACGGCCGTGAAGCGGTCACCGCGCTCAAGACGATCAAGGAAGCGATCGAGGATCCCACCCGTCTCCTCATCGACCTCTGAGTTGCAGACCCCGCCCGTCCTGAAAAACATCTGGCCGGGCGGGGTTTTCTCTTGAGTTGAAATGACTATTTTCCGCTCGTGCCCAAAGTGCGAAGCACGAGCGTACGGAGGCCTGAACAATGGCTGATTACGATTACGACGTCCTTGTCATCGGTGCCGGCCCTGGCGGCTATGTCGCTGCGATCCGCGCCGCACAGCTCGGTCTGAAGACCGCCTGCGCCGAAGGTCGCGAGACGCTGGGCGGTACCTGCCTCAACGTCGGCTGCATCCCCTCCAAGGCCCTGCTCCACGCATCGGAATACTTCGAGGCGGCCAAGGGCGGCGCGATGGCGGCGATGGGCATCAAGGTGACCCCTGAGCTCGACCTCGACACCATGCAGGACCAGCGCAAGGACGCCGTGAAGGGCCTGACCGGCGGCATCGAATTCCTGTTCAAGAAGAACAAGATCGACTGGCTGAAGGGCTACGCCCAGTTCAAGGACGCGCACAGCGTCGAAGTCGCGGGCAAGACCGTGACCGCCAAGAACATCGTGATCGCCACCGGTTCCTCGGTCACCCCGCTTCCCGGCGTCGAGATCGACAATGCCGGCGGCGTCGTGGTTGATTCCACCGGCGCGCTGGAGCTGGCCTCCGTTCCCAAGAAGATGGTCGTCATCGGCGGCGGCGTGATCGGTCTCGAACTCGGTTCGGTCTGGCGCCGTCTCGGCGCGGAAGTCACCGTCGTCGAATACCTCGACCAGCTCCTGCCCGGCATGGACGGCGAAGTGCGCCGTGAAGCCGGCAAGATCTTCAAGAAGCAGGGCATGGTCCTGAAGCTCGGCACCAAGGTCACCGGCGTGACCGTGGAAGGCAAGACCGCCAAGGTCACCGTCGAACCCGCCAAGGGCGGTGACGCGGAAGTGATCGAGGCCGACGTCGTGCTGGTTTCGATCGGTCGCCGTCCCAACACTGAAGGCCTTGGCCTCGACAAGATCGGCATCGAACTGAACGCACGCGCGCAGATCGAGACCGACCACGACTTCGCCACCAAGGTGGACGGCGTCTGGGCCATCGGCGACGTGATCCCCGGCCCGATGCTCGCGCACAAGGCCGAGGACGAAGGCATTGCCGTGGCCGAGAACATCGCGGGCCTGACCGGCATCGTGAACCATGACGTGATCCCGGGCGTGGTCTACACCCAGCCGGAATTCGCGGGCGTCGGCCTCACCGAGGAAGCCGCCAAGGAACGCGGCGCGATCAAGGTCGGCAAGTTCCCGATGCTCGCCAACTCGCGCGCCAAGACCAACCACGAGCCGGACGGCTTCGTGAAGGTGATCGCCGATGCCGAGACCGACCGCGTGCTCGGCGTGTGGTGCATCGCCTCGGTGGCAGGCACGATGATCGGCCAGGCCGCGCAGGCCATGGAATTCGGCGCGACCTCGGAAGACATCGCCTACACCTGCCACGCGCACCCGACCCATTCGGAAGCGATCAAGGAAGCGGCCATGGCCGTGCTGGGCAAGCCGATCCACATCTGATCGGCTCCTTCTTCGAAGGCCAGGCGAAAGCCGGCGGTGCGAAAGCATCGCCGGCTTTTCCATTTGGGGCGCGCGCGCATTCCCGCTACCTCTCGCCCCATGAACCTTCGCCCCTTCCACCTCGCCTTTCCCGTCCACGATCTCGACGCCGCCCGGGCATTCTGGGGCGGGGTCATGGGATGCCGGGAAGGACGCAGCAGTGCATCGTGGATCGACTTCGACTTCCATGGCCACCAGATCGTCGCCCATCACGTGCCGGACATGGCGCGCGGCGATGCCGGATCCAATCCGGTCGATGGACACGGCGTGCCGGTGCCGCATTTCGGGATCGTGCTGGCGATGGAGGACTGGCAGGCTCTCGCCGCGCGTCTGCGCGACGCCGGGATGGCGTTCGGCATCGAACCCTATATCCGCTTTGCCGGACAGCCGGGAGAACAGGCCACGATGTTCTTCCGCGATCCTTCCGGCAATGCCATCGAGATGAAGGCTTTCGCCGATCTTGGCCAGCTCTTCGCCCGAAACTGAACCGCGTGTCGCGGATTCGGCCGCCCGGAAAGACAATGAAATTCAAGATCGGGAAACGAACGGGACAATAGCCGCTGCTATCGAGGATGCCCAAACAATAAGCATTTAATGCCTATTATTTAGGCAAAGATGAGAGGGTGATCACTTGAGCTTCCTGGTTCTCGCCGCAACCGCAGCCATCTCCGCCTCCGCAGTTCCCCACGCGGCTCCGGCCCATTCGCTCGAGGTCCAGCATCGCGGCGCGGCCTACACAGTCGATTACGTCACCCGGGTCGAGACCCGCGCCAAGGCCATCGGCATCTCCCCCCCGGCCCGCACCAGCAGCCGGCGCTGCATCCTTACCGCGCAAGTCTCGGTCGAGCGGCGCATTCAGCCTGCGGGCGGCGCCAGGGCCATCGCCACCGTGCTTCCCGGCACGAGGACCTTCACGCAGAGCCAACCCGGAGACTGCCGCCGCGACGACCGGCAGAGGGGCGAATTCGTGGCGGGCAAGGCCGATGCGATTTCGGATCACGTCCGCGAACTGGCATCCGCCGACCACCACGATACATTGGCCGCAATCGACGCCGCACGCGATTTCGCCGCGAAATGAACCGCGCTAGAGCGTCGGGATGACCAGATACGCTTTCCCGGCGGCCCTCGTGGCCGCGCAATCGTCTTTCCCGCCCACAGCCAGGCCCAGTCCGCCGCCGCCAGCGTCTCGCTGGAGGCCACCAGCGACTTGCGCGCACGCGGGCTGAGCTGGAGCGGCGGCCGCGCGGCCATGGCGGTGGATGCCAGCCTGCCCTTGTCCTCCGATGTCTCGATCGATCTCGGCGCCGCCAGCCTGCGGGACAGCGCAAGACACGGCGACGCCGACATAGGCCTCACCCTGTCTCCGGAATTGACGCTCTACTCCGGCGGCGGATGGACGCTTTCCGCGGCAGCCACCGGCCATGTCTTCGTCGGCGCCTCGGGCCTGAGCTACGGCGAACTCGGCACGCGCCTCTCCCGCACGATCGGCCCCGCCCGTCTCGACCTCGGCGCCAGCTTCGCGCCTTCGCAGAAGGCGATCGGCGGCAGCGATCTCTACCTTGAAGCCAATGCTGCCGTCGGCATTCCCGGCACCGCGCTCACCGTGTATGGTGGGGGCGGCTACAGCACCGGCTCCACCCGGAATTCCGCTCTTGCCGCAATGCGTGTCCAGCGCCTGCGCCCGGACGGCAGTTACTGGGACCATTATCTCGGCGTCGAACAGCAGATGGACCGGCTCGCGCTGGGCCTGCGATATACCGGGACATCGATCGGGGACGACCTGGCCCCCGGCCGCTATCGCGACCGCCACACAGGCTCCAGGATTGCGGCTTACCTGCGTTTCACGCCGTGATTGGAACTGCCGCAATTCTCGCGTATTGTCCTGTGCGGAGGGGACAATTTCCGGGACATTCGCGCAATGAGGACAGGAAAGGTCCGTGCGGCGGGCCACTGCGCCATGGGAGCGACGACGCTCGCGCTTTGCCTCGCGCTCGCGCTCGCGGGGTGTAAGCGCCGAGCCGATGAAGGGCCGCCGCCCCGCGCCACCGACGCCATTCGCATGGAACCGCAGGCATCGCTCGTCACCGTCCCCATCCATGCCGACGTAAGCGAACTCGCCCGGGCCCTGGAGCGGGAGATTCCCCGCCGGCTCTGGTCGATAGACAGGCCGGACAGCACTTGCGTGCCGTCAAGGAAGGTCAAGGTGGCTTTCGTCAAGCTCAAGACCCCGGACATCAAGTGCCGCATCATCGGCGAAGTCACGCGCGGTCCGGTAAGCTTCACCGGCAAGGGCCGCGACATCGTGCTGACCATGCCGCTGCACGCCGTCGTCCGCGCCGAGGATATCGCCGGCGTCCTCAAGCGGGAAACCGCAACGGCAGATGCCACGGCCCGCGCCACGATCCGCCTCACGCTTGCGCAGGACTGGACCCCGCGCGGCACGGTGGACATCCGCTATAGCTGGACCGAGCATCCCCATCTCGATTTCCTCGGCCAGCGCATAGACCTCACCGAGCCGGCGGACCGCAAGCTCGCCCCGGTGATCGCCCGGCTTGAAACAACTCTCCCCGGGCAGCTTGCCCGCCTGGAACTGAGACCGCAGATCGAAAGGGCCTGGGCCTCCGCCTTCACCTCGCTCGCCCTCAATGAGAGGAACCCGCCGGTCTGGATGCGGATCACGCCGCAGGAATTGCAGTACGGCGGGTATGAACTGGATGGACATCGGCTGGTCCTGCGGCTGGGCCTCAAGGCGCTCACCGAAACCTTCGTTGGCCACCGCCCGCCCGATCCGCCCGCCGCGCCCCTGCCCCCGCTGCGCCCGATGACAGCGGAAGCCGGCCGGCTGGCCTTCTTCATCCCGGTGATCGCCGATTATCGCGAGCTTGAGCCGGTCCTGATGCGCGCGCTCGTCAAGCGGTCGCAGCGGCCGTTCGCGGTTCCGCACATCGGCCCGGTAATGGCCACCTTCCACAAGGCGACCATCTACGGAACCACCGGCGGCAGAATCGCGGTAGGTATAAACTTCACGGCCCGCGGCGTAGCCGAACGGTTGAAGGCGGCACATGGAACGGTCTGGATCACCGCAACCCCGGTAAATGCCGCTAATTCGCGCAAGGTGGACTTCGCCGATTTCCATGTCGGCGGCACGACGGACGCGGTGGGCGGCGATATCCTGCTGGCCCTTGCCAATACGCCCGGCGTGTCCAGCACGCTCTCCGCGGCGCTCGGGCAGAATTTCGAGAACGACTACCGGGACCTCCTCGGCAAGATCGCGCGCGCCATCGACGACAAGCGGGAAGGCGAATTCGTGATCCGGGCCGAAGTCACCGAAACGCATACAGGGACCATCAAGGCCAGCGGACGCGGGCTCTACCTGCCGGTTCGCGCCGGTGGAAAAACGTCGATCACACTGAGAGATAAGCCATAATGGCAGCAGTTTACCCGCAGGAATGCCTTGACGTGCAATCGATTTTATACAGTGTTGTCCAACAAGATCGAATTCAATCCAGAGACGCGGGGATCGTTTGAAGGCTGTTTTTCACTCGGGCCCCGAGCACGTCCCATGCTGACTTTTGGCGATGCACCTGAACCGGATGTAGCGGCAGACATGGTGCTTATCCGTGTCGAGCTGGCTTCCATCGAAGCCATCGATCTGGTGAAGCTGGCGCTCTATCAAAGCGGCCTTGCGGAGATCCCCCCTTCGGGCATCGCCGGTAGCCAGGCCTGTGGCATCGTCATCGCCACCGGCGCGAAAGTGACCCGGTTCCGCATCGGCGACCGGGTTGTGGCCTGCCACGGCTGGGGCAGCCATGCCGAACTGTTCGCCGCGCCGGAAGCTTCCACCTGGCCCCTGCCCCAGGGCATCGATCCGGGCTTCGGGACGGCCGCGCCCTTCACGCTGGCCGCCGCGCAGGGGACGCTTTTCGCACGGGGCCAACTGCAACCCGGCGAAGTCCTGCTCATCAATCACATCACCAGCAGCCTCGGTATCGTCGCGCTGCAACTCGCCGCCGAAACGGGCGCCACCGTCATCGGAATATCCCGAGATCCGGCGCGCGGCGCCAGGCTGAGGGAACTCGGCCTCCATCACGCCCTCTACCCCGAACAGGACGACGTGATGGCCGCATGTCTGGAACTGACCGGTGGCAAGGGCGTCGATTTCGTGTTCGACGTCAGCGCCGGTGAAAGGTCCACGCAACTTGCCCGTCTCGTTGCACCGGGCGGACGCTACGCCGCGATCTCAGCCGCCGGAAACGGTCTGGCCTCGATCGGATATGGCAAGGAAGGCGCAGGCGGCCCCACGATCAGGCGCTTCGCCATCGCGCCCGCCGGCCCGCTGGGCGAGCCCGATATCCACGACGAAGTCACGCGCCTGCTGGCCCGCGTAAGCCAGGGCGGCATCCAGCTTCCCATCGAGCACGAGTTCGCCTTGTGCGAGGCCGCCGAAGCCTACGAATTCATCCTCAGCGGCCAGCCCTTCGGCCATGTGGTTATGCGGCCCTGACCGGCAGCGGTCAGATGCCTTCGGGATAGACCGGCCGGATATCGACCGGCAGGCTCGCCATGCTCGCGATCACGGCTTCCGCCTCGGGATCCAGCTTCGCCCAGCGCGCCATGAAGACCTTCGTGCCTTCATAGTCGCCCTTGGCCTGAAGCATCAGCATGTCGTGCAGCAGGTCGCGCAGCCCTGCCTCCATCTTCGCATCGTCGAAAGCATAGCGCCGCGCCGCTGCGTCGTAAGTGAAGGCGCCCTTGTCGCGCAGGTACCCATACTGGAGCGCGGCGCCCTTGCCATGCGCCTCCACCGCGCCGAAGCGCACCGCGCGGAAGATGCCCGCGACATAAGTGGCGAAAAGCTGGGGGCGCTCGGATGCCGGAATCTCGCCCTTTTTCATCATCAACAGGATATCCCAGACCCCGGCGACATCGGCCTTGGCTTCCTCGATTGCCGAGTTCTGCTCCTTCAGCGCCTTGTCCACGGTGGTGGTCTGACCGTTCACGACGATCGTGCCCGGCCCGAGGCTGTGCGAGAGTTCATGGAACAGCGTTTCGAGCTGCATGTACTTGCGATCGACCAGACCCGCCTGCGACGGCACCAGCACCAGTGCACCCATGGGCTTCAGGATACGCTCAAACTTTGCGCCCAGCACGTTCGACAGGATCACCTTCTTGGCGCCCTTGGCCTCGCGCACGCGCTCGTCATTGGGAAGGTTGAAAGCGACCGTCTGCGGCCCCGGCACATTGTCGCCGCCGCCGCGAATCTGTTCGGCCACGGCAATCGGACTTTCGAACCCGCGCTGGAAGTTCTTGTAGGCATCCTCGATCGGAAGGTTCGCTTCCATGTCGCGCAAGTAGTTCTTGTACTTGGCAAGCGCAGCGGATTCCACCGGGTCCTTGAGCGTCACGAAGCTCTCGAACGACGTTTTCGCGCCCATCAGACGATCGGTGTAGACCTCATAGGGCCCGATGGCGACTTCGATGGGCGTGTCCTTCAGGTCCATCCATGCCAGTTCGCTCTCGTAGTAGTCGTCCGTGCGGAAGGCCTTGGCCCGCAGCGAGAGGAATTTCTTCAGGCTGGCGTTGCTCGTCCGCGCCGCCGCCTGATCGAGCAGGCCGGCCGCCGGTTCCAGCCACGCCTTGTAGGCGACCGAATAAGGCACCGCGACCAGCTTCGCGCCGTCCCTGCGGACGACCGTGTAAGGGCTGCTCAGCGCCGCCTTCTGGTCCGGGTGCGCGGCAAGGTAAGCCTCGAAATCGGCGCGCGTAAGATCTTCGGGATAGAAGCCCGCACCTTCCGGCATCGGCGTGGTGCCCCAGAACGGGTGCAGGTCGGCCAGTTCGTCCCAGGGCCCGAAATTACGGTCGAACATCTCGACCAACA
Source organism: Novosphingobium sp. ST904 (assembly GCF_001298105.1). Taxonomy (GTDB): domain Bacteria; phylum Pseudomonadota; class Alphaproteobacteria; order Sphingomonadales; family Sphingomonadaceae; genus Novosphingobium. The sequence continues at coordinate 28,580 of NZ_LGJH01000122.1, read as the reverse complement.
GGTCGCGGTCGGCGCGGCGGTTCATCGAGACCGCGCGGCGCACTTGCGGGTTCTCCGCGTAGCGCTGCCGCAAGTAGACCTCGCTCATCAGGTCGGAAGCCTTGATGAGGAGGTTCACCACGTCCCGCTCCTCGGCCGAGAGGAACTTCGTGTCCACCTCCATCGGGATCGTCGCCAGCTTCGCCTTCTGCACGGCGAGATCGTAGGCCGGTTCCGCCGCAAGGGCCGGAGCGGAAACGAGGCTGGTCGCGGCGAGCAGCGCGGAGGCGAGGAGGAACTTGGGCATGGGATGTGGTCCGTCTGGGGGAATTGTCGGGGCGGACACTAGGCTTCCTGCCTTGCAGTGCAAAGGGAAGAAAAGGAAAAGCAGCGGAGGGTACTACGGACAGACAACGGGCGAGGTTGAAGTTCCGAGGGTCCGGGGAATCATCCCCCGGGGGTTGCCTTTTAAACTTCGAGCAACCGATCGGCCTGCGCCCGAGCCTCCGCCGTCACCTCGGCCCCGGAGAGCATCCGCGCGATCTCTTCCTTGCGCTCGCCCTCGTCGAGCAGCGCCACCGAGGTGCGCGTGACGGTGCCTTCGCTGGACTTGGCGATCATGTAGTGCCGCCGCCCGCGCGCCGCGACCTGCGGGCTGTGCGTAACCGCCAGCAACTGCCCTTCCGAGGCAAGCCGCGCCAGACGCTCGCCGATCGCGCTGGCGACCGCGCCGCCGACACCCCGGTCGATCTCGTCGAAGATCACCGTCGCCGCGCCGCCTTCTTCGGCCAGCGCCACCTTGAGCGCGAGGATGAAGCGCGAGAGTTCGCCGCCCGAAGCGATCTTGGCAAGCGGAGCGAAATCGGCGCCGGGATTCGTGCTGATGAGGAATTCGACGGCATCCATGCCATGCGAACCCCAGCGGTCTTCCGGCACGCGGATCACCGAGGTCTGGAAGCGGGCGGCATCGAGCTTCAGCGGCGCGAGTTCGGCCGCCACCGCCTTGTCGAGCCGCTTGGCGGCGGCCCGGCGCAGGTCGTGCAGCGCCTCGGCCTGTTCGCGATAGGCCAGCGCCGCCTTCTGCGCGGTGCGTTCAAGCCCGGCGACATGCTCCTCTCCGCCTTCGATGGCGTCCAGCGCACTGCGCATCTCCCGCATCTTTTCCGGCAGCTCGTCGACCTGGCAGCCCTGCTTGCGGGCCGCGGCGCGCAGATCGAACAACCGCGTCTCGATTCGGTCGAGCTCGTCGGGGTCGAAAGCCAGGGCCTCGGCGGCGCGGTCCAGCTTGTCTTCCGCCTCGCTCGCCTCGATCACCGCCCGGTCCAGCGCTTCGAGCGCTTCGGCAAGCAGGTGATGCTCGCCGGCGATACGATCAAGCCGGCGAGACGCGCCGCGCAGCGAAGCCAGCGCCGAATCGGACCCGGTCCACAGATGCTGGAGCGCAACGAGATCGTCGGAAAGCTTTTCGCCCTTCTGCATTTCGGCGCGGGCATGGGCGAGTTCTTCCTCCTCGCCTTCCTGCGGACCCAGCGCATCCAGCTCGGCAAGGTGCGCCAACAACAGGTCCTGATCTTCGGCCGCCTTGGCGACTTGCGCGCGCGCGCCGTCAAGGGCGCTCTGGGCGGTGCGCCAGCTCTTCCAAGCAGCCTCCACCCCGGCAACGTCCCCGCCCGCGAAACGATCGAGCAGGGCGCGGTGCCCCTTCGCGTTCACGAGGCCGCGATCGTCGTGCTGGCCATGGATCTCAACGAGCGCAGGCGCAATTTCGCGCAGCAGCGCAACGCCCACCGGCTGGTCGTTGAGGAAGGCCCGGCTGCCGCCATCGGCCTTGAGCTGACGCTTGAGGATCAGCGGCTCGCCCGGCTCGATTTCGAGATCGGCCTCTTCCAGTACCTTGCGAACGACGCCGGGAAGCTCTGCGAATTCGAAGCTGGCCGTGACGATCGCCCGGCTTTCGCCGGCCCGCACCAGCCCGCTGTCGGCACGGTTCCCGATCACGAGGCCCAGTGCATCGAGCAGGATCGACTTGCCCGCGCCGGTTTCACCCGTGAGAACGCCCAGCCCCCTTGCGAAATCGAGGTCGAGCGCTTCGATCAGCACGATGTTGCGGATGGAGAGGCGGTTCAGCATGTTCGCGATCCGTTCTAGCGAAAACTTATTCGCCCGTCACGCATCTTTGCGCCCACCGCTCAGGCAGCCGCACCGCAGGCGCCTCAGGCGGCGACGTTCTTCGGAGCGTACTTTTCCATTAGCTTGTAGGCGCGTGCGTACCACTTGCTGTTCGGATAGTTGTTTTCCAGCACGGCCGCCGCCTTCTGCGCTTCCTCGGGCACGCCGAGCGAGAGATATCCCTCGACCAGACGGAAGAGGGCTTCCGGTGCATGGCTGGTGGTCTGGAAATTGTCGACGACGTTGCGGAAGCGCAGGGTTGCCGCGAGCCACTTGCCGCTGGCCTCGTAGCCGCGGCCGATGGTCATTTCCTTGCCGGCAAGGTGATCGTTCACAAGGTCGATCTTGAGCTTCGCGTCCGCGGCGTAAGGCGTGCCGGGATAGCGGCGCATCACGTCGGTCAGCGCCTGCTTGGCCTGCTCGGTGGTCTTCTGGTCGCGCGTAACGTCGCTGATCTGTTCGTAATAGCAGATCGCGATCAGGTAATAGGCGTAAGGCGCGTCCTTGTTGCCCGGGTGGATCGAGAGGAAGCGCTGCGCCGACTGGATCGACTTCGTATAGTCACGCGCGGCATAGTAGCTGAACGCGCTCATGAGCTGCGCGCGGCGGGCCCAGGGCGAATAGGGGTGCTGGCGCTCCACTTCGTCGAACAGGGCGGCGGCCTGCTTGGTGCGGCCCTGATTCAGGCGCTGCTGCGCGGCCGCGTAAAGCGTATCGACGTCGCGCGCGACGTAGGCGGTGTCCTTGTTTCCGCCCCTCCCGCCTGCGCATCCTGCGGTGAGGACGATCGCGCCGGTGGCGGCAGCGAGAAGGGCGATCTTGAAGCGCGAGCGTTCGAACATGGCCGGGTCTATAACCAGCGCTTTGCTGAACGCCAAGTGAAGTTGCACCGCAAGGCGACAGGAAGGCATTTCTTCCCCGGCTTAGACGCTGAATCGGCGAAGTTCGGCATTGTCTGGCGCGGCGTGCCTGCCATAGTCGGACCGATATGGCCGGCAGCAACGCTCTTTCCTCTCCCGTCTTGTCCGATGCACTGGTTATCCTGGGTGCAGCGGGCATCGTGATTCCCGTTTTCAACCGTTTCCGCATTACCCCGGTGATCGGGTTCATCCTCGTAGGGCTGCTGGTCGGCCCCTTCGGTCTCGGCCGGCTGGTGTTCGATACGCCGTGGCTGTCCTGGGTGACGATAACCGACCCCGACGGGCTGGAGATATTCGCCGAATTCGGCATCATCCTGCTGCTGTTCTCGATCGGCCTGGAACTGTCGTTCGGCCGCTTGTGGGCGATGCGGCGCTTCGTGTTCGGGCTCGGCTCGCTGGAACTGATCCTGACCGGCAGCGCCCTCACATTCTTCTTCGCCGCAATCGGGCAGGGATTCTCCGGCGCGATGGCGCTCGGCCTCGCACTGGCGCTATCCTCCACGGCGCTCGTCCTCAAGATGACCGACACCACCACCCCGGTCGGCCGCGCGGCGCTCGCCATGCTGCTGTTCGAGGATATCGCGCTGGTGCCGATCATCTTCCTGCTGGGCGCTCTGGCCCCTCACGCCAAGGGCGCAGGAATGGACGGCCTGATCCACACGCTGGTCTGGGGCACGCTGGTCGTCACCGCGCTGCTGGTGCTGGGCCGCTACCTGCTCCCGCCGCTCTTCGCGCAGGCTGCACGGACCAAAAGCCCCGAACTGTTCCTGGCGGCCAGCCTGCTGGTGGTGATCCTGGCCTCGCTGGCGACGGGGGCGACCGGTCTTTCCCCCATAGTCGGCGCGCTCGTCGCCGGCCTGCTGATCGCCGAGACCGAATACCATACCGAGGTCGAACAGATCATCGAGCCGTTCAAGGGCCTCGCACTCGGCGTGTTCCTCATCACCATCGGCATGAGCATCGACCTTCGAATCGTTTGGGAGAACCTCACCTCGATCCTGATCGCCGCGGTCGGCGTGATCCTGCTCAAGTCCACGGTAACGGGCCTGCTGCTGCGCATGATGGGCGCCCGGCGCGGCACCGCGACCGAAACCGGCATCCTGATGTCGAGCCCTTCGGAAACCACGCTGATCGTGCTGAGCGCGGCGGGCGCGGCACAGCTCATCCAGCCAGGCACGGCGATGTTCTGGCAGATCGTCACCGCGCTGGGTCTTACCGTCACCCCACTGCTGTCGATGATCGGCAAGCTGCTCGCCAAACAGGTGGACAGCGTGGAAACGCCGCACCAGCCCGCCGAGGCGACCGACAAGCCGCAGACCCTCATCATCGGCTTCGGCCGCGTCGGACGGCTGGTGGCCGACATGCTGGCCCGTCACGGCCGCCCCTACCTCGCGGTGGACAGCAATACCGACCTCGTCACGGACGGGCGCCGCCATGGCTACACGGTGGCCTTCGGGGATGCCGGTCGCGGCGATGCCATGCTGCGTTTCGGCGCAGCCGGTGCGGCGGCGGTGATCCTGACGATGGACGAACCCGTCACCGCCCAGCGCATCGTCCGCAAGCTGCGCGCCGATTTTCCCGACCTGCCGATCATCGCCCGCGCCCGCGACGCCGAGCACGCGGCCTTGCTCTATCGCGCCGGCGCTACGCACGCGGTGCCCGAAACGCTCGAAAGCTCGTTGCAACTCTCGGAAGCCGCACTCACCGAGATCGGCGTCGCCATGGGGCCGGTAATCGCCTCGATCCACGAAAAGCGCGACGAATTCCGCGAACAGATCAAGGAACAGGGCGGACTGGCGCAGAAGCCTGCGCTCAAGTCAGGCCAGTTGAAGCAGCCCGAGCGGGCCTAGACGGAGAGGGCTACAACGATCGCGGCTCGAACACGGACCAGCCGGTCCGCTGGACGAGCCGCTCCAGCGCCAGTTGCCCGAGGTGCGAATTGCCGCTCTGGTTGAGCCCGGGAGACCATACCGCGATACTCGCGGTGCCCGGCGCCACGGCAAGAATGCCGCCGCCAACGCCCGACTTTCCGGGCAACCCGATGCGATAGGCGAAATCGCCCGAGTTATCGTAGTGGCCGCAGGACATCATCAACGCATTGATGCGCCGCGCACGCCGCTCATTGATGACGCGGTGCCCGTGCGAGATTCCGCCGTTCATCAGATAGCGCCCGGCCAGCGCAAGTTGGCGGCAACTCATGGCGAGCGCGCAGAAGTGGAAATACGTCCCCAGCACCCGCTCGACATCGCCGTGGATATTGCCGAAGGCCCGCATGTAATTGGCCAGCGCGCGGTTGCGAAAACCCGTCTCGCTCTCGGCGGCAGCCACGACCTCGTCGATGACGATGCCGTCGTCACCCGCGAGTTCGCGCACGAAGCGCAGCATCTGGCCGATCGCCTCGCGCGGCTCCAGGCGCCCGAGCAGCACGTCGGTGACGACGATGGCCCCGGCGTTGATGAAAGGATTGCGCGGGATGCCATGCTCGGTTTCAAGCTGGACGATCGAATTGAACGCACTGCCGGACGGTTCACGGCCCACCCGGCTCCACAACTGATCTCCCACCGCGCCCAGTGCCAGCGTCAGCGCAAAGACCTTGGAAATCGACTGTATCGAAAACGCCTCTTCGGCATCGCCCGCCGTGTGCACCGCGCCGTCCGCCATGACCACCGCGATCCCGAACTTGGTGTCCGGCACGGCAGCCAGCGGTGGGATATAGTCCGCCACCTTCCCGCGATAGTCGGCGAAGCGCAGTTCCTCCGCGATTTCGGCGATAACCGCGCCGGGTGCGTCAGCGCCCGAAGTTCCCCTGTTTAATGAAGCTTCCAAACTACCGGCACCCCGCGATAGTGCACTCCATCGTAAACAGGCACCCTTCCGCGAATAGGACTGGCTGCAGGAAGATTCCCGCAGCGCCAAGAATATAGCCAAGCTTATCCTTTTTCATGCCCATCCGCCCCCCAAGGTGAAAACTATCCTGCCAGAACGGCCTTCACCGCAGCAATGGCGTCCGCCGCCTTGTCGCCGTCGGGACCGCCGCCCTGCGCCATGTCGGCGCGGCCGCCGCCGCCCTTGCCGCCCAGCGTTTCCACACCCTTGCGGACCAGATCGACGGCGCTGATCGTGCCGGTGAGGTCTTCGGTGACGGCAGCGGCGATGCTCGCCTTGCCCTCGTTCACCGCGACGATCGCGGCGACGCCCGAGCCCATGCGCTGCTTCGCCTGATCGAGCAGCCGCGCAGTTCCTTGGGATCGAGCCCCTCGAGCACTTGCCCCGAGAACTTCACGCCGTTCACTTCTTCGTCGGCAGCTTCAGCCTTGGCACCGCCGCCGCCGAGCGCCAGCGCCTTCTTCGCTTCGGCCAGTTCGCGTTCGAGCTTGCGACGCTCGTCCAGCAATGCGGCGACGCGGGTTTCGACATCTTCGGGAGTGGTGCGCAGCAGCCCGGCGGCGCCCTTCAGCGCGTCCTCACGGGCGACCAGCCACTGGCGCGCGCCCTCGCCGGTCAGAGCCTCGATACGGCGCACGCCCGAGGAAACGGCGCTTTCCGAAACGATACGGAACACACCGATATCGCCCGTGGCGCGCACATGCGTGCCGCCGCAAAGCTCGACCGAATAAGTGCGCTCGCCGCCTTCGGTCTTTGCCGTGCGGCCCATGGAAAGAACGCGCACTTCATCGCCGTACTTCTCGCCGAACAGTGCCATGGCGCCGGCGCCAATGGCATCGTCAGGCGTCATGAGGCGAGTGAGAACCGGGTCGTTCGCACGGATTTCCGCGTTCACCTCGGCTTCGATCGCAGCGATATCCTCGGCGGTGAGGGCAGTCGGGTGCGAGAAGTCGAAGCGCAGGCGTTCGGCGGCGACCAGCGATCCCTTCTGGGTAACATGATCGCCCAGACGCTTGCGCAGCGCGGCATGAAGGAGGTGCGTGGCGGAGTGATTGGCGCGAACCGCGTCACGGCGCTCGACATCGACCGTGAGGTTCACGGCATCGCCGACCTTGATCGTGCCTGCCTCGACCGTACCGCTCATCGCGTGAAGGCGGCCGAGCGGCTTCGCGGTGTCGGCAACGTCGATCTTCAGGCCATTCGCGCCTGCGATCGCACCGCGATCGCCTTCCTGTCCGCCCGATTCGCCGTAGAACGGGGTCTGGTTGGTAACCACGACAACCTGATCGCCGGCAGTGGCCGAAACGACCTCCTTGCCGTCCTTCACCAGCGCCACGACCTGGCCTTCGCCGGTCGTGGAGGCGTAGCCGGTGAACTCGGTCGCGCCTTCGCGCTCGGCGATGTCGAACCACACTTCGCTGTCGGCGGCCTGCCCCGAACCCTTCCACGCGGCGCGGGCGGCAGCCTTCTGCTGGGCCATGGCAGCATCGAAACCGGCGCGGTCCACCGCGATGCCGCGCGAACGCAGGGCGTCTTCGGTCAGGTCGTAAGGGAAGCCGAAAGTATCATAGAGCTTGAACGCGGTCTCGCCGGGGAGCTCGCCGCCCTCGCCCATGTCGCCGGTCGCTTCGTCCAGCAGCTTGAGGCCGTTGGCGAGCGTGCGACGGAACTGCACTTCCTCGCGCTCCAGCGTTTCCTCGATCAGCGGCTGGGCGCGGCCGAGCTCCGGATAGGCCTGGCCCATCTCGGCGACCAGCGCGGGGACAAGGCGATGCATCAGCGGGTCACGCGCGCCGAGCAGATGAGCATGGCGCATGGCGCGGCGCATGATGCGACGCAGGACATAGCCGCGGCCTTCGTTGGACGGTAGCACGCCGTCGGCCAGCAGGAAGCTGGTGGAACGCAGATGGTCCGCGATCACGCGGTGGCTGGCGCGCTGCTCGCCCTCGGCGGCAACGCCGGTGAGGCTTTCCGAGGCGGCAATCAGCGCCTTGAACGTGTCGATATCGTAGTTGTCATGCACGCCCTGCATGACCGCCGAGATGCGTTCGAGGCCCATGCCCGTATCGATCGAGGGCTTGGGCAGATTGCCGACGATCTCGCCCGCAGCCTGTTCGAACTGCATGAACACGAGGTTCCAGATCTCGATGAAGCGGTCGCCATCTTCTTCCGGGCTACCCGGAGGGCCACCCCAGATGTGATCGCCGTGGTCGAAGAAGATTTCCGAGCACGGGCCGCACGGGCCTTCGTCGCCCATCGCCCAGAAGTTGTCCTTCGTGGGGATGCGGATGATCTTCGATTCGGGCAGGCCGGCGACCTTCTTCCACAGATCGAAGGCTTCATCGTCGGTGTGATAGACGGTGACCAGCAGCTTCTCGACCGGGAGGCCCCACTCCTTGGTCAGCAGGGTCCAGGCATGCGTGATCGCCTGTTCCTTGAAGTAGTCGCCGAACGAGAAGTTGCCCAGCATCTCGAAGAAAGTGTGGTGGCGCGCCGTGTAGCCGACGTTGTCGAGATCGTTGTGCTTGCCGCCGGCGCGTACGCACTTCTGCGACGACGTGGCGCGCGGCGTGGCGCGGGTTTCAAGGCCCGTGAACACGTTCTTGAACGGCACCATGCCGGCATTCACGAACATCAGCGTCGGGTCGTTATAAGGAACGAGCGGCGCGGACTGGACGGCCTCGTGACCATTGCTGGCGAAATAGTCGAGGAAGGACCGGCGGATTTCGTTGGTCGTGTGCATAACCCGCGCCGATAATCCAGCGACGCGGCGGCGGCAAGCCGGTTGCTGCGGTCAGACTGGTCGAGATTTGCGATAATCGGCAGCGGTGTGCGCTGACGGCCACAGGAAACGACCTTGGGGCATAGTTCATCCAGCGAGCGCCCATGCCATTGCATTGCCCTCGCTGCCCCGCTTAGGTTCGCGCGATCCGGCTCTCAAAACAGATTTCAAAGGGGAATTTCATGGATCGTCGCTCGTTTCTGGGCCAGGCCAGCGTTGCAGCGCTGGTCGCAGGCATGCCGGCCGGGCTGGCCGCCGCCAGCAACGGATCGCGCAATGGCGACGCTGCTCTCAGAGCCCTGCTGGACCGGATTTTCACAGACCGCCTGGCAGAAAACCCGGAAGGCGCCACGCGGCTCGGGCTCGACAGCGGCGCGAATGCCGCCCTCAAGTCGCAGCTTTCGGGCCGTTCGACGGCAGACAGTGCACGCGAACTTGCCCGGTCCCGCGCCGAACTCGGAGCGGTGAAGGCGATCGGCAGCAGCGGGCTCGGCGCTGATGCCAAGCTCGATTACGATGTCGTCACCTATCAGCTCGAACGGAGCATCGCCGGGCAGCAAAGCTTCACTTACGGTTCCAGCGGCGGCCGCTTCACACCTTATCTGATCAGTCAGCTCACCGGCGCCTATCAGGATGTGCCTGACTTTCTCGACACCCAGCACCGTGTGAACAGCGCCGAAGACGCCGATGCCTATCTGGCACGGCTCGGCGCATTCGCAACCGTTCTGGATCAGGAAAGCGAGAGACAGCGCGAGGATGCTGCGCGGGGCGTGTATGCCCCGGACTATATTCTCGACACCACGCTCAGGCAGTTCGCCGCCCTTCGGGACAAGTCTGCCGGAGAGACCGGGCTCGTGACGGGGTTCGCGGCCAAGCTCGCCAAGGCGAACCTGCCGCCGGAACGTGCGGTGCAAGCCACCCGGATCGTCGAGGATAAAGTGTTCCCGGCGCTCGACCGGCAGCGCGCATTGGTGAACGAACTGCGCGCAAAAGCCGTTCATGATGCCGGTTGCTGGCGGCTGCCCGATGGAGAGGCCTATTATACCGCCGCGGCCGAGGCCGCGACCACCGTTCGCATGAGCGGCGAGGAAATTCATCGCCTCGGCCTGGATCAGGTGGCCGAGATCGGCGGCCGGATCGATGCGATCCTCAAAAAGCAGGGAATGAGCCAAGGCACCGTGGGGGAGCGCCTCGTTGCGCTCAACCAGCGGCCGGACCAGCTCTATCCCAACACCGACGAGGGCCGTGCTTCGCTGCTCGGCGAACTCAACGCACAGATCGTCAAGATGCAGGCCCGGCTTTCGGAACAATTCGCGACGCTCCCCAAGGCGCCCGTCGAAGTCCGCCGCGTGCCGCCTGCCATCCAGGCCGGCGCGCCGGGCGGTTACTATCAGAACGCCTCGCTCGATGGCTCACGCCCTGCGATCTACTACATAAACCTGCGCGATACTTTTGACCGGCCGAAGTTCGGCCTCGCCACGCTTACGCATCATGAGGCGGTCCCCGGCCATCACCTGCAGGTCATGCTCGCACTCGAATCGCAGGATATTCCGATGATCCGTCGGCGTGGTGGCTTCAGCGGCTACAGCGAAGGCTGGGCGCTCTATTCCGAGCAACTGGCGGACGAAATGGGGATGTATGAAGGCGATCCGCTTGGCCAGGTCGGCTACCTCCAGTCACTGCTTTTCCGTGCCACCCGTCTCGTCGTGGACTCCGGAATGCACGCCAAGCGCTGGAGCCGCGAGAAGGCGACCGACTATCTGATCGCGACCACCGGCATCGCCCGCGGGCGCAGCCAGGGCGAGATCGATCGCTACACTGTCTGGCCAGGGCAGGCCTGCAGCTACAAGATCGGACACACGATGTGGGTGAAGCTGCGTGACGAGGCCCGCGCGAAGGCCGGTGCGAAGTGGGACCCTCGCGCCTTCCATTCGGTGCTGCTCAAGGGTGCACTGCCGCTCGCCGTGCTCGAACAGCTGGTCAAGGCCCGTTACGCCTGACGCTGACCGGCACAAGGCAAAGCAAGGCAAAGCAGGGCAAAAAGAAAACCCCGGTCGCTTGGACCGGGGTTTTTCTTATTTCCAATAATTCGATGCCTTATTCGGCATCTTCCGCCGAGGGACCGACCATCATCTCTTCAGCAAGGCCGGCCGTGCGGGCACGGATCGCCTTTTCGAGACGGTCGCAGATCTCCACGTTTTCCTTGAGATAGGTCTTGGCGTTTTCACGCCCCTGGCCGATGCGGATCGAATCGTAGCTGAACCATGCGCCGGACTTCTCGACGATGCCGGCCTTGACGCCCAGATCGAGGATCTCGCCGATCTTCGAGATACCCTCGCCGTACATGATGTCGAATTCGACCTGCTTGAACGGCGGCGCGACCTTGTTCTTCACGACCTTCACGCGGGTGGCATTGCCGACGATATCGTCGCGGTCCTTGATCTGGCCGGTGCGGCGAATGTCGAGGCGGACCGAGGCGTAGAACTTGAGCGCGTTGCCGCCCGTGGTCGTCTCGGGGTTGCCGTACATGACGCCGATTTTCATGCGCAGCTGGTTGATGAAGATCACCATGCAGCGCGAGCGGCTGATCGAACCGGTCAGCTTGCGGAGCGACTGGCTCATCAGGCGGGCCTGAAGACCGACGTGGCTGTCGCCCATCTCGCCTTCGATTTCCGCGCGGGGAACAAGCGCGGCAACCGAGTCGACCACCAGAACGTCGATCGCGTTCGAGCGCACCAGCGTATCGGTGATTTCGAGCGCCTGTTCGCCGGTATCGGGCTGCGAGACGATCAGTTCATCGATGTTGACGCCCAGCTTCTTGGCGTAGACCGGGTCAAGCGCGTGCTCAGCGTCGATGAATGCGGCAGTGCCGCCGGACTTTTGCGCTTCGGCGATGACATGGAGCGCGAGCGTGGTCTTGCCCGAGCTTTCCGGCCCGTAGACTTCGATCACACGGCCGCGCGGAAGACCACCGACCCCCAGCGCGATGTCGAGCCCCAGCGAGCCGGTGGAGATCGCCTCGACCTGCATCGCCTCCTTGGAACCCAGCTTCATCGCGGAGCCCTTGCCGAACGCCTTGTCGATCTGCGCAAGCGCGGCTTCGAGCGCCTTCTGACGGTCCATGTTGTCCTTTTCCTTGCCTTCCTGGATCAGCTTGAGCTGAGCAGCCATGTCACTTCCCCTTTGCTACCGGCCTGACCGGAAAGGTCAACGTCGCGGGAAGCTATGTATCGCCTTTGTTCTCACGGAACAAGAGGCGAACACCGGCTTGTTTCCTATTTTTAACGCCGCCTGCCGTGCGTGCGAGAACATCCCCGACTTTTTCGGAGAGCTGCTGAACCGAGAAGGGTTTCGGCATGAACCACGCATTGGCGATGCCGATTTCCTTGCGCAGCTGCTCCTCCGCATAGCCCGACATGAACAGCACCGGCAGGTCCGGCGCAATGCGGCGGATCTCCCGCGCCATGGCCGGACCATCGAGCGAGGGCATCACCACATCGGAAACCACCAGGTCGAACCGGCCGCCTTCCTGCACCAGTTCAAGACCTTCCTCGCCATCGCGCGCGCACGTCACCTCGTAGCCCTGCCGGGTGAGCGCCCGCTCCGCAACGATGCGCACGGGATCCTCGTCCTCCACCAGCAGGATCGTGCCGCCGCCAGCCCACTGGCTGGGCTCGGCCTCCACCTCCTCTACCGGTGCGGGCGCAGCCGCCGCCCCCGGCGCAACATGGTGGACCGGCAGATAGACGACGAAGCGCGTCCCCCTGCCCACTTCGCTCTCCGCGAAGATGAAGCCGCCTGACTGCTTGACGATGCCATAGACCGTCGAAAGCCCGAGGCCGGTGCCCTTTCCCTGCTCCTTGGTGGTGAAGAAAGGCTCGAAGATCTTGCCGAGATGCTCGGGCGGGATACCCCCGCCGGTATCCTCGACGATGAGCGCGGTGTAGTCGCCCGCCGGGATGATCTCGCTGCGCATCGCGCGCACGTCGGTATTGGTGATGCGCCGCGTGGCGAGCGTCAGCGTGCCCGAGCCATCGCTGCCCTTGCGCATCTGCATCGCATCGCGCGCGTTGACGGCAAGGTTGACGATCACCTGCTCAAGCTGCGTCGGGTCGCCGCACGGGGCCAAGGTCGCGGTCGTGACTGACGACCAGCTGGATTTTCTCGCCTATCAGGCGGCGCAGCATCTGGGAAACGTCCGCCACCACGTCGGGAAGCTGGAGCACTTCGGGCCGCAGCGTCTGCTGGCGGGAGAACGCGAGCAATTGCCGCGTCAGCGACGCCGCGCGATTGGAATTCGCGCGAATCTGCTGGATATCGTCATAGTCGGAATCGCCGGGCGTATGGCGCATCAGCATGAGGTCGCAGGTGCCCAGGATCGCCGTCAGCACGTTGTTGAAATCGTGCGCAACGCCGCCTGCGAGCTGGCCAACGGCCTGCATCTTGGTGGCCTGAGCGACCTGCCGCTTGAGCCGCGTTTCCTCCGAAGTATCCGTAAGGCCTAGCAGTACGGCCGCCTCACCGAGGCCGCGCACGCCGGCCAGGCTGAGCGATACCGGATCGTCAGGCTGACTGGAAAGCCGCACTGCGATATCGCCGCCGCGGCCGGTCCTTGCGCAAAGCGCCGTATCGCCTCGGACAGCGCCCGCTTGTCATCCCGCACGACCAGGTCGGTAGGATAAGTCGGGGGCGATTGCCCCTCCTGCCCGGCCGCGCGCATGAAGGCGGGGTTTGCGAAAAGCAGCCGGCCGTCCCGGTCGGCCATGGCAAGACCCAGCGGCAACTGGCTGAGCAGGGCTTCGAGATGCGGCGCAGCAGTTCCACCGCCGCCGCCAGCGCCAATACCCTGTCCCGCCTCCATCACCAGCATCAGCGAAGGGGTGGTGTTGGGATCGGGTTCGACGGGCGAATCCGGATCGGCCACGGGAACGTGATAGAGTACCAGCGGCCCGCCGCGCCCCGTATCGCGCGCCCAGCCGATCCGTTCGCCCTCGTCCTGGCTGATGAGCGAAACGAAATCCAGGCCGGTCATGTCGGCCAGCACGTCTCCGGTCGCGCGCTGGGCAAAGCCCGCGCTCGCTGCGCGGATCATGCCGTCAGGATCGACGAGCGCCGCCGAAATCCCGGCGCGGGCCAGCCCTTTGCCGAGCTTTCCGTCTATCTGCCGGACCAGTTCCCCCACGAGGTCAACCGAGCTGACCGGCTGGATACGCCACACCAGAAAGTCGTCGGCCCGGCCAGAGCGCTGGATTTCCACACGCCAGTCGGCCGCGTGATCGCCTTCCGAACGTACGTCGGCGCGGGCGTGCCCGTCCCGCCAAGCCGCGCGCACGGCATCGGTGAGACGCTCCAGGCCGGCATCGTCCACCGGCAGCCTGGGCGGGGGATTAGCGGTACCGAACCACAGCTCGAAGCTGCCATTGGCGCAGGCGAGCCGCCCGGCCCGGTCCGTGACCACGATCGCAGTGTCGGAACGGTCTATCGCTGCCACCGTAACCGACCAGTCGGGCTGCGCGAATTCGGTCTCTGCCGCTTGCGGGCGGCGGTTGGCCACCAGCCATGCGAGGGCGGAGAAGGCGATCAGCACGGCTACAAGGACGGAGACGAGCAACCCGTCTCCGCTCACCAGCCAGACCAGCGCCGCGCTCGCCACCAGAGCGATCCCGACGACCGCCGTGTCGGAAAGTCCGCCGATGCGCTGCCGGCCTGCGTTCATGCGATTCCTTCCGTACCTTCCGTGTCGCCGGCCTTTTCGGGCGCCGAACCCTCGCCATGGCGGAACAACGAGCGGTGGCGGCGCGCCCGATGCTTGCGCCCGATCCAGTAGCGCCAGAACCACATCGTGAGAAAGTAGCTGACGAACGCGGCCACCACCGACTGGATGAACAGGCCGATCACCACCGCCGGGGCGGTGTCGGAGACAAGCCAGTTGCGCCACTCGGCCAGACCCGCGCCTTCACGCACCATCGCCTCTACCGTCGCGATATCGGCGTGGTACCCGAAGCTGTTGCCGATCGCGACCGCCACGGGGAGAATGATAAGCAGGGTCGTCACCGGATTGCTGATGAAGGTGACGGCGGCAGCCAGCGGAATATTCCCGCGGAACGGCACGCACATCAGCGCTGCGCCCACGATCTGGACTCCCGGAATCAGTGCGAAGATGCCGATGAACATGCCCACCGCCACGCCGCGCGGCACGGACCGGCGGGTAAAGCGGAACAGTTCGGGGCGGCGCGTGAAGGGCGCCGTGAAGCGATTCGCCTCAAGCTGCGCATGCGTGGGCATCTGGCCATGCAGCCAGGCACCCAGGCGGTGCAGCAGCGTGCTCACTTGTGTTCGCGCAGGAGGCGGCCCTGCTCCCGCTTCCAGTCGCGTTCCTTGATCGTGTCGCGCTTGTCGGCCGCGTTCTTGCCCTTGGCGAGCGCCAGTTCGACTTTCGCGCGCCCCCGTCCGTTGAAATAGATCGAGAGCGGCACGAGCGTCATGCCCTTGCGCTCCACCGAGCCTTGCAGACGCGAGATTTCCCGCTCGTGCAGCAAGAGCTTGCGGGGGCGCTTCGGCACGTGATTGTAACGGTTTCCGTGGCTGAATTCGGGAACGTTGGAGTTCACCAGCCAGCATTCGCCATTCTTGATCTCGGCGTAGGACTCCGCGATCGAACCCTCGCCGAACCGCAGCGATTTGACCTCGGTGCCGGTCAGCGCGATGCCGGCCTCGAAGGTTTCCTCGATGTAGTACTCGAAGCGGGCCCTGCGGTTTTCCGCGACGCTCTTGTGCTTGTCGAATGTCTTGTGTTGCGGACGTGCCATGATGTCCCGGCATGTAGGGATTCGCGCGCAAAAAGGAAACGCCCCGTTTGCGCTCTTTCGTCATGATGTGTGCCACATCCGATCCGCCGCCCGGTCAGGCGTTCGGCTCCCCGGCCCGCCCGGTTGAACGAACCTAAGTATTTGGCCTTAGATGAATGCAATTTAACGCCTAGTGACCAGTAAATCACCCTTGCAAAGGGGAATTTCCCTCGGAAAAACCAAGAACAAATGGGGGATATATACGTGAAAATGCTGCTCCGGTCGGTTCTGCCGTCCGCCTTGCTTGTTCTTGATCCAGCACATGCCATGGCTGCGCCGGAAGCACCGCCGCTCGATGCCTATGGAGAACTACCTCGAATCGAAGACGTTGCCATTTCACCTGACGGCCAGTCCATCGCCACCGTCGCGCAGGACGAAGGCGATCGCCGCGTCATTGTCATGAAGGACGGCAAGCCCCTGCTGAACGGTTCGTCCGGCAAGACCAAGGTGCGCGCCATCGAATGGGCGGACAGTGATACCGTGTTGCTGACCAACAGCAGCACGGTTTCGCTCTTCGGCTTCGCTGCCGCAAAATACGAACTCAGCGGCACGATCATATTGCCCATGAAGCCGGGCAACGAATCCGGCCTTGTCTTCGCAAAGAACCAGGCCATCGCGAAGACCACGCGAGGCCGCTACGGCATCCGCAACATCGCCGCCGCACCGTAGGCTATTTCGGCGGCCTCGCGCTCGACGTCGATGGCGGGGAAACCCGCTTCCGCCATGGCCGCGCCACACTCTACGCGGTGGACATACAGACCAATCGAGCGCGGATTGCCGCCGCGGCACCGGCCGAAAATCACTATCGGGACTGGCTGGTCGATGCGGCCGGCAACGTTGCCGTGACCCTGGACATCTCGGAAACCACCGGCGTCTGGAAAATCACCCCGGCCAAGGGACAGGAACTGGCGCGCGGCGTGGACCCGACCGGCGACGTCAGCCTCGTCTCCTTCGGCAAGGGCGGCTCGACCGTGATCTACCAGGTCGAGGACGAGGACGGTAACGACCGCTGGTTCGAAGTCCCGCTGGACGGCGGCGAGTCCAGGGAAATCCTGAACGATATCGCCATAGAACGGCTGTTCGTCGATCGCAGCACCGGCAACATGATCGGCTACCGGATGTCGGGGGAAAGCCGGAAGACCGTAATGGACGATCCCGCCCACCAGAGTGCGCTGACCCGGATATTCCGCGCGTTCTCCGGCCGCGAAGCCCATTTGGTAGACTGGACGCCGGACTTTTCTAAGGTGGTCGTAAGGACCACCGGCAACAAGGACAGCGGCACCTGGTTCCTCGTCGACGTACCCAATCGGCGCGCGGACCCCATCGGCGATGAGCACCCCAAGATCGCGCCCGAACAGGTCGGCCCGATCTCGCTGGTCAATTATGCCGCGCAGGACGGGCTGGAAATGGACGGGGTCCTGACCCTGCCTCCCGGCCGCGAAGCCAGGAACCTCCCGTTGATCGTGCTGCCCCATGGCGGCCCGGCCGCACACGACAAGCCCGAATTCGATTGGTGGGCTCAGGCATTCGCTTCACGCGGATATGCGGTATTCCAACCCAATTTCCGGGGCTCGACAGGGCGATCGGACGCGTTCCGCCATGCTGGCGACGGCGAATGGAGCCGGAAGATGCAGACCGACATTTCGGACGGCGTCGCGGAACTGGCAAAGCGCGGGCTGGTCGATCCGAGGCGCGCCTGCATCGTCGGCGCAAGCTATGGCGGCTATGCGGCGTTGGCGGGGGTCACGCTCCAGAACGGGCTCTATCGCTGTTCCGTGGCCGTTGCAGGCGTCGCCGACCTTCCGATGATGTACAGCACCGATGTGCGGGAGAGCGGCGATTCCAAGATGCTCGGCAAGGCGCTGCGCGAACAGCTCGGCGATCCGAAGCGCTATGGCGAGGTTTCACCGCGCCGGTTCGCCGCGAAGGCCGATGCGCCGGTCCTGCTGATCCACGGCAAGGACGATACCGTGGTCGCCTATCGCCAGAGCCAGGCCATGGCGGAAGCGCTCAAGGACGCGGGTAAGCCTTATGAACTGGTAACGCTTCCGGGTGAGGACCACTGGCTGTCCCGTGAGGAAACGCGCAAACGCATGCTGCTGGAAACCATGCGCTTCGTGCAGAAATATAACCCGGCGGACTGAGCCGTCCAGACCCCCCCCGGAAACGATCCGGGGGCCCTGGGATATCATGCCTTCGTTCAGAGCAGACCGGCGTGGACCAGCGCTTCGTCCACCGCCGTGCGTGCCTTTTCGCTGCAAGGGACCAGCGGCAGGCGCAGTTCGTTCTCGATCCAGTCATGAACCTGCGCCAGGGCATACTTGCAGGGGCCGGGCGAGCTGTCCTCGAACATCGCATAGTGCAGCGGATAGAGCAGGTCGTTAAGGCGGCGCGCCTCTTCGAGGTCGTTGGCCGCGCAGGCCGCCTGGAATTCCGCGCAGAGCTTCGGCGCGACGTTCGCCGTCACCGAGATGCAGCCCACGCCGCCGGCCGCGTTGAACGGCAGGGCCAGTTCATCGTCGCCGCAAAGCTGCACGAAGCCCTTGCCGATCCCCATGCGGTGATCGGTCACGCGCGACAGGTCGCCGCTGGCATCCTTGATGGCGATGAACCGGTCGGGATAGCGCCGCGCGAGTTCGCAGACCGTTTCGGGAAGCAGGTCAGTGACCGTGCGGCCGGGAACGTTGTAAAGCACGATCGGCAGATCGCTGTGTTCGGCAAGGTAGCTGAAGTGGGCCAGCAGACCGTCCTGGCTCGGGCGGTTGTAGTAGGGCGCCACCAGCAACGCGGCCGATGCACCGCACTTCTTCGAAAAATTCATGTGCAGCAGCGCATTCATCGTGTCGTTGCTGCCGCAACCCGCGATCACCGGCACCCGGCCCGCGGCCTGTTCGATGCAGACTTCAATGACGCGGTGATGCTCGGCGTTCGAGAGCGTCGAATTTTCGCCGGTGGTCCCGCAGGGAACGAGCGCGGAAGACCCCGACTCGATCTGCCAGTCCACGAGTCGCCGAAAAGCCTGCTCATCGAACGCTCCGTCGCGAAACGGTGTAACAAGCGCAGGAATGGAACCCGAGAACATGGACTTTACCTCACCTGATGTTCAATGATCGGGCCAACGGACCCGATGTTCAGCGCCTGATAAGGAGCCTTTTCCCAAAATGTCCAGCATGCAGCGTGCCGCCCCCCTCTCCTGCTTGCTTCGACCGCCTTGTCTGGCATCGTTTTCGGGAGCCCCGCAGCCGCGCAGGACGGTCGTGAATGGGATCTCGCCAAGGCCCGTGCGATGCAGTCGCACGACATGGTGGTGCACCAGTCGATCGACCGCTGGCGCCAGCTTGTAGCGTCCGATCAGTTCGATTTCGGCAGCTATGCCAGCTTCCTGATGACCTATCCCGGCTATCCGCAAGCCGACAAGATTCGCGCTTCGGCAGAGCGCGCACTGATAAACCAGTCACCCGACGCCAATTCGGTCGTCTCGTTCTTCAGCCGCTATCCCCCACTCTCCAATCAGGCAGCCGGTCGCTATGCCGCGGCACTGACCACGCTGCGCCGCCCGGATGCGCAGGCGCGTGCTATCGCGGCGTGGCGGGGCGGCACGTTGTCGCCCAATGATGAAGCGCTGATTCTCGCCACATATCGCGGAACCCTGACCGCCGCCGATCACGACGCGCGGATGGACCGCCTGCTCTGGCAGAGCGAAACCTCCCAGGCCGAACGGCAGGTCTCCTTCGTCTCGGCCGAACGCCGCGCCCTGTTCATGGAACGGCTGGCGATGCTTCAGGGCTCGCCGGCGGGATCGCTCGGCCTCGCGCTGACGCCGCAGATGAATGCCGACGCCGGATATATCTATGCCCGTGCGGTTCAGGCGCGGAAAACCGGCAATCTACCTGCCGAAATCTCGCTCCTGTCCACTCGTCCAACGCTGACATCCCCCGTTCCCGAACCGGAAAAGTGGGTGCGCGAACTGTTGACCGCCGCGAAGGGCGCTGGCGCCGATGCCGCCGTGCGCATCGCCAGCGGGATCGACGATGCCTTTCCGCCCGGCACCGATATCAGCCAGCTCTCCTATCGCCTGCGCGACGATTACACGACGCTTGTCTGGCTGGGCGGCACCAAGGCGCTGTGGCAATTGGGCGATGCCCGCCGCGCCGCGCCGCTGTTCTATCGCTATGGCGCCGCCGCGCAGACGCCCGGCACCCGCTCCAAGGGCTTCTACTGGGCCGGCCGCGCGCTGGCCCGCGCCGGGGACACGGCAGGCGCCAATCGCTACTTCGAGATGGCGGCCGCCTACCCGCACTATTTCTACGGCCAGCTCGCGCTGGAACGCCTGAGCCGTCCCCTGCCCAATCTCGACACCCGCCCCCGCGCCGTACCTACTCCGGCCGAACGCTCCGCCTTCTTCGCCAAGCCGCTGACCAATGCGGTGCGCGATGTTGCCCGCGACGGCGACTGGCGCACCACCGTCCAGTTCTTCCGAGAGATTTCGGATCAGGCGCAAAGCCAGGCCGACCACGTCCTCGTAGCCGAACTGGCGCAGCAGATCGGCCGCCGCGATCTCGCCGTCATCCTCGGCCAGAGCGCCCATTCCGACGGATACCAGGACTTCGGACAGATCGCCTATCCGCTGATCCCGGTACCGCCGGGCGCGGATTTCGCCATGGTCCACGCCCTCACCCGGCAGGAAAGCCAGTTCGCCCAGAACGCGCTCAGCCACGCCGGCGCGCGCGGCCTGATGCAGCTGATGCCCGCCACCGCGCGCGAACAGGCGGGCAAGCTCGGCATGGCCTACGACCAAAACCAGCTGGTCAGCGACGCCAGCTACAACATCCGCCTCGGCGATGCTTACTTCACCCGCATGCGCAACTACTTCGGCGGCTCGCTGCCGCTGGCAGTCGGCGCCTACAACGCCGGCGCGGGCAATGTGAACAAGTGGCTCGCGGCCAACGGCGACCCGCGCACCGGCGCGGTCGACTGGATCGACTGGCTGGAGCAGATCCCCATCTACGAGACCAAGAACTACATCCAGCGCGTGCTGGAGAACGCCGTGGTCTACGAATCGATGTATCCGAGCCAGTCGGGCTATCGCGGGAATACGCCGCTTACGCAGCTCATCGGGAAGCGGTCGCCGGGGTGAAGTTTTAAAAGCTTCAAGAAGCAGGGGAGCATAGCCCCCCTGCACCCCCAATACCGTCTCGGTCATACCCAACCTATCCGCTGCGCGCCCATGGTCGCGTCGGGAGACTTATTGGCTGCGCCGCAGGGAGCGCAAAACGTCAAGCCGCGCGCGACTCTGACATTTTGAGGGTCTGGGGGATCATCCCCCAGGACTTCCTCTGTTTAAATGCCCTTCACCCTGAACAGCCCCGCCCCATGCGAAGCAAGCCGCGCCGAAAAGCGCCCTTCGACCTGGCCAAGGTCCTTGCCCTCCCACAAATCCCGCACCGAAGCTCTCCGACCGAGACCAAGCAGCGAAAGCGCCACGCCCACCTCGCGCGGCTGGTCCGCTACGTTGAACAGCGCCACGTAGCGATCCGCCCCGCCCTCCGCGCGCGCGGTCCAGACCTTGGTGCCGTCGTCGAGGAACAGCGGCGCGTTGTCGGTGCTTGACTGGTTCACCGCCAGCACCTCGCGGTTGGTCAGCAGCGCCAGTGTCGGCACGTCGAGGTGGCGCAGGTCACCCCCCATGATGAGCGGCGAGCGGGCAATCGACCAGAGCGTCATCAGCGTGCGCTGTTCGTCGGGGGTGAAGCGGGTGTCGCGGTCTCCCAGCGCGAGGCGGCCGAGGGGGAGCATGTCGGCATCGGGCCAGGAGCCGGGACCACGGAACGGCGTCCAGTTTTCGAGGCGGGTGAACTGGGCGTGGAGCTGTGCCCATTCGTCCCAGAAATCGTCGGAAATGCGCCACATCTGTGCGTGCTGGCGAACGTGGGCACCGCGCAGGACCGGGGTCTCGCCGGGGGAGAGGCTGAGCACGATGGGTCGGCCGCAGCGGGCGATGGCCTTGGCAGCGGCCTCGATCTCGGGCGCGTGGGCATCGTATGGTCGGCTCATGTCGTCCATCTTGACGAAATCGACGCCCCAGGAGGCATAGAGTTTGAAGATGCTGTCGTAGTATTCCTGGGCGCCGGGCTTGCTCATGTCGACGCCGTACATGTCGGGGTTCCACGAGCACACGCTGGAGGTGTCGGCGATATCCTGCGCGCGCAGCTTGGTGCCGAGCACCGGAAGGTTGAGTTTCACGGCGTGGCGCGGAATGCCGCGCATGACGTGGATGCCAAACTTCATGCCCATGGCGTGGACCTTGGCCGCCAGCGGCGCAAAGCCCTTGCCGCCTTTTGACGACGGGAAGCGGTTCGGTGCGGGGATCATCCGGCCGTGAGCGTCAAGCGCCGGGACCGGGTTGGCGTTGTAGGTGTAGCTCCTGGCCTCCGGCTCGTACCACTGGATGTCGACGGTGAAGACGTCGTAACCGAAGGGCAGCAACTTGGTGCGCATGATCGCTGCGGTTTCGAGCGCCTGCGCCTCGGTAATGGTCCCGGCGAAGCTGTTCCAGCTGTTCCAGCCCATCGGTGGGCGCGGGGCGAGCGCGGCGCCGGGCGCCGGTTCGAGGATCGCCTGCGGTGCGCCGTTCTGGGCGCCGGCCTTCGCGGCGAGCCCGGCCAGCGGCGCGGAAGCGGCGGCGAGCAAGGCAGTGCGGCGTGAAATATCCATCTTGATCCTCAATTCCCGGTACGTCTTCGCCGCTCTTTTGTCGGACTAATAGACTTCGCGCAAGCCGGTGACGAAGCGGATCAGGAACTTGGCCGGACCGGCAATGCTTTATAAGGATCTCGTCATGAAACCTGCCGGTCCTCCTATCTCGCCTTCAGGCATGGCCGCGCTGCGTGCCCGCTACGACCACCTGCTCGGCAAGGAACGCCCGGAGATCGTCGAGATCGTGTCCTGGGCGGCGGGCAATGGAGATCGCTCGGAAAACGGTGACTATCTCTACGGCCGCAAGCGCATGCGCGAGATCGACCGAGAACTGGGCTACCTCGCCCGCCGCATGAAGGCGCTGCGGGTGGTGAACCCGGCGGACCAGACCGAGCGCGGCAAAGTGTTCTTCGGCGCCACGGTTACCATCGCCGACGAGGACGACAACCACAAGACCCTCACCATCGTCGGCGACGACGAGCAGGACGCTGCCAAGGGCCGGATCGGCTGGAGCGCGCCGACGCCCGCGCCCTGCGCGCGCCGCCGTGGGCGACCTGAAGATGGTGCGCCTGCCTTCCGGCGAGAAGGAATGGGAAGTCATGGAAATCGAATACCCGCAAGCCTGATCGTGCCGGCAGCTTGACGGCTGCCTCTGGCCCGATCAGAATTTCTTCATGAAATTTCGCGGCTTCGCTGGCCTCCTCCTGGGTGCGTCCCTGCTCATGACCCTCGGCTGCAAAGGCGATGCCGATGCGACGGGCGCGCCCTTTGCCGCATCGACCGAGCAACCCTCCGGTGCGCCGCTGACCCTGCAAGGGCGAGTGAACGATGCCGCCGGAGCATTGACATCCGATGCCGAGGAACGCCTGACCCGCCTGTCCGAAGCTCTCGAACGCACCACCGGTCATCAACTCGTGGTCGTGACCACACCGTCGCTAGGTGAAAAGACGATCTCCGATTACACCCGGGAACTCGGCAACCGCTGGGGTATCGGCCGGAAGGGCGTGAACGATGGAATCATCGTGCTGGTCGCGCCTCGGGAACGCGGCGCAAGGATCGAGATCGGCAAAGGCATGACCGAGCAACTTCCCGATACGGTTTGCAGTGAAATCATGGAGCAGGAGATGGTGCCGCATTTTCGCAGAGGCGACTATGACGGCGGCCTGGAGGCTGGCGTTTCGGCGCTGATCGCCCGTCTTCACTGAGGCTTTCGGGCGTGCCGCTTTCGTGCCATGAGCCGCCCTCAATGCCTGTCATCCGCTTCCGCCACCTGGCCGCCGCCGCTGCCTGCCTCGCTCTGGCCCTGCCCGGTGTTCCGGCGCTCGCACGCGAAAGTCTGGGAATCTACGCCAGTTGGGGGGCATTTCGCGACCCGGTGATCCCGCGTTGCTATGCCATCGCCATGGCCGAACCCAGCACGGCGGCGCGGGAATACCAGCCTTTCGCGGCGATCGGCACATGGCCCCGGCGCGGCGCGCGCGGGCAAGTGCATTTCCGGCTGTCGCGCGGATCGCGCAAGGCACGCAAGTCACCCTTTCGCTGGGCGGACAGCGCTTCATCCTCGCTTCGGGTGAAGGCGATGCCTGGGGACGCGACGAGCAGGACAATGCCGCCATCGTCGCGGCCATGCGCTCCGCCCCGCGCATGACCGTCACCGCGCGCGACCGGCAGGGCAAACGCTTCGTCAATGCCTGGCCTCTTTCGGGTGCGGCCTCGGCGATGGACGCCGCCCTGATCGGCTGCGCCAAACTGCCATAGGCCGCTCCGCCACCGCAACGAAAAAGGCGGGAGCTTTCGCCCCCGCCCTCTCTCCTGCATCTAGATGCGGCTCAGAAGCGAACGCCGACGCCGGCCATGACCTGATGACGGTCAGTGTCGAGGTTGAAGCGGTTGCCGTCCGGAATGTCGCCGGTGTAGTCGAGCTCACCCTTCTCGTAGTTCGAATAGCGATATTCGAGCTTTACGAAGGCGTTGTTCGTGATCGCCTGCTCGACACCCGCGCCGATCCGCCAGCCGTCGGCATCGATATCGCGGTTCGTCTCGACCGTGCCGACCGCGTTGCGCACGTCGAACTTGGCATTGGTGTAGCCGCCCTTCGCGTAGATCATGGTGCTGGGGGTGACGACGTAGCCGACGCGGGCGCCGACGTAGAGGTCGCGGTTGGCCTTGACGTTGCCGATGCCGAAGCCTTCGAAATCGCCGTCGTTGAACTTCGTCTTGGCGGTCGACCAGGTCACTTCGGCTTCCGGACCGAAGACGAGGTTGCCCGAGCGGAAGTCATAGCCGGCGCCGACGCCATAGGCGAAGCCGTCGATCGACTGGTCATTGTCGACATTGACGTCGTCATCGACGCTGCTGCCGGCCTTGGTCACATCGTAACCGGCGAGCGCCTCGACGTGGAAGCCGGAGAAAGGCTGGGCCGGGCCGGTATCCTGCGCCATGGCGGGAGCCGATGCGATGGCGGTACCGGCAGCGGTTCCAAGGGCGAGGCAGACGAGAATCTTCTTCATGGGATGCTCCATTCTTGTTTTCTCGGGCGGGCATCCGTTGATGGCGACCGGCCCGTCCGGACTGGTCAAATGATCGTCATGGGGGCTCGGTTTCCTGAACCTAACACAACGAAAACACTGATGTTTTTCGGTCACACTTGATCGACGGAGCGCCCCCGGCAAGCGCCCGGCGGCGGGAACCCGGCAAGCTTTGCGGCAGTTCGCGCGAGCCCCCATGCGCGCGCATCTTCCGTTTTTATCCCGGATGCACTATATGCCCGCCCAATCATGGCAGACGCGACCCACACCCTTTCCGGCGCCACCGGCCCAGTTTCCCATTCCGGCGCCCCCATGCCGATCCCGGGCCATATCGACCCCGTGCCGGTACCCCGCCCCAACCTCGTCGAAGGGGTCACGCCGCGCGAGGACGGCCGGCTGGACCTGATCGGCCTGCCGAAGAAGCGGATCGCGGAACTGTTCGAAAGCGCCGGGCTTGACGCGAAGGCCGCAAAGCTGCGCGCCAAGCAGGTCTACCACTGGCTTTACCACCGCGGCGTCACCGAGTTCGAGGCGATGACCGACATCGCCAAGACCATGCGCCCCTGGTTGGCAGAACGCTTCGTGATCGGCCGCCCGGAAATCGTCGAAGCCCAGCACTCCAGCGACGGCACCCGCAAGTGGCTGCTGCGCACGGCGGACGCCCATGATTTCGAAATGGTGTTCATCCCCGATGCCGATCGCGGCACGCTCTGCGTGTCCTCGCAGGTCGGCTGCACGCTCAACTGCCGCTTCTGCCACACCGGCACCATGCGCCTCGTGCGCAACCTGACGGTGGGCGAGATCGTCGGCCAGGTCATGCTGGCCCGCGATGCGCTGGGCGAATGGCCCAAGGGCCGCATGGACTTCAGCTTCGGCGACGGGATCGACGGCGCGGATGCGGCTGACGACGAAGAGGAAGGCAGCTACACTTCGGACGGCCGCCTGCTCACCAACATCGTGATGATGGGCATGGGCGAGCCGCTCTACAATTTCGACAACGTGCGCGACGCGCTCAAGCTGGTCATGGACGGTGACGGGCTCGCGCTTTCGAAGCGCCGCATCACTCTCTCCACCTCGGGCGTGATCCCGCAGATGGCCCGCTGCGGCGAGGAAATCGGCGTGAACCTGGCCGTCTCGCTCCATGCGGTGACCAAGGAAGTCCGCGACGAGATCGTGCCGGTCAACAAGAAGTACGGCATCGAGGACCTGCTCCAGGCCTGCGCCGACTATCCCGGTGCCTCTAACGCGCGCCGCATCACGTTCGAATACGTGATGCTCAAGGACAAGAACGACAGCGACGCCGACGCGCACGAACTGGTCCGCCTGCTGAAGAAGTACAACCTTCCGGCCAAGGTCAACCTGATCCCGTTCAACCCCTGGCCCGGCGCGCAGTACGAGTGCTCGACGCCGGACCGGATCAGGACGTTCTCGGACATCGTGTTCAAGGGCGGCATCTCCGCACCGGTCCGCACCCCGCGCGGACGCGATATCGACGCGGCCTGCGGCCAGCTCAAGACCGCCGCCGAAAAGAAGAGCCGCGCCGAACTGGAACGGCTCTACGCCGAGAAGGAAAAGGAACTCGGCTGAGCCGGCGTCGATCCGCACCGTCTCCCGGCTCGCTTTGACAATACGCATTTGGCGGTGGCAAGAACCTAGAGAGGACAGAGATCGACAGAGAGGCTCCTGAATGACCCAGACCCTGCCCCCGACTTCGGCCGAAGTCGGCGAGCGCCTGCACGGCATGATCCGCGTGTCCGGCGGCACCTTCACGATGGGCTCGGAAAGGTTCTACCCCGAGGAAGCACCCCTGCGGCGAGTCACTGTCGATCCTTTCTGGATCGACGAAGTGCCCGTCACCAATCGCGAGTTCGCCCGCTTCGTCGAGGCGACCGGCCATGTGACCGTGGCGGAGATCGCCCCTGATCCCAGGGACTATCCCGGCATGTCGCCGGAAATGGCGCAAGCCGGATCGTTGGTTTTCCGCAAGACCGCGACGCCGGTGGATACGGCCAATCCCGCAAACTGGTGGAGCTTCGAATTCGGCGCCTCATGGCGCTATCCGCTCGGACCGGGCAGCGATGTCGATGCGCTTGGTCTTTGGGATCATCCGGTCGTCCATGTCGCCTACGCCGATGCCGAAGCTTATGCGCAGTGGGCGGACAAGGACCTGCCGACGGAGGCCGAGTTCGAATTCGCCGCCAGGGGCGGTCTCGAAAACGCCGACTATGCCTGGGGCGACGAACTCGCGCCCGACGGCAGGATGATGGCCAATTACTGGCAGGGCCTGTTCCCGTTTGCCAACCAGTGCCTCGACGGCTGGGAACGCACTTCGCCGGTCCGGTCCTTCCCCGCGAACGGCTACGGCCTTCACGACATGATCGGCAACACCTGGGAATGGACGCGCGACTGGTGGGCCGAGCGCCCGGAAGCGCCGAAGAAATCCGGCGGTTCCTGCTGCGCCTTGAGCAATCCGCGCGGCGGCAAGCTCAAGGACAGCTTCGACCCCGCCCAGCCGATGGTGCGGATCGGGCGCAAGGTCATCAAGGGAGGATCCCACCTCTGCGCGGCGAACTACTGCCAGCGCTATCGCCCCGCCGCGCGCCATCCCGAGATGATCGACACGGCCACGACGCATATCGGTTTTCGCTGCGTGGTTCGGGAAAGCTGAAGCCTCCGGTTTCGCGGAGGCAGCAGGCCGGGGCGTTACCCCCGGCCATGCTCGATGTCAGCGTGCCAGCGCCAGTGACACCGGAGCGCGGCTGACTTCTTCGACAGGCACGTAATCCGCCGTTTCGCGGAATTCGCCGACTTGCGTGATGACACCCTGGTTTACCGCCCAGATTGCCGCCTGGGTCCGGTTCTGGACCATGAGCTTGCGCAGGATCGCCTTCACGTGGACCTTCACGGTGGCTTCGCTGATGTCCAGCCGATAGGCGATCACCTTGTTGGGATAGCCCATCACAAGGCAGCGCAGCGTATCGATTTCCCGTTCGGAAAGCAGTTCGCTGAGCTGAACCTGCACTTCGGCCTGGCCTTCCGACATGACCTGCTTTTGCGGCAGGTGCTGAAGCAGGGCGCTGGGCAGTACCTTTTCACCCTGGTTAACCAAGCGAAGGGATTCGATGAGCGGCTCGGAACCGATCTCCTTGAGCAGATAGGCATGAGCGCCAAGCTGGAACGCTTCCACCATCTGGCCGAATTCGAATTCGTCGGCCAGCAGCACAGCGCGCATGTAGGGATGCCGATCCTTCAGCGCCGGCAGGCTTGCCAGCAGGTCCCCACAGGTCCCCATGTCGAAAATGGTAAGGCCTATCGGAAGGCCGATCTCTCCGGCGAGAACGTCATCGCAGTCCTTGAAGAACCGTGAACACCTGAACTCGCAGGTATTCAGGATCTTGCAGATTCCCTCTCTGACAAGGGAATTGAAGCCGACAATCGTCACGCAGACTTCTTCGAAATTCGCCATCGTCTTTCTCTCCTTGAATGCGGAAATACGGACGACCCAAAACGTCTTATTGATTTTTTTGAATTACCCTGACGTAACCCGGATGCAGGAGGGAACATCAAGATCTCGATACCTCGAAATCCTGAAATGAACCTTTACGTGACAATCACCGGATGAACAGACCGAATGGTCAGCCCCCTTGCGTGTCCCCCTTTTAGCCCCACACCATTAGGCTCAGGACTCACTGATCAGAGCCAGAAGAGGACAGTTGCAGCCAAGGCGAGTGCGGAAAAGAAGACGGTGGGGCAGCGGTCATATCGTGTAGCG
>NZ_LGJH01000123.1 GCF_001298105.1 Novosphingobium sp. ST904 | reverse complement strand
CCGAAGGTGCCGCCGGGCGGGCTGGTTGCCCGTCCAAGGCAGTCTCGTCCGAGATGGAAGCCATTTGGGCGTCCCTTCGGGATTTGACCAAAATGGCCCAACGCTGCGTCGGGAAGGCTTGAAATATCGACATATTCCATCGCCTTCCCTTCTTGCGCTGAGCCATTTTGCCTCAAACCTCGATGGTGCCGTTTATGAGTTTACGACCTAGGTTTACGACCTAGGACTTATCCGCCCCGAACACCCTGGGATACCGTTCGACGAAACGCTGGAGCCAGTCCTTGCGGCCTTCCTTGCGGGCACGCAGCAGATAGAGCAGCCCGGCAAGGCTGGCGAAGAGCGCGCCTATCGTATCGACGATGAGATCCCACATCGTGTCGGTCAGCCCGGATGGATCGTTCAGCATCGGCTTCTGCATGTTCATCCCGAAGATCTGGTCCATCGCGAACTCGAAAATCTCCCAAAGCGCGCCGAGCGCCACGCTGAAGCAGAAGGCGAAGAAGGCAAGGAACACGGGCCTCAGCGCAAAGCCGACGGTTTCGCTCTCGTTGAGCAGGTAGAGCATGAGGAAGCCCAGCAGCCCCAGCAGCACGCCGGAACTGGTGTGGAGTACCAGATCCCACCACCAGATGCGGATGTAGAAATCGCGAACCTCGCCAAGGAACAGCGTCGCGAAGATGAAGATCACGGCGCAGACCTGGATTTCGACCGGCACCAGAGCGATCACGCCGCGGCGGTGAAACACCGGCAGGCCGATGATCGCCATGAGGCCCAGCACAAGCACGGCATGGGGCCAGCGACCTGTCCAGAGCAGCGTCGCCAGTTCGAAGGCCATGACGGCCAGCATCGCGTAAGTTACCAGCGCCTGCTTGCGGCCGACCGGCGGCGGGATTTGCGAACTGTCGCGCTCTGGATCGGTCATGAGATTCCCATGCGGCAATGTCTGGCACGATATGCACCGGCTTTTGCAGGTATTTCGCCGTATGGATGCAAGCATTCCTTCACTGCACTTGCAAGCGTGACCTTGGCGGAGACTTGGGATAGGCCACTCGCATAAGGTCCATTTTTTCAGCGGGAGCCGTTCATGCTGCAAGGGTCCATCATCGCCGCGAGCGATCTCAGCGCGCGGAGCGACCGGGCGATCGATCGTGCCTTCGCGCTGGGCCGCGATCTGGGGCTGCAGGTCAAGGTGGTCCATGTCCTCAAGGCGGAAGGGGATGCCCGGCTGCCCCCGCGGGCGTTGGACCAGGAGGTTCGCGACACGTTGCCGGAGCAGAGCGAAGGCGCGGAAATCTTCCTGCCCGTGGGCTCTCCGCCCGCCACGATTGCCCGCGTCGCCGAGGAGCAGGGCGCCGCATTGATCGTGGTGGGAGTAGCGCGCTTCAATCATGTCACGGACTATGCCCTGGGCACGGCGGTGGACTATCTCGTGCACCATGCCCGAGCGCCGGTGCTGGTGGTGAAGCAGCGCCTTCGCCGTCCCTATGCGCGAATTCTTGCGCCATCCGACTTTTCCGAGAACTCGAAAGCGGCAATCCTGGCGGCCGCGCGGCTCTTTCCCAAGGCGCGCATCGACGTTGTTCATGCCTTCCACGTCGCTTTCGAGGGCTGGGGCGTTTCCGCGCATGTCCGGGATGAGACCGAAGTCGAGGCCAGAGCCCAGATGGATGCGTTCCTCGCCGACCCTCGGTTTGCCGAGTTCGGGACATCGCGACTGGAAGGCTGGATCAGCTACGGTGAACCCGAAGGCTGCATCGATCGCGCCATCAATGAACAAACCCCCGATCTCGTGGTGCTCGCCGCGCATGGCGAATCCGGGTTCCGAAAAGCGGTGATCGGCAGCCTCTCCTCATCCTTGCTGACCACGATCCGGCCCGATACGCTGATAGTTCGCGGGGAAGCGGGCTAGGTTTTTTGGTGGAGCCGGCGCTTTGGTCGCCGACAGGCCTCCCGACTTCTAGGGGCAGGACCCATTAATCACGCCTGCGAGGCACCGGAATGGCGAACATATCGGGCCAAAGCGGCTGCCGGGCGGGCTGGTTGCCCGTCCAAGCCGCTTTGGTTCGAGATGGAAGCCATTCCGGTGTCCCGGAGGGATTTGATCAAAATGGCCCAGTGCAGCGTCAGAAAGGCTTGAAATATAGACATATTACTACGCCTTCCTTCCTCGCTCTGAGCCATTTTGATTCAAACCTCGCAGGCGTGATTAATGGGTCCTGACCCTAGGCAAGACATGTGGTCCGGAAATGGCCGGATACTTTGCATCGCCATGCATCATGTGAGTTTTCTATTCCACGCCGGGCGATGAATAAGTCGAGCCTCGGCAGGGATATTAGGTAGAATTGCGCATGTGCCGGTTGACCTTTACCGACAGCAGGCGCAGCATTGCTGACGAACGGCTTCAGGCGGTGAATGTCATTCCACTTCAGGTTTGCTGATACGACATTGCATTTTGTTTCCGCACCATGCGGACAATTGGTCGGGAGAACGTTATGGGCTGGATTATCGCATTGATCGTTGGCGGCATCGCTGGATGGCTGGCCAGTCTCGTGATGAACCGCGATGCCTCGATGGGTGTTATCTGGAACATCGTCGTGGGCTGCGTCGGTTCGGTGATCGGCAATTTCGTGGCCAATCGGTTCGGCATCGTCGGATCGGTCCAGGAATTCTCCATCGTCGGGTTGATTGTCGCCTTCCTCGGAGCGGTTATCCTGCTGGCCATCGTCAACCTGGTGCAACGCGGCCGGGTGCGCTGATCGACAGGCGCTGCGCTTCGGCTCAGGCGGGCGCGGCTTTCGGTTCTCGCGGATATTGCAGGGATTTTCATGCGGGCAGGCATGTTGGCGGTGCGATCGGCGATATCGGCGCTGGTTCTCGGGGTGTTTTCGTTCACGGCGGTGCCCGCCGTGGCGCAGGGAGCCCGGGCAACTTCGCCGCCCGAGTTTGCCCGCAGGGTCGAGCATCTCAAGCCGGGGGAATGGGTCTGGGCGCCATCCGTTGCGCCAAGTGGGCCGGTGCTGATCTATGTCGATCTCTCGCGGCAGATCGGTCTCGTCTATCGCAACGGCGTGCGGATTGCGGCGACCACGGTGTCCAGCGGCAAGTCCGGTTATGCGACGCCGACCGGAGTCTTCACCATCCTTCAGAAAGATGCCAAGCACCGGTCGAGCACGTACAATAACGCTCCCATGCCCTATCAGCAGCGGCTGACATGGGACGGGGTGGCGCTTCATGCGGGAGGGTTGCCGGGCTACCCCGAAAGCCACGGCTGCGTTCACCTGCCCTACGGTTTCGCGCGCGAGTTGTTCGAGATTACCAAGCTCGGCGTGACGGTCGTCGTCGAAGGCAATGCCGAGGCGCATGTCCGCACCAGCGACAACAGCCTGCTGGCACCGTTCGACGCTACCGGAAAGGTGGTCGAACGACATCCGCTGAGCGGCGGCGAGCAATATCGCTGGCGGCCGGAGCTTGCCCGTTCCGGGCCGCTTTCCATCATCGTTTCCAAGCTCGACCAGCGTGTCGTCGTGCTGCGCAACGGGATCGAGATCGGTCGCAGCGTGGCCGAGGTCAATGACAAGGATCCCGGTTCCCACGTCATCACCCTGACGACGCGCAGCGGGAAGCCGGAGTGGGTCTACGTCGGCCTGCCAGGCCACGGAGAGGATGAGGGGGCCATAGTAGACGAGGCGGTCATCAACCGCTTGCGGGTGCCGCGTCCGTTCTACGAGAAAGTGAAGGCCCAGTTGAAGCCCGGCACCACGATTCTCGTGACCAATTCACGCGTGGCCGACGGCCCGCTCGAAAGGCTCACGGTGATCGACGCAGTCAATCCCGTCCCGTGAAGCGATTATCCGTGCTCCGGTAGGGCTGACCGGTTTCGCAGCTTGCCGTCATCCCGTGGTACTCTGAAATTATCCCGACGACAGGAGGGCTTCCTTGAAAGTTGCGGTCTTCAGCACCCGTCCATACGATCGTGAATTCCTTGACGGTGCGAACGAGCTGAGCGGATCCGGGCATGAATTGTTCTATCTGGAGATGCGCCTCAATTCGCATACGGCCCATCTTGCTGCCGGCCATGACTGTATCTGCGCTTTCGTGAACGACCAGTTGGGGCGAAAGGAGCTGGAAATCCTCGCCGCCAACGGCACGCGCCTGATTGCCCTTCGCAGCGCCGGCTTCAACAATGTCGATCTCGATGCCGCCCGTGAGCTGGGCCTTGGGATCGGCCGTGTTCCCGCCTATTCGCCCGATGCGATCGCCGAACATGCGGTGGCGCTGATCCTTTCGCTCAATCGCAAGATCCACAAGGCTTACGCCCGCGTGCGGGAAGGCAATTTCGCACTCGAAGGGCTGCTGGGGTTCGACCTCAAGGGCAAGGTCGCGGGCGTGATCGGCACCGGCAAGATCGGCATCAACGTCGCCCGCATTCTCAGGGGCTTCGGCTGCGAGGTGCTGGCGAGCGATCCGTTCGAGGCGCCGGAACTCGGCGCGCTTGGCGGGCGATACGTTCCGATCGACGAATTGCTCGCGCAATGCGACATCATCAGCCTGCACTGCCCGCTGACGCCGACTACGCGCCACCTGATAGACCGGGACGCAATCGCCAAGCTGAAGTCCGGAGCCATGCTCATCAACACCAGCCGCGGCGCGGTGATGGATGCGCGCGCGGTGATCGCCGGGCTCAAGAGCGGCAAGGTCGGCTATGTCGGGCTCGACGTTTACGAGGAGGAGGAAGACCTGTTCTTCGAGGACTTGTCCGAGCAGGTCATCCGTGATGACGTTTTCGTGCGGCTCATGACCTTTCCCAACGTCCTCATCACCGGCCACCAGGGCTTCTTCACGCGAGAGGCGATGACCGCGATCGCCGGCACGACGATTTCCAACATCACCGCCTTCGAGAAAGAGGGCGCGCCTCTCTATCCCGTCCAGGTAGAGCGACGGGGCTAAATGCCGTGACCGGGCTGGCGATAGCCCCGATCCTGTCGCTGGTGCTGCTGATGACCGTGCTGCGCTGGTCGGCGGCAGCGGCGGGGACAGTTTCGGCGGTGATCGCCGCGGTGGTGGCGGTGACGGCGTTCCAGTTCGGAGAGACACCGGCTGACCTGGCGGGGCCGTGCCTCGAGGCTATGTTCACGGCGGCGACGATCCTCTGGATCATCTTCCCCGCGCTTTCGATCCACGAGTATCAGATGCGGACCGGCGCGACCGAGGTGATCGGGGATTGGCTGAAGTCGATCTCTTCCGACCCTGCGGCAACCGCCTTGCTGGTGGGCTGGTTCTTCGCGATGTTCCTCGAAGGTGCTTCCGGTTTCGGGACGCCGGTGGCGATCGTTGCGCCGATGCTGGTCTCGCTGGGCGTTCCCCCTGCGCGCGCATTGCTGGTCGCGCTGATGGGCCATGTCGTGGGCGTATCGTTCGGGGCGGTGGGGGCGCCGATGGTGCCGCTCGTCGAAGCGGGATACGTCGATGAGCGCAGGCTCTCGCTTGCGATACTGCTGATCCATGCCTGCCTTGGCTGGGTGCTGGCGCTGATCGTCGTCAGGCAGGGCAGCGTGCGGGCGCGGCTGGACGGTGCGGCTTCGTGGCAGGTGGCGGTCATGGCGGCTGCCTGCTTCTTTCCGGCGGCGGCGCTCATCGCCGGTCTGGCCGGGCCTGAATTGCCGACACTGGGCGGCGCCCTGCTGGGCGGAGGGCTGTTCATCGTCTGGTTGCGACGGGGCTCGCCGCCGGTGCAACGGACCGAGCGAATTGCGGGCAGGGCGCTGCTGTCCGCGGCATTGCCCTATGCCGTACTGGTAACGCTGATCCTTGCGACCCGGCTGATCGACCCGCTTCGCATCAGCCTGCGCGCTCACCGGTTCGACTGGGCCTACGGCAACGGGTTCGGCGATACGCTGATGCCGCTCTATCATCCCGGTACGATGCTGGTCCTGGCATTTGCGATAACCGCGATGGTCAATCGGTCCAGCCCGCGTCTCGTTGCCCAGTCCATGACGGCGGCGGCAAGGCGACTGCCGCAAGTGGCGATCGCGCTGGTTTCCGTGCTGACGCTCGCGCGGTTCATGGTCCACGGCGGCATGATCGACGCGCTGGCCGTCGGCGCGACAGGCCTGTTCGGACAGGCCTGGCCGCTGGCCGTCCCGCTGGTGGGGGCGCTGGGCTCGTTCGTGACCGGTTCGGCGACGGCCTCGAACATCATTTTCGCCAACTTCCAGATCGCCGCCGCCGATGCGGTGACGCTGCCGCACTGGCTGGCGCTTGCCGGGCAGAGCGTGGGGTCGGCGATCGGGAACATCGTGGCCCCGCATAATATCGTGGCAGGCACCGCGACAGTCGGCTTGGTGGGGCGTGAGGGCGAGGCTCTGTCCCGCACCGCACCGGTTTGCCTGGCTTATGCGGCGGCGGGAGGGGTTATCGTGCTTGCCGCGCAGTGGGCGATGGGCTGAAATCCGTGCTGTGTGTGGTGAGGATCGTCAGAACTTATTCCAAAAACTTCGTTTCTTTTTCAATGTCTGCGAAAATTGCTGCAATCGTTCATCCTGTTTATGGTTAAGTAAACAAGTAACCAGGTTGGGCGGGTTGCCTATTATGTATTGAGTATTGTGTCTTGCTTGTGCAATATTTCTGAGCGATATCGTGTTCGGTCATGACAAGCGGAACGCTCAAGGGTGAGACTGAAATGGCTGACTTCCATCCCATGATGCGCCGCAGCCGCGCGGCTCCGGTGTCCTGTCTGGCAGGGCGAGCAGGCCAGGCGTTCACGCAGCCATTCAGGAGAGCAGGGCTCTCCTTCAAGATGTGCAACGGCGGGCTTTAGGCCTTCCGTAGCCAATTCCGCCTCCTGTCCATATCCCCCCACCGAGCGTGGCAGGAGCGGAATAATCAGTTGCTTCCTTGGTGGGCCGGCGTCGCAGCCTTATCAGTTTCATCCCGGTCGATGATCGGAAATTTCCGTCAGCGACGATGTTCCTCGCCCTTGATCGCGCGCCTGCATCTGGCAAGCTTCCCGGAGCCGCGACAGGCCTCCTGCGATGCGCCGAACAGCGCCCGTGGCCGAATGCGGAGTTTTTGGAACCGCCCGGTGAACAGGGCGGACTGACAGGACCGACCGGAAGGAGAATGACATGGATGCGAAGACCAGCGGCTGCCCGATGCACGGCGAGCCGGTACGATCGCTCTTGGGCCGCACCAACCGGGACTGGTGGCCCAACCAGCTTTCCCTCGACATCCTGGGCGTCAGCGGCGCCAGCCCGCTCGGCACTGGCTTCAACTATGCCGAGGCGTTCAAGTCGCTCGACTATGCGGCGGTGAAGGCCGATCTTACCGCGCTGATGACCGATAGCCAGCCGTGGTGGCCCGCCGATTACGGCCATTACGGTCCGTTCTTCATCCGCATGGCCTGGCACAGCGCGGGCACCTACCGTACCGGCGACGGGCGCGGCGGGGCCTCTTCCGGCAACCAGCGGTTCGCGCCGCTCAATTCCTGGCCTGACAACGCCAATCTCGACAAGGCACGTCGCCTGCTCTGGCCGATCAAGCAGAAATACGGCGCGAAGCTATCCTGGGCCGACCTGCTGATCCTCGCCGGCAATGTCGCCATCGAGTCCATGGGCGGGCCGACGTTCGGTTTCGGTGGCGGGCGCGAGGACATCTTTGAACCGGAGAAGGACGTCTACTGGGGCACCGAGGAGCAGTGGGTCGGGCAGGGCGCCGAAACGCGCATCCAGCCGGAGCGGGAAATGGCGCTCGAAAACCCGCTGGCGGCGATCCAGATGGGTCTTATCTACGTCAATCCCGAAGGGCCGGGCGGTGAGCCTGATCCCGTCGGCTCGGCCCGCGACATTCGCGAGACTTTCGCGCGCATGGGCATGAACGATGAGGAAACCGCTGCTCTGACAGCGGGCGGACATACGTTCGGCAAGTGCCACGGCGCGGGCGATGCCGCCAAGGTCGGCGCGGAACCGGAAGGCGCGGACATCGCGCAGCAGGGTCTCGGCTGGCAGAGCGGCCATGAAAGCGGTTTCGGCGACCACACGATCACTTCAGGGCTCGAAGGCTCCTGGACGCCCACGCCGACGAAGTGGGACATGAGCTTCCTGCACATGTTGCTCGATTACGAATACGAACTGGTCCGCAGCCCGGCGGGCGCACAGCAGTGGCAGCCGGTGGGGCAGAGGTTGGAGGATCTCGCGCCGGGCGCCCACAGCCCCGAGCGGCGCGTGCCGACCATGATGACCACCGCCGACATGGCCTTCAAGGTCGATCCGGAATATCGGCGGATTCTTGAAGGTTTCCGGGCCGACCCGGATCACTTCGCCGATGCTTTCGCGCGTGCCTGGTTCAAGCTCTGCCACCGCGACATGGGGCCGAAATCCCGCTACCTCGGCCCGGAGGTTCCGGCAGAAGACCTGCTCTGGCAGGATCCACTCCCCGCGCCCGACCATCCGGCGATAGAGGCCGGGGACGTGGCGGACTTGAAGCAGAGGATTCGGGCCTCCGGCTTGACGGTTGCGGAACTTGTCTCCGCCGCCTGGGCTTCGGCATCGACCTATCGCGGGTCCGACCATCGCGGCGGCGCCAACGGTGCACGCATTCGCCTTGCGCCGCAGAAGGACTGGGACGTCAACGAGCCGGAAAAGCTGTCGCAGATCCTGAGCGTCTACGAGCGTATCAAGGCCGATTTCGACAGTTCGGCTGCAGGCGGGAGGAAAGTGAGCATCGCCGACCTCATCGTGCTGGGCGGCGGTGTCGGCATCGAGAAGGCGGCGGCCGACGCCGGAACGCCGGTGGAAGTGCCGTTCGCGCCGGGTCGGACCGATGCCTCTCAGGCGCAGACCGACATCGAGGGCTTCGCCGTGCTGGAGCCGCGCGTCGACGGCTTCCGCAATTACCTCCAGGTGCCGTTCACTGTCCCGACCGAGGAACTGCTGATCGATCGCGCGCAACTGCTGGGCCTTGGCGCCTCCGAAATGACGGTGCTGGTCGGGGGACTGCGCGTGCTGGGTGCGAACCACGGCGGGACGAGGGACGGTGTCTTCACGACCCGCGAGGGGCAACTTACTAACGACTTCTTCGTCAATCTGCTCGACATGGGCACCGCCTGGAAGCAGGTGGACGATGCGGGAGACGAAACCTTCGTGGGCACCGATCGCGCTTCGGGCCAGCCGAAATGGTCAGCCACGCGGACGGATCTGGTGTTCGGCTCCAATTCTCAGCTCCGCGCGCTCAGCGAAGTCTATGCCTGCGCCGATGGAGGGGAGAGGTTCCTCAGGGATTTCGTGTCCGCCTGGGTAAAGGTCATGAATGCGGATCGTTTCGATCTGCACTGAAACGGGGGCTGCGGATTGCCCTGCCAAGGCTTCGGCGAGGCATATAAAGATATCTTTATATTTGCGTCGCGAATGCTGACCGGGTAGGGACGTTGCATTCGAGACGCCGGGCCTGGGCCTGCGGCCCGGCCCGGCGTCTCCCTGCAACTTGCAATACCCAGAGCATCAGGAGCTTCCCGTGGCCACTGCCCAGACCGCCGCCCAGGACTACGCCATTACCGATATCTCGCTGGCCGATTTCGGCCGTACCGAGATCGCCATCGCCGAAACCGAAATGCCGGGCCTGATGGCGCTGCGCGAGGAATTCGGCGCGTCGCAGCCGCTCAAGGGCGCGCGCATCACCGGCTCGCTGCACATGACGATCCAGACCGCCGTGCTGATCGAGACGCTGGTCGCGCTCGGCGCCGAAGTGCGCTGGGCCACCTGCAACATCTTCTCGACCCAGGATCACGCCGCTGCCGCCATCGCCGCCGCCGGCATCCCGGTCTATGCGATCAAGGGTGAATCGCTGGCCGACTACTGGGACTACGTGGGCAAGATCTTCGACTGGTCGACCGACGAAGATCCCAACCTCACCGCCAACCTGATCCTCGACGACGGCGGCGACGCCACGATGTTCGCGCTCTGGGGCGCCCGCGTCGAAGCCGGTGAGCCGCTTTTCGAACCCTCGAACGCCGAGGAAATCGAGTTCGTCCGTGCGCTGAATGCCTTCCTCAAGGCCAAGCCGGGCTACCTCTCGCGCTCAGTCAACGCGATCAAGGGCGTTTCGGAAGAAACCACCACCGGCGTCCACCGCCTCTACCACCTCGCCAAGGACGGCAAGCTGCCGTTCCCCGCGATCAACGTGAACGATTCGGTCACCAAGTCGAAGTTCGACAACCTCTATGGCTGCAAGGAATCGCTGGTTGACGCGATCCGCCGCGCCACCGACGTGATGCTGGCCGGCAAGGTCGCTGCGTTGCCGGCTTCGGCGATGTCGGCAAGGGTTCGGCCGCTTCGCTGCGCAACGGCGGCGCCCGCGTGATGGTCACCGAGATCGACCCGATCTGCGCTCTGCAGGCCGCCATGGAAGGCTATGAAGTCGTCACCATGGAAGACGCGGTGAAGCGCTGCGACATCTTCGTCACCGCCACCGGCAACGAAGCCGTCATCACCGGCGAGCACATGGAAGCCATGCGCGACAAGGCGATCGTCTGTAACATCGGCCACTTCGACAGCGAGATCCAGATCTCGGCGCTCGACAACTACGAGTGGAAGGAAGTGAAGGCCGGAACCGACCTCGTGACCTTCCCGGACGGCAAGCAGATCATCGTGCTCGCCAAGGGCCGCCTGGTGAACCTGGGCTGCGCCACCGGCCACCCCAGCTTCGTCATGTCGTCGAGCTTCACCAACCAGACGCTCGCGCAGATCGAACTCTTCGCCAAGAACGACGAGTACGAGAACCGCGTCTACGTGCTGCCCAAGCACCTCGACGAAAAGGTTGCCGCGCTGCACCTCGAAAAGCTGGGCGTGAAGCTCACCAAGCTTTCGAAGAAGCAGGCCGACTATATCGGCGTGCCTGAAGCAGGGCCGTTCAAGCCGGACCACTACCGCTACTGATTTGCTTGGTCGGGAATGCCCATCCGGGCATTCGATGCGGCACCGGTCCGCTCCCTCACCTGACCTTCCACGAGTGAACCCTTGATGGGAGGTCGGGTGAGGGAGCGGCGTGCCGCAAGTTCGTCACGGATGTGACGAGCGCACCGACAATGGTGGTCTCCCCATTGTGTTTAACGCGTCCCCGCATCATAGCCGTTGGTGAATGGACCAGGATCGCCTCGTACCCCTCCTGATCGGTCTTCTGCTCGCTGTCTGGATGCTGGCGGCGGCCTGGCGTGCTCTCCGCGCGCAGCCGGCAGAAGCGGGCCGAGAACCAGCTTCGTTCCGCGCGCCGGCTCGGCCGCATGGTCGAGGAATCGCCCGCCCTGCCGCTGCTCGTCCGTTCCGACGGCAGGATCGAGGCCAGCCCGCGCCTGGCGCAGTGGCTCGGACTGGACGGGGTGCCACAGTTCCTTTCCGAACTCGATACCGGCGAACGCGGCCTTCCGGCGGAAAAGCTGGAGGAACTGACAGAAGCCGTTCGCCGCACCCAGAAGACCGCCGCACCTTTCCGCATGGTCCTTACGCCGCGCGGGTCCACCCGTTCGCTGGCGCTGCGCGGCCATCTCGCCGATCCGCAGGTCTCGCCGGGCGGCGCGGCGCTGGTCTGGGTCTTCGATTTTTCCGACAGCGAGACCGAACTTACCCGATTGCGTGACGAAGCCTCACGGGCGAGGGGGGACTTCACTGCGCTGGTCTCCCTGATCGAGGCTGCGCCGATGCCGATGTGGTTCCGCCGCCCGGATGGCGAGCTGCAACTGGTCAACTCCGCTTATGTCGCCGCCGTGGGCGGGGACAGTGCGCAGGGCGTGGTCGCCAGCGGCACCGAACTGATCGAGAACGTCGACGGGCTCACCCCCGCGCAGGTCGCCCGCGTCGCTGCCGAAAAGGGTGCGCCGATCCAGCGCATCGTCTCCACCACGATCAACGGCCAGCGCCGCGCGATGCGCGTCAGCGACCTGCCGCTCGGCGAAGACGGGGTGGCGGGCTATGCCGTGGATATCGAAGACCTTGAGGAAATGTCGCGCTCGTTCCGCGCGTTCCGCGAGGCGCAGCGCGGCCTGCTTGACCAGCTTTCTGCCGGTGTCGCCCAGTTCGACGCCAAGAAGCGGCTGACTTTTGCCAACCAGCCGTTCCAGCGCCTGTTCAAGCTTTCGGCGCACACCATGCAGGATTTGCCCGCGTTCGAGCGTCTGCTCGATGCCGCGCGCGATGCCGGGCGCGTGCCCGAAGCGCGCGATTTCCCCGCCTGGCGGCGGGAGAAGGCCGCCTGGTTCGCCTCTGGGGATGCGAGCGAGGAAGCCTGGACCCTGGCGGATGGCACTCATCTGCGCATCGTTGCCCAGCCGGTGCCGGACGGCGGGCTCATGCTGATCGCCGAGGATCGCACCGAGCAACTGCGTCTTTCCGCCGTGCGTGACACCCTGCTGCGGACGCGCACCGCCACGTTCGACAGTCTGTTCGAATCGATCGCGGTGTTCGCGCCGGACGGGCGGATGCAAATCTGGAATCGCCGCTTCGCCGCCGACTGGGGGCTGGACAGCGATTTCCTCGACACGCACCCGCACATGCAGGATCTGCTCAAGAAGATCGCGCCGCGCCTGAAGCGCCCGGCGGAGGCGGAGATGGTCGGCGGCGTCGTGCGCACCGCGACGCTGGACCGCGCGCAGAAGGGCGGCCGCATCGCGCTTGCCGATGGCCGCATGCTGGAATTCGCGGGCGTGCCGCTGCCGGACGGTAACGGGCTGCTCGCCGTGCTCGACATTACCGATTCCCAGAAGGCCGAGGCCGCGCTTCGCGAAAGCAATGCCGCGCTGATCGAGGCGGACACGATAAAGACCCGTTTCCTTGCCAAGATGAGCTACGAATTGCGCACGCCGCTGACATCGATCGGCGGTTTCGCCGAACTGCTGGAGGCGGGCGTCGGCGGCGACCTTTCCGACAGCGGGCGCGAATATGTCGGCGCGATCCTGACTTCGGTGGAACAGCTTGGCGATCACATCGACAGCCTGCTGGACCTGTCGCAGGGTGAGGCCGGGCTGCTTCCGCTCAAGAAAGAGGAAATCGACCCCATGCCCTTCATCCGCTCCGTGGTGGAGGAGCGCGCCTCGCGGCTCCAGAAGGCGGGGCTGGTGCTGGATCTTCAGGCCAGCGGATTGCTGCGGCCGATTTCCGGTGATCGCAAGCGACTTGCTCGCGCGGTCGGGCATCTCGTGGACAATGCCATTGCCGCCTCGCGCCGGGGGCAGCGCGTGCTCGTGCAGCTCGGCCGCCGCAAATCGGGCGACGGGGAGTGGCTCCAGATTCTGGTGCAGGACCAGGGCGAGGGCATGGATACCCGCAGCGTCGCCCTTGCGCTTGACGGCATGAAGACGAGTGCCGACGGCAAGTCGGTGGAGCGCAGCCAGGGTCTGGGTCTGCCGCTCGCGCGTCAATTGGTGGAAGCGCATGGCGGCGCGCTGCGCCTCGTTTCCGAACCGGGCAAGGGGACCAGCGCTCTGGTGGAGCTTCCGTGAAGATCGCATTGCCCGACCTCGCCGCGATGGAGCGTTTCGGCCGCGCCATCGCCGAACAGCTTCGCCCTGATGACGTGGTGGCGCTGACCGGCGGCCTCGGCGCCGGTAAGACCACGCTCGCGCGCGCAATCATCGCCGCACTCGGGCATGAGGGTGAAGTGCCTTCGCCGAGTTTTGCCATCGTCGAGGTCTACGATCCGGCCCCTCCCGGACAATCGGGCGTGCGCCTGCCGCTGGTCCATGCCGACTTCTACCGCCTGTCCCATCCTTCCGAGGCCGACGAGATCGGCCTTGACGACTATCGGCAGGGCGCTGCGCTGCTCGCCGAATGGCCGGATCATGCCGGAGGCTTCGCACATGAGCCGGGCTGCCTTTCAATCGCGCTGGAAGTTGCGGATGAGGGGCGGATCGCCATTGTCGAGCCGGGGGCTGATTGGCTAGGGCGGGAGCCGAAATGAGCACGAACCTCGCAGACCTTCCCGCTGACCTCGCACCCTTCCTCGCCCAGGCGGGTTGGGCTGGCGCCGCCGTAGAACCGCTTGCCGGGGACGCATCGTTCCGGCGCTACTTCCGCGTGACGCGCGCGGACGGGCAGACGGCGATGCTGATGGATGCGCCGCCGCCCAACGAGGATCCCACGCCTTTCCTGCGTGCCGCGCGCTGGCTCGATGCCAACGGGCTGCGGGCCCCCCGCATCCTTGCCGACTGGGCAGACCGCGGCCTCGTGCTGATCGAGGATTTCGGCCACGCACGGATGCGCGATTATCTCGACCAGTGGCCGGACGACGAAACCGCCGTCTACAAGGGCGCGGTCGATGTTCTGGCGCAGCTTCGCGAACTGCCGCCGGGACCGTTCCTCGACTATTCGATGAGCGAGTACCAGCGCGAGGTACGGCTGTTCGTGGACTGGTACTGCACCGCGCAGAACCTCTACGTCGATTCCGCCGGTTTCGTTGCCGCATGGGAAGCGGTTATGGGCGAACTGCTCCCCCGCCAGCGCCCCGGCGTGACCGTGCTGCGAGACTACCACGCAGAGAACATCATGCTGCTCGGCGCCCTGGAAAAGCAGGGGCTGCTCGATTTCCAGGACGCGCTGATCGGCCACCCGGCCTACGATCTCGTCTCGCTGCTCCAGGATGCGCGCCGCGATGTCTCGCCCGAACTGGAGGCCGAGATGTTCGACCATTATCTCCAACTCACCGGCGTCGATCCCGAGACCTTCCTGGCCGATTACGCCCGCCTCGGCGCGCAGCGGAACACCAAGATCATCGGTATCTTCGTGCGTCTCTGGCGGCGTGACGGCAAGCCGCGTTATCTCGATCTCATCCCGCGCGTCTGGGCCATGCTCGAACGCGACCTCGCCCATCCGGCGCTGGAACCGGTGGCGCGCTGGTTCGATGCGAACATCCCGGCGCATCTGCGCCAGGCCAATGGCGGGAGCTACGCTGCATGAACGAGGTGAAGCTCGCCAGCGATACGGCGATGGTGCTTTCCGCCGGTCTCGGCAAGCGCATGCGCCCGCTTACCGCGACCCAGCCCAAGCCGCTGGTTCGCGTCGCTGGCAAGTCGCTGATCGACCACGCGCTGGACAAGCTCGATGCGGCGGGCATCGAAAAGGCGGTGGTCAACGTCCACTACCTTGCCGACGCGCTGGAAGGCCATCTCAAGGTGCGGCGCAAGGGCCCCGCGATCACGGTCTCGGACGAGCGTGACTGCCTGCTCGAAACCGGCGGCGGCATGGTCAAGGCCGAGGCGCTGCTGCCCGAGACTTTCTTCTGTCTCAACAGCGACAACATCTGGCTCGACGGGCCGGTGGACGTGTTCCACGAGCTTTCGCTGGCTTGGGATGCCGAAAGGATGGACGCGTTGCTGCTCATGGTGCCGCATCCGCGCGCGATGAATTATCGGGGCGACGGGGACTTCCATCTCGATCCCGTGGGCCGGGTGACGCGCCGCAAGCGCGGCCATGTCGCGCCGTTCATCTATTCCGGCATCCAGATCGTGTCGAAGCGGCTGCTGCGCGAAGCGCCCGAAGGCCCGTTCTCGACCAACCTGCTGTGGAGCCGCGCGATCGAGGAGGGCCGCCTCTACGGTATCTCGCATACCGGCCTCTGGTTCGAGGTGGGCGAACCTTCCGCGATCAGGCCGACCGAGGAATGGCTGCCCCGTGCCTGAGCGGCACGGCCCGAAAATCTATTCCATTGCTGCGCACCGTGGTTTCGCCGACGCCCTGGTCGCGGGGCTGGT
The DNA here is from genome assembly GCF_001298105.1 of Novosphingobium sp. ST904. Taxonomy (GTDB): domain Bacteria; phylum Pseudomonadota; class Alphaproteobacteria; order Sphingomonadales; family Sphingomonadaceae; genus Novosphingobium. The sequence continues at coordinate 32,748 of NZ_LGJH01000123.1, read as the reverse complement.
GCCGCGCTATTCCGAAGGTGAACTGGGCCTCGCGCGGCTGACCTTGCTGCTGCCGAGCCGCCGTGCGATCCGCACCGTTACCGAGGCGTTCGTCCGCCATTCGGGCACGACGGATCGGCCGGGGATGCTGTTGCCGCGCATGGTCGTGGTGGGCGATCTCGATCTCGACGAAACGCTGGGCCCGCTGCTCGATCCGCTCGGCGCGGCCGAAATCGCGCCTGCTGCCGATCCGACGCGCCGCTGGCTGCGGCTTGCCCACTACTTGCGCGAGGTGGAGGGAGACGAGGCCGGAAAGGGGGCCGCCCTGCTGCGCCGTGCCTGGGAACTGGGCCGCACCATGGACAGGCTGCTGGTAGAGGGCATCGCGCCGATCGACCTCATCAGCGAGCGCGTGATCGGCATCGTCGGCGATCTTGCCGGTCACTGGACCGACAATACGCGCACCTTCCTGAAAGTGCAGCAATACTGGATCGCGGAACTGGCGGAACGCGGCGAGATCGACGCGCCTGAACGCCGCAACCTGCTGTTCGAACACGCCGCCCGCGAATGGGAGGCTACACCGCCCGCATATCCTGTCGTCGCCGCCGGCGTGACCAGCGCTTCGCCGTCGCTGGCAAGAATGCTGCGCGTGGTGAGCGAGCTGCCGGGCGGCAGCGTGGTCCTGCCGGACTTCGACCTGGCGCTTCCGCCGGAAGTCTGGGACGAACTCGGCACGGCAGGCAAGCCTGAACAACCGGACGATCCTCCGTTCGGCCGGGCCGATGCGGTCACGCATCCGCAGTACCACCTCAAGCTCCTGCTCAACCGCATGGGGATCGCGCGGGACGAGGTCGCGGCCTGGCATCGCTCCGGCTACGGCGCCTCTCCGGCCGAGCGCAGCACTGTGATATCGAACCTGTTCCTGCCGCCGCGCGCTTCGGCGGCCTGGGTCAGCCTTCCCGCCGAAAAACGTCGCCTGGCAGGGGGGCGGCTGATGGAAAGCACGCATCCCGAGCAGGAAGCGCAGGCCATTGCCGTGATGGTGCGCGAGGCGCTGGAAGTGCCGGAACGGCGGGTGGCGCTCATTACCCCGGATCGCGGCCTTGCCGGGAGGGTCGTCGCCCATCTTGAACGCTGGGGCATCACCGCGGACGATACGGCGGGACGTCCGCTCGCCCAGACAGCCGCAGGACGGCTCATGCTGTTGCTGGCTGAAGTTCTGGCCGAACAGGCGGCGCCGGTGCCGCTCATGGCGCTTCTGGTGCATCCGCTGGCTGGCGGCGGCGAAGGGCGTCCGCGCTGGCTGGAAAGTGCCCGCAAGCTCGATCTTGCCTTGCGGGGGCCGCGTCCCGGCGCGGGTCTTGCCCCTCTCGCCGAACTGGCGGAGCAGGAAAAGCTGGGCGAGTGGTGGGCCGAAGTCGAAGCCGTGCTCGCGCCGCTCTTCGCGCTGGGTGAGGCCGAGCCGCTCGAATTCCTCCTTGGCAAGCTGGTGGATGCTGCCGAGACACTGTGCGGCGAGGCGATCTGGGCCGGCGCCGATGGCCGCGCGCTGAGCGCCATGGTCGAGGAACTGCGCGCGGCGGCGGGTTCCGCAGGCACGCTGTTCGACCCGCGCGAACTTCATGCCATGCTGCGCGACGTGATGGACCGTGCTGCAGTGCGTCCGCCCTGGGGCGGGCATCCGCGCGTGTCGATCTACGGCTTGCTGGAAGCGCGGATGAGCCGCGCCGATCTCGTCATCTGCGGCGGTCTCGTCGAAGGTGTCTGGCCGGCTTCGCCCTCGCAGGACGCGCTGCTGCCGCCTGCCGTGCTGCGCGCGCTCGGCGTTCCCGGAGCGGACTTCCGCATCGGGCTGGCCGCGCACGATCTTGCAGCGGCATTGGGGGCGCCCGAAGTGGTGCTGAGCTGGGCCTTGCGCGATGCGGGCGGGCCGGTGATCCCCTCGCGCTTCGTGCTGCGCGTGAAGGCGCTGCTTGGCGAACAGGGCGACCGCCATGTCGAGAGCGAGGCCCTGCGTCTGGCCCGTATGCTTGATGATGCCGTACCGGTGCCGCCGCATCCGCGCCCGCAGCCGATGCCTTCGGCCGAACAGCGGCGTGTCGATCTGGCCGTGACCGGGCTCGACCGGCTGCGCGGAGACCCTTACGAATTCTACGCCAATGCCGTGCTGCGCCTGCGCAAGCTCGACGCGCTCGATGCCGAGCCGAGCGCGGCGTGGAAGGGGGAAGTCGCGCACAAGATCCTGGAGGACTGGCACAAGGCGGGCGAACCGGTGGACGGGCTTCACGCGATCGCACAGGCCGTGCTGACCGAGAAGAACGCGCACCCGCTGATGCGCGCCCTGTGGTGGCCGCGCCTTTCCGCTGCGCTCGATACCTTCCGGGATCTGGTGCTCGAACACAAGACCGCGGGCCGCAAGGTGATAGCCAGCGAGGCATGGGGCGACATGCGCCACCGCGACATCCGCATCCATGGCCGCGCCGACCGTATCGACCGGCTGGCCGATGGCTCGCTGGCGGTGGTGGATTACAAGACCGGATCGCCGCCCACGGCGCGCCGGGTGGAGGAAGGCTTTGCGCTGCAGCTTGGCCTGATCGCGCTGATCGCACAAGGCGGCGGATTCAAGGACATGCAGGGCCTTGAGATCGCGGGCGAGGCCAGCGGCTTCGAATATTGGTCGATGGCCAAGGACAAGGGGCGGATCGGTTACGACACCACGCCGCTCAAGGTCGGCAAGCGGCGCTCGGGCATCGAACCGGACGATTTCCTGCCCGAGACCGAGCGCTACCTGAACGATGCGCTCGACCGCTGGATTCTCGGGAACGAACCCTTCACCGCGCGCCTCAATCCCGAACTCGGCTCTTATGCGGATTACGATCAGTTGATGCGTCTCGACGAATGGATCACCTCGCTCGGCGGCCGGGAACGCGCGGGCGGGGAGGATGAGGCATGAGCGGTCCCGCCGCCGTCCATCCGCTGCACGGCAACCAGATGCTGGCGGTGAACCCGCGCGATACCGTGTGGCTTTCGGCTTCGGCCGGCACCGGCAAGACCCAGGTGCTTTCCTCGCGCGTGCTGCGGCTGTTGTTGCAGGAGAACGTCGAGCCTTCGCAGGTATTGTGCCTTACGTTCACCAAGGCGGGCGCCACCGAAATGGCCGCGCGCATCAACGGCACGCTGGCGGAATGGGTGCGGCTTGAGGACACCCTGCTGTTCCAGCGGCTGGACGCGATCGCGCGCCGACCGATCCTGACACGAGAGCGCGTGCACGCACCCTGTTCACCGCCGTGCTCGACAGTCCGGGCGGTGGCCTGCGGATCGACACGATCCACGCCTTCTCGCAGTGGCTGCTGGCGACGTTCCCGCTTGAAGCGCAGCTTGTGCCCGGCACGCGGCCGATGGAAGACCGCGAACGGGCGTTGCTGGCCCGGCAGGTGCTTGCCGATCTGCTCGTTTCGGCTGAGAACGATCCTTTCGACGGGCCGGGGCTGCTGGGTGCCATCGCGCAGCTTTCGCTGCGTCACGGGCCGGACTCGGTGGTCGATTTCCTGCTCCGCTGTGCAGGCGCACGTGAGGCCTGGTTCGGACCGGGATCGTGGCAGGCCGGCGATATCCGCAGCCACGTCCTGCGCCTGCTTGGCCTGCCTGAGGAAGCGGGTGACGAATTGCTCGCCGAAATGTGCAGCGACGATGCTTTCGACGTCCGCTCGCTGCGCAAATGCTGCGAGGTTCTGGCCGAATGGAACACCGCCACCGCGCACAAGGCAACCGACGTCCTGGTTCCGTGGCTCACCTGGAGCCCGGCGAAGCGGGCGGAGGGGATCGACGATCTCCACGCCGCGCTGTTCACCAAGGACGATGGCGTTCGCAGCCTCAACCACTTGTCCAAGCGCGATCCGGACTACGAAGGCTATGCCCTGCGCGTAGGCGAGAGCGTTGCGCGAATCCGCGAGACCAAGGCGCTGCTGGGCCTTGCCGAGAGGCTGGTGCCCGCGCTGCGGCTCGGCCGTGCCTTCGCGCTCGCCTGGGACGAGGCCAAGCAGCGCGAAGGGCTGATCGATTTCGACGACCAGATCCGCCGCGCCGCCGACCTGTTGCGCGGACAGGCCTCTGCCGACTGGATCCGCTACAAGCTGGATCGCCGGTTCGACCATATCCTGGTTGACGAGGCGCAGGACACCAATGCCGCGCAGTGGGACATCGTCTTCGCCATGGCGGAGGAGTTCTGGGCAGGCGAGGGGCAGCGCGAAGGCCATCCCCAGAACCTCATGCGCACACTCTTCGTCGTGGGCGATTACAAGCAGGCGATCTTCCGTTTTCAGGGCACCAGCCCCGAGAACTTCCGCCGGGCCGCGGACCGGGTGCGCGGCAAGATGCGCGAGGCGGCCGACAATGCGGATATGTTGCGCAGCGGTATAGCCGCGCGGCCGCTCATGGAACTGGGGCTGGACCGCAGCTTCCGCACCGCGCAGCACGTCCTCGATTTCGTGGATCAGGCCATCTCCGGCATCGGCCATGCCAGCTTCGGGCTCGACCGTCCGGCCGGGCGGCACGTCGGGCAGGAAAGGCCGGGCTACGTCGCCTTGTGGAAGCCTGTCTCCGAGCAGATCGGCGAAGACGATGACGAGCCTCTCGAAGGCGACGACAACGACGGGCAGCAGCCCAACTGGCTTTCGCGACCGGACCGCCAGATGGCCGAGCGCATCGCGCAGCAGGTGCGCGAGTGGCTCGATCCATCCGGGCCGGGCTTTACGCTGAACAAGGGTAGTCCTCGCCGTGCGGGTGCGGGCGACATCATGGTGCTGGTGCGCCAGCGCAAGGAGCTTGCCGGGCTGATCGTTGCGCGGCTTCATGCGGCGGGCGTGCCGGTGGCGGGCGTCGACCGTCTGCGTCTGGGCGCGCCGCTGGCGGTGAAGGACCTGATCGCCGCGCTGCGCTTCGCGGTGCAGCCGCTCGACGATCTCAACCTTGCCGCGCTGCTGGTTTCACCGCTCATCGGCTGGAGCCAGGCCCAGTTGCTGCAACATGGCTACCGGGACAGGAACCGCCGCCTGTGGGAGCATCTGCGCGCGCAATCGGGCCCGGAGATCGCGGCCGTTCTCCAGCAACTTGGGGCACTGCTGGCGCTGGCGGATTACGAACCGCCACTGGCGCTGCTGCACTGGCTGCTGGTCGGCCCCTGGCAGGGACGCCGCAAGCTGGTTGCACGGCTCGGCAGCGAGGCCAATGACCCGATCGACGAACTGGTCAACGCCGCGCAAGCCTATGTCGCCACGGACACGCCCAGCCTTGCGGGCTTCCTCGCCTGGTTCGACGCGGGCGACGGCGAGCTGAAGCGCGAGGCGGATGCGGCCTCCGGTCTGGTCCGGGTGATGACGGTGCATGGCTCGAAGGGGCTGCAGGCACCCATCGTGATCCTGGCGGACGCCACCGGCAACCCGGAAGCGGCGCGCGATCGGGGTTTCGATCTCTCCGATCCGCGCGATGAACGCCGCAAGGTGCCGCTGCCTCCGCTCTCGAAGGAAGAGAAGGTCGGCCGCATCGCCGCGCAGATCGCCGCCAATCGCGAGGGGGACGAGCAGGAGCACTGGCGCTTGCTCTACGTCGCCATGACCCGCGCCGAGGAAGCGTTGTTCATCGGCGGCGCGCTCGGTCGGCGCGACAGGGATGGTCCTGCCGAAAAGAGCTGGTACGCGAACTTGCGCGCGCTGTTCCCGGCTGAGGCCGAAGTCGAGGATCCGATCTGGGGCACGCGGTGCGAACATGGCCCGCCGCCTGCGCCGCTGCCCGCCGAAGTCCGTTCGGTGGAACTGCCGCTTCGCGAGCCGCTGCCGCGTTGGCTGGAACGGGCCCCGCCCGCCGAACCGCGCCCGCCGCGCCCGCTGGCGCCTTCCTCGCTGGGGGAGGACGATGCGCCCGATCCGCCTTTCCCGCCGGGTGCCGGGCGCGATGCCTTGCGGCGCGGCACGCTGGTTCACAAGTTGCTTGAACGCCTGCCGCAAGTGGAAGCGGACATGCGCGAGGAATCGGGTTGGCAATGGCTGGCCCGCAATGCTGCCGACCTGCCGGAAGACACGCGCGAGGCCATGCTGGCGAGCGCGATGGCGGTGCTTGCAAACCCGGACTGGGCGGAACTGTTCGGCCCGGCCAGCCTTGCCGAGGTGCCGGTGGCGGCCGTAGTCGGCGGGCAGGTGGTGGCGGGCACGATCGACCGTCTCGTGGTCGAGCCTGAGCGTATCCGCCTTGTGGATTACAAGACCGCACGCCGCCCGCCAGAGCGGCTGGAGCAGGTGCCGCGCGGCGTCTTGCGCCAGATGGGTGCCTATGCCGCCGCGCTGGAAGTGGCGTTTCCCGGCCGCGCCGTGGAAGTGGCGCTGCTCTACACCACGGTGCCGCGCCTGATCGAGGTTCCCGCCGAAGTGCTGGCTGTTCACAAGCCGGACTTTTCCCCGGCCCAGTAAAGCTATGCCGGGGCAGGCGTTGCCTCGAGACAATTCGTCCCTAGATTGCGTTCAACCGAGATACCCAAGGAGTTTCAATTCATGGCGACCATCGCTGTTACCGACGCCAGCTTCGAAGACGACGTTCTGAAGTCCGACAAGCCGGTGCTCGTCGATTTCTGGGCCGACTGGTGCGGTCCCTGCAAGATGATCGGCCCGGCTCTGGAAGAGATCAGCGACGAGCTGTCCGAGAAGGTGACCATCGCCAAGATGGACATCATGGCCAACACCGGCATCCCCGCCGAGATCGGCGTGAAGTCGATCCCGCTGATGGTGCTGTTCAAGGACGGCAAGCCGGTCGCCCAGAAGCTTGGCGCTGCTCCCAAGAGCGCGCTGAAGGGCTGGATCGAAGGCGAACTCTGAGGTTCGCATCGGCCTGAACCGGGGGCCTGAACCGGCCAGTCCGGCAAGGCCGCTTTTCCGGCAGGAACAAAAAAGCCCCTTCACCATCAAGGTGGAAGGGGTTTTTTCGTGCGTCTTGGGCAGGTGCCCCGTCGGCGTGGCAGGCGGCCTTACAGGCCGTCGAGGCCCTTGCTGACGAGGATATTCACTGCAACGCGACGGTTCTGCGCCTTGCCCTGCGGGGTCGTATTGTCCGCCAGCGGGTCGGCCTCGGACATGCCGGTGGGCGTCAGCATTCGGTAGGGCTTCCAGTGGCAGGCCTGCTGGAGATAATTGACGACGCTGCCGGCGCGCTTTTCGCTGAGCGTCTGGTTGAAATCGGGGCTTCCGGTGGAATCGGTGTAGCCGACCACGAGCAGCAGGGCGTTGTCCATGCCCTCGGCGGCCGAGGCCGCGGCGCAGAGGTCGTTCTTCGCCTGGGGGGACAGTGCTGCCTTGCCGGTGTCGAAGTTCACGTTCGTCGTGCCCTTGACGTTGTACTGGTCGATGTCGCCCATGCGGCCGCGCAGCGCTTCGGTGGCCGCGGTCTGTTCGGCGAAGCGCTGGTCCGTGCCGTTGTGGATCATCGACGCGGTCTTGAGATCCTTGTTCTGCAGCTTGATCTGGCTGGCCACGAGGCCGCCGCCGGATTGCATCGTCTTTACGGAAACCGGCAGGCCGTTCAGCAGCGAACTGGCGACCAGCTTGTTGCGGCCGAGCCCGAACAGGCCCTTGCTGGCGCTGATGCGGGTGGCGTCGTTCACGGCGATCACGGTGTTGGTGCCATCGGCGGCGGTAACCTGCATCCGGTCGCCGCTGCGCGCGGAAATGATGCCTTCGACGTCAGGCCCTTCGGTCATCTCGGCAGCTTCCGGCGCGGGGGCGCTGTAGCTGGCGGAAACGTCGGCTTCGGGCGGTTCCTGCGACTGCGCGGCCAGGCTGGCGGAAGCGGTGCCGGTCAGCATTGCGGCCAGCAGGAGGACTTTGGGGCTTTTGGTAATGACACTCATTGCGGCGACTCCTTAAAACTCGACCTGTCAGGCCTGCGTGATCGCAGCTTTCGTCCGACCGCAGCCGCTTCGAAAAAGCCTGGCCACCGTCGGAACCCCCTCCATCTCGTTTCAATGGCATGCGGCAGATTTGCCGCACTTGAACTTCATGGAAAGCCTGCGTGTTCAGGTTCACCTTTCCGCTGCATGAACATGTTTTGCGCCAGCAGTGCCGTGACGGTAATTCGAGTTTCCTGTGCGGCGAGTTGATGGATAGGAGGGCAGTGATCCATCGCACGGCGCGATGTATGTCCTATCTGTCCCGATGTATTGTCGTGATGAACTCTGTTTGGCGTGGTCTTGGTTGGCGAGTATTGATTTAAATGGAAATTATCTTGCACGAGTTCTTAAAGCGTTGAATTTAAAGCCTGGAGCAATTTCCTGAATTGTTCCCGCCGGATCGATGAAGCGGCCCGCGTGCAAGGCGGGCCGTTTGCGCGGCGGTGGTGTGAGGTGTCGGGGCGCCCTGATTATCGCGCGCAGGGGAACAGGGCGGCAGTTCTGCCGATTTCCCGGCAGCGCCGATCCGGGATCAATCGTACGGGCACGGTGAAGCGTTCTCCACCGCTCAATTTGGCTGGCAGGCCGCTGAAAAGCTTCAGTCTTCCAGTGCAGTGAGGCGGTTGGCCAGCGCTTCGAACAGGGCGGGCGAGGCCGCTCCGATCAGGCCCTTGCGGCCGATTTCGTCCACCCGGTAAGCGGAGCCGTCCGGGCGGGCGCATTTCCCGCCCGCCTCGTTGAGGAACAGCGCGCCCGCCGCATGGTCCCAGGGCAGGGTGCGCTCGAACACCGCGACGTCGTTCTGGCCAAGGGCGAGGCGAGGGTATTGCTCTGCGGCGCAGCGGGGAATGTCTACCATGCGGTAATGCGGGGCGACTTCGGTGCGCAGGCGTTCGCGGCGCGATTCCTCGGTGAAGATCAGCGAGATCGCGGCGACGGGCGGCGTTTCGCCCGTGGCGCGGGCAGTGAGGCGCTCGCCGTCTACCCAGGCGCCGCCGCCCGCCGAGGCGCGGCAGAAGCGGCCGGTCAGGCAGTCGAGTATCCAGCCGCCCAGCGTCTCGCCCTTATCTGCCAGCGCGATCAGCATGCCGAACGGGGCCTTGCCCGAGGCGAAATTGTTGGTGCCGTCCAGCGGGTCGACGATCCAGCAGAGCCGGTCCTTGAGCTTGAGCAGCTCGTTCTCGTCAGCGAACGTCGCTTCCTCGCCCACGACCGAAGCCTCGGGGAGGAGGGTGATAAGGCGCTCGGTCAGGATCGCCTCGCTCTCACGGTCGGCCACGGTGACGACGTCGTTCACCGCCTTGCTCACGATCTGTTCGCTCGACAGCGACTGGTAGTGCGGCAGGATCACATCGCGAGAGACTTCGCGCATGATCGTTTCGACCGCGATGTTGAGCGTGGAGGTGATCATGCAGGAGGCCTTTTGACGGAGGATCAGGTGAGCGGGATCATGACCTGCCGGGCATAGCCCTTGCGCTCACGAATGCGGGCGTACCATTCGGCCAGCGCGGGAAACTCGGGCTTCTCGAACGGGAGCGAGAACCAGGTATAGGCGTATACCCCCATGGGAATATCGCCCAGGCCGAACTCCCCGCCGGAAAGCCAGGGCTTTTCGGACAAGTAGCGTTCCAGCACGACAAGGTGCGCGGCGCAGGTTTTCACGTCACGCTCGATAGCGGGCATGTCCCACTGGTCCTGCGGGGTGCGGGCCATCGAAAGGAAGGGCAGGCGCTGGGCGTCGGCATAGGTGATCTGCCAGTCCATCCAGCGGTCGGCCAGCGCGCGGTCGATGGGATCGGGCTGGAACCAGCGATCGCCGCCGTATTCGGCCGCCATGTAGCGCAGGATCGCGTTCGATTCCCAGAGGACGAGCTTGCCGTCCTCGATCATCGGCACCAGCCGGTTCGGGTTCTTGGCGAGGTACTCCTCGGTATAGCCGAACGAACCGCCGATATCGTGGCGCACGTAGTTCAGGCCCAGTTCCTCGGCGAACCAGGCGACTTTCTTGACGTTGTGGGAGTTGAGGCGCCCCCAGATGGTGAATTGCGGCCCGGCCATCGTCAGCTCCGATAGTCGGCGTTGATCGAGATGTAGCCGTGCGTCAGGTCGCAGGTCCACACGGTGGCGGCGCCTTCGCCAAGGCCGAGGTCGACCTCGATAGTGACGTCCTGCCCCTTGAGGTGCGCGGCGACGGGCGCTTCGTCATAGTCGGCGAGCGGCAGGCCCTCACGCGCGGCCCAGGTGCCGCCGAAGCCGATGGAGAGCTTGTCGCGGTCCGCCGGTTCGCCTGCCTTGCCCACGGCCATGACGACGCGGCCCCAGTTGGCGTCTTCCCCGGCGATGGCGGTCTTCACCAGCGGGGAGTTGGCGATGGCCATGCCGACCTTGCGCGCGCTTTCGTCGGAGACGGCGCCGGTAACGGCAACCTCGATGAACTTCTGCGCGCCTTCGCCGTCGCGCACGACGAGGTGGGCCAGCTGGCGGCAGACGTCATGAATCGCGGCGGCAAAGGCATGGGCGCCGGGCGAGGCGATCGACGAGATCGGCGCGTTGCCGGCCTTGCCGGTGGCGAAGGCGAGCACGGTGTCGCTGGTGGAGGTGTCCGAATCGACGGTGATGCACGAGAACGTGCGGAAGTTCGCGGCGGAGAGGCATTCCTGCAGGAAGGCAGGCTCCACGGCGGCATCGGTAAAGATGTAGCCGAGCATCGTCGCCATGTCCGGCGCGATCATGCCCGATCCCTTGATGACGGCGGCGAGGGTCACCTTGGTTTGGCCAATCATCGCCGTGGCCGTCGCGCCCTTGGCGAAGGTATCGGTGGTGGAGATGGTGTTGGCAACGTCCTCCCAAGAGCAGGGCTCTGCGGTGAGCGCCTTCTCCACGCCTTCGCGCGCCTTGTCCTTGGGCAGCGGCACGCCGATCACGCCGGTGGAGGAGACGAAGACCTGTTCGCGCGGGCAGCCGATGTGCGCTGCGACCTGGTCCATGATCTGCTCCACGCCTCACGCCCGCGGTAGCCGGTGAAGGCGTTGGAGTTGCCTGCATTGACCACCAGCGCGCGGGCGAAACCCTGCTTCACATTGTCACGCCCCAGTTCGACTTCGCTGGAACAGCACAGGTTCCGGGTGAACACGCCCGCAACTGCGGTGCCTTCGTCCAGTTCCACGTAAGTCAGGTCGCATCGGCCCCAGTCCTTGTACCCGGCGCGCACGACGTGCGGCGTGACGCCGGCGATCGGCGACATGGCGGGGAAGGGCGAGGCGAGCGGTGAAGTGGGATAGGCCATGGGCAAAGCGACTAGCGCGTGGGTGTGACAGGTCAAGCGTCGGAAGAATGGTTTGAGGCGATCTGCCCGGCAGTGACGCGGCGCGCGGTTCGATCCGGCCCGTGACGCCAGGGGTGCGGCAATCGAGAGCGAGTTTCCCGGGCATGTGACGCTTACGAACTAGGCGAGGCGCGTTTCGTCCCTGGCGCTGGCGCGAGGATAGGGTGCCGTCCTGCGGCGTCTTGCGGATGACAGGGCAAGGATGGCTGCCGCCAGCAGAGCCGGAAAAATCCCGAAAAGCCGTCCTCGCTCGCCGCCGCCGAGTTGGCTGGCCAGCATGAGGATCGGGAAATGAACGGCATAGAGCGGGAAGGACAGGCTGCCGAGCAGGGCGAGCGGCCGTTCGGCGATGCGCGGTGGTGTGGCGGTCGCCGCAATCCAGAACAGCGGCGGAAACCCGAGCGAAATCACAAGGGCGTCGCGATCCAGACCGGCAGTGGAACAAGCGGCAGCAGCGCCACGACGGCGATCGGCATGAGCAGCGCGATTCGCCAGTCGGCGGCGCCTGCGGGCCTGCGGGCGCGCAACCGCCGCGCCATGACGATGCCCAGCAGGTAGGACCATCCCCCTCGCAGCAATCCGGCCGGCAACTGGCGCAGGTCCCCGCCGAGGTCGCCGTCACCCGCGCGGGCCATCAGCATGACCAGCCCGGCCAGGCAGGCCAGGGCCAGAAGCGCAAGCTTCGCGTCGGTCAGGCGATGAAGCTTCATACCATGAAGCAGGTTCAGAGCCAGTTCGGCGAACAGCGACCATTGCGGCGTATTGGCGGGGAACGTCATCCCGCCGGTCAGCATCGGGACCATGGCGAGGGATAGCACGAAGGCCGCAAGCGCGAGGCCGCCGTTGCCGGTCGCGCCGAACAGGGCGAAGGCGCCGGGAATCGCTCCGGCCGCCACCATCGGCAGAAAACGGCGGAAGCGCCGGCGCAGAAATGTGATCGCATCGATTCCCGCGCCGAACCGGGGTTCGAATGCCAGCGTCAGCACGAAGCCGGAAAGCAGGAAGAACAGGTCCACGAAAAGGTAGCCGCGCGTAAAGGCGGGGAAGGGGGCGGAAAGCCGGGCGTGGAAGACGAGCACGCCGATCGCTGCGAATCCGCGCAGTCCGTCAAGCAGCAAGAGTCTTTCGCCCGGATCGGTTTTCACTGCGCTCGCTTCGTGATGGACCTGCAACTGCGGAATAGCGCGCCAATCGTTAAGGCGGCGTTTTGGGCTTTACGCCGCGGGCTGTGCGCTAAATCCGGCGATGCGCGATGGGTTGTGGACTATTCATCCTGCGCCCCCTATCTGATCCGCCATGGCAAACCGCCTGCTCCTGACCCTGCTGGCCCTGTTGACGGGCCTCGCCGCGCAGATCGGCCCTGCCGACGCGCGCGCGTCGCAGGTTGCCAGCCTGCAGGTCGTGCTGATCGAAGCCGCCGTCGCCGCCAAGGCACCGCGCGCGCCGGTCGCCCTTGCACAGCTTCCCGAACCGGGCCTGCGCAATACCCGCCGCCATGCGCCGCCGCTTGTCGCGGTGCCGGAATCGCCGGCGGTACCCACGGTGCTCACCGGGATAGACCGCGCGCGCGAATAAGCGCGCCGGGCATTCGCAACCTCGCGAAAACCTTTTCACGTGCCCGCGCGTCATGCGGGTGCGTCCATCCGACATAAGCCTTCACGAAAACAGGGATTCCCGCCATGTTCGGCGCCATCGCCAAGTCCATTTTCGGTTCGTCCAACGACCGTTACGTCAAGTCGCTCGATAAGGTCGTTGGCCAGATCAACGCCTTCGAGCCCGTGCTGGAAGCCTATAGCGACGAGGAACTGGCCGGCCAGACCGTCAAGTTCCGCGAACTGCTGGCCAATGGCAGCACGCTTGACCAGATCATGCCGGAAGCCTTCGCCACCGTGCGCGAAGCCTCGAAGCGCGTGTTCGGCATGCGCCACTTCGACGTGCAGATGATCGGCGGCATCGTGCTCCATCGCGGCGAGATCGCCGAAATGCGCACGGGCGAGGGCAAGACCCTGGTGGCGACCACCGCCACCTACCTCAACGCGCTTGAGGGCAAGGGCGTGCACATCGTCACCGTCAACGATTACCTCGCCCGCCGCGACGCGGAGCAGATGGGCAAGCTGCACAATTTCCTCGGCCTGACGATCGGCGTGATCGTGCCGAACCTCAACGAATACGAACGCCGCGAAGCCTATGGCGCCGACATCACTTACGGCACCAACAACGAGTTCGGCTTCGACTACCTGCGCGACAACATGAAGCATGAGCGCAGCCAGATGGTGCAGCGCCCCTTCAACTTCGCGATCGTCGACGAGGTCGACTCGATCCTGATCGACGAGGCGCGCACCCCGCTCATCATTTCCGGCCCGACCGACGACAAGTCGGAGCTCTACATCCAGGTCGACGCGGTCGTTAAGCAGTTCGTTCCCGAGGACTACGAGACCGACGAGAAGACCAAGAGCATCAGCCTGACCGAGGACGGTGTCGAGAAGGCCGAGCGCATGCTCGAAGCCGCCGGCCTGCTCGTCGGCTCGAACCTCTACGACGTCGAGAACACGCAGGTGGTCCACCACCTCGACCAGAGCCTCAAGGGCGTGGTCATGTTCAAGCGCGACATCGATTACATCGTCAAGGACGGCAAGGTCGTCATCATCGACGAGTTCACCGGCCGCATGATGGACGGCCGCCGCTGGTCGAACGGCCTGCACCAGGCGGTGGAAGCCAAGGAAGGCGTCCGCATCGAGCCCGAGAACCAGACGCTCGCCTCGATCACCTTCCAGAACTACTTCCGCATGTACCCCAAGCTTTCGGGCATGACCGGCACGGCCGCCACCGAGGCGCCGGAATTCTACGACATCTACAAGATGAACGTCGTCACCATCCCCACCAACGTGCCGGTGCAGCGCGTGGACGAGGAAGACGAGTTCTACAAGAACACCCACGACAAGTTCGGCGCCATCGCCAAGCTCATCCGCGAGCGTTACGAAACCGGCCAGCCCGTCCTCGTCGGCACCGTGTCGATCGAGAAGTCGGAGCTGCTGTCGGACTTCCTCAACAAGGAAGGCGTCAAGCACTCGGTGCTGAACGCGCGTTTCCACGAGATGGAAGCGCATATCGTTGCGCAGGCCGGTTCGCTTGGAGCCGTGACGATCGCCACCAACATGGCCGGTCGCGGCACCGACATCCAGCTTGGCGGTAACGTCGAGTTCCGCGTCGAGGACGAACTGCGCGACATGCCCGAGGGGCCGGAGCGCAACGAGGCCATCGCCCGCATCAAGATGGAAGTCGCCGAGCAGAAGCGTCTCGTGCTCGAAGCCGGCGGCCTCTGCGTGATCGGCACCGAGCGCCACGAAAGCCGCCGCATCGACAACCAGCTGCGCGGCCGTTCGGGCCGTCAGGGCGACCCCGGCCTTTCGAAGTTCTACCTCTGCCTGGAGGACGACCTCCTGCGCATCTTCGGCCCGGACACGCTCTTCGCCAAGATGATGAACAGCAACCTTGCCGATGGCGAGGCGATCGGTTCCAAGTGGCTGTCCAAGGCCATCGAGACCGCGCAGAAGAAGGTCGAGGCGCGCAACTACGAGGTCCGCAAGCAGGTCGTCGAATACGATGACGTGATGAACGACCAGCGCAAGGTCATCTACGAACAGCGCGCGGACATCATGGATGCCGAGACGGTGGACGAAGTCGTCGTCGACATGCGCAACGACACGGTCAACGCCATCGTCGCCGATGCCTGCCCGGCCGGCTCCTATCCCGAGCACTGGAACGTCGAGGCACTCAAGGCCAAGTCGCTCGACGTTCTGGGCATAGAAGTGCCGATCGAGGACTGGATCGAGGAAAGCGGCGTCGATCCCGAGCTGGTCGAAGAGCGCGTGGCCGCCATGGCTGCCGAGCACATGAACGCGAAGATGCTGCAGGACGATCCGGCGATCTGGCGCCAGGTCGAGAAGTCGATCCTGCTCGACCGTCTTGACCACTACTGGAAGGAGCACCTTTCCACCCTCGACGCGCTGCGTCAGGTCGTGTTCCTGCGGGCCTATGCCCAGAAGACCCCGATCAACGAGTACAAGACCGAGGCCTTCAGCCTGTTCGAGCGCATGCTCGACCAGATTCGCGAAGACGTGACGCGCATCCTGTCGGTCAGCGAACTGCGCATCCCGGAACCGGCCGCGCTGCCCGAACTGCCGGACTTCCTGACCGGCCACATCGACCCGCTGACCGGTCTCGACAATTCGAACGACGGCGACGGTTCGGCCTTCATGCCCGAACTGTTCGGTTCGCTGGCGGGCAGCCCGCAGGCCGGTGTCGGCGTGGGAGCCGGTGGCACCGGGGAGAACCCCTATGCCGACCTGCCGATCAGCCGCAATGCGCCGTGCCCCTGCGGTTCGGGGCAGAAGTACAAGCATTGTCACGGCGCGCTCGCCTGAGGCGGTGAAGGGTCCGGCGCGGCGAATCTGTCGCCGTTTCGGACCTGACCTGTGACGATGAAACGATAACGCGCATCGCTCGATGCCGGGCCGTTATCGTTTCCGCCTACAGGAACCCTCGCGACCTGCCTCGCCGCCTAGGCCACCGGCACCCGGATCCGCGCGATGAGGCCGCCGCAGGGCGATGTCGCGAAGGAAAGCTGGCCGCCGAACCGCATCATCAGCCGGTGCGCGGTGGGAATGCCCAGCCCGAAGCCCGGCGTATCGCGCGTGCGCGCCTCGTCGAGCCGGAAGAACGGGGTGAGCACATCCTCGAAATGGCCGGGCGGAATGCCGGGTCCGGCATCCTCCACCTCGATGATCCAGCCGCGATCTTCGTGGCGGACGGTGAGGTCTGCGCGGCCGCCGAAGCGGATCGCATTCTCGACCAGCGCGCCGACCGCCAGCGAGAGCGGTTCCGGGAACGTCTCCACCGTGGCGCCGCCTGCCGGAGTCAGCCTGGCGCGATCCTCGTAAGGGGCGATGGCGGCGGCGGCGAGCTGGTCCAGGTCCACAGGTTCCGGTTCCGAGGAGAGGTGCTGCGCGCGCAGGTAGCCCTGGAGCGAGGCGAGCAGGCCTTCCATCTCATTGATGCTGGACTGCATGATGTCGGCGATCTCGCGGTCCTCGATCAGGTCCGTGGCGATCTGCTGGCGGGAAAGGGGCGTGCGAAGGTCGTGGCTGATCGCTTCGAAGGAGCGGGCCTGGTCTTCCAGCAGGCGCGCGATGCGCTCCTGCATCATGTTCATCGAATGGGCGAGGTCGCGCAGGTCTTCGGGGCCGCTCTCTCGGATTTCCACGCGCTGGCCGTGGCCGATGGCATCGGCGGCCTGGGTCAGGCGGCGGAGCGGGTTGGTGAGCAGCCGCAGCGCGACGAGGCCGATGGCGATGCAGGCCAGCGCGGTGCAGAGCATCAGCACGCTGGCGCGCAGGGCGATCGGCTACATGGACGTGATGTCGCGCGAGCGGAAGTTCAGCCACTTGCCGTCGGCGAGACGGATCGAGCCGACGAGATCGCGTTTGCCGCCGTGAGCGTCGGAAGTGGCGAGATGGAGTTGCCGCGCGGCGAGCGAGGGTTCCCATTCGATGACTTGCCCGGCGATTCGCTCCAGCGTGTCCGAATCCGTCGTGACGGAAACGGCGGGTGCGGGGGCGAATTCGGCCTTGAGGTGGCCGGTTGTCATGATCGGTGCGGCAAGATCGGGATGAAGCGCGTGGATGCGATCGCTGACGACGATGAGTTCGGCGATTCGGCGGGCATGGTCTGCGCGCAGGGTCTGGCGGTCGATGGCCTGGTAGAGCAGCAGGCTGCCCACGAGTTGGACCACGCCCAGCGACAGGAAAACCACGGCGGCTAGAACCGCAAGACGCGGAAAACTGATTCGGGGCAACACCATTCCTCTCGCAGAGCGCCCGATTCTTATACGCGATCTGCGGCGACGCCCGAAATCAGCGCTCTCACCGGAGAGGCCGTTCGTCAATGCGGAGTGATGTGTGGGAAACGTTTTGATACGCGCGCCTTGCGCCGAGCCCTTTCTTCATGCCTTCCGTGGAAGGAGAAGAAAGTGGCTCCCCGAGTAGGATTCGAACCTACGGCCATTCGATTAACAGTCGAATGCTCTACCGCTGAGCTATCGGGGAGCAGCCTGTCAGTGTTTCCACCGCCGGGCAGGAGTGCGCCTATAAAAGGGGTCCTCCGGGTTGGCAAGCGCTCTGTGCGGAAAATGTCGAGAAAACTTTTCCACAGGGCAGGCGCCCCATTCGGGCAATTCCTCAGACCTGGAACTGCTCCGCGAAGATGCGTTCCTCCAGCGTGAAGCCGGGGTCGAACAGCAGGGTGAGTTCCTTCTCGGGATTGGCAACGATGCGCACGGTCCGCACGTCGCGCACTTCCTTCTGGTCGGCCACGGCGGCGACCGGGCGCTTGCCGGGTTCCCGGATGCGGAATTCCACTTCGGCGCTTTCGGGCAGGATGGCGCCCTTCCAGCGGCGCGGCCGGAACGGGCTGAGCGGGGTGAGGGCCAGCATGCGCGATCCCAGCGGCAGGATCGGGCCGTTGGCGGAAAGGTTGTAGGCGGTCGATCCCACGGGCGTGGCCACCAGCACACCGTCGCCCACGAGTTCCTCCATGCGGACCTTGCCGTTGATCGTCACTTCCAGCTTGGCGGTCTGGCGGGTTTCGCGCAGCAGCGAGACCTCGTTGATCGCGTAGTAGACGAATTCGCGGCCATCGTGGCTGGTGGCATGCATCTGCAGCGGGCGCACCGGAACCTCGTGAGCTTCGGCGATGCGCTCGGCGATGGCCACGCCGTCATGCGGGCCGTTCATGAGGAAGCCGACCGTGCCCAGGTTCATGCCGTAGACCGGCTTTATCACGTCGCGGTCGAGCATTTCGTGCAGGACGTGGAGAAGAAAGCCGTCTCCGCCGACGACGACGAGAATGTCCGCCTCCACTGGATCAACCCAGGGGTGCGAGCGGCGAAGCTGCGCGGACCCGAGTTGGGCCTTGGCGCTGTCCGACACGATAAGCGCCAGTTTCGGTTCGTCAGCCATCGAATTCCCCAGCAACATTTCGTCCGGCGGGATCGGTCAAGGCCCGGATTGCGGGCACCTGTCCCATTTTCATGCGGTTTTTCACGCTGCGGACCTTTCGAATTTTGCATCGTTTGGCAAGGGCTTTGGCTATAGCGGGGGCGATGGTTGAAAGACGCAAGGGGCGGCCGCAGCGCCATGCCCGCAGGCTCGAGGACAGGCTGACCGGAATTCCCGGGCTCGATGCCGTGCGCGAACGGATCGACGCATGGCGCGCCGATGCCGAAAGCGCGCCGCAACATGCTCACGTCCACGCCATGCTGCTGGCCCTGCGCCGGCTGGACGCCATCAACATGGCCTATGGCGAAACGGCCGGTGACGGCGCGCTTGAGGAAGTGGCCAACCGCGTGGCCCATTTCGCGGGCGAGGAACTGGACGGCCCGTGGCTGCTGGCGCGGGCGGGCGGCGGTTCCTTCGTGCTCGTCGCCAACGAGGCGTGCAGCCGGGAACGCTGGCAACTGGTGGCGGACCAGCTTGCCGATGCCATCGCCCGGCCGATCGCGCTGCCGACCGGCGTGCTGCGCCTCTCGCCCCGTATCGCGCTGATCCGCGCGCTTACGGAGGAAAGCGTCGATTCGATGCTCGACCGGCTTGGCCACGCGCTTCACGATGCGCAGGACCAGACCGCCACGCGGCTGGGCTGGGCGGATGGCGAAGTGACGCCGCCGGGCCGTTCGGCGGCGCAGCTCGAAGCGGACCTGCTCGGCGCGATCGACCGGGACGAGATCGAGATCCTGTTCCAGCCCCAGTTCAGCCTCATCGACGATTCGTTGACCGGGGCCGAAGCGCTGGCCCGCTGGAATCACCCCCAACTCGGCCGCATCGGTGCCGGTGCGCTCTTCGCCATTGCCGAGCGGGCGGACCATATCGGACCGCTTTCGCGCCATATCGCGGCCAAGGCTCTGGCGGCGGCAGGGGGCTGGCCGGGGAACCTGCGTCTCTCGATCAATGTCACCCCGGCCGACCTCGCCTTTGGCACCTACGTTCGCCAGATGCTGGACCTGATCCGCGAAAGCGGTTTCCCCCCCCGGCGGCTGACGCTGGAGATCACCGAACAGTCCCTGATCGCCGACGTTACCCAGACGGCGCAGATGATGGCGGAATTCTCCTCGCAGGGTATCCGCATCGCGCTTGACGATTTCGGCGCCGGTTTCTGCAATTTCCGCTATCTCAAGGTCTTGCCGATCCACTATCTCAAGCTGGACCGCGCGATGATCGACGGCATCACCACCGACAAGCGCGACGTGGCGGTGTTGCGCGCCATCGTCGCCATGGCGAAGGCGCTGGACCTCGAAGTGATCGCCGAGGGTATCGAGGAAGAGGCCCAGCGCAAGGTCGTCGCCCGTGAGCATTGCGCCTATTATCAGGGGTTCCTGCGCGCGCAGCCGATGTCGACGGCGATGTTCGCCAAGCTCGCCCGGGTGGAAGCCTAGCGAGATCCGGCGGGGAGTCTGCGTCGGCGCCAGCGGCGCCAGTCGCGAAGGACCTTGTTCCATGCCATCCACGTCCCCGTCGCGCAGACGAGAGTGACGGCGGCCAGCAGGGGAAGCACCACGAGATCCCACCAGGGACGCTTGCGCAGCACCGGGAAGTCCAGGCTGTGCAAGCCGTCCTGGAGCCAGCGGTAGCTGCGCCCGTTGCGATCGAAAGCGCGCAGCAACTGGCCGGAGGCGGCATCGATGTAGAGCCGCGTCTGTTCGCCGTCCTTCAGCACCGCACGCCAGACCGGCAGGCGGGCGGGGGACTTGCGGCCGTAATAGTAGGCGTCCTCCTCAGCCAGCAGGTCCAGCGAGCCGAGCTGCGGCGTGCCCGCCAGCGCTGCGCGCAGTTCCTGCTCGCGCAGGGGCGCGGCAGTTCCCTTCGCGTCGAAGCGGCGGGTCTCGCCATCGGCGTTCACTGCAAGGAGGAACATGCGCCCGCCGAGCGGCGCGGTCTCGATCCGCACCGCGGTACCGGCCCGTTGTTCCGAGACCTTGGCGGCGGCGGAAAGGGCGCCGCGCATCTCGCTCCAGCGCGGCGTGCCGGCAAGGCGCTGGCGCTCTGCGAAGCCGCCCATGCTGTCGAGCAGGCCCCATGGGTTCATGGATAGCAGTCCGCTTGCCGCCCATGTCAGCGTCAGCAGGCCGAAGAACAGCCCGAACACGTGGTGCCACCACCACAGGCCCTTGTAGGGCGATCCGATCGTGCCGTCTCGCCGCCGCCGCACGCGCACGATACCGGCCCAGATGCCGGTCATGGTGAGAAAGCATCCGGCCAGCGAGGTCCATATCACGACCTGGCTCCACAAGGCGCCGTCCTGCCGCAGGATGGTGGGATAGAGCCAGTGCGGCACCGCGCCCAGCCAGCCCCAGAACCGCTGGAACCGCGTGGTCTGCTGCACCACTTCGCCCGACGTGCCGGAGATGTAGATTTCGGTTCCGGCCGGATCGCCATAATCGGCGCGGTAAAGCGGGGCGTTGCGGCGATAGGTCTGGACGGTCCACTGGTCCATCCCGGTTTCGGTCGGGGGCTGGGCGGACGAGGCGATTCCGTGGCCTTTCGCGAAGTCGGCGGCGATCCGGCGCAATTCGGCAGGCGATGGCGGCCCGAGCGGGCGGCCGGTTTCCAGGTCGAAGGCGGCGGGCGTGGTTCTCATCTGCGGGATCGGGCGATCCGCCGATGCGGCCGGAACCACGCGCAGGACCGGGCGACCGGCGCGCATTTCCACGCGCGCCGAAGTTATCGGGAGGTCTGCGGGAATATCCACCGCTCCCAAGGCGACCTGCGCCGGCAGGCGCAGGGGCGCGAGCCCCCGCACCTGCGCTCCGAGATCGAGCCTCGGATAATCCACGTAGATCATCACGAAGCCGGACAGGCACCACAGCGTCATCAGCAGGCCGACGAAGACGCCGAGCCAGCGATGCGCGATCAGGACAGCGCGGGGCATGGCCTAGAAGCTCAGCCCGTAGCTCACCCGCAGCGTGCGCGGCACACCACGGTTGAAGTAGAGGAAGCGGCTGTTGCTCCCGTCAAGCGCGCCGGCATCGGTGACGGCGGAGGCATAGCCGCGCGTGGCATAGGCCTTGTCGAACAGGTTCTCGACATTGATGCCGAAGCGATTCCGGCGCGCCTCGCCGTCGACGTAGAAGTGGCCGCCGAGATCGACGAGCACGTAGTTGCCGTAGTTCATCCGCCCGAAGCCTGATGCGGTGGACCAGACATCGCCGATCCAGTTGACCGCCAGGTTGGCGCCGAATGGCCGGCCTTCCGGGGAATAGGCCAGCGTTCCCTTGGCATATTGCGCGGGATTGCGGTCCCGCTGGACCGAACTGCCCTCATTGCGGACGCGGGCATGAGTGTAGCTTGCCGCGAGGCTCCAGCCGCTTTCCAACTGCGCCGTCACTTCCGCTTCGGCCCCTTGCGAACGGACCTTGTCGCGCACGTTGATGTAGGTGCCGTTGGGATAGGCCGGATCGTCGTAAGTCGAATCGATGAGGTCGGTGATGCTGCGGTTGAAGTAGGTCGCCTTCCAGCCGAAGCGGACACCCGGCAGGGTCGCCGCGCCGCCCAGCGATGCGTTGAGATTCACGCTGTGCTCGGGCTTGAGGTTCGGGTTGCCGGTTTCGCAGCAGGGGTCGTTGCCGTAGAGCTGGGAGGCGTCGGGCAGGACGAACGAGGTGCCGCCATTCGCCTCCACATAAAGCGCTTCGGCAAAATCGTAGCGGCCCGAGACGTTCCAGATCGTCTTCCTTGCGCCGTCCGTGCGGTTATGCCGCAGCCCGGCGGCGATCCGGCCCTTCGAGGATATCTCGTCGGTCGTGCGGATCTGCGCGATGGCGGCGTGGACCTGTTCGCTGGTCGGCGCGATCAGCAGCACGTCGTCGCGGCCGGAGAAGTTCTGGAAGTCGTAGCCCAGCAGGTACTCCAGGCCCCGGTGCGGATGCAGCTTGACCACCGCGCTGCCGCCCCAGTCGCGGTAGCCCCAGAACGTGCCTGCCGGGTAGATCACTTGCGGATCGTGATCGGGAAGGGAGTTGCGGATCTGGATGTAGGCGGTCTTCCAGTCGTGGAAATAGCCCTTGAGAAAGAACTGCACGGTGTCGCTGCCGGTATAGTCCAGCCGGGCGCTGGCGATCTCCTCGTTGCGGTCGTTCCGGCTCTCGCGGATGCGGGTGGGCGAAAGGTTGTCGAGCTTCGCCTCGGTGTGCTGGTACTGGAGATTGAGCGCGAGATCGGGGGCGAGGTCGTACTGGTACTTGATGCCTGCGGACCACAAGTCGTAGCCGAGCCGGCGATCGGTAAGGCTGGGCTGGTAGGCGCTGTAGGGCATGTATCCCTCGGAGCGGTTGCGCGAGGCATAGGCCACGAACCGATGCCCGCCCGCCGCGCCGCGCAGGTAGCCGTCGAAGCTGGTGCCGCCCCACGAATCGACCGAGGCGTTGACTTGCCCGTTGAAGTCGTCCGTGAAGCCGCGCGTCACCACGTTGATGATCCCGGCCGAGGCCTGGGTGCCGTAGAACAGGCTCTCGCCGCCGCGCAGCACTTCGATCCGCTCGATCATGCTGGCGGGCAGGGTGTCGTTGGGCGAGGTGCTGCCGTAGAGCCGGTTGTTCAGCCGGATGCCGTCCATCGTCCAGAGCACGTCCTGCGTGCGCGAACCCTGCAGCGAGACATCGACGTAAGTGAACGGCCCGTTGCGGCCGCGAATGTAGAGGCCGGGCACCGAATCGAGCGCTTTCACCACGTCCACTGCGCCGCTGTCGCGAATCTGCGTGCCCTCCACGACGGCCATGTCGTTGCCGTAGCGGGAAAGTTCCTGCGGCAGCGTTTCCTCAAGGCTCTGGCCGGTGACGACGATGGCGCCATCCTCGCCGTCGCCGTCGGCGCGTTCCCCGGCGAAAACCGGCGTGCACCAGGCGAGCGCCAGCGCCGCGGCAAGCGCCGCGTGCGAAACCTTTGCGAAATTCATCTTCATTCCCCTGCCGGGCGCCAGCGATCCGAAGCAGGGGACTGCCGTTTGCGAACGGCCGGCGCACCGACCGGCCGGGCGCCCGTGGAAAGGCGACCGTTCAGCGCACCGTGCGGCCCCTGCCGCTCGTTCGTCGCTCAGACGGAGAAATCACCGTGCCCCGGCCATCCCCTGGACCAAAGCAAGAGCGACCGGACGCCGGCAGGTCTCCTGGCTCACGGGTCATCGCTTGATGCACGGCCTTCCCAGGCCTCGCAGGATTTAGCGTCCGGCCCAGTGGCTGCGGCGTGGGCGCCTTGCCCGCCGCGTGATGTACATCGCGCTCGCCGCTTACAGTTGCAGGGACAGCCTCGGATTCGAGGGCGGCAAAGCCCTCTCACCGCGTTCCCTATTAAGCCTCTTTCGAGGCACCGACGCGATCATTCGCCCGGCTCGTCAGACGAATCCGGGCGGAAGCGCTGGTAGCGGGCGATGCGGGCGGGGGCAATCCTCCATGCGCCAGTCACCGCCGCGGCGTTCGGGATGGAGGGAAATCGGGGGGAGAGCGGGGCGGCGGATCGTCGCCGCCCCGCAAGAGGATGTCAGCGCGCGCCCTCGGCGTAGTAGCGCTCCATGTCGAGGCGCATCTGGTGCAGCGCCTCGGGGTTCAGGTAGACCATGTGGCCTGCCGGATAGTACTTGAACTGCAGGTTCTGGCGCAGCGCCGGCGCCAGCATCATGTGCTTGAGGTCGCGCTCGGTCGAGAAGAACGGCGTTGCCATGTCGTAGTAGCCGTTGAGCGAAAGCACGCGCAGGTGCGGGTTGATGCGCATCGCGGTGCTGAGGTCTGCGGTCACGTCGGCGACGTTCTGTTTGCGTCCGGCGGGGGGCTCATGCGTCCAGTCCCAGTCCACCGGGCCGCCCTCGCGCGCGCTCAGGCGGTAGTCGAGATCGGTCTTGTAGCCGAGCGTGGTGGTCAGCTGGTCAAGGAAGCTGCCGACATAGAGGCCGCTGATCGCGGTGTCCGAAGGGTCGTACTCGGGGCTTTCACCGGCCGCATCGGCATCGAGACCCTTGTAGCGGCCGTCGAAGCGGCCCACCGTCTCGCGCCCGCCGCGCAGCAGTTCCTTGCGGAAACGGCCGAGATCGACGCGCAGGTTCGCCTGCTTCACATAGTCCACCGAAAGGCCGGTGAAGCGGCTGAGCTGGCGGGCTACGGCGTCTTCCTCTTCCGGGGTGATGTCCTGGCCCTTGGCGAGCGCGGCGGCATAGGCGCCGTTGGCGAACTGGCGGGACTGTTCGACGAACTCGTCCACGGTCGCCGGACGATCCGCCACGCGGCCGTGATACCAGGCGACGGCGGCATAGGTGGGCAGGTAGCCGACGTAGATATTGTCGAAGCCGCTCTGGCGGATGCCGTAGTTCATGATCGACGAAAGCAGCACCACGCCGTTCAGCGCCATGCCGCGATCCTCAAGCTGGTAGGCCAGCGCGCCCGAGCGGGTCGTGCCGTAGCTTTCGCCGAAGATGTACTTGGGGCTGCCCCAGCGCGCGTTCTTGGTGGTGTAGCGGATGATCGCCTTGGCGAAGGCATCCACGTCCTGGTCGACACCGTAGAAATCGGCAGGCTTGGCATCGCCCAGGGCGCGCGAATAGCCGGCGCCCACCGCGTCGAGGAAGACCATGTCGGTGCTGCCGATCAGACTGTCGGGATTGGGGCCGACGTCGAAGGGCGCGGGGCGGACGGCTTCGGGGTTGCCGGTGCGCACATGGTCGGGCGCGAAGCTGCCCATGCGCAGCCAGAGGCTCGCCGAGCCGGGGCCGCCGTTGTAGAAGAAGGTGACGGGGCGGTTTTTGCCCGGCGCGGTATAGGCGGTGTAGAACACGCTCGCGGTGGGCTTGCCCTGCGCGTCGCGGATGGTGAGGGTGCCGGCGGTGGCGGTATAGGCGATCGCCTTGCCGTCGACCCGGGCGGTGCCCTTGCTGGTCTTCGTCACTTCCTCGACCGGGGCGCTGGCCCAGTTCGCGGCCACCGCTTCGGCGGTTTTCTCGGCGTGCTGCTTGGCAGCGTCGGGAGCGTCGGACTTCTGGGCCAGCGCCGGCTGGGCCAGCGCGATCAGCGAAGCGAAAGCGAGGGTTGCGGGGGCCAGGGGCGAGGGAAGCCTCATCGAAATTCCTTTGTTTTTTCGCGAACCGAGCTGCTTTTCCTAACGGCCCGCCTCACGCGGGCAAGGCTTCGCCGCAGGGAAAAGACCGGTTTTCCCGAAAATCGTATACCGGGCGCCTGAGGCTCAGGCCTTGCGCGCGATGGAGGCGAGGCCCTTCGTCAGTTGCAGCAGCCCGTTGAGGCGGGACTTGGGATCGCCCCATGCGCGCTGCACCACCAGCTTGTTGTCCGGCCGCAGCTTCACCGTTCCCTGAAGGCGCTCGGCATAGGCGATGAGGCCCATCGGGTTGGGGAAGCTGTCGTTGTGGAAGCTGACCAGCGTGCCGCGCGGGCCGACGTCGATCTTGGCGATATGCGCCTCGATCGCCTGCCGCTTGATCTGGATGAGCTTCACGAGGTTCGACGTGGCGGAGGGCAGCGGGCCGAAACGGTCGATCATCTCGGCCGAGAGCGATTCGATCTCGTCCTTGCCCTCGGCATCGTTGAGGCGGCGATAGAGCGCCATGCGCACTGCAAGGTCGGGAACGTATTCCTCCGGGATCATGATCGGCGCTTCGACCGTGATCTGCGGAGACAGCCCCGAAGTGTCCTTCTCCCAGCCCCACGCCGCCGCGCGGCGGCAAGGATCGCGTCCTCCAGCATCGACTGGTAGAGTTCGAAGCCGACTTCGCGGATATGGCCGGACTGTTCGTCGCCCAGCAGGTTGCCCGCGCCGCGAATGTCGAGATCGTGGCTGGCAAGCTGGAAGCCCGCGCCCAGCGAATCGAGGTCGCTCAGCACCTTGAGGCGCTTCTCCGCCACTTCCGAGAGCGCGCGGCCTGCGGGCGTGGTGAGATAGGCGTAGGCGCGCAGCTTGGACCGGCCCACCCGGCCGCGCAGCTGGTAGAGCTGGGCCAGGCCGAAGCGGTCGGCGCGGTGGATGATGATGGTGTTGGCACGCGGAATGTCGATCCCGCTCTCGACGATGGTGGTCGACAGCAGGACTTCGTACTTGCCTTCGTAGAAGGCGCTCATGCGCTCTTCCACTTCGCCGGCGCTCATCTGGCCGTGGGCGGATATGGCCTTCACCTCGGGGACGTGTTTGGCCAGCCATTCCTCGACTTCGGCCATGTCGGTGATGCGCGGCACGACGATGAAGCTCTGGCCGCCGCGATGGTGTTCGCGCAGCAGGGCTTCGCGCATGACCATATCGTCCCATTCCATCACGTAAGTCCGCACCGCGAGGCGGTCCACCGGCGGGGTCTGGATGGTCGAGAGTTCGCGCAGGCCCGACATTGCCATCTGCAGCGTGCGCGGGATCGGCGTGGCGGTGAGGGTGAGGACGTGAACGTCGGCGCGCAGCTGCTTGAGGCGCTCCTTGTGATTGACGCCGAAACGCTGCTCCTCGTCGACGATGACAAGGCCGAGGCGCTTGAAGTTCACCGATTTCGAGAGGATCGCATGGGTGCCGCAGACCACGTCCATGGTCCCTGCGGTCAGCCCGTCGCGGGTTCTTGGCTTCCTTTCTGGGTCACGAGGCGCGAAAGGCGGCCGACTTCGAGCGGGAAGCCCGCGAAGCGTTCGGCGAAACCGGAATAGTGCTGGCGCGCGAGCAGGGTGGTCGGCGCGACCACGGCAACCTGCTGGCCGGCCATGGCGGCCACGAAGGCCGCCCGCAGGGCCACCTCGGTCTTGCCGAAGCCGACATCGCCGCAGACCAGGCGGTCCATCGGCTTGCCCTCGGCCAGATCGCCCAGCACGTCGTCGATGGCGTGTTCCTGGTCCTCGGTTTCCTGCCAGGGGAAGCGGTCCACGAACTGGTCGTAGGAGGACTTTTCGGGCAGCAGCGCCGGGGCGACGCGCAAGGCGCGCTCGGCGGCGGTCTTCATCAGTTCGCCCGCGATCTCGCGGATGCGTTCCTTGAGTCTTGCGCGGCGCTTCTGCCAGGCTTCGCCGCCCAGCTTGTCCAGCGCGACACCTTCGCTCTCGCTGCCGTAGCGCGAGAGCACGTCGAGATTCTCGACCGGGATGTAGAGCTTGTCGCCGCCCGCATATGTCAGCATCACGCAGTCATGGGGAGACTTGCCGACCGGGATCGACTGGAGACCTTCGTAGCGGCCGATGCCGTGGTCCATGTGGACGATCAGGTCGCCGGGCGTCAGCGCCGCCAGTTCGGCAAGGAAGGCGTCGGAATCCTTGCGCTTCTTCTTGCGGCGCACGAGACGGTCGCCGAGAATGTCCTGCTCGGTGACGACTTCGACGGCATCGCTCGAGAAGCCGGTTTCCAGCGGCAGCACCAGCGCGGCGCTGCGGCCTTGAACCGCGAGGCCGAGCGCTTCCTGCCAGGTATCCGCCAGCTTGGGTTCCGGGCCCTGTGCCTCGCCAAGGATCGAGACGAGACGCGCGCGGCTGCCGGTGGAATAGGCGGCGAGGATCGCCTTGCGGCCGGATTTCGCCACGGCATGGAGATGCCTGGACGCCGCTTCATAGGCATTGTCGCCGCGCGCACGCTCCGGCGTGAAGTCGCGGGCATTGCCGAAGCCGAAATCGATGACCCTGGCGCTTTCCGGCTGCGCGAAGGGATCGGCGCGGTGGACCGGGAAGGCGGATACCGCCTGCTCGAATTCCTCGCGCGAGAGATAGAGCGCATCGGTCGCCAGCGGGCGGTACGATCCCGCCTTCTGGCCCGAGGTTTCGAGACGGGCCTTGTGATAGTCCGCGATGTCGGTGAAACGCTCGTCCGCGGCGCCGAGCGCGGGACTGTCGATCACCAGCAGGTCGTCGTCCGAAAGGTGATCGAACAGCGTGACCAGCCGGTCCTCGAACAATGGCAGCCAGTGTTCCATGCCCGCAAGGCGGCGGCCGTCGCTGACCGCCTGATAGAGCGGGTCTGCCGTGGCATTGGCGCCGAACATCTCGCGGTAGCGGCTGCGGAAGCGCTTGACGCTGTCGTCGTCGACCAGCGCCTCGCTTGCCGGGAGCAGCAGGTGTTCGGGCACCGATCCGGTGGAACGCTGGGTGCCGGTGTCGAACAGGCGCAGCGTTTCCAGCTCGTCGCCGAAGAAATCCAGCCGCAGGCCGCCCGAACCGTTTTCGGAATTCAGCCCCGAAGGCACGATATCGAAGATCGACCCGCGCACCGCGAATTCGCCCGCGTCGATCGCGGTGTCGCTGCGCTGGTAGCCCTGGCGGCGCAGCAGCGCGATCAGGCTTTCGTGGCCGATATCGAGGCCCGGCTTCAGCAACCGCACCGATTCGCGGATGCGGAACGGCGTCAGCACGCGCTGGAGCACGGCATTGGCCGTGGTGACCAGAAGCTGCGGGCCGGTACGCTTCAGCTGGAGCCGGTGCAGCGCGGCCAGTCGGCGGGCGCTGACCGAAAGGGCAGGGCTGGCGCGGTCGTAGGGAAGGCAGTCCCACGCGGGAAACTCGACCACATCCAGTTCCGGCGCGAAGAACTGGGCGGCATCCGCCACGGCGCGCATGGCGCTTTCATTGTCGGCAATGAAGACCGCGCGGCCGGCTTTCGCGGAAGCATCGGCCGCCCGGGCTATGTCGGCCATGACCAGCGGCTGGGCACCCCGCGTTACCGACGAGAGCGTGAGGGGCGTGGTCGCCGCGAGAATGCGATTGAGGTCGATCATGCGTGTCGTGCGGGGCCTTCGACAGGCTCGGGCTGAGCGGGTTCGGGAGTGTGCTTCATTCTCCGCGCATGCAGAGTCCCGAACGTGTCGGGGAATCGCAGCATCAGCGCGGAATCTCGACGTAATCGAGCTTCATCATGCGGTCGAGCAGCGGGCCGCGATATTCTTCGGGAATGCTCTGCGTGCCGAGCGCCCATGCCATGATGTCGACATCCTCTTCCTCGATCATCGTTTCGAAGAGGGTGATCTCGGCTTCGGACCATTCGGCGTGGAAGCGGTCGAAGTAGCAGCCGATCATGTAGTCGGCCTCGCGCGTGCCGCGATGCCAGGCGCGGAACTTGAGGCGGGCCAGCCGGGCCTGCCCCTGGGATGTGAGTTCGGTCATGACCGCGCCGTTACGATACGGCGCGGTCATGAGCAAGTTTTGGGTGCCTACCTCTGGAACACCTTGATGATCTCGTCACCCGGACGCCCGGTCATCGTCTTGGGCACTTCGGTGAGGAGGGCGCCCTTAAGCTCCTTGTGATAATGCCGCCGCATCTCGCCCAGCGAGCGCGGGTCGGCAACGATGACCAGTTGATCGATCTCGCGCTCCAGTACCTGCTGGTTGAGCCAGCCCGCCACCGCGGCGGCATGGGCGCTTTCGTCCAGGGCATCGTTGCTGCCGTCGCCGGTGCGGGCCTGATGGCGCTTTTGCGCGTCATGCCGACGGAAACCGGCGCTGAAGTTGGTCGCCTCCAGATCGGGCGTCTCCAGCGAAGTGAGCCTTGGTGCGGCTTCGCGTCCCGAGTTGCGATAGAGCTCGAAGTTTTCACCATCGACGATCGCGAACACGGTTCCGGGCGGAAGAAGCATGCATTTCTCCTATGCTGGGGTGGGAACACCCAAGGCAACGTGGCTGTCCGCAAATCCGTTCCCCGCCGGTCTGGCGAAACGAGCCGTTCTCGCGCTAAGAGGCTGCTCATGCGGCCCGAAGCACTGAATTGCCTGTTCACCGAGACTGATTCCCTTGATGGCGTGGGCCCCAAGCTCAAGCGTCCGCTGGAAAAACTCGGGCTTACCCGTATCCGCGACCTGATCTACCACTTGCCCGACCGCTTCGTGGAGCGCCGCGCGATCACCGATCTGGACGAGGCGAGCGTGGGCGAGAACGTGATCGTCCAGCTCACCGTGCGCGATCACCGCGCGCCGGCCGGGCGCGGCCCGTTTCGCGTGCTGGCCGAGGATGCCGCCGGGAACGTCTGCACGCTCACTTATTTCGGCCGCTCGTCCTTCACCGCCCGCAAGCAGCTTCCGATCGGCGAGACCCGCTGGGTGGCCGGGCGGCTCGACCAGTACGGGCAGATGCTCCAGATGGTCCATCCCGAGCATGTCTCCGAGGACAGCGCCGCCCCGGTCGGCCAGCTTTGCGAGGCGATCTACCCGCTTTCCGAAGGGCTGACGCAGGGGCGCGTCGCCGGGCTCGTGCAGCAGGCGTTCAAGGCCCTGCCGGAACTGCCCGAATGGACCGAGGCCAGCCTGGTGGACCGCATGAAGTGGCCGGTCTGGCACGAGGCCGTCCGCGAGGTGCATCGCGGCGTCCATGCCCAGGCGCGGGACCGGCTGGCTTATGACGAACTGCTCGCCAACGCGCTGGCGCTGATGCTGGTGCGTGAGAGCAACCGCAAGCAATCGGGCACGCCGCTGAAGGGCGACGGTTCGCTGCGGGCGAAACTGAAGCTGCCTTTCGCGCTGACCGGCGCGCAGAAGCGTTCCATCGACGAGATCGAGGGCGACGTCGGCCAGAACGCGCCGATGCTGCGCCTGCTTCAGGGCGATGTCGGCGCGGGCAAGACGGTGGTGGCGCTCAATGCCATGCTGATCGCGGTGGAAGCCGGCGCGCAGGCGGCGCTGCTGGCACCGACCGAGATTCTCGCCCGCCAGCATTACGAGACTCTGGCGCGGATGCTCGCGGGAACCGGGGTAGAGATCGCGCTGCTGACCGGGCGTGACAAGGGCAAGGCCCGCGAGGCGATCCTGATGGGGCTGGTGAGCGCGCCATCGATATCGTCGTGGGCACCCATGCGATCTTCCAGGATACGGTCTCCTACCGCAATCTCGCGCTGGTGGTGATCGACGAGCAGCATCGCTTCGGCGTCGGCCAGCGTCTCATGCTCGCGCGGAAGGGGCGCCGCACGCCGCATACCCTGGCGATGACCGCCACGCCGATCCCCCGCACGCTGACTCTGGCCCAGTACGGCGAGATGGAAGTGTCCAAGCTTGATGAACTCCCGCCCGGCAGGCAGGCGATCGATACCCGCGTCGTCTCGGTCGAGCGCATGGACGATGTGGCCGGCGCCATCGCCCGCCATATCGAGACCGGGCAGCAGGCCTACTGGGTCTGCCCGATGGTCAGCGAAAGCGAGAACGACGACCTCGCCGCGGCCGAGGCACGCTACGCGGCGCTGAAGGAACGCTTCGGAGACCGCGTCGCACTCGTCCACGGCCAGCTCAAGCCCGAGGTCAAGGACGCCGGCATGGAGCGTTTCGCCAGCGGCGAGGCGGCGGTGCTGGTGGCGACGACGGTGATCGAGGTCGGTGTGGACGTGCCCAATGCCACGCTCATGGTGATCGAGCAGGCCGAGCGCTTCGGCCTTGCCCAGCTTCACCAGTTGCGCGGCCGGGTGGGGCGCGGCAGTGAGAAATCGACCTGCCTGCTGCTGCGCGGCCAGCAACTCAGCGAAACCGCGCGCCAGCGCCTCGCCCTCATGCGCGAGACGCAGGACGGTTTCCGGCTGGCCGAGGAAGATCTGGAACTGCGCGGCGGCGGCGAACTGCTCGGCACCCGCCAGTCGGGCGACACGCCTTTCCGCATCGCCAGCCTCGAACAGATCACCAAGCTGCTGCCGCTCGCTCACGACGATGCGCGCCTGCTGATCGAGCGCGACGGCGGCCTCGCTGGACCGCGCGGAGAGGCGGCACGGCTGCTGCTCTACCTGTTCGAGCGCGACTGGGGCGTGCAGCTTCTGCGCGGTGGGTGATCCGGCATGAATCGACTTCCGCTATGGGGTAGACACTTACTAGCGGCGGAAAGGGTGGAAACCTGAATAGCGGCTTTGAGCATCGCGGCCCGGATAAGCGGCCCTACCGATTTGTCTCCACCCTCTTACGATAAAGGGCGGTCGGCCCCTTAGACGCTTCAAGTCGGATACGTCGATGCGCGATACCGAACATCAGCGGAACGCCAATTAGGCTGACACCTACCATCGCCTCGGAAACGTTTGGCGACCAACCCGCCAGCAAGGCCGTGCCGTAAACGAGAACAAAAAACAGCACCCACGTTAGCGCTGCGAGGTCTGTCAGGCTCGACAGCGATTTGCTGTGATAGTGTTTATGCGCAAACCGCCAGAATGCTGCTTTCATCTCACTCACCTGCGAACCATGTGCGTGATGTTGGCCGCTTTCCGGTAATTCAGCAAGCCACTCGAATGTCCTCACAGGGGCGTGTCGGGTCAGGCTGCATTTCTTCGAGAGCGGCGAGCACCGGACGGACGGCTATAGAGCGCAGCGCTCACCGCTGGGAATGGCGAAAACGGGTGGATAGCGGACTGTCGGGTTCGGATTTTAAAACACCAGTTGCTGATGCCAAATCCGCACCCAGATATTCGTCATTCCCGCGAAGGCGGGAATCCAGTCAACGCAACGCTTCGAAGCCAAAGTCGATGGCGAGATCGCGCCACTGCGGATTGCCTTCTTCGATCAA
>NZ_LGJH01000124.1 GCF_001298105.1 Novosphingobium sp. ST904 | reverse complement strand
TCACTTGGCCTCCTTCTGGAGTCCAGAAAGAGACCCCTTAGCGGAGGTCCATCAGCCCCGAGCCTGAATGCCGCAACACGCCGGAGGGCGGACGCTTACGACGGATCAGGTCATCGTCTGCCAGCGGGAGGGTTAGTTGATCGTCTGCCATCGGAAATCCTTTCGCGACTCATTGTGCTGCCCTGTAGCATGTTCTGACTTTGTTCTCATCAATTCTCGTGCGCGCCGACTCGCACCGGAGGCCATGGGCTGGTCTAAGCTATTAGGATCGCACGGAAGAATTTGATGGGCCTATCCCCTGCGTTGAGCGACACTCGCGCCATGTGCAATTTGTATCGCATGACGATGCCGGCTGGTGCGGTGGCTGGATTGTTCCGGGCCAAGAGCGACGCTGCGCCCAATTTCGCGGCCGAAGTCTATCCGAAATACACCGGGCTCGTGATCGCCGAGGGCGAGGCCCGTGCAATGACTTGGGGCTTCCCCCGTCACGCGGTGAGCAAGAAGACGGGCAAGGTCTTGAAGCCCACTGCCACGAACAATGCTCGCGATGACAAACTGCGCGGCAATCCGATGTGGCGGGATAGCTTTCGCGATCGGCGCTGCCTGATCCCGGTTACGGCGTGGGCCGAGGCAGAGGGCCAAGCGGGCCGAATGACGCGGACCTGGTATTCGTTGCCGGATCAGGAGCTGTTTGCCGTCGCCGGCATCTGGCGCCCAACCGACGAGTGGGGGAATGCCTACTCAATGGTCATGGTCGACGGCTGCGAACAGATGGCCGACGTTCATGACCGGATGCCCACGATCCTGGCGCCGGCAGATTGGGAGTGCTGGACGGATGGAACGCCGAATGAAGCGTTCGCCCTGTGCCGGACTTACGCTGGGGCCTTGATAGTCGACCGGACCGACGCAGCCTGGTTCACCAGAGCCAGCGCACAACCTGCGCGATCTGGGATAGGTAGCCCCACACCAGGAACGCTCCTATGATGCCCGCTTCGATCTTGAGTGCCATCCCGCGATAGTCGGCCAACGCCGCTTTGCCAGCAACTGGAGATGGGTTCGGAATGGTGGTCCGAAACGGGAGCATTTGCTTCGGCCGTCGCACGCCCAATGGCGGGCCGGAACCATTCCGGCGGATTCGTGCTTAGGTCCGCAGGTGTCGGCAATGTCGTGCATGCGTCGTGCCGATGGGAACTGGTTTACCTCTCCAGATCCATTCGCATGAGATGGGCCCCGCCGCGAATGCGCGACGGGGGCCTTATCGCAACTGCCGTCCGGCAGGAGGGGCGCAGCGCTAGATCGTCTTAGCGCAGGCCGGGCAGGCCCATTTAAGGGGCCAACCTGTGCGGCGGATTTTGCGCCAGCCAGTCGTGGCGGCCTGCCACTCTGTATCCACGACCGCGTCACGGCTGGCAGGTTTCTCGGAACTGGGAACGGAGGTGCGCGCCTGGCGGTCCGAGTGGCACCGCTCCTTCTCGATCGGGTTCCCGGTTTGGATGTCGCAGCGGACCGAGATGACGTATCCCATGGCGCTAGCTGACCTCCTTCTGGCACTTCTCCTGCGCCGCCCTGAGTTCCTTGCATTCGGCTTCCGCGCGCTCGGCGCGATTGCGCCAGTCGGCCGCGGTGGGGTGTTCGATCCTCTCGGCGTGCTCGGCAGCTAGTGCGGCGATCAGCTTGGCGCGCACCTCCTCTGCCCATGCTTGGTAGTGCTCGCCCACAGCAACACTATCGACGCGACGAACGATTGCCTCCTGTTCGTCATCGTCCGGCCAACCCTCCTCGTGATCGGAGAACAGAGCGGCCTTCCATGCCTCCCAGTGGAAAGGCGACAGGATATCGTTGAGCGCGTCTTCCAGTTCCTGCGACACCGGCTCCTCGCCCGCAGGTTCGGCCAAGACCATTCCGTTGGCGTCACCGATATGGTCGGAATGCGGAACGAACCGACCGCCCATGCGCCGCGCCAGTCTGTCAGCCGTTTCCATGACTTGATCCAACTCGTGCCGATCTTGCACAGGTTTGGCGCTCCGGGATTGCACGGCGGCCTGGGCAAGCTGACCGGCGGCGAGGCGGTAATGCCCTTGGCTGATCAGACCATGCACGTCGGGGATCTTTGCCAAGATTGCTTGCTTCACAGCTTCCACTTCATCGGCGGCTGGGGGCAAGCAAGGGGCCGAGGTCGTAACCCAGCCAGGGATGGGGGAAGGGCGCGGTTTACCCATGGTGCGCGCCCTCCTTCGCGAAGAGAATGGACAGGGGTTGAAGGTTCGCCCTGAACCTGACGGGGTGAATCAAACGAGAACATCCGCCAATGGACTTGATCTGTTCTCGCTGCCGAAGCACGGAAAACCGCCGTATGAGCCTAGGCGCTACGTCTTCGGGAGGCAGGGGCCGGAGGTTCGAATCCTCTTTCCCCGACCAACGAAAAGCCCGGCGTTTTACGCCGGGCTTTTTGCTGTCTGGGTCATGTTTCCGTCGATGGCATGGTTCCGCCGCTGGACGAGCAACGGCGGAGCGACCGAAGCTTCCTTTTTTAGCGCACCTGCCAGAAGCCCAGGCAATCCTCGCACATGTCGCCCGGCGGGCATTGCGCGCAGCGGGCGGGCACGGAAACATGCTTGCGCAGCCAGTGCGCGGCGGAAATCAGCCAGTTCATTTACAGCCCCCTGTAAAACCCCATTTGCGCAGAGCATTAGCTAACGGCGCGGCCGTCCGTGCTTAAAAGATTGTCACGCTTTTGCTGGGTGGTTGGGCGGCCGCCCTTTTCCTTCGCGGGCGCGATGGTCTAGGTTTCGGGCCATGACCGAAACGCTCATTGCCGATTCCGCCGTCTCCGCCACCGCCCGCCACTGGGAGTGGCAATATCTCGACCTCATGCGCCGCATCTGGGACGAGGGTGACGAACGGGTGGACCGTACCGGCATCGGCACGCGCTCGGTGTTCGGTGCGACGATCCGATTCGATCTGTCGGGCGGCGCGATGCCGCTGCTCACCACCAAGCGGGTCTACTGGAAGACGGCGACGCGCGAGCTGCTCTGGTTCCTGACCGGGGAAACCAATATTCGCCCGCTTTGCGCGCAGGGCGTGGAAATCTGGACCGACTGGCCGCTGGACCGCTATCGCCGCGAAACCGGACTGGAAATTTCCGCGCCGATTTTTCCCGCCGGATCGTGGAAGATGCCGGGTTTGCGCAGGAGTGGGGCGATCTCGGGCCGGTCTACGGCAAGCAGTGGGTGGACTGGCCGGTCTACGAAGCGGCGGAGGGCGGCCTCTATCGCAAGCGCGCGGAAGGCGTGAACCAGGTCGCGCAAGTGATCGAGAGCCTCAGGAACAATCCGGGCAGCCGCCGCCACATCATCGAGGGCTGGAACGTGGCCGAACTCGATTCGATGGCGCTGCCGCCGTGCCACAAGAGCTATCAGTTCCACGTCGCCGACGGCCGGCTGTCCTGCGCGCTCTATCAGCGGAGCTGCGATCTCGGACTCGGCTTTGCTTTCAACATGTGGTCGTTGGCGCTGCTGACGCGGATGTTCGCACAGCAATGCAACCTTGAGCTGGGCGAGGCGGTTTGGATGGGTGGTGATGTCCATCTCTACCTCAACCACGCCGCGCTGGTCGAAGAGCAACTGGCGCGGCAGCCGGCAGGCGAAGCGCGACTCGATATCGCGCGAAAGCCCGATTCGATCTTCGATTACCGGATCGAGGATTTCGTGGTCGAAGGCTACGCGCCGCAAGCGCATATTGCCGCTCCTGTGGCCGTTTAGGTGTCGTTCTTGTGCCTTTCTGTGTGGATTGACATTGCCGATGGTTGAAATATTATGACCTGACCGTGGAATTTTGAAACGCGCCAGGTTCGTCCCTTTTCCTTGCGCGGTTCGGCTTCTCACGGCCCGGAAAGGCGGGAGAGGATAACCAGAATGGCCGAAGGCCCGGTTCGTACAGGCAAGTCACGCGGCAATCTGCCGCCACTCGATCTCTATGTCCCCGAGCCGAGATATCGGCCCGGCGATACGGTCGATTACACCCACCTGGAAATCCCCGAACCGGGCCTTCTGGCCCGGCCGGACGAGGCCTGTGAGGCGCGGGAAACCTGGCCTTTCACGCTGGACATGATCCGCGTCCTCGGTGACGACGATCGCGCCGTCGGCCCGTGGAATCCCGGCCTCGATCCCGAGACCTTGCGCCGGATGCTGGCAACGATGGCGCTCACCCGCGCCTTCGACGATCGCATGTATCGCGGCCAGCGCCAGGGGAAGACCAGCTTCTACATGAAGTCCACCGGCGAGGAGGCTATCTCCATCGCCTGTGCCCACGCCCTTGCAGCAGACGACATGGTGTTCCCCAGCTACCGCCAGCAGGGCATCCTGATCGCCCGCGGCTATCCGCTGGTGGAAATGGTCAACCAGATCTACTCGAACCGCGCCGACCCCCTTAAGGGGCGGCAGTTGCCGATCATGTATTCCGCCAAGGACTACGGATTCTTCTCGATTTCCGGCAATCTCGCCACCCAGTTCCCGCAGGCGGTGGGCTGGGCGATGGCGAGCGCGATTAAGGGCGATACCCGCATCGCCACCAGTTTCGTGGGCGAAGGCTCCAGCGCCGAGGGCGATTTCCACGCGGCGATGACCTTCGCGGCGGTCTACAACGCGCCGGTCGTGCTCAATGTGGTCAACAACCAGTGGGCGATCTCCAGCTTCTCCGGCTTTGCCGGGGCCGAGCGCACGACTTTTGCAGCGCGTGCGGCGGGTTACGGCATTGCCGGGCTGCGGGTTGATGGAAACGACATCCTGGCGGTCTATGCGGCGATGGAATGGGCGGCGAACCGTGCCCGCGCCAACAAGGGCCCAACCCTGATCGAGCACTTCACCTACCGCGCCGAAGGTCACTCCACCTCGGACGATCCCAGCGCCTATCGGTCCGCGCGCGAGGCCGAGGACTGGCCGCTCGGCGATCCGATCACGCGGCTCAAGAAGCACCTGATCGCGCTGGGCGAATGGTCCGAGGAGCAGCACGAGGCGATGGACCGCGAATTGGCCGAACAGGTCAAGGTCGCCACCAAGGAGGCCGAGAAGAACGGCATCCTCGGGCATGGCCTTCACCACCCGTTCCATACGATGTTCGAGGACGTGTTCGAGGAACTGCCCTGGCATCTCCAGGAACAGGCCGAACAGGCGATCCGCGAGCGACAGACCAAATGGCCGGAGTGGAAGGAGTGAGGACCATGATCGAGGAAAACCCCGTCAGCCTCCACGACGCGCCAAGCCGTCCGATGAACATGATCGAGGCGATCAACGATGCGCTCGACATCATGATGGCGCGCGATCCCGATGTCGTCATCATGGGCGAGGACGTCGGCTACTTCGGCGGCGTGTTCCGCGCGACGGCGGGCCTTCAGAAGAAGTTCGGCAAGAACCGCGTGTTCGACACGCCGATCAACGAGTGCGGCATCATTGGCGCCGCCGTGGGCATGGCGGCCTATGGCCTGCGCCCAGTGCCGGAAATCCAGTTCGCGGACTATATCTATCCCGGCCTCGACCAGCTCGTCTCGGAGGCAGCGCGCCTGCGCTATCGTTCGGCGGGCGAGTTCGTGGCGCCGATCACGGTGCGTTCGCCCTTCGGTGGCGGCATCTTCGGCGGCCAGACCCACAGCCAGAGCCCGGAGGCCCTGTTTACCCATGTCGCCGGTCTCAAGACGGTGATCCCTGCGACGCCTCACGATGCCAAGGGCCTGCTGATCGCGGCGATCGAGGACAACGATCCCGTCATCTTCTTCGAGCCCAAGCGCATTTATAACGGCCCGTTCGACGGCTATTACGACCGACCCTCGCGGCCATGGAAGGGGTTGCCCGGGAGCCAGGTTCCGGAGGGTTACTACCGCATTCCGCTCGGCAAGGCGCGCGTGGTGCGCGAAGGTGCCGCGCTGACGGTCGTAACCTACGGCACCATGGTCCACGTTGCCGAGGCGGTGCTGGCCGAGAAGGGTGTCGACGCTGAAATCATCGACTTGCGCAGCCTCGTCCCGCTGGACATCGATACTGTGGAAAAGTCGGTGGAGAAGACGGGGAAATGCCTGGTGATACACGAGGCGACCCGCACTTCCGGTTTCGGCGCCGAGCTCGTCACGCTCGTGCAGGAGCGCTGCTTCTATCATCTCGAAGCCCCGGTGGAGCGCGTGACCGGTTTTGACACGCCTTATCCGCACAGCCTCGAGTGGGCCTATTTCCCCGGTCCCGTCCGCATTGGCGAGGCGGTCGATCGGCTCATGGAGGATTGATCCGATGGGTCGTTTCACATTCCGCCTGCCGGACATCGGCGAAGGCATCGCAGAGGCCGAGATCGTCGCCTGGCACGTCAAGGTCGGCGATACGGTCGAGGAAGACGGCCGCCTGGCCGACATGATGACCGACAAGGCCACGGTCGAGATGGAGAGCCCGGTTTCGGGCGTGGTCGTGGAGGTCGCGGGCGAAGCGGGCGACGTGATCGCCATCGGCTCGCCGCTGGTGGTGATCGAGGTCGAAGGCACGGGTAACGAAGTCGACCGTGCACCTGCGCCGAAGGCCGAAGTGGTCGAGCAGCGGATCGAGGTGGAAACGCCCGATGCTGGCGATGTGGCGCGCGTGGAAAGCGCGGTGGCACCGGAGGCGAAGCCTGTCCCCGCCCCCACAGCTCTCACGCCAAAGCCGGCCCCCGCTCAGGCTGAGCCCGTCGAATCCCGCGCACCCACGCCCACGCCAAAACCGACTGCCCCCCACGCCAAGGTCATGGCCAGCCCGGCCGTGCGAAAGCGTGCAGCCGATCTCGGCATCGATCTGGGTGAAGTGCGCCCGGCCGAAGATGGCCGCCTGCGTCATTCGGATCTCGACGCCTTCCTGTCCTACAATGCTTCCGGCGGGTTCCAGCCCGCCGGGCGCAAGGGGCAGGACGAGCAGGTGCGCGTGATCGGCCTGCGCCGCCGCATCGCCGAGAATATGGCTGCGTCGAAGCGCCAGATACCCCACTTCGCCTATGTCGAGGAATTCGACGTCACGGCACTGGAGGAAACTCGCGCGCAGCTTAACGCAGGGCGGGGCGACCGGCCGAAGCTGACGATGCTGCCGTTCCTCATCACCGCGATCTGCAAGCTGCTGCCCAAGTATCCGATGCTTAATGCGCATTATGATGACGAGGCTGGCGTGGTGACGCGCTACGGCTCGGTGCATCTGGGCATGGCGGCGCAGACCCCGGCGGGGCTGATGGTTCCGGTGATCCGCGATGCGCAGGACCGCAACTTGTGGCAACTGGCCACCGAGATCGGCCGTCTGGCACAGGCTGCGCGGGACGGTTCGGCCAGGTCGTCCGAGCTTTCGGGATGACGATCACCGTGACCTCGCTCGGGCCGATGGGCGGGGTGGCGACCACGCCGGTCATCAACCGTCCCGAAGTGGCGATCATCGGGCCGAACCGCATCGTCGAGCGACCGATGTTCGTGAAGGGTGCGGACGGCGTGGAGCGCATCGAGAAGCGCAAGATCATGAATATCTCGATGTCCTGCGATCACCGCGTGGTAGATGGCTGGGATGCTGCCAGCTTCGCGCAGGACCTCAAGAAGCTGATCGAGGCTCCCGCGCTCATTCTTGCGGGGTAACGGGAGAAAGGGAATGGGCAGGGATCCGCGCGTCGATGACTATATCGAGGGAGCCGCGGACTTTGCCCGCCCTATCCTCGAACATCTGCGGGCGCTGGCCCACCGCGTGCTTCCCGGCGCGGAGGAGGCGATCAAGTGGGGCATGCCGCACTTCACGGTGAGCGGGAAGAACGTGGCCGGGATGGCGGCGTTCAAGGCGCATTGCACGTTCGTGATTCATGGCGATGGCCGGCAAGGCGACGCCATGGGCCAGTTCGGGCGAATCACAGGGATCGCCGACCTGCCGGACGAAGCCGTGCTGACCGCGAATCTTCAGGCGGCTCTGGACCGGGTGCTGGAGAAGGGTACCGCACTCCGGATCGACGGCACACGCAAGCCTCGTCCCGAGATACCGATGCCGGATGATTTTGCGGCCCTGCTGGCCGCAACGCCTGAGGCGCAGGATGCCTTCGGCCGGTTCACACCCTCCCAGCGCCGCGACTATCTTGAATGGATCACCGAAGCGAAGACTGCCGCCACGCGGGACAAGCGTATGGCACAGGCGTCCGAGTGGATCGCCGAGGGAAAGACACGCAACTGGAAGTACGAGAAGCCCCGCAGGAACGCCTGACGTCTTGCACGGGACGCGGCAGGGCGGTGGATCGGCCCTGGTTTCAAAATTTTTTCCGCGTGTTTTCCTTCGGCCGGCCCACCCGTGAGGTGTTTTCGAGAGGTGAAAATCGCAAAAACATCGGCTGAATCGCGCCATCGGCAAAACTGTCCACAGGCTAGTCGCGGCGTGGTCGTAAAAATCTCTCTTGGGCTGGAATAGTGCGTTGACAGCCACCCGGTGCTGACATAGAGGGCGGCCTCCCAAGCGGACGCAACCGCAAGAACGCGGGTGTAGCTCAGTTGGTTAGAGTGCCGGCCTGTCACGCCGGAGGTCGCGGGTTCGAGCCCCGTCACTCGCGCCACTTCCTTGACTGGAAGAGGAAAGCAATATCATGAAAGAGGCCGGGAGAAATCCCGGCCTTTTCTTTTGCCTGCGATATGCGGAAAAAATGAAAGCGCCGGGGAATCATCCCCAGCGCCCGGTTTCCATCCAGATCAGGAATCGCCGCAAGGGCATGATCCATACTACCCCCATGAAGAGGTAGATGGGGGTCTGGAGCAGGACATGCCAATCCGACATCAGCGGGGCGACGTAGCGCGCTATCAGCAGCCCGTAGGCGCACAGGACAAGCAGCAGCCCCAATACGCCGAACGGGATTCGCCAGGTCGGTGTTTCGCGCAAGGTCAGATTTCCCCTTCGTAGATCCGCGTCGGCGTTACCACGGCATCCAGTATCCGGTCGTGCGCTTCCACCGGCAGGGTTTCGGCCAGTTGGCAATCCCATGCAAGGCCGATGGCGGGAACGTCGGGATTGGCATCGAGCCAGCGATCATAATGGCCGCCGCC
The DNA here is from genome assembly GCF_001298105.1 of Novosphingobium sp. ST904. Taxonomy (GTDB): domain Bacteria; phylum Pseudomonadota; class Alphaproteobacteria; order Sphingomonadales; family Sphingomonadaceae; genus Novosphingobium. The sequence goes on along the minus strand of NZ_LGJH01000124.1, from coordinate 40,104 downwards.
CTGGCCGAGCCGATGACCCTGCGCCGTGAAGGCAAGTAGCGGCACTACGAGGATGGCCGGAACCACGGCCTTGGCGCTGGCGAGGGGCTGCAGTGCCCCCCAGGGCCCCAGGGTGAGTTGTTCCTCGTCGAAGGGGTTTGCCCATTCGCGAAATTCCATCGCGCTTTCGCGGGCGGCGAACCAGGGGAGCGCGATATTCCGCCCATGTTCGGAAAGCCACCGCGCCCAGCCGAAGGCCGGTGCCTCATCGCCAACCGGTGCGTAAAGGCCGATGGTCAGTCCCTCCGGTATCATTTCCGCGACCGGTGCGGGCGGGCGGTTCAGCACGAGCGCGCGCATGCCCTGGGGCAGCGAGGCGACATGCTCCGCGCGGGCAGCCCGGTGCGATTTGCGCAGCGCGATTTTCTTGCTCGTAGGGGAGAGAGGAGGCGACGAATCCACCGTGAGTCCCATTTCTGGATGATCGGGCCGCAACAATACCACCGAAGGTCTCTCGCGGCATGTCGGAAATCCGGCAATGAATGCCGGCGCGTCAGGGGCTGCGGGAACAACAAGAGCCCCCGGTGAGGTCAGTGCCCATCGGAAGGTCGAGGATGGGCGATGTCCTCTATGCTGATGAAGTGGGTGACGGGTCCACCATGGGTCGTTTCCTAGAAAGATTACCTACCTACGGCTTTCCGCCAGTTTTCAGGAAATTTCCTTCAAACATGTGTCCTATTTGGGGATTTTGTTGGAACGATCAAGGGCGTGGTAAACTTGAGCGTCATCCGCGCAGAAAGCGCATCGCCGCCAGATGGTCGAAGAGTGCGGGCAATGTAGACGCCGCAATGGTATAAGACCCTATTGGGGTGTCCGGGTACCACTGCAACATCCACATTGAATTCGTTGCGATGGCCTTCGCCTTTTCCTCTTCCGAGGCCCATTCCGGATCGGAGCCTGGTGCGCTGCTGTCTAGATATTCTGCGACGGTCATGTAGTTTGGACCGTTGCCATCATTGAAGCTCAATTGCAGCGACGAGTATTCGCCGTAAAGGATGCTCCGCAGCGTGTTCTCAATTTCCGAAATCGTCACGCGCTCTTCTCCTGTTCGTCGGCGATCGGCGTCGCTGCCGGCGTGTCCAGTGAGCTGGCGATCGCGGCGGCGGTGATCGTGGGGTCTACCGGGCCGTAGACTTTCAGCATAGCCTCGATCGCGGCGAGGGAGTGGCCGGTGATCGACGCGATCATTTCCTTGGGCATCTTGCGCCGGCGCAGGCGGACGACGCGGGTGCGGCGCAGGTCGTGCCAGACCAGGTTCTCCATGCTCTTGCGGCCGGTTGTCTTCACGGCATGGTCTATCACCTTGTTCCAGCGGCGGATGAACCGGCGTTCGTTGAACGGGATCCCGTCGTTGTCCTCATCAACGATCACATAGGAGAGCAGGCGGCGCGGTTCCGCCGCGCGATCGCGCGCACGGTTGCGGCGCAGGGCGGCGTTCACCTTGACCAGGAGCTTCGGTTCGATCGGGATTTCCATCCAGGTGTCGGCGTCGTCGTCGCTGGTCTTCTCCTGGGCGAAGGTCCAGCCCATCACCTTTCCGTCTTCGCCCGCCAGCAGTTCGCGCGTGCCGCGATCGAAGATCTCCAGTTCGGTAAGCTGTCCTTCGGTGAAGGCGATGAGATCGCTTTCACGCTGGGCGGTGAACAGCGCCAGCTCGCGCGCGAGCGCCATCGAGGGCAGGCCAAGGTCATAGGCGGCGGCATCGAATGCGGCGTCATCTTCAGGCGTCCAGATGACCTTGCGGGAGGGCGGGGCACCCAGGCCGAAGCTGGTGGCAGGGTTCGATCCCTTGGGGATGATGTCTTCGCTCTCGGCAAAGGCCATGACCAGGCGCAGCGTTTTCAGCAGGTGATGGGCGCCGGCGTGGCCGAGGCCGCCATCGGCGATCGGCCGGGCCACCGCCTTGCGCAGGGCAGTGACGCGGGCGGCGGTGACGAACGCGACGGGGTGCTTGCCAGCCCATTCCTCAAGCCTGCGGAGGGCGGGCTTGTAGGTCTTCACGGTGTTCGGCTTCAGCAGCGGCCGGCCGGATGCGCTCACGCCGTGCAGCCGTTCGCGCCGATAGCGTTCGATCAGCGCGCCGAACGTGCCGTTCTGCTGCTTTTTGTCGATGCCGGCCGGGCGATCACCGCCGGCCTTCCATTCTTCGACCTTGCGGTTTCCGCGCGCGCGGCCGCAAGGGCAGCGCCTTCATCCTTGCCGAGCGATATGGGTTTCCACCCGGCGTCGGCCAGTGTCTTGCTGGGTTGCCAGTACCAGCTGGTGATGCCGGCCTTGTTGGTCTTCCCGACCAGGAGGGGGATGCGGATCTTGGCCATGGTCAGCCCTTCCTCTGATCGGCGCGGCGGGCGTCGGGCTTGCCCATGCGCTGAAGCTGGCGTTCGGTGAGGTTGCCGGCGAAGGCGGGCGAGATCTGCCGTTCCAGTTTGCGGCAGTGATCGGCATGGCGGATGAGCGCGCGGCCGACTTCGCGCATGATGCCATCATGGAGCGGGCGTTCGCCGGTCAGCCAGCGCCGGACGGCGCGCGGGGTGACGTCCAGGATCCGCGCGGTGACGGTCTGGCCGCCCAGGGCCGTCACGGCGGCCGAGAACGTTTCTATCTGTATGTCGGGGAATTGGGGCATGTAGCCGGTCCTCGGTTGACCATGGCGGGGCCCAGTTGGCCGCCGCGCCGTGTAGGCGGGAGGCTAGCTCCCGCCATGGTTGGGGTTTCAGATTGCGCCCGCCCGGGCGATGCGCAGGTTCAGGATCGTGAGGTAGGCGCCCATGGATGCGTACTGGGCGCGGAGCAGTTGCTGATCGGTGGGTTCGAGCGTGCTGAACACCTGGCCCTCCAGAAACGTGGTGAGTGCGTAGCTTCTGACTGCCAGTTCTCGCGCCTCGACGATCATGCGCTCGACATGAGGGGTGTTCACTGCACGTTCGCCCGAACGGCTGCGTCCTTCGCTTCGAGCAGCTTGCGCAGAGCTACGGTGCGTTCCGGGTTGCGGGGAAGCGTGTCGACGATGTGGCCGGCAAGGTCGCAGAACGGCCTTGAGGCGCCCTGCAGCTTGTCCGGCAGATGGCTGTAATGGAAGTACCGCAAGATGGGGTCGATCTGCAGTTGGTCCGCACTGAATTCCTTCGGTGCGGGGTGGATGGCGTCGGTCATATCTACCTCTGGTGATGATGCCGGCGACCGGCCGGCGCGGATCTCGTCAGCGCGGGGCGCGGAAGCCGGCGGCGTTGCGGTGGCCGCCTCCGCCGAACTTATAAGCGATCGCGGACACGTCCTCGCGCTGGTCCTCCGACCGCAGGGAGAATGTGATGGAGTTCTCACCGGCGACGCGGAGTGCCGCGAATGATGCCTGGGGGAACTTCGCGAGCAGTCTGTGCCCCGTCTCGCTGACGAGTAAGTACGGGCAATCGACCGTAACGGCCGGCATGCCATCGATCTCGGTCATCCAGGCGCGGTCCATGATCTCCTCGATCAGGCTATCGCGGTAGGCGGCGATCGACGCCCCGATGTTCACGAAATTTGAAAGACCCTCGGCGACGGCATCCCAGCGCTCGAACGTCTTGTTGCCTGATGACAGTGCAAGGTGAAGGTGATCTGCTTGCTCCCCGCGATCGGGGCGCCAAAGGTCGCGCGCTTCGACCAAATCAATGAGGCTCGGACGTCCGACCCGGCGACCGAACGTAAAATCCCATGCCATGCCGGCACCGGATCGTTGCATGTCAAACAGAGCGATAATGGGCGGTCGCCCGTTGAGCTCATTGAGATCGCGGAGCATACCGGGGATATCGCCGGGTGCTATCGTGCCAGGCGCGTTCTCCCTGAAGCGGAACGGCTCCAGCGCGGCCTCTGCCGTCTTGTGATGGTCGAGGATGACAATCGAGGCGATGCCATGCCGCCAGATCATGTCTTCAAGCATTTTCTGCGGGAAGCTGAAGTCGACGATGAGTACATGCTTGCCGCGCGCATCGCCCAGCCCCGGGCCCATCCCGTAGTTGCGAGCGATGTATTCGGCGTCGGGCCACCTGCGCCAGCAGCACCAGGCGGCGGTGAAGCCGTCGATACATTTGTCATGATAGATGACGATGTCGGGTTGCCAGCTCATAGCGCCATTGCCTCCTGTGCCTGCCCGTCGCGGGCGGCGATTTCGGTTTCGATGATGTGCCACTGTTCGCGGGCGTCCCGTTCGGCCGGGGAGGGCGCGGCGCTGGCGAAGTGGCAGCGGGCGCCGTTGCTGGGGTTCCAGTCGTAGCCGAGCTCGTAGATCGCGCGCATGCAGGTGAGGCGGCGGGTGAAGAGATCCGCGTCGCGCTGGGTGAGCTGGCCCTTGCGGATCCAGAGCGGGTAGAGCCGGTGCCGGTTATCCAGTTCGCGCGTGATCGCCGCGCGGCGCTGGTGCCAGGTGTAGCCGTGCAGCTTGTGCAGCTTCAGCGGATTGGTGCAGGGCTTGCCTTGATCCAGCGGGGCCATGGCCTGCTGGAAGCGCTGGGCGTCTTCCAGCAAGGCGCTGAACAGGTCCGTCTGGTGCTGGCGCTCCTGTTCCGTCATCTGGCCCTTGCGGACCATCGCGGGGAACGCCTCGCGCCGGCGCGCCAGTTCGCGGCGCAGCTCTGCCTGCAGGTCGATCCAGGACACGTCCGGGAAGGCGTGATGGGGCGGAATGCGATCGGGGGCGGTCATGCCGCGAACTTTTCGTAGTCGGCATGGACATTGGCCATGCGGATCAGGGTTTCGGCATGGCACCACTTGCTTGAAAGCGGGCACCAGCACGCGAGTGCATGGCCTGCGATGTGATGGAGGCCTGTGAGAACCCGCTCGCGCATCCGGTAGAGCGCCTCGATCTCGGCCGGGCAGAAGTCCATTCGTTCCAGGCTGAGGGCGCCGAGAGTCCTTGCAGCCAGCGATCGTGGAGGATCACGCTCTTTGCGTGGCCCCATCGGCGCGACTGGAATGGATTTCCCCACATTGTCGGGCGGCCGACGTAGATTGCCCCGCCCGGCATCGCGGACCCTTTCTTGCGGGTGCGTTGCACGCGAAGGTTAGAGATGGAAGTTGTGGCGTCCCTTGAAGCGCCGGGGGTTGATCGGGAGTGCGTAGCACACCCGATCCTAAAGGCGTCAGGCATCAACGTTCTCCGCAGGAAGCTCTGCGTCGATCAAGGCGAAGAGGGTTACGGCGATCTCTTTCCAAGCCGCCGCCGTTTCCGCCGCCCAAGCCGCCGCCCTAGCCGCCGCTAAATCCTTCCCGGACTGCAACGCTTCGATGACGTTGTTGCATGCGGTGGTTACCTGCTGCCAGTATTCCGGCACGGGATCGGGCTGCGCCTTAGACGCGGCGGCAATCGCCTGCTTGATGCCAGCGATCATGAAGCCGGTGCGGATTCGCTCCCAGGCAGCATCGTCCAGAACGTGCCATTTGCGGGCGCGCGTGATCAATTCGCCGGAAAACCATTGCACTTGGTTAGCAGCAATGCCGTCGTCGATCGCAGGGATAAGCTCGGCAACCCATTGCGGCATCAAGTCTGCGGGGCAGTGTTTGGCTGAGTTGATATCAGGCCCGAAGGCGGCGAGGGCGCAAACGAGTACGCGTCCCTGATTGTCTTGAACTCGCCAATTGTGCTGGATGATGCGGTGTTCAGAGTGGGCCTGCATGGCAAGGGTGATGCGATCGGCGCGCGTGAGTGGTTTTCTGTCTGACATGGTGACTTCTCTTTCGGTGGATCTGGTGGGTGTTCGGACGGCTAGCTGCCGATCCTCATCAGACGGTCGATTGCGTCCTGGGCGCGGCGGGCGCGCGTTGCCAGTAGGATCGGCTCTGGCTTTGCGGCCGGTAAGGGCATTTGGCCGGGGGGCCGCCGCCCAAGCGTTCCGCGATGATGGCATCGCGGCCTTCCTTCATCAGTCGGGGGCGAGAGAACGGCTGCCGCATCAGGCCACCGCCTTCTGCTTGCAGAATTTGTCTGTGCAGCTGCCGGCTTCGCGCAGGTCCACGTTGCGGTCGCACTGGTCGCACCAGCGTTTGCCGGTGAAGGGCCGGGCCGATCGCGGCGAGGTGGTGGGCAGCGGCGTGTGGGATTGCGCGGGTGCCGGTGACGGTGCCGGCGCTGGCGCCTGGGGGGCTGGTGCCGGTGCGAGGGGGCTACCCTTGGCGCGCATCCAGGCTGCGGTCATCACGGCGCCGGCAGCGTCCGAAAAGTTGAGCCCCGGGTTGTCCACGCGGGCGCGGGCAACTTCGCTGCGCCAGTCATCCTGGCTGCGGATAGCCAGCATGGTGATGAACTTTTCGAGCAGGTCGCCGGTGAAGCTGCCGTCCCGCTTGTACTGGACGGCGCAGACGAGGGCGATGCCGGGGAAGATGGTGCCGGCGTATTGCAGCACCTGGCCGGCGAAGGCCTGCGAGAGGATATGCAGTGCCGTGGCGGTTTGTTCCGCGCCGCGCCGGCGCCAGGCTGCCTCTATGCCGCCGATGTTCGATACCATGCCCGGCTTCCAGGCGATGTGATTGCCGTGGGGCGCGATCGAGAGGCCGGCATCGGCCATGGCCTGGGCGATGGCGCAGCTTTCCGGGTTGCCGCTGGCCAGTGCGGCCTTGAACAGGTCCAGCTTCTTCAGGGGCTTTCGCTCCTGGTTCAGCTTCACGAAGCTGGCGGCTTCCCGGGCGACGTCGGCATATGTGAGCACGACGCAGGGCAACTGGCCGATATCGCCGCGCAGCTTTGCGGCTTCCAGGCGGTGCTGGCCGTCGATCACATAGTGCGCTTCCGTTTCGCCATCGATGCGGCGGGCGACCACCAGCGGCAGGCACAGATCCCAGTCCCAGTTCTGGGCGATGCGGCGTATCAGCAGCTGGCTATCGGCCCCTGCGGCCGAGCGCTGATAGCAGGCATCCACCGCCAGTTCGGACGGGGGCAGGAACTGCAGCACCGGCAGGCGGCCGAGCGGTTTGTTGAGCTTGAGTTTCGGAGCGGGCTGCTGTGCCATCAGTAGGGAACCTCGCTTTCGGGGATGTCCTCTGCGACGCCGAGCAGCACGGGCGAACCGCTGCAGTGGTCTTCGAGGAATTTCACGCAGGCGGCCGCCAGCTGGCCGAGGCCGTCGCGGTACTCGGTTGCCATGGGCTGGGCTTCGAGGATCTGCACTTCGAGGCGCCCGGCATGCAGGAGTGCTTCAGCCAGCTTCTCGATCGGCGCGGCATCCCCGAATGGCCAGTTGCAGATCGGGCCTTCCAGGTTGAAGCGCAGTAGCTCTGTGGTGGCGTCGCTGGCGAGGCTGGCGGCCAGCATCGCGCCGCGCTTATGGCGGGTGAGATCGGTTGCCCAGGTGTCATCCGTGGGAGTGGCTTCAGTCATCGACCTGGTCCTCCTCGGGATCGATGCAGGTGGCGACGCACACCGGCTGCTGCTCGATCGTCAGCTCCAGGCGCGCTCCGCATGCGCAGTCGACCGTCTCGTCTTCGAGGGAGCCGGTGTGCGTCGCGTAGCAGTTGGGGCAGATCCAGTGATCGTCGAGGCCGGGGTTGGTGCAGCGGTAATCGCCGCTGATGGGGTTCTCGGGCAGGGCCATCAGTCGATCCCCAGCGCGCACTTGTAGGTGTCGAGGAGCATTTCCTCCTCGCGGCGATCGTCCGGCTTCATTTTCCGGATACGGATGATCTTGCGGATTATCTTGGCATCGTAGCCGACGGCCTTGGCCTCGCTGTAGACGTCGCGCTTGTCGTCCTTCAGGCCCTTTTCCTCTTCCTCCAGGCGCTCGATGCGTTCGACCAGAAGGCGAAGGCGGTCGTCCGTGCCCTGGACATTGCCGTCATCGGTGTTGCGCCCCGGGCCGGTGCGCTTTTCCGCATTGCGGCGCCAGCTGGCCAGCAGGCCGGTGGAGGCGGAATAGGTGCAAGTGCCGGTGACACCCGCCAGGCGCAGCGTGTAGGTGTGGCTGGTGGTGTTCAGCTTCCCATCATGGTCCGCGACCAGGTGAGCGATCACATCGGCATGTTCGACGCCATCGCCCAGCATCACGTCAATCTCGGCTATGATCTTGCGCAGCTTCTCGGTGTCAGGTTCGGCCATGGTTTCCTCTCAGGCGAAAATCGCGGCGATCCATGTGCCGGCGATGATGAGGGTGATGGTCCACGCTTCGGGCGGGAGCCGGTCGCGGCCGTTCATGGCTGCACCTGGTCTTCGGCTTCCTCCGCATCGATCCAGTCGATCGCGGCGAGGCAGAGCGCGGCCAGGCGCACGAGGGCGCGGCGGCAGACGTCATGCTTGGCGCGGCCGAGGCTGGCGTATTCGGTGGCGGTGGCCAGCTGCCGCGCCAGTTGGCGCATGATGCTGCGGCGGCCGCCCGCGCCGAATTCACGGGGGCTCCACAAGTCGCCCTCCCGATCCTTCTCGGGCGTGTGGCCGTGCGTGAAGATCTGCTGCGCCCGGCAGGCCATGACATCTTCCATGGCCCGCACGGGAACGCCGCCGAAAGTTGTGTGGGGCGCGTCCTGCGGCCCGGTAGCCGGTTGGGGGATATCAGCTACCGGGGCGAACGCGCCCCCGCCCTGGTGCGACCCGAGGGGCGTCTGGTGAAGGGTTTGCGCGCCGGTTTCGGCGGGGGGGATTGCCTCCGCCGGCGCGCGGCCGTCCAGCATGGGTGACTGGACGGTATCGAATTCTTGGGTCGATCCGGAGAGCGCTGACGCGCCGCTCTCCGGACCTTCTTTCCCCGCCGTTTCCAGAGACGAACCTCGCGAGTTGCCTGCGCCAGAGACGGGAAATCGTGAAACATGGTCAGCTGCCGATCTGCAGGCTGGCACTCGCCGCGGCGAACAGGGCGCCCAGCGCCGCAGCCGCCGGCAAAGCCAGCAGGTAGAGGGCAAGGCCGCGGTTCATCGCCAGCCATACCCGGCAAGTTCCAGCACCCGGACCAGCGCCGGAAGCAGGATGAAGGCAAAGGCCAGCCCGATCGCGGCGCCCGCGAAGCCGCCGGCAGCGGCCTGAAGGCGGTGGGCCTGCGCGATGGCGCGGGGATCGTTGGAGGCGACGCGCGCCAGCAGCCAGAAGATCCGGCGGGGGCTCATGCCGCGTTTTCCGTCAGCGGGGTGACGCGATCGAGCAGGTAGCATCCGGAAATGCCATCGAGCCAGATCACGGCCGAATGGCCTGACAGCACATCTGCGCGCGAGCGCGTGTTGGTGATGAGGCCTTCGCCGTCGTCCCTGCGGACGGTGACTTTCTGGCCGACCGGGAACCGGGCGTTGAAGTCGTCGCACTGCTGCTGAAGCAGAGCGGGCGAAAGCTGGATAGGCCGCTGCGGCCGGCGGGCGCCCCGGGCGATCATGCGCGGGTATCCACGCGAACGGTAGTGGTAGCCTTGTACTGAAGGCCGAGGGCGTTGGCTTCCGTGATTGCTTGCTGGTGGAGGTGGCTGGCGATGTCGCGAAGCGCCTGAAGCGCGATCGTGTGGCAGGTGAACCAATTGCCGCCATTGAGCATATCAGTTGTCCGGCACAGGCTGTCGATCGCCTGGTCAACCGCGTGCATGGCAACATCGGTGATCTGATTGGCGTCGGCGGCCGGCAAGCCTGCTTCGATCAGGCCTTTGCGGATCTGCAAGCGTGCAGTTTCACGGCCGATCATGCCACTTTTCCCCCGCGAATGAGGCGGAGGTTTCCGGCGTTGGCGTCCATGTCGAGCGCGGCGGCCCGCATGGCGGTCTGATCGGCCTGCGCGGCGTTCTCAGGGGGCAGGAAGTTGTCCAGCCACGCCTCTACCGAATTGCGGATCCACTGGCTGGTGACGGTTACGTCATTGCGCAGGACGTGGCCGACCATGGCGGGCAGCGGGGGCGGGAAGCTCTTTTCGCTGATGAGCAGCGAAAGGTAGCGCTTGAGCCGGGTGCTCTTGAACTGGGTGACGCCCAGGCGGCGGCGGAGATACCAGATATCCACCGTGTTCTCGGCGGTATCCAGATTGATGTGGGGACGTAAGGACAAAGCGGCCTCCGTTCGTGTGAACGAGGCCTATATGTTCGCTAATCGCTAACTCTGTCAATCATAAATGTTCGCGATACGCTAACTAGTGACTCTCAGAAGTAGGTTATAACCTTCACTCCGTTGTCGTTAAACTCGGGTGCGCAAAGTGCAATGAGGGCCCCGTCCCATTCGGTCTCTTCGGGTCCGTATTGCGTTAGGGGAACCCAAGCGATCAAGTCTCCGGGTCGAATGGGCCCCTTGAGTTGGTTGTGCTTGGCAATTTTGGAAATCCCGCCATCTTGAGATGCGAGGCTGATTAGAAACGCTCGCTCAGGAGGTGTGGTTGGCACAAGATCGGAGCAATCCTTGATGACAAGCCCGAAGCAGGGCTGACCATGGCGGAGTTTTGTGTCGCCAAACATCGATTGATAGTCGTAAAAGGCTTCGTTCGACTTGAACGCCATTCCTGACAGCGGGTGCCGTTCTTTAATCGGCTTGCTGGATTTAGGTGTTCTGCGAAACCAGCGCATATCCGTTTCCTTTATGGAGAGGATGCTATGCGCGCTTGCGTGTCCCGAAAGTTTCGATGGTTGCTGACGATGGCCGAGGGGCTATCACATCTGCGACTTTTTGCAGCTGCTCTCGCTGTTCGGGGGTGGCCTGTCGCAACTGTTCTACCAGATGTCGCTCATCAAGGTTGAGGGCATCTGGATTGTCGCGGTGCGACAGTAGGTCGGCGGGTGTAACGCGAAGCGCGTCAGCGATCCGGCGCATGTAGTCGACGGTCAATGCCATCTCGCCACGCTCCAAGTCGCTGATTGTGACCTTCGAGACACCGATCATCTGCCCCAGAGCTTCTTGCGAAAGCCGGGGGTTTGTCTGCGATCGCAGCTCTCGGATACGGTTTGGTGCCTCACTCACAGGCACAAAATGTAAGATTTCCGCTGACACGCCTAGAGCCCTATTTCCGAACTCGGTCTTGTCAAGAGGTTAGCGTATCGCTTACTAATCTTCTCATGGAACAGCACCCAGATCTTCACCCCCTGCGTAAGTGGCGGAAAGCCAAGGGTTGGACGTTGCAGCAGTGCGCCGATGCGATCGGAACTTCGCGCAGCGTTTGGTATGATTGGGAGCGAGGGCGGCGCAGGCCGAATAGTACCTACATGCCTAAGGTGCGTGAACTGACTGGCGGTGAGGTTCCGGCGGACGCTTTTTTCCCCAGCTTCGATGAAGCGGCTTGAGCCGTGGATATTCATCAATCCCCCCAGATTGTTAGCTCCGCCTGCGGAGTGCTTTCGGGCAAGTCGTTGGTATGTTCCAAGTTTCTCGACTTGGTTAACAAATATAGCAAACGCCCGGTGTCCTGATGGATCGCGGGGGGCAGCACTTCGACAAGCGGCCGGGAATGTTCGAGGCTACTGCCGGGCTGGGCACGATTTATGCCGTGGGCCGCCGCGATAGGGATGGCTGGCGCGTGGCGCTGCTGCGCGGCGCCGTGGTGCTGGCTGAGCTGACCAGCGAGGATGCCGCCAAACTGGCCACCGATATCGCCACCGCCGCCGAGCTGATCGACGGCAACGCGGGGCTGGGCTGATGGCGGGTTTTTTCAGCACTCATCAGGAAGGAGCGTTTCTATGCGGCCTATTGACGACGAAAAGTACGTTGCGCTCGAATGCTTGCGCCTCGCCAACGGTAACGTCGACGAGGCGCGGAGAATGCTGGCCTTCGTCAACGGCGGAAACGCTGCCGATGGGAAGGATGGTTCAGGCTGGTCTCGCGACCAGATGGTTTCTAGCGAAGTTCGCCCCGGATAACGGCGCGTCGGCACTTTGATGAAAATCTCAAGATCTTCGTCAAGGTTTTGGGGCTGGCTGTAGGTGTAGCGAACGTCTTTCCACATCTTATAGGCGACACCGTAAGTCGAATTCGAACCGTCGTCTTTCGTTTCAGCCATAACCGTCCCTTTCGTGTTGGAGTTGGCGCTGACACGATGGCCGGAAGCCGTCCGTCTTCAAGGCGGACCGGCGGAAGGCGTGGATATGACTGTGTATTCCGTCTCCGAGATCGCCGACAAGATCAACGGCATGGCCCGCGAGCTGGCGCCGGATCTGTTGCCGAACGGCCAGTACAACCACAACCGCACGCGCTGGCACTTTTCCGGCATCGCGGACACCGGCAAGTCTCACAGTGCCTATGTGGAGCTGGCGGGCACGAAGCAGGGCAAGTGGTTCGATTACGGCAATGCCGCCGCCGGCGAAGACAAGGGCGACATGCTGGATCTGCTGCGGCTGAAGCTGGGGTTGGCAGATGCGCGCGCGGCGGTGGAAGAGGCCAAGATCCGCCTGGGCATCGTGGACGACTGGAAGCCGGGAAAGCCGGCGCTGCTGCCGCCGGAAGAGCGGACACGCCGGGCACGCGAGGCGCAGGAGCGGGCAGAGCGGCGGGAAGACGAGGCAGCGGCCGAGCGCGCCAAGGCCGCGAAGCGGGCGAAGAGCCTGTACCTGGGTGGTGTGCGGATCGCGGGAACGCCTGCGGAGGAATACCTGAAGGGGCGTTCGCTGTTCTGCGAAGAATGGCCCGGCGTCCTGCGGTTCCGCGACAAGGTTTGGTACCAGGACGAGCACCGGAAGATGGAAGTGCCGGCGATGCTGGCTGCCGTCTACCTCGCCAGCGGAGAGCAGGTGGCGACCCACCGCACCTATCTGCACCGCAATCCCGAAATGGCGTGGATCAAGCTGCAGGTGCCCAAGCCCAAGAAGGTGCTGGGCAAGATGTGGGGCGGCTTCATCCCGATCAGCAAGGGATCCAGCGGCAAGTCCATGCGCGATATGCCTGCGGGCGAGCCGGTTTATGTGACGGAAGGGATCGAGGACGCGCTGGTGGTGCGGATGATGATGCCGGACGCGCGGATCATTTCCGCGATTTCGCTGGGCAACATCGGCGCCATCCGCCTGCCGGCAGCGGCGCGGCGCCTGGTGATCGTGGCGGACCGGGACAGCAAGCTGAAAGCGCAGGAGCAGCTGGAGCGATCCATCGCGCAGCAACAGGCGCGCGGGCTGGACGTGCGCATGGTGATGCCACCCGAAGAACACGACGGCGAGGCCGTGAAAGACATGAACGATTGGCTGGTTGCGTGGCTGAACAGCCGTGCGCGCCAGCGGAAAGGGGCGGCGTGAGCCATTCAGAAATCACTTCGCAGGGTAGGGCAGCGGCAGCCCGTCGGGGTCATGTCCCGAAGGTCGCGGGTTCAAGTCCCGCCCCTGCAACCGGATCCACGGGTGTAATCCCACCCCCGCCCCCGTGGCGCTGCCGAAGGGGCCTGCCGCGCGGCGGGCTTCTTCGGCGGCAAGGGACGCGGCGCTATGAGCAATCCGATCCAGGATGCACTGGCCAATCCGCAACCGGCGCCGGAATTCGCGCAGGCCGGTGACGTGGGCCCCGAGGTGGGGGAATACGAGCGGCCGATGTTCCCGCTGGGCTGCCCGGTGAAGGCGCTGGGCATATCGAGTTCCATCGATGGATCCCAGAAGTGCTATTACCTCGACGTCAACGGCCAGCTGGTGGGGCTGGAGGCCGGAAACCGGCACGGCAAGAATTCGCTGATCGCGCTGTTCGGCCCGAAGTCTGACTGGCTGGAGGCGAACTGGACGATGTGGTCCAAGCCGGTGCGCGAGCGCGTGGACGGCAAGTGGGTTACCATCGTGGAGAGCAAGCCGATCGGCTTCGACCAGGCCGAGGCGAGCCGGGCGCTGATCGAGGAATGCGTGCGCAAGGGGATCTTCGATCCTGCCGGGCGCATGCGCGGGCGCGGCGCGCACAAGCCGGCGCGGGGCGAGGGCCTGGTTCTTCACTGCGGAGATGTGCTGCTGACGCCTGTGCAGCGGGTGGACGGGTCGGTGAAGGACTGGCTCTATGTCGATGCCGGTCTGCATGAGCGCTATGTCTACCAGGCGGCCGAGCCGATCGCGCGGCCGCATCACGACAAATGCAATACCGGCGCGGCCGAGCAGCTGCTGGGCCTGCTGCAGACATGGCAATTCAAGCGCAAGCTATTGGATGCCCGCTTTGCCCTGGGCGCGATCGCGCTGGGGCCGGTGGGCGGCGCCAGCCCGTGGCGCCCGCATATCTATGTGACCGGCGGCGCCGGGACCGGCAAGTCATCGCTCAACGGCAAGGACGGCGTGGTTCACCGCGTATTCGGCAACGGCGTGTTCCGCACCGCCGATACCAGCGCGGCCGGTGTGCGGCAGAGCCTGCGCAATTCGACCGTGCCGGTGATGATCGACGAATTCGAAGCCAGCAAGAATAACGACCGCGTGCAGGAAGTCATCACGCTGGCGCGTATTGCATCCAGCGGCGATGAACTTACGCGCGGCGGATCGGACCACAACGCGGCCAAGTTCACGCTGCAAAGTTGCTTCTGGTTTTCTTCGATCAATATTCCGCCGATGGAGCCTGCGGACCGCAGCCGCTTCGCCATCCTAGAGCTTGATCCCATCCCGGACGGCACGCCGCCGCTGGACCTGGCGAAGTATGATTTCGAGGCGATCGGCGCGGCCCTGACCCGCCGGATGATCGATGGCTGGGCGCGGTTCGGCAAAACCAAGCTAAAGTTCCACGAGGCAATGACCGAGGCGGGCCACTCTCCGCGAGCGTGCGACCAGTTCGCCACGCTGCTGGCGGCTGCGACGTGGTGCTGAACGACCACGACACCGAGGACCGGCTGCCGGACGACGAGGAAATTGCGTTCTGGGCGGACAAGTGCCGGCCGCAGCGCCTGGCCGAGATCACCGATACCACGCCGGACCATGTTGCCTGCGTGCAGTACATGCTCACCTCGCTGGTGCAATCGCGCGGCGGTGATGAGCGTGAGGCCGTGGGCACCTGGATAGGCCGATCCATCAGCCATGCCATGCGGCCGGTGCTGGTGGAGAACGGCGGTGCTTTCGCCCAGGCGGAGAAGGCGAACGAGCGCCTGCACCAGCTGGGCCTCAAGCTGGTGAACGCGGTGCGCCATCCGGAGAAGATCGAGGGCGGGAAGGTTTCCCCGGCCCGTTGGGGTACCAGCGCCTTCCAGAAGGACGAACCGGGCTTCCTTGCGGTTGCCGGGCAGCACAACGGCCTGGGACGCCTGTTCGAAGGCTCCAAGTGGAACGGGGGCGTGTGGAAGCAGGCCCTGGCGCGCAACAAGGGGGCGATCGAGGGGGTGAAGGTGAAGTTCTCCCCAGGTGTTTCCGTGCGGGCCGTGCTGGTGCCTCTGTCGGCCGTTCTGGACGAAGAGGATTTGCCCGAGAGCTGCCATCCCGATCGCCTTGCCGAGTGGCTTTCAGCGCAGTTGGAGGGCGAGGCATGAGCGGGGAAGATAGGTCCGCTATTGCGGTCCTAAATATCGTGCCAATTCAGGGACTTGACAGGTTGCAGAAAATGACTTCTCCGCGCCTTCGCGGACTTGCCTGCGATCGCAGCGGAGGCGAAGCCGAAGCGGTGCGCGATCGCTCATCTGATGCGCTCCCCGACCCGCTGAGCGCCTGGCAGCGTGCCGGGATGAAGGCGATCGGCCTGGCGCCGACGTGCGGCCGCAGCGACCGCGCAGCGGGCGCGGAGCGCGGCCGCTCCTTCCGACGCTACCCCGGCCCGCTGGCGCCCTGTGGTCTGTGCGGGAGCGCTGCGGCGCGTCCTAGCGCATCCTCACCGTTGACCCCGGCCCGCTCACAGTCCAAGATCATGGCTGGCCATTCCGGGTGCCCGAACGGGGCAGGGATCGCGGTTCCAAGCGGAACCAGTGCGGAACCGTGGCGGAACCTTCAACTCACTGACATTGCTGGACTTTTCGAGCGGTTCCACGGGTTCCACTTTGCGCCTCGCGTACATGTGCGCGTGTGCACGTATGCGCGCACACACACATGTGAGGGGTCGCCAAATAGTGGAACCGTGGAACGCTAGCCATTATCTATATAAATCATATAGATAGAGGTTCCATTGCAGTTCCACGGCGGTTCCATCTGGAACGGCTTCCACCGCTTGGGCTCGGAATGGCGGAAAACCTAGCGAAACCAATAAAATAGCGGTCGGATATTCGGCCGGGCTGGCCGTCGCCATCGGCCAGGGCCGCTCCAGCACCGTAATTGACGGGACGGCGGCGAAAACTTTCGGGCGTGGCGCGCGGGCGGGCGGCGGGGCGGGCTCGGCCGGGCCGATCGAGCGGCTCGACCTGGGCGGATCCGATGCCGCGACCAGGAGCGGGCAGAATGGCGGAATTCTGCGGTTCTCGCACGTCGCGGCGGCGCGTGTTGGAAGGGCGATGTTGGAAGGCATGGCCGAAAGGCGCGGAAATGCGTGGGTTCGCGTGCATCGTCGGATGCCTGTCAGGCTTATGCGCGGCACCCCCTCGACCGCCCCCGGGGGGTCGCGCCGAGCCCTCGGCACCCCCCCTTGCCCCCATCGCGACGGCGCAGCCCCCGAGCACCTCGGCGCACGAGCGCGTCGAAATTTGGATCGTCCTTACCCCCTTCGGTCCCGGACCGGTGCGCGAGCTGGGCGAGAGCGGCCAAACTGTGAGGCGCACGATCGGGTCGGGGTTGGGGGCTGCCGTGCGCGCGGCCCGAATAGAAATACCGGGTCGGGGAGAAGGCGCAGAGGTGCGGGGAAAGCCGCGGCGACGGCTGCACGGTACGATTGGAGGCGCGCATGTCAACTGAGGCCGGCGGAAAACAGGAGGCCGACGGCATGATCGCTGGCGCCAAGTCACTGTACGAGACGGCACAGCATGAGCAGGAACAGCTTGAGCTTCTTGATCCACTGACACCTGAGGAACTGGCGGAGGCTCGCGAAGACCTCGGCCCGAATGCCGGTGGGCTCACGGTGATGCGCCATGCCCGTGAGGCGCGGCGGGGTCGTCCTAAAGGGGCGAAGAACAAGCGATCTGACGATTTCGCGCGGTACATCGCGCAGTTCGGCCAGGATCCGGCCGTAACGCTCATGCAGCTGCAGTCGACACCGGAAGAGGTGCACATGGCCCGATCGCGGCGCGTTCGGCAAAAGGTGATCGGCAAGGGTGAAAGCGCGCGGGTTGTCGAGCTCACTGAGGAAATGACTTACGAGGCCGCAACCGCACTGCGCACGCGATGTGCGGAAGCGCTTATGCCGTTCATCCATAGCAAGAAACCTGTGGCGATCGACGCGACGATCCGGGGTGTGATCGTCCAGGAGGAAATCGGCGAGGTTCGTCCCGTGCGGGGCGCGATGATCGACGGCGAAATCCTTGGCGTGGCGCATCCCGCTGACGGTGAGGACGAGCGATGAGCGGGCCTGAAATGGAAATCCGCCGGCTCAACTCGCCCGGGCCGATCTCGGATCAATTCCTGCTGTCCCGGGCGTTCCTGAAGATCATCATCGGTCCTGTCGGCTCTGCCAAGACGATAACCGCGCTTCGTGCGCTGCGGCGTGTCGGTACCCGGCAGGGCGGCCGCCGGGATGCGAACGGCGTGTTGCGGCGCAAGGCGCGCGTAGGCGTGATCCGCGAGACGTACCCGAACATCGAGAAGAACACGCTTCCCTCCTGGTTTCGCATTCATCCGGAGACGGATGGAAAGTTCACCTGGAAGGCGCCGTTTACCCACAAGCTGACGCTGATCCTTGGCCATGACGAGTTCGGCCGCCCCAACGATGTCTGCGATTTCGAGATCGAGTTTCGCGCGATCGGCGATCGTTCGGTGGAAGAGGCGTGCCGTGGCTGGGAAGTCGTGGCGGTGATGATCGACGAGGCGGATTTGCAGCCGCCTGACCTGCTTGCGTTCCTATCGGGCCGTGTGGGGCGTGCTTCGGATCTCGATCCTTCGCTGGTGGTCGATCAGCAGATCATCCTTTCGCTCAACGCGCCCTACATGGATAACTGGATCTATGGGTTGGCGATCGAGAAGAACCTCGGTGAGCTGCTTGACCCGGGGTTGATGGAAGCTCTGGGTGATCGCCCGCTGATGGAAGTGTTCCTTCAGCCCGGTGGCCGCGAGCCCGATGCGGAGAACCTGCACAACCTGCCCAAGGGGTATTACGCGATCCAGGCGGCGCTGAACAAGCACCGGCCGGATTACGTGGCGCGAATGATCGACAACAAGTTCGTGCCGATGCAGCACGGGCAGCCGGTCAATCCCCAGTTCGATTATCGTGCCCATGTGCGGCCGCTGGATCTTAACCCCAGGCTGCCGCTGCTGGTGGGCTTTGACCAGGGCCTGTTCGCGGCGGCGGTCGCCAGTCAGCGGCTGTCGATGGGCGAGTTTCGCACTTTGGCCGAGGCGGTGATGTTTCGTGAGGACGGCAGGACACTGGCCAAGATCGGGCCGACGGCTGCCGGCGCAATGGTGCGTTCGATGATCGCCGCACGGTTCCCCAATCTCGATCCGGGAATGCTGCGCGTCGTAGGCGATCCGGCGGCATGGTCTGCCCGCGATCGCCAGGATAGCGAGCATGACTGGGTTCTGGCCTTCCAGAAAGGGCTGGGTCACCGGGTCTACAAGGGCAAGACCAACCGCCAGGCCTTGAGAAACGAGGCGATCTGGCGGGCGATGGGCGAGCGCGACGGATATGCCGTGGACCCATCGGCAAAGCACCTCATTCGCGGGCACCTGGGCGGCTACCGCTATCGCAATGCCGACATACCGGGCGGCGGCGGTACGCGAGGGCACCTGGAAATCGCGGACACCATCCACACCCATGTCTGTGACGCAGAGCAGTACGCCGCTGTCGAGGGTGAGCACGTCATTTCCGACATACGCGGCCGACCGCGATCGGGTGGCCAGGTCTTTGTGAACGATAGCGATTTTGACGTTTTCAGCGGGAGTTACTGAGATGGGCAAGGTTTTGAAGGGCGTGGGGAAGTTTCTGGTCGGAGGTGTGGTCGGCGGGCTGCTGGGGCTCACGGGAAAGAGCAAGGCGCCGTCGGCGCTGGCTTCGCCGACCCGCGACGATGCGCTGGCGCAGATCGAGAACGAGGATGAGCTGCGCCGCCGGAAAGGCGCGGCTTCCGACATCATCAACGGGTCTACCGGCGCCGAAGCGGCGCTGGGAACGACGGGCCGCTTCGTGCCCGGTAGCTGAGAAGGGAACTGAACTATGTCCGGAAATGAGGAACAGAATTCGTCGGGCGACCAGGTGGGCGCCGGTTCGATCGATGTGGCCCAGCTGACCGCCGAGCGGGATGCGCTGGCGGCAGATTTGGCGCAGGCCAACACCGTGATTGCGGCGGCCGAGCCGGCCCACGCCAAGATCGATCAACTGGGCGAGGCGCTGGCCGCCATGAGGGTTCAGGGCGAGGACGGCGAGCATCCCGTGGATGTGGCGATCGCTGCGCTGAAGGGCCAGGCTGAGCAGCTGGCGGCGGCGCAGGGTGAGGCGAAGGCGCTGAAAGGCCAGCTTACCGCCCAAAAAGGGCAGACAACCAAGGCGCGAGCGGAGCTGGCCGAGGCCATCGCGCGGGATCCGCAGGCAAAGGCGCGCAAGCTGCCCGCCGATCTCCCGGTGATTTCACGGGATGACCAGGCCGCGTTGCTGGCATTGATCGATGCTGCCGAGACGGTGGAAGTGGTGGCCTTCGCGGACGATACCGAAGAGGTCGCGATCCTGCCGCTGCGCGTGAGCGGCGGTGCTGCCGCTTTCCGCGTCGTGAGTTCCGGCGTCGTGCTGGGGCTGGCGAGCTGGGAAGTATCCGGGCCCGCGCGGATCACCGGGTGGGCGCTGTTCCTTGATGGCGACCTTTCGGCCTGGTGCGAGCGGCAGGGCGGTGGGCAGCTGACGATCGGCGCCGGGCAGACCTTCAATCTCGCGAGCGACGTGATTTTCTGATCTGCGCTCGCACCCCCGCGCCGGTTGGCCCCATGGCCGGCGCGGTTTTTCCTATTCCTGCCTGCGCCGGGCGATCCGCCTTGTGGAGTGAGAGACGATGAACGAGCAGATCCAGGACGACGAACTGGCGAAGGCGGATATCCGCGACCATGACCGGCTGAAGCAAATCCGCAGCGTGTGGGAGGGCACCTGGCAGGAAGTGGACGAGCGTTTCCCCAGCGGCGCGGGCGGCTTCATGCAGACGACGCCAGGGCAGATCCGTGGCACGCGAAACTTCGATACCACCCATATCACGGCATTGAAGCGCTTTGCGGCCGCCGGCGTCGCGATCACGACGCCCGAGGAAAAGGATTATATCCGGATCAGGTTTATCAACGATGACCTGATGAAGATCCGTCGGGTGGCTCTGTGGTGCGAGCGGAACAGCCGCCGCATGTACTTCATCCGGCACGCGGCACGCACTGGCTTCGGTACCGCCGTGAATGAGGATTGGGGGCAGCTGGGCCGATACGGTACGTCGCCCGTGCTGGTGGATGGGCGACCAGGGCGGGGCATGTATTACCGCACGCTGCACCTTTCGGAGGTCTACATCGATGTCGATTACGCTGGCCTCGTGGACACCGTGCACCGTTGCTACAAGCGGACGGCCCGCCAACTGGCGCAGGAGTTCGACAAGGACAGCCTGACGCCCAAGATGCGCGAGGCGCTGGAAACCCCCGGTAAGGACCACGAGGAATTCGAGATCCTGCACCTGGTGGTGCCGAACACCGACTGGGATCGCGAAAAGTTGGATTGGCGGAGAATGCCAATCGTTTCGCGGTATCTTGCCCTGGACGAGAAGATCTACCTGCGCCGGCGGGGTTTCTATTCGATGCCGATCGCGGTTTCGCGCAACACGACCAGCGCCGGTGAAATCTATGGCCGATCCCCCGGTATTGACCAGATGCCGACAATTCACGGCGTTAACGCCATGAAGAACACGACGTTGCGGGCAGGGCACAAGGCTGTTGATCCGGCGCTGCTGTTCAACAGCGACAACGGGGTGACAAAGCTGGTGTCCCGTCCGGGCGGGATGAACCCCGGGTTGGTTGATGAGGCGGGCAATGTGCTTGTCCATCGCATGCCCGGCGGTGAGGCTGGATTGCCCTATGCGATGGAGATGATGAACGGCGAGCAGGAAACTATTCGAACGGACTTCCTTGAGGAATTCTACAAGATCCTGACCGATCCCAATAACCGCATGACGACAACTGAAGTTTTGGAAGTCATGGCGAAGCAGGGTGTTCTCGTCCGGCCATTCGCAAGCCAGTACGCCACCGAAAAGCAGAACCCGATTTCGCAGCGCGAACTGGACCTGTGTATTCGTAACAACCAGCTGGAGCCGTTCCCACCGGAAGTGCTTGAGGCGGGCGCCTGGCCCCAGGTGGAATACGAGAACATGCTGGCTGCAATGGCGCGCGCGGAGAGCACGGCAAAGACGCTCCGCTATGTCCAGGCGCTGCCGGTTCTCAACGAATTCGATCCGCGCGTTCGCCACCGCGTGAATGCGGATGCGATCGCGGTGGGCATGGCCGAGGAAATGGGCGTGAAGCCCAGCTACCTGCGCAGCGATGAGGAAGTGGCTGAGCTGGTTCGGCAGGAGCAGGAGCAGCAGAACGCAGTCCTTCAGGCCGACCTGCTGCAGCAGGCATCGGGAGCAACGCTCAACCTGGCGAAGGCTGGGCAGATTTCGGAGGCGGCATGACCAGCGTGCAGAACCAGGTCCGTGCCTGGGCAATCAAGACTTCGCAGGTTTACAAGACCGTGTTCCGGACCCTGATACCGACCGGCCGTCTTTACCGCTGGCTGTTCGATGATCCTGCAGGCGGTGTGAACCCGGTGGGCGAGCTGGTGCTGGGCGATCTGCGCAAGTTCTGTTTCGCGGGGCCATGGTTTCGACTTTTGACAAGGATCCGTTGGTGATGGCGCGCCGCGAAGGGCGGCGCGAGGTGTTCGCGCGGATACAGTATTTCCTCAACCTGGACGAAAATACGGTCCAGAAACTCATGGAGATTGACGATGGCAATTGATGGCGAGGGCGGTGCCGGCGCGGCGGTGAGGGTGGCAGCCTCGGCAGTGCGTCCGACCTGTTTGGCGGTGCATCGTCGGCCCCGGCCGGAGAGGGCGGAGCAACGGCGGCGGATGGCGGGCAGGGCGGAGCCGATCCTTCGCTTGGCGCCGACCCCGATTGGTGGGGCGGACTGTCAGCCGATGCGGACGGCGAGACGGCTTCGCACCGCGACTGGGTGAAATCCACCGGCGTCAAGGATCTGAACGGTCTGGTGAAGGTGGCCCGGGACAACCAGGCGGCGCTTCGTGACAGCGGCCGCGTGAAGGTGCCCGGTGATGGTGCTTCCGCTGAGGAAATCGCTGGTTTCCACCGGGCGATCGGTGTGCCGGAAGCGGTAGACGGTTACAGCCTGCCCGAGGTCAAGGATGCAAGGGGCGACGTGATCCCGCTTGACCAGGGCCTGCTGGGCAAGTTGCTGCCCAAGGCGCTGGAGGTTGGCGTGCGCGCCGGCAATGAACGGGCTGGTGGCAGAGTACGTGCGGCTGCAGATGGACGAGGCGGCCCAGTTCGATGCCGACCTGAAATCCTCGGCCGAGGCATGGGTAAA
This sequence comes from Novosphingobium sp. ST904, assembly GCF_001298105.1. GTDB lineage: Bacteria > Pseudomonadota > Alphaproteobacteria > Sphingomonadales > Sphingomonadaceae > Novosphingobium. Next base: position 17,620 of record NZ_LGJH01000124.1, on the reverse strand, counting down.
GGCGCAGGGACCGCAGGCCAAGGCCAAGGAAGTGGCTATCAACGGCGCAATCCGGGCGCTGGGGCTCTATTCGAACGACCTGGTTGCCATCCGCAACGCGATGGCAGCCGCATCGATCGACCAGGGCGGCACGGCAGCGGACGGTGTGAGCCGGGCGCTGGACATGTTCTCCCGCCTTGGTGAGGGGTTGGCCGAGGATACCATCATCAACCCGGGCGGCGCCGGCCGCTTCGGCGTGAATGGACGCGAGGCGCAGGGCGAGCTTGATGCCATGAAGGTGAAGGCGGGGTCCGATCCAGTCTTTGCGAAGGCGGTGGGCACTCCCGGCACACCGGAAAATGCGCGTTGGAACCGGTTGCTCAACCAGTCTACCGCTTATGCACAGCAGCAGCAGGCGGCAGGCTGAAACCGGCTTGACACCACGAGTCGTCTGACTCATTTTCGCCGCAACCAAGCCCCGGGAGCGATTGGCTTCATCGCCTGTCCTCCCGGACGCCTGGTAGCCCCGGCCTAGCCTCGATACGCCCCGGGCCCTGTGTGGATGCACCGCCGATCCGTGGCGTTGTTACGGTAGAGTGGCCGGGCGGTTTCGCCCCTTAGCCCTTCGCAAGCAAACCCATCCGTTTTGTTTGATAGAAGGGCGCCAGGCCATGTCTGTCGAGAATACCGCACAGCTCAAGTACCAGAACAATCTGGAAATGGCCCTGCAGCTGCAGGCCTCCCCCCTCGAAGCCGCTGTAACCGTGCAGAGCGATGCCAGCGCTGAGAAGATCAAGATCAAGGATATCGTCGGCAACAAGTCTCCCCAGGAAGACGATGAGCGCGGCGGCAACACCAAGTGGAACAATACGCAGTTCGATGGCGTGTGGATCCCGAAGCCGAACGAGCTTTACGATGCCGAGATCATCGAGAATTCGGACAAGCTGGCTACGGCGATCGACCTGCAGGGTTCGGCGGTGATGTCCGGTCGCGGCGTCATCAATCGTGCCAAGACGCAGCGCATTCTCGAAGGCTTCTACGGCCCGATCATTTCCGGCAAGACCGGCACGGTCACCACGGCGTTTCCTGCCGGCAACATCATCGCCGTGGACGTGGGCGCAGCCGTGGCCGCCAAGATGAACACGGCGAAGCTGCGCGGCGCGAACAAGATGCTGACGCAGGCCTATGTTCCGGATGAAGCCGAGCGCTTCATGGTGCTGACCGCCGACGACAATGACGCGCTGCTGACCGAAATCCCGGCGACCAGTTCCGATTTCAAGGGCGCCTATGGCGGCACGTTCCAGGACGGCAAGATCATGGGCCTGCTGGGGTGGAAGTTCATCCATCTGGAGCTGGACAACCCGCTGCTCAACACGATCCCGGCTCTGGCGACCGACGCCAATAGCTACCGGCTCAACCCGTTCTGGGTGAAGCCCGGTGTCGTGCTGAACTTCTGGCAGGCGCTGCGCACTGAGGTGGGCAAGATCCCGGAAAAGCGGTTCATGCCCGGATACCTCGCCGGCACGACTTGCGCGGCTTCCCGCACGCAGCCCGGCATGTCCGGCATCATCCGCAACCTCAAGGGCTGACGCCGGGGCGGCGGGCCCCCGGGCTCTGCCGTCGCTCTTTGGCTCGATGGAGTAGCAGTAAATGGCAACTTACTATGCAAAGCAGCAGATCGGCGTCGCGGACAGCACGGTATTTCCGGTCAAGAAGGCGGACGGCCGCGAGGTCAACGCCAAACGTTCCGAGATCTTGGCGACGAAACCGTCAGGCCAGGCTCTGGCCGCCGCCGACAAGCTGTACCTCGGCACCAAGAAGGCCGGCGACAAGATCGTGGGTGTTCGCGGCAATACCGATACCAGCCTGGCCACTGCAACCGTGTCGATCGGCACGCTTGCGGCTCCGGCTAAGTACGTCAACGCCGCCACGCTTACCGCCACCAACGTGCCCACCATGTTGGGCCCGCTGGCGAGCACGCTCGCGGCCGATCAGCCGGTGGCCGAGGAAGATATCTACGCGACGTTCGCCGTCGCCGGTGTGGCCGGCGCGGTCAATCTCAGCTTCGAGCTCGAACTGATCGGGCTCTGACGCTTTGGCGGCCGGTCCTTCCTGACCGGTCGCCGCAGGGGCGCCATTCGCGGCGACATCGGGCGGCGCCCCTGCATCCCTCTTTCGGCCCTCCATCGGGAGCGAGACAATGGCTTTCACGGCGAAGTTCACTTTCACGCGCGGCAAGCCCCGTTCCGGCGATATCGCGATCACGGCCGGTGCGGCCGAGGCAGCGCGCGATGTCATCAGCCTGAACATCGATGCCGACAAGATCACCAAGGGCGAGGCCCTGATCGCGATCGACAACATCAAGGCGGCTGTGTTCGCCGCCAGGTGGCCGGTCAACTAAGCCGCACCGGGCCGCGCCGCGATGGCTTCCCAGACCTCTGTTGCCAATCTGGCGCTGATGTTCATCGGGACAGAGACGCGGCTGCTTTCGATCGACGATGAAAAGGACGCCGCGCGGTCTCTGAAGGCGGTATGGGATATCCTGCGGGAAGGCCTGATCCGCCGCTATTCCTGGAACTGGGCGACGCGCCGCGCAGCGCTGCCGGCCGAAGCGATCACGGTTTCGCCGCCATTTACCCATTCGTTCCGCCTGCCGGCGCAGGCGATCCGCTTGATCGAAGTGTTCGATGCTTCTGGCAAGTACACCGCGAGCGATTACCAGCTGGAAGGGCGCAGCGTGCTGACGGCCCGCCCTGGTCCGCTTTACGTGCGTTGCCTGATGGACATCGCGGAAATTGCCGAATGGGATCCGCTGGCCGCTATCCAGTTTGCCGGCAACCTGGCGCTGACCTGCGGCAATCGCATTGCCGGATCGGCGTTCGACAAGGCGCTGACCATGCAGCGCTACCGGGAAGCCGTGGCCGACGCCCAGCAGACAGACGCGCTGGAAAACCCGCCGATCGAGGTTGAGGAAAGCGCCTGGGTAGAAGCGCGCATTACCGGCGGCTTCCCCACGGCCGGTTTGCCTGGTTGGGAAATCTCCTGATGGCGGGGCTGCGCAAGCTTATCACGGCGTTCCTGGCCGGTGAGATAGACCCGATGATGCATGGGCGGGTCGAGACGGACCACTATGCCTACGGGTTGACCACTTGCGAGAACTTCGTGCCGACGAACGAGGGGCCGATCGTGAAGCGGCCCGGGTTCGAATACATCTGCGATGCCGATCCGTCCTCCACCTGGCTGGGGGCGTTCCGCTTTTCGATCACGCAGGAATACCTGATTGAGTGGGGCGAGCTGAAGGCGCGGTTCTATACCAACGGCGGCCGGATCGAGACGGCGCCCGGCGTGGCCTACGAGGTGGCAACGCCTTATGCGGCGGCGGCCGCGCCGCGCCTTTCGACGCAGCAGAGCTATGATCGCCTTTACATCGATCATGGCAGCTACCGCCCGGCATCGCTCCTTCGCACCAGCGCCGTGACGTTCACCTGGGCGGAGCAGCAATTTCTGGGCGGCCCGTTCAAGGACATGAACACGGACGAGGCGATCACGGTGACGGCGAGCGCGGTTGCCGTGGGCTTTTCCACCACGATCACCGCCACGCCGCGATCTTCCAGGCCGGGCATGTGGGCGCGCTTTTCCAGATCGAGGCCAAGGATTATTCCAGCGTCACCGCGTGGGAGGCGGGGATGAAGGACGTGGCCGTAGGCGACCAGGTGCGGTCCGACGGCAAGGTGTACCAGTGCGACAATAACGGTAGCGGCCGCAAGACGGGTACCAATCCGCCGATCCATACCGAAGGTTCCGAATGGGATGGCCTTGGCAAGGAGGACATCAACGACAAGGGCCCATACGGCGTTCGATGGCGGTACCTGCACGATCGGTTCGGCCAGGTGCGCATCACCGCTGTTGCCGCCGGCGGGCTGAGCTGCACGGCAACCGTGGTGCGCCGTCTTCCCGACCAGGTGATGACCGTGGGGACGTATCGCTGGTCCCACGCGCTGTTTTCCGATGTGGAAGGATGGCCATCGCTGGTGACGAACTGGGAAGGGCGCCAGGTGCATCAGCGCCTGTTCGAATTCGCGGCCAGCGTGGTGGGCGATTATGGCGGCGGCCGCGTGAACTTCCAGAGCTATACCGGTTCGGGCGTGCTGGCGGCCGACCTTGCGTTCCGCCGTACCATGTCGCTTGACAATCCGCCGCTGTGGTTCGCGCCGGACAGCAAGCTGTACATCGGCACTGCCGACCGCGAGGCCGTGGTGGGCGCGATCAATTCCGCCCAGGCGGTTGCCGGCGACAACGTGAGCCTGAAGCCGCAGAGCTATTACGGCAGCGAGCCGGTGTGGCCGCTGCAGATCGGCACGCAGATAATTTCGGTGGAGCGTGGCGGCCGCCGCATCCGTGCCGTGGGTTTCGACATCGGGCAGGATCGCTATGTGCCGCAGGATCTGACGGCAGCGGCGCGCCACATCACCAAGTCGGGGGTTTCCTGGCTGGCCTATCAGCGCGTGCCTTACGGCACGATGTTTGCCGGGCGCGGCGACGGCCAGGTGATCGTCCATCCCAAGACCTTGCTGGAAGTGAAGGGCTTTGCCCGGATCGTGCTGGGCGGCGGCGCCAAGGCGCTGAGCGGGCAAGTGATCGTTGGCGAGGATGGCAAGACCGACGAATTGTGGCTGCTGATCGAGCGCACCCGGGCTGACGGGGTGAAGCGCGAGATCTGGCGGCAGAGCACCTGGCGCGATCTGGGCGATGATCAGCGGCTTGCCTTCTTCGTGGATGGGGGCACGCAGTTTGCGGCCGCCGGCGGCCAGCGGACCTTCACCGGGTTCGTGCACCTGGCGGGCCAGCAGATTGCCGTTCTGGCAGGCGGGGGCGTGGTGCCGGGCGTGGTGGTGGCCGCTGACGGTTCCTTCACGCTGCCGGAAACCTCTGTCCCGCCCAGCGCCTACACGCTGACCGTGGGGCTGCCGTTCACCGCGCTGGCGGTGACGCTGCGGCCCAATCTGGATACGCGCAACGGCCCTTCGCAGGGCCTGAAGCAGCGCGTGCGCAAGGTGGTTCTGCGTGTGCTGGAAACGCTGGGCATCAAGGTGGCGGACCTTGTGGAAGGCGAGATGGACGAGCCGATCGAGCGCGCGACGACGGACAGCATGGACGCCGCCATCCCGCTGTTTACCGGCGACACGCAAGGTTCGATTTCCTCCAGCATGACCCGGGACGGGCGGATCAAGATCATCTCTTCCGATCCGCTGCCTGCAACGATCAACGCAGCGGCAATGTCGCTGGAACTGGATGAAGCCGATGCCTGATGTCGTGTTCGAACGGCTGCGCGCCGGTGACCTGTTCGAGATCGAGCGCCAGCCTTCGCAGGCGCGCGTGCTGGGCGCGGAGCCCGGCGATATCGACTGGGACACGGCCGAAGTCCTGGCCGGCCAGCCCGTTGCCTGGGCGGCGCGGTGCGAAGGGCGGCTGATCGCGCTGTTCGGAATAGGCGAGCACCATGAAGGCCGGCACGGCGTGGCCTGGTCGATCCTGGGGGAAATGGGCGCGGCGCATCTGGCGGTGACCCGGCGCATACGCGGAGAGTTGCAGGGATCGCGGCTTGCACGGGTGGAGCTGATAGCGCGCGCGGCTGAAGTTCCCTTCACCTTCCAGGGCGACAAGGCGGTGGAATGGGTGATGCGCCCGGCGCGCATTTCCCCGGAATGCCGGTGGGCGGTGATGCTGGGCTTCACGCCGGCGCATGTCCTGAAGCGCTACGGCCCCGATGGCGATACCCACATGCTGTTCGAATGGTTCGGCCCGGCAAGCGGCAGAGGGACGGACCATGGCTGAGATTGCATCGGCGGCGGCCAACGTCACCAAGGGCATCGGCGGTTTCGTGGCAAGCCGCCAGCAGTCGAAGGCGCTGAAGCGGCAGGCGCGGGAGGAAGAAAACGCCGGCGCCGCTCAGAGCCTGCGTATCCGCGAGCAGGCGCGCAAGGTGATCGGCCAGCAGCTGGCGGCGCAAAGTTCCAACGGGTTCATGGGCGGTACCGGATCGGCGCTGGATGCGCTGACCGAAAGCCAGGTGAACGCCGCGCTTGATGCCATGACGGTGATCCGCGACGCGGGCACCAAGGCGCAATCGCTGCGATACGAGGCGAAGATGAAGCGGACCGAAGGCTGGTTCTCGCTTGCGAGTGGGCTGCTGGGTTCCGCCAGTTCGGTTTCGGGGATGCGCGATGACTGGGCGCAGGCCGGGCAAGGTCAGTCGCAGGCTTCGATGCAATCCATGCCCGATAACTTCCAGGGCATCTATTGATGGCGCAGGAAACCGGATACGAGGCGCGGGTGATGCCTACGGCGGCGGCGCCGCTGCCGATGGCCAGTGCGCGCACTTACGGCGGCGAGCTGGCGGACACGGTGGGGCAGGTGGCGCAGGACGTCCACCAGCGCGAGATCCGCGCGTACCAGGTGCGGCGCCAGCAGACGGCCGATCAGGAGAGCAGCGATTTCGCGCATCGGTTCGCCCTGCACAAACAGTCCATGGATGAAGCGGTTCGCGAGATCCGCGCGAGCCCCACAGCGGCCGACTATGCCGATCATGTGGAGCGGGTTGCAAAGGCCGACGACGACGCGCGCGAGCAGCTGCTGGACGGCATCACGGAAGATAGTGTGCGCCGGCGCGCAGCGGCCCAGCTGGACGATTTCCGTACCCGTCTGGTGGGGTCTGAAGGTGACTTCGCCGAGGGGCAGCAGATCGCCAAGACGAGGCTTGATGCCCAGGCGGTGAAGCAGCTGGGCGCGAACCGGGTTCGTCGCTCCGAAAACGGTGACGAGTTCAAGGAAGAACTGCAGGACTGGCATAGCTACGTTGACGGGCTGCAGCGGCTGACGCCAGCAGAAAAGCAGGCAATCCGCCGCGAAGGCGAGCAGGAATACGCGGTCGCTTTCGTCAACCATTTGAATGACACCAATCCGGCGTTGGCGCTGGCATCGCTCGACGCTGGGCAATTCGACACCTTGCTTTCACCCCAGCAGATCGATCAGCTGCGCAATGGTTCGCAGGTGGAGATCCGGCGGGTACAAGCTGCCACGGCCGAACAGCAGCGCGCAGAAATCACCCGGTTCCGTGAAACGGTTGCCACAGTAAAATCCCAGATCGAACGCGGCGAAGATCACACTGCTGAACTGCCGGGGCTGGCTGCGCAGGCAGAGGCATATGGGGATACATCGACAGCCTCTGATCTTCGCGGATTGAGTGAAACGGCCGATTTTATGAAGGTGTGGGGGCAGCGATCCCCATTGATCCGCCAGCAGCGCATCGCAGAATTGCAGGCAATACCCGAAGGCAAGCGGTCAAGTTCGCAGAGTGTCGAGCTGAAACAGCAGCTTCAGCACAAGTCCTCATTGGACAGCGCTTTCGCTTCCGATCCGGCAGAGTGGGCTTTGACGAATGGGGCCGCAGGAAATGGGCCGCCCGATTTGGGTTCATTCTCTGCGAATGAGGTAGCGGCTCGCGCGAAGTGGGTGCGCTCTGCCGCGAAATCTTATGGAAGCATGGAGCCGCTGACCAAAGCTGAAGCTGCGTCGCTGGGGCGACGGGCGCAGGAAAGCGATGCTGGCCTGTACGAGGTTCTGGGTAATTTGTCGGCGTTCCCGATAGACCTTGCTCGGCAGGCTGTTCGCCAAGCGTTGCCCGACAATGATTTGGCGGGGGTGCTTATGGGCCTTCCGGAGGTCACCTGGAGGCAGGCCGTGAACGGCCGGGAAACCCGCAAGGTCCATCCGCGTATTCTTGACAGCGACGACGATGACGAGACTGGCCGGATCAATGGTGTTCGGCAGGGGGCGTTTGGTGCTTTGTCTGTCCTGCCGAGCCGTCGCCGCGCGGCAGTTATTGATGCAGCGAACAACATCGCTGCCGAAGCGCTTGCATCCAACGGAACCTACGAGAAGCAAATGACCAGCGCCATGATGGCGCGGGCGCTTGATGCGGCTTTGGGGGCGACCGGAAGCGGCGCGTCGAAAAAGGGCGGTTTGGGCTGGTGGGGTGACAAGATCTACCTGCTGCCGAATGGCATAACTCAATCCGGATTTGAGTCTGCGATCAACCAGTTCATCCGCGCCAATCCGCAAGATCTCCCTGTCAATCCAGATGGCTCTCCGATTGATATCCGTAAGGCGCGGCCTCAGGCCATCGGTAACGATCAATACCGGTTCTACGTCGGCACCCGAGTGGTGACCGGGAAGGACGGTAAGCCGTGGGTTCGCAAGGTGTTCCTGCGATGAGCATTCTTGATGATCCCGACCTTGATATCGCGCTGTTGCCGAACACCGGGCAGGCCGACACACGCCCCAAGCCCGGCTTCTTCGAAACGGCGGCAGCGGGGTTCCGCTATGCCCGTGACGATCAGACGGGCCATACCGACGAAGAGAGGCAGGGCGCCTACGGGCCGGTTGTGACCGCGCTTCAGGAGCGCGGTTATGACGTGCGGCGCTATGTGAACCCCTATGGCGCGCAGCCGGTCAATTACGATGCCGTGTGGCGGGATATCGGCGCGGCGCGCAAGGCTGATCCCGATGCCTTCAAGGAACTGGGCGACCGGGAGACTTTCGAAAAAGGATGGCGATCGCGCTTCGCAGCGCGGCAGGCGCGCGATGCCAGCACCATGCAGCGCGGCGGATTTGTAGGCACGCTGGCCGGTGGACTGGTTGGCAGCCTGACCGACCCGATCAACGTGGGCGGCATGGTGCTGACGGGCGGCTTTGGCGGTACCAGCGTTGCCGGGCGGATCTTGGCGGAAGCCGGGATCAACGCGCTGATCGAGGGTGTGGAAACACCGCTGACCGCAGCGGAGCGCAAGAAGCAGGGCCGCGAACTGACCGGCGAGGAAGTCGCCATGAACCTTGGTTTCGCGGCGGCGGGCGGCGCGGCGTTCAAGGGGCTGGAGATCGGCGGCGGGAAGCTTGCGGCCAAGGCGCTGGACAAGGTGCCGCTGGACGTCCGCGCGGCCATGGCACTGCGCAGTTCCACCCCGGACTATGCCTTGACGCCCGACCAGGCGGCGGCGCTGCATATCATCGATCGCGGTTTCGAGGTGGACAGCTCCAATCCCTTCGCGGGGACTTATGAGGGGCTTGAAGCGCACGCGCGGCGGATCGACGAAACGATTGCCGCCATGTCACGCTGGCCGGAGGGATCGGCCACGCAGGCGCTTGCGCCGGCGCGGCGGGCAGGCCCGATCGCGGGCGCGCCGCTGCGCGCGGATTTCAGCACTGCCTGGCGCGCGATCATCGGCATCGAGGGTGGCACCGCGCGCGACGGATCGTTTCGAACGTCTCCCGCCGGTGCGATCGGGCCGGCGCAAGTCATGCCGGGCACGCGCCGGAGGCGGCGCGGCTTGCCGGGCTGCCGTGGGATGAGACCCGGTATCGGAGCGACCATGCCTATAACGAGGCGCTGGGGCAGGCCTATTACCGCGAAATGCTTCGTCAGTTCGATGGCGATCCGGTGAAAGCAGCCGCCGCCTACAACGCCGGCGCCGGCAGTGCCCGGCGCGGTACCGGCGTGCGCGGCGCCATGGCCCGGGCGCGGCGCGCCGGGGTGCCTGACGAATGGGTATCGTTCCTTCCGGCAGAGACGCGCGGCTATGTTGCCAACTTCCGGCGGCGCACGGCCATCGGGGATGGCGAAGCGATCGATGTTCCCGGATTTGATGCCGAGGTTGCGCCGGCGCGCCCGGCCGAGCTGGATGCGGAGCGGCCGCTGGTTGACGCGGCTGAGGAGGGCGATCTGCCCGCGCTAGACCGCGAGCGGTTTCGCAGTGACGAGGAATGGCAGCGCGCCCAGGCCGAACTGGACGCGGAGCGGTTTGGCACCGATCCTGCCGGCGGCCGCCAGGCGATTTGGATCGAGGCGCGCGACAGGTTGCTGGCCGACCGGCAGGGCGAAGTGCAGGGCGCGCTGTGGCATCCCGAGCTGGGCGCGATCGACCTGAAGTGGGGCGATGACGGCGCGGGGCTGAAGAAGATAGCGGCCAAGCATCCCGAAGTTCTGGACGATCTGCTGCGCGCCTTGAGGAAATGGAGATCGTGGACCGCAGCCGCGAGGGCCGCGTAACGCTGGAAAGCATGGACCACACGGCCGTTGTCCGGCTTGACTGGGATGACAAGGCGCAGAACTGGCTGCTGACCGCGTTCCAACGCGAAGAACCAAGGATGCGGAGTGGTGGAGAAGCGGCCCCGTCACCAGCGGAGAACATGCGTGCGGGCGATTTAGCGGGGGCCTCCCCCACCGCCGGAGCCATGCGCGATATAGCGCTTTCGCGCGCGGGCGTCCAGATGGGCGACGGTGTGGGCGATTTCGGCCGGTGGTGGGATCGCGAACTGGCGCAGGGCGGCAAGCTTCGCCCCGTTCACGCGCTGGTCGATCGGGACGGCACTGTGCGCGGTTGGGAAACCACGCGGCCCCGCGCGCAGCGGCAGATGGAGCGCGCCGGCATCGAGGGCGGACGGGTGGAGACGCTGGCCCCGCCGAGCCGGGATGAGGCGCTATCGCACGGGTCGCTGCGCGATGAGCTGGAAGCCCGGGGTGCTGCCGGGCCCGTGGTGGCCGATGCCGAGGCGGGCAAGGTATTCGATGAACCGGGCAGCGATGAAATCGGGCGCGTGGCGGATCTTGCCTGGCATGATGCGCAGATGGCCGCTGCTGCGCGGATTTCGCCGGAACAGCTGACCTTCGACCTGGGCGACGGCAAGGGTGAACGGTCCATCGCCGAGATCGAGGCCGAACTAAAAGCGGACGAGGACGCCATTTCCATTATCGAAAACTGCCTGCTGCCCGTTCCTCCGGGAGGCGGGGCATGAGCATTTCCGTTTGCGTTGCCGGGCTGATCGCCGAGGGCAAGATACCCAAGGGCCAGGCGCAGGAGGCGGACCGACTCTATGCCCGGCACCTGGCCGGTTTGCAGCGTGACATGCCGATGATGGCCGCCGCATCGCTTGCAAGCGAGCGGACGATTGCCGGGCTGAAGGCGCAGCTGAACCGGAAGAAGCACCTTGCCGCGCTGGCGGTGACATCTCGCCAGCGGATCGAGGCGGATATCGCTTCGTTCAACGGCGGACAGGGGGGCGGCCCGGCAGGCGGAGGGGGAACCATAGATCCGCGTGCCGGGCCTGCGTTCCTGGCGCCCAGTGACCGGGCGGGATTTTCCAGCGTGGATGACCGCATGCGGGCCGTTCGCGGCCGAGCGCATGGGATGATGGACGGCGTGCTGTCCCGATTTTCCACGAACCTGATGGGGCGGGTGCGCAACAAGGCCGAGCTGGCCGATGTGGTGCGTGAACTGTTCAAGCCGGGATCGACCGGAAACCTTTCCGCGCGCGAGCTGGCCGACGCCTGGACGCAGACGGCCGAGATGCTGCGCCAGCGCTTCAACGCGGCGGGCGGGGATATTGGCAAGCTAATTGACTGGGGGCTGCCCCAGTATCACGATCCGCGCCTGGTGCGCGAGGCCGGTTATGACAGCTGGCGCGCGGCGATCGCCGATCGACTGGACCGGGCGCGCATCCTGGACGTGGAAACCGGAAAGCCGCTGAACGATGCGGAATTCGAAGGCGCGCTGCGCGAAACCTTCGACCGGATCCGTTCCGACGGGTGGAGCAACCGCGATCCCGGAATTCAGGGTACGTCGATCCTGGCGAACCGCCGCGCGGAAAGCCGGTTCCTTGTGTTCAAATCCGCCGACGACTGGACCGATTACCAGCAGCGCTTCGGCGCGGCGACGGCGTTCGATGCGATGATGGGCCATATCGACGGCATGGCACGCGATATCGCCATGCTGGAGATCCTTGGCCCCAATCCCAGTTCCACGCTGGGCTGGCTGAAGGACGTTATATCGAAATCCGCGGCCGAGGATGCTGCAGCGAACAGCAAGGCGCCGGACGCGGCCCACAAGGCGACACGCCAGATGGACCGGCTGACGCGGAAATCACGGGATCGAGCCAGCGGCCGGAAAGCCGCAGGCTGGCACTGGGCTTTTCCGCGCTGCGCAGCTGGCAGACCGCCACCAAGCTGGGCGGGGCGATGCTTTCCGCCATGACCGATCTGGGCTTCGGCGCCACCACGCGCGCGTACAACGGGTTGCCGGTGCGCAGGATGCTGGGCGACTATGTAAAGCTGTTCAAGCCCGGTTCGATCGAGGACCAGCGCCTGGCCGTGCGGCTTGGCCTGATCGCGGATGAATGGAGCAACCGCACGGCAGCGCAAGGCCGCTACCTGGGTGAGGAACTGACCGGCGAAATTAGCCGCCGGTTTGCCGAGGGTGTGCTGCGCGCTTCGGGACTGGCGCGCTGGACGCAGGCGGGGCGGTGGGCGCACGGCATGCAGCTGATGGGCGCGATCACGGATGCGCGCGGCAAGGCCTTCGGCCAGCTGGACAAAGGATTTGCCCGGCTGCTGGATCGTTACGGCATCGGTTCGGCGGAGTGGGACAAGATCCGCGCGACCCCGGTGGAGCGCGATCGCGGCGTTGACTGGATCTTCCCCGCCAATGTCGAGGACCGCCAGCTGGGCGACCGGCTGCTGGAAATGGCCGCACGCGAAGCGGATTTCGCCGTGCCCACCCCGGACGTTGCCACCCGGGCACTGATTTCCGATGTGGCGCCGCGAGGCACCTGGCACGGTGAAATGGTCAAGAGCGCGTTCCTGTTCAAGTCGTTCGGGATATCGCTGCTGCTGCAGCACGGCGCCCGGGCCATGCAGCTCGCCCCGGCCAATCGGCTTGGATACGTCGGCGGACTTGTGATCGGCACCACGGCAATGGGCGGGATGGCGATCTGGCTGAAGGACATCGCGGCGGGGCGTGATCCGCGCAACGCGGCAGACAAGCCCTTCATCAATGACAAAACAGGTGAATGGGAGATGAGCCCCGGGTTCTGGGGGCAGGCGATGCTGCAAGGCGGCGGCTTCGGCATCTTCGGGGATTTCCTGGCCAGCGCCGAGAACCGCGCAGGCGGCGGGCTTGCCGGCACTCTGGCCGGCCCGCTGGTGAGCGATGCGCAGAACCTGGCGGCGATCGCCACTTCGAAGAACCATGGCGGTGCCGCGCTGAAGTTCGCGCAGTCGCAAGTGCCCGGCGGCACGCTCTGGTACCTGCGCACCGCGTTCGACCGGGCCGTGGCGGACCAGATCCAGGAGCAGATCGATCCCGATTACCGGCGCAGCTGGCGGCGTGCTGAAAAGTGGGCCGACGAACAGGGCACCGATTACTGGTGGGCGCCGGGCGACAGTTCGCCCGAGCGCGCGCCTGACCTTTCCAACGTGGCAGGAGCGAATTGAGATGACGGTTGCCGCCCTTACCCCTTCGGTCGACTACATCGAGGACGGCGTTTCCACCGCGTTCCCGCTACCGTTCCGGTTCCTGGACCCGGGCGAGATCCTGGCGCAGCGCGAGCTGGCGGACGGTACGCTGGTGGATCTGGTATATGGCGTGAACTTCACCGTGGCGGGCGGCGATACCGACGCCGGCGGCACGCTGACGGTTACGGCGCCGGCGGCCGCAGGCGTGAAGCTGCATGCCTGGCGCGAGACAACGCGGGACCAGGACGCGGATTACACCACCGCCGATCGCTTCCCCGCGCAGAGCCACGAGCGCGCGCTCGACAAGGCGCGGCTGATCGACCAGGAGCAGGACGTCGATATCAGCCGGGCGCTGAAGGTGCGGCGCGGCGGAACCGGCCTGGTCGTGGGCGCCGTGGCTGACGGGCAGGTGCTGGCGCTTGTGGGCGGCGAGATTGCCGGCGTGACGAACGATCCGGCATCGGCAGCCGATAGCGCCGCCACGGCGCTGGCGGCAAAGGCCGGTGCCGAAGCCGCCAAGGATGGGGCGCTGGACGCGAAGGGCGGCGCAGAGCAGGCGCTGGCCGATGCGGAAACGGCAGCCGATGATTCCTCCGGCTTCGCGGACGACGCCAGGGAAGCGCGCGACGCGGCGCTGGCCACGGGCGGCATGCTGCAGAAGGCCACATATGCCGAGCTGGCGGCCGTGGTGGGCACGGCAGGGCAGATTGCCTCAGTTCTTTCCAGCGATACCGGTACGCACACCGACCCTGTGGCAGGGGGTACGGTTTCGAATGCCGGGCAGTACAGTTATTCGGTGAGCCCGGCGGGCTGGCGCTGGCGCAATGCGCTGGAAAGCAAGATCGCCGCGGATGCGGCGGCGGCGGCCACGGCAGCCCTTCCTTCGCTGAAGGCTGCTATCGGCACCGACCTTCGCGACGTGGTGACGGCAACAATCGGGGACACGCTTGCCTCGGGCACGAATTCGAACGCTGCCAATATCTACCTTTCAAAGCCTCTGGATCGGGGTGCTTTGGTCACGGTGGCCCGGCTGAGCATTGCCGGCGCGTTCGCTGGCTCGTTGCGGTTTTACCGCCTGAGGCCCGACGGCCGATATGAAAATGTCTACGTCGAAAATGTTGTATCGGCAGCAGGGGGGATCGTTCCGTTCACACTGTCTACAGCCATTTATCTGCCTGCCGGCTCACGGTACGGCTACAAGGTTTCTTCGGGGAATGGCCCTCGGTATTCAGCTGGAACGAATACGCTTCCGAGATTTGTTGCCGCCGATGATACGGGGGTTGGATCGGTTCTGACCGTTGCTGGGACCGACGCCAATCTTATCATCGGGCTTCAGTTCGATTACATTTATTCGCCGACTTCGGTAGAGCCCAGGCTGTCCTCCGCCGAAGCGGGGGTGGCGGCCAACCAAGCAAGTCTTTCCGCGCTGGCGGTTGCGACCTACTCCGCATTGAGCGCAATCGGTCAGGATACACCCGACACTTCCAATGCGAATGTCTCCCGGACTTACATGAACCCGCCCACGGCGGCAGGCGGGCTGCTGTCAAAAGTGCGGCTGCGGGTTCTGACCGGCGGCACCGGGGAAATTCGCGTCTACAAGGTCAATGGCTCCAACATCGAAGATGTGAAGATCTTCCCTGTCACGGTCGCGGATGGGTTGAACGAATTCCCGTCATCCTTCTTTGGTGGCTACATTCTGCCGGACGACTGGCTGGTGGGCTACCGGGCGATCTCTTCGAGCAACCTGAGGTACAACGCGGGAGGGCGGGTCTACAGCGTCCTCAACACAGCCGACACGGGTGTTGGCGCGAGCATGGCACCCACGATCGAAAACGTTGCCACGCTTGCACTGGAGGTAACGGTAGGGCACCCTCCCAAGTCGGTCCTTGCCGCTCGCCCAAGCGACAAGTCTCTCCTCGTCGAGCGGCAGGTGTTTGTTGGCACTACTGTTTCGACTGCGTGGGGCTTGACCGGATGGTCATGGAGCAACGGGCTTGTCGCCTCGTCCGCCGGGTGGGGCCAGGTCGGCCTGTACAATACGCCCTCGTCGGCGTCGAAGAAGCGCATCTCTGCCCGCATCAAGATCAATGCGGCCTCGGACCAGGTTGGCATCTGCTTCTCCCCGCAGGAGAACAGCAGGGGCACGGTTGCCCTTGTAAACGGCACGAGCGGCAATCTCGAACTGTACCTTTGGACCGGACCGGGCAATGCCGGGACGCTGGCGAAGTCTGTGGCTCTTCCGTCTGCGCTGGTCCCCGGCCGCGTTTACGAACTGGAGGTCGCCAAGGATGGGATATCCCACGTCATCACGCTGCGCGACACGGTGGACCAGACGTTCAGCGCCTCTATTTCACAGGCGCAGGGCGATGGCACAAACGCGGGCGCCTGCCATGGTTCGCCGGGCGTTATCTGCCTTGCCGGCACGCCGACGGTGACGGCCTTCGACTATCGCATTCCCGTTCGGCCGCAGCCGTGGGCGGTGATCCTGACCGACAGCATCGGCGAGGGATCGGATATCACCCCTGCCAGCGACTGGAACTTTAGCTGGCCCTATCTTCTCGATGCCGATCGCAACAGGGGCGACCTTGTTCTTGGCCTTCGCGGCGGGGATGAAACGCCGAACCTGCTCACGCGCCTGGCCACCGATCTCAGCATCTGGAACCCTGCCTATGTCGTTCTTCAGGAAGGGACCAATGACCCTTCCCAGGCGGTATGGCGCGCAACATGCCCACGATCATCAGCCTGGTGCAGGCGCGAGGGGCCATTCCTATCCTGTGCACGCTGATCCCGCGCGGTGCGGCGGGCGGCGCCTTCCAGACCAAGATCGACGCCATCAATGCGGATATCCTGGCGAACTATTTCGGCGTTTTCCCGGTGATCGATTTCGCGGCTGCTCTGTCCGTGGGTGGTGATCGTGTGACGCGGGATGCCAGTCTCTACACGGCGGACGGCGTGCATCCCAACAAGCCGGGGTGTCTCAAGCTTTACGACCGGGTGACGATCGATGCGCCGTGGCTCGTCTACGGCTGATTGGCCGATGATTTCCTGTTTTCCTTATTCTGAGCGCTTGAAGTTGGGGTGCACATACTGATGGCGAATATCCTCGAAGCATTTGGCGGATGGGCCGCCGGCGGGTTCGGTGCCGGCGGCGGGTTCTTTGCCGTGAAGTGGCTGCTGGAATTCATCGCCGGGCGGACGGACGCGCGGGAGGCTGCGCTGGACCAGGACACACGCTTCGTGATCGAGAACCTGAAGGCCGAGGTCGCCCGGCTGTTCGACCGCGTTACCACGCTGGAAACCGAAGTGGCGGAATGCCGGCAGGCGCACGCCAATGCCGAAGCGAAAGTGATCCAGCTGCTCGCCCAGCGGCAGGGCCTCGGCGAAGCGCGGGAACATGCACAACTGATCGTCTCGGCCGAGCGGGTCGCGGCGCGGCAACAGGGGAACTGAGATGGACGTTCGCAAGCCGATCTTCGATGCCGTGCGCGGTGCGGCGCCGAAGGGCCTTTTCAATGATGCCGGCAATGTGCTGGCGCTGGACAACCTGCTGGATGCGTTCGGGGTGGCGCGGCCGGTTGTGACCGAACTGCGCACTAGCGCGGCCGGCATCGCCCTGATGCACAAGTGGGAGGGCTGCGCGCGCAAGCGCAGCGATGGCCAGTTCGAGGCCTATCCCGATCCCGGAAGCAAGGATGGCAAACCCTGGACGATCGGGTGGGGTTCCACCGGCAGCGATATCGGCCCGGGCACGGTCTGGTCTCAGGCGCAGTGCGATGCGCGGTTCGTGAACGACCTGGTGCGATACGAAAAGGAAGTGCGCGCGGCGATCGGCAGTTCGCCCACCACGCAGGCGCAGTTCGATGCGCTGGTCTCGTTCCACTACAACACCGGCGCGATCGGCAAGGCCACGCTGACGAGGCGCCACGTCGCCGGTGACTATGCCGGGACGGCGGCCGAGTTCGGCAAGTGGATCTACAACGACGGTGCGGTGATGGAGGGGCTGAAGCGCCGCCGCGCGGATGAGGCGGCGCTTTATGCTGGGGGTGCGGCGTGAGCTGGACTAATGCCCTTCGCGGTGCTGGCGGCCAGATCGAGCTCAACCGCGTGGTCGGCTTCATCGGCGGCATGGCCTACATTGCCGGTGCCCATGTTTTCATCGCTTGGGACATGCTGGCCCACCAGCGCGAATTTGACCTTGCCGGATACTGCACGCTGTTCCCGGCCGGGCTGGCGATCGTCGCCGGCGGTACGGCGGTGGCGGTGGCGGTGAAGGATCGCAACGTTGCCACCGCGCGC
>NZ_LGJH01000125.1 GCF_001298105.1 Novosphingobium sp. ST904 | reverse complement strand
AGTCCCATCAAGGACCCGCCGACAAAACAACCGGACAACCATCCGTCCCCGATCTTTACCTCGAGGAGCAAGTTGCCCGTAGCTGGTGGCGACCGCTGCAAAACTGTGTGGTCCGCTGCGGTGAGAGGCCCTCTAAGTCCCACCCTCGATTCGGTCAAACACATTCTTCAGAAAGTTATGCACAGCCCGAAGTTTGCGATGCCGACCTCAGCGCACGCCTGTCCCGGCGACGGATCTCCAGACTTCCATCGACGGGCCGAGATCGAGCCCCTGCCCCGTGATCGCCTGGATGCACGCATGGTCCGCACCTGCCGACCAATGTTCTTCCAGCCGCGCCGTGATCGCCGCCAGGTCTCCGCAGGCGAAGAGGCTGTCCACGAGGCGGTCGCTCATCGCGTCGATCTCCTCGACGGTAAAGCCGAGCCGCAGCCAGTTGTTGCGGTAGTTCGGATACTGGACGTAGCCCGCCAGCGCGCCCCGCGCCTTTTCGCGCGCACTGGCAAGATCGCTGTCCAGAACGATCCCCTGCTCCGGAGCGAGGAGCTTTCCCGGCCCCAGCACCTCACGCGCGGATCGTGTGTGATCGGGCGATACGAGATAGGGATGCACACCGCAGGAACGCTCCCGCGCGAGTTCCTGCATCTTCGGACCGAGCGCGGCGAGGCAGCGGGCCTCGGCGGGAAGACCTTCCTCGTCGAGCCGGTCGAGATAGGACGCCATTTTCGCGAGCGGCCGTTCGTATGCTTCGCCCACCAGATGGGAATGGCTCACACCGAGCCCGAGAAGAACCCGCTGCTGCCGGTCATCCGGCAGGCGCTTCCACCAGGACGCGATTTCGGCGGGATCATGCATCCAGATATTGAGGATGCCGGTCGCGATGGTCGCATGCGTGGTGCGCCGAGCAGCCGGTCGATGTCGCCGGTGATGTCTCCGCCGATACCGCCCGGAATCCACAAGGTGCCGTAGCCCAGCTCGTCCAGCTCCGCGGCGGCCAGTTCCGCCTGCGCGCGGTCTCCGAAGCGCAGTTCCATCGACCATATGCCGATGCGTCCGAGCGATGGCATCCCTTACTCTCCCTGTCTGCACGGAATTCGTCTGCGCGAATTCGGAATTTCGCAGCATAGGGGAGTTTATGCGGCGGTGCAGGCCAGGCGCCAACGCCCCGGCGGTATCGCGCCGGGACGAAGCAACGAGGGGGCCGGGCCCCGCTAGAAGAGGCCGTCGTCGAAATCGTCGTCGTCATCGAACATATCGGCGGAATCCGGGGCCGATGCGCCGGCTTCCCCTTCCGGCAGGAAGCCGCGATGGATTTCACGTTCCCGGGCCATGGTATAGCGCGCCGCGATCCGGTCGAGCAGTTCCGCGGATGGAGCGAGGCCCTCTTCCGGGATTTCCGCGCATATCCGGCCAAGGCCCGAGAGCCGTTCTGCCACCGCCATCAGCGGGCCGCCGACTTCGTCCTCGCAATCGATCTTGCCGGTCGTATCCTCAAGGATTTCAGCAACGGCCAGGGCGCTGCGGTCCAGCTCTGACAGGCCCGCGCCCATTCGCTGCCCGCCTTCGCGGATGCAGGTGAGCGATTCTGCCAGCGCCTGCCCCGCGTCCGCCGGTTCGTCTTCCTGTGAACCGCGAATGACGCCCGCAGCCGACGTCAGACCGTCGAAGGACAGCGCGATGGCGGAGGCGATCGTCTCCAGCGTGGCGGCAAAACCGCGAATCTCGGAGGCGACCACGGCCAGGCCCCGCCCCTCGGTTCCCATCCTGTAGCAGCGCAAGTCGGTATTCCACGCCATCTGCTGCACATCGCCGGTGATGCGGTGCACCGTGGCGAGGCGCAGCGCGAGATTTTCGGCGGTGGACGAGGCCCGGTTGCTCAGGCGGTTGGAGCGGGCATCGGCCTCGCGCAGTTGTTCGGTCACTGCGGCGACTTCGGCCACGCTGCGTTCGAGCACGTGAAGGAACACGCCCTCCTCATCGCCTTGTGGGCTATCGCCTGTCCCGCGCATTTCGAGCAGCATTACCGCGCTCGGCCCGATGCCGCGCAGGCTGCTCGCCAGCAGGCGGGATTCGCGCTGGAACGCCTCGAGCGTATCGAGGGCCTGCGCCGCAAGCAGCGCCAAGGCATGGCCGCCGACCGCTTCCGCCACTTCGGCACCGAACGCCGGGCCCTGTTCCAGAAATGCATCGACGTCGCTGAGCCCGTCGGCGACGTGTTCCAGCCGCTGGCGGGTGCTGTCGCCGACCTGCAGGGCGCCCAGCGCAGTCCCCACCTGCGTGCGGATATCCCTTGCCGCCGCAGAAATCCGCACGGCGCGGTCCGCCTGTTCGATCTGGTCGCGCTGCAAGGCCACGGCATCTTCGGCCAGCTTGCGCGGAATATGCGGAACGACCAGCGCGCATTCGGCCGCAAGCTGGCGTTCGACCTCGAACATGCCGGGAACGGCTTCGGCCAGCCAGGCGATCTCGCGCGAGATACTCTCCATCTCCTGCTCGCCAAGGTCGAGCTTGGTGAACATCATGTCCGCGAAGCTCGAAAAGTCGCCGGAACCGGCTGCGGCCACCTTGATGTTGAGGCCGCAGATGCGCAGGAAGCTAAGCGTGCGGTTGACCTGTTCGATCTGCACCGCCAGCGCCGCGCTGGCCTGTTCGATCATCTTCAGGGCATCGCGCCGCGCCGCCTGGATCGCGGGCAGGCACGTGAGACGGTCGGCGGTGCGGCGCATGTTGCCCACCGCGACATCGGCAGCGTCCCGCTCGAAGGCGTTGGTCACGCTTTCCAGCGCTCCGATCAGCCCTTCGACGATCTCGTAGGCGCGGCCGAGCGCCGTGCCCGCCGATACGAAGCGCGCGTCAAGACCGCTGGCGATCCCGGCCAGCGCATCGCGCAGTTCCGCCAGCGACGGAGCCGCGAAATCGGGCGCGGGATCGGCAGGGAGCGCGGCGAGCGGCAATCCGTCTGCCAGAGGGGCACCCTCCAGAAGGGCGCCTTCAGGCGCGCCGGGCACGGGTTCGGGGAAATGGGCGGTTGTCGTCATCGGGCGGTCGTTTCTATCGATTGGTGGCCGCGAGCATGTCGCGGGCAATGGCGCCAAGCGGGATCACGCGGTCTGCCGCACCGCGCGCAATGGCTTCCCTGGGCATGCCGAAGACGATCGAGGTCGCCTCGTCCTGCGCGAAAGTGCGGGCCCCGGCTTGCTTCATTTCCAGCAGGCCGCGCGCACCGTCATCGCCCATGCCGGTCATGATGACGCCGACCGCGTTCGATCCGGCCGCACGCGCGGCGGAGCGGAACAACACGTCCACCGAGGGGCGATGGCGCGAGACCAGCGGTCCGTCCTTCACCGAGACGTGATAGCGCGCGCCCTGCCGTTCGAGCATGAGGTGCTTGCCCCCCGGCGCGATCAGCACATGGCCGCGCAGCACCGGGTCGCCGTCGGCAGCTTCCTTCACGTCGACCTCGCAGAGACCGTCGAGCCGCCGCGCGAAGGCACGGGTGAAGTTTTCCGGCATGTGCTGCACCACCACCACGCCCGGCGCATTGGCGGGAAGCGCTTCCAGCACTTCGCGCAAGGCCTCGGTTCCGCCGGTGGAGGCGCCGAGGCAGACGACCATTTCGGTGGTACGGCTCATGGCGCGGCCGCTGGGCGGCGGCAGCACGGCATCGGCGGTGAGCTTCTTGGCCGGGCCTTCCGGCTTCGCCTCGCGCAGGGCCGGGCGGCCGCGAACGCGGGCGCGTGACGCGCCCTTCACGACATCGCGGATCTGCAGATGATGCTCGGCCAGATGGTCCGCCACGCCGATGCGGGGCTTGAGGATCACGTCCACCGCGCCGGCCTCCATCGCCTGGAGCAGCGTTTCCGAGCCTTCCTCGGTCAGCGACGAACACATGACCACCGGGATGGGGCACTGCACCATCAGCTTGCGCAGGAAGGTGATGCCGTCCATGCGCGGCATCTCGACATCAAGGGTGATGACGTCGGGCACTTCCTCCTGAATCCGGCGCGCGGCGCTGAACGGATCGGGCGCGGCGCCGATCACCTCGATCTCCGGGTCTTCCTGGAGGATCGCGGTCATCGTCTGGCGGACGCTGGCGGAATCGTCGATGACGAGGACGCGGATCTTCTTGGCCGCAAGCATGGGTCAGGCCTTCCGGAACACGGTGTTGGCGACTTGCGTGAGCGGCAGGTCATGGCCGGTGATCGATTCCGAATGCCCGAGGAACAGGTGCCCCCCCGGCTTCAGGCAATCGACGAGCTGCGAAACGACCTTGCGCTGGGTCGGTTTGTCGAAATATATCAGCACGTTGCGGCAGAATATCAGGTGCATCGGCTCGCCCACGGGGTAGCGGTCGTCCATGAGGTTGAGCCGCGCGAAGCCGATCGCGCTGCGCAGGGCGGGCACCATGCGCACGTCGCGCCGGGCCGGATCGCGCGAGGACATCACGTATTTGCGCTGGAGGGCATCGGGAACCGGATCGACCAGTTCGCGCGGATAGATGCCGCTGCGCGCCGTTTCGAGCACGTCGGTATCGAGGTCGGTGGCGAGGATGCCGTAAGCCGGGCCGTCATGGGTCTCGGCGTGATCGTCGAGCACCATGGCCAGCGTATAGGGTTCCGGCCCGGTCGAGCAGGCCGCGCTCCACGCCCGGATGGTGCGGACGCCGCGTGCGCCCAGTTCGGGAAGGACCACCTTGCTCAGGTATTCGAAATGGCCCGGCTCGCGGAAGAAATCGGTCTTGTTGGTGGTAACCGCGTTGATGAGCGACAGCCCTTCCCGCGCCAGGTTCTCGTCCGCGAAGATGTAGTCGCAATATTCGTCGAGCGTGCGCGCGCCCGTCGCCCGCTGGCGGCGCGCAGGCGCCCTTCGAGCATGGTCTTCTTGCTATCGGGCATCTTGATGCCGGAATAGTCGAAGATATAGGCCGCCAGCCGCGCGAAATTGCGCTTGCTCATCGGATCGCCGGCATGGGGCTGTGCGGGGGACGAACTGCGGATTGCGGGGGCGGCTGCTGACATCTGCGCGGTTCCGGGTCGTGAGGAGGGGAAAGGCGCGTCCCCGAAGGGACGCCGGGCTCAGGCGGCGGCCTGCGAGGACAGGCGCGTGGCTTCCTCGGCCGTGAAGATGCGCGCCATGTCCACCAGCACGGTGAAGCCCTCGTCGCGCTTCACCACGCCGCCGATATATTCGGAAGGCCAGCGCACGCCCACGTCCGGGGCGCCGCCGATCTGGTTCGCGCGGAAGCTGGTGACCTCGATCACGCGGTCCACCACCAGCCCGAGCACCAGCACGCGGTCCTCCAGCGGGATGTCGATCACCAGGATGCGCGTCGCCGGGGTCGGTTCCACCGGCGGCAGGCCGAGCCGCAGGCGGAAATCGATCGTGGTAATGCCCTCGCCGCGCATGTCTGTAAGGCCGAGCAGGTAATCCGGGCCGCCCGGAATACGGAAGGTTTCGCGGTAGTCGAGGATCTCGCGGACCAGTGTCACCGGCACCGCGAAGATCTCCGCCCCCAGACCGAAGGTCACGGCCTGGATTTCCTGCCCGTCCGTCATGCCGCGTGCATCCCGAAAGCGTCGTCGTGGTCGTCCGGGCCGCCCATGGCGAGGTCCAGCGCGAAGCCGTTGGGACGCGCCTGCCCGTTGCCGCTGGAAGGACGCTTCGCGCCGATCTTGAGCGGGGCCTTGATCGGCGCCGCCTTGCGCACCGGCGCAGCGGTCCGGCCCGGCGCCTTGCCGACGTTGTCGACGCGGAAGTAGGCGATGCTGGCCTGGAGTTCCTCGGCCTGCGCCGCCAGTTCTTCCGAAGTGGAGGAGATCTGCTCCGAAGCGCCGGCGTTCTGCTGCGTCACCTGGTCCAGCTGCTGGATCGCCTGGTTGATCTGGCCCGCGCCGATGTCCTGCTCGCGGCAGGCGGCGCTGATCTCCGAGATGAGTTCGGCGGTACGGCGAATATCGGGCACCAGCCTGGAGAGCATCTCGCCCGCTTCGGTCGCCGCGTCCACCGTATTGGCCGAAACCGCGCTGATCTCGGCGGCCGCGCCCTGGCTGCGTTCGGCCAGCTTGCGCACTTCCGAGGCAACCACCGCAAAGCCGCGTCCATGTTCGCCGGCACGCGCCGCCTCGACGGCCGCGTTAAGGGCCAGCAGGTCGGTCTGGCGGGCGATTTCCTGGACGATGCCGATCTTCTCGGCGATCGTGCGCATCGCGCCCACCGCACGGTCCACCGCGATACCGCTGGCTTCGGCGTCCTGGGCGGACTGGCGGGCGATCTTCTCGGTCTGGGCCGCGTTCTCGGCGTTCTGCTTGATGTTGGCGGACATCTCTTCCATCGATGCCGAAGCCTGTTCGGCGGCGGCGGCCTGTTCGGTCGCCCCCTGCGAGACCTGCTCGGACGTCGAGGAAAGCTCCTGGCTGCCGCTGGCGACATTGTTCGCCGCAACCGTGGAATCGCCGACGACACCGCGCAGGCGCTCGATCATGCGGACAAGGGCATGGCCCAGCTTGTCCTGCTCGGACAGCGGCTTGTGGCTGACAGTCAGGTCGCCGTCGGCGATCTTGTCGGCCAGACCCGCGCTGACGCGCAGGTTCGCGGTCATCTTGTTGACGGTATCGACAAGATCCCTGATCTCGTCGTTCGAGGTCACTTCCACGTCATTGTCGAGATCGCCGATTGCCACCGCGTTGATCGCGGTGCCGACCCGGGCAAGCCCGCGCGAGACGATCAGCGAAATCCACACCGCGCCCACCAGCGCGCCAAGGATGGCGACGATGGCAACCGTCAGCAGCGTGGCGCGCGCCGAGGAATAGAGCGCATCGGTCTGCCGGTCGACCTGCTGCATGTCTTCCCGCGCACGGGCGACCAGATCGTCGGTCTGCTTGGTCACGCGGTCCAGCACGTCGCGGGCGCTGCCCAGCGCCAGTGCGGCCGCTTCCTCGTTCTGGTTGGCCCGCGCAAGGGTGCGGATGCGCGTGTCCAGCGGCTTGAAGTTCTCGAACGAGGACCGCATTTCGCGCCAGGTCTGCTTGGTTTCGGGCAAGGCATTCGCATCGCCCTCGTCCAGCAGGCGCTCGAACTCGGACATCGACCGCGTGGCCTTGTCGTCGAATTCCTTCACCAGTTCCGGATCGTTCGTCATCGTCATGTTGCGCTCGTTGCGCGCAAGGGTGCCGAACACGACCTGCACCTGCTGGGCCCGGTCGAGCCGGGCGGCGGGGCCGCTGATGAGATCGCTGATCGCGGTGTTGAGCGTGCTCAGACGCGTCAGGCTGACGCCGACCACGACGGCCAGCAGGATCAGGATTATGGCGAATGTCACGCCCAGCTTCATTTTAATCGTAGCGCGCATGGGAAATGGAACCTTGGGACCCGGATGGGGGGAAAGAAACGGTAATCGGCGTCGGCGCGTCAGGCCGCGTGAGTGCTGAACGCCTCGTCCTCGCTGTCAGGCCCGCCGGTCGAGAGGTCGAGCGCAAAGCCGCGGGCGCGGGCCTGCTGGTCGGCGACCGAGAGCGAACGGGTATTGCGCGTGGGAGCGGCTGCCTTGCGGGCGGCGGCCACCGGCTGGCGGAATGTCACCGGCGCGGCCTTGCGGCGCGTGCCGTTCCCGTCGGTGCGGAAGTAGGCGATCGAAGCCTGAAGCTCCTCCGCCTGCGCGGCGAGTTCTTCCGACGTCGTGGAGATCTGCTCCGAGGCGCCGGCGTTCTGCTGCGTCACCTGGTCGAGCTGCTGGATCGCCTCGTTGATCTGCCCCGCGCCGATATCCTGTTCGCGGCAGGCCACGCTGATCTCCGAGACCAGTTCGGCGGTACGGCGGATGTCGGGCACCAGCTTCGAGAGCATGTCGCCGGCTTCGGCAGCAGCCTGCACGGTCTCGGTCGAGACGGCGCTGATTTCGGCTGAAGCCTGCTGACTGCGCTCGGCAAGCTTGCGCACTTCGGATGCGACGACGGCGAAACCGCGCCCGTGCTCGCCCGCTCGCGCGGCCTCCACCGCCGCGTTAAGGGCGAGAAGGTCGGTCTGGCGGGCGATTTCCTGGACGATGCCGATCTTCTCGGCGATCGTGCGCATCGCGCCGACCGCACGGTTCACCGCCACGCCGCTGGCTTCGGCATCCCTGGAGGACTGGCGGGCGATCTTCTCGGTCTGCGCCGCATTGTCGGCGTTCTGCTTGATGTTGGCGGCCATCTCTTCCATCGAGGCCGAGGCCTGCTCGGCAGCGGCCGCCTGTTCGGTGGCGCCCTGCGAGACCTGCTCGGAATTGGCCGAAAGCTCCTGGCTGCCCGCCGAAACGTTCTCCGCCGCGACCGTGGCATCGCCGACCACGCCGCGCAGGCGCTCGATCATCGTGTTCACATGGCCCAGCAGGTCGCTGATCTCGTCGTTCGAACGGATCTGGGCCGTGCGGGTAAGGTCGCCCTCGGCCACCTGGCTCATGGCATCCCCCGCCGACTTCAGGCCCCGCGAGATCAGCAGCGCGAGATAGGCCGCGGCGGCCACGGTGATGATGAACCCGGCAACACCCATGCCGATCATGAGCGAGCGCGCCGACCCGTAAGTGATCTCGGTGTCCGCGTCGGCCTTGGCCATCTTCTCCTGCTGGAGCTGGACGAGGTTTTCGACCGTCTTGGTCACGGCCTGGGCCCGGTCGCGCGATTCGCCCATGGTGAGAGCGGTGGCGGCGGCCTTGTCGCTGCGGCTGAGCTCGCTGACGTGCTGGTTCACCGGCTTGAACGCGTTCCACTGGTCGCGCAATTGCGCCCACGATGCCCGCGTCTCTTCCGAAGCGTTGGCATTGGCCTGTTCGACCTGTTCCTCCACCCGGTCGCGCCAGGTGACGATGCGGGTTTCGAGTTCGCGGATCTGCACCGGATCGTCCGTCAGGACGAGGTTCTTCTCGGAACGGACCATCATACTCACCCCGCCGTCGATGGCGCGGGCGCGGTCAAGCTGCTTTGCCGGCCCGGCCACGAGATCGCCGACCGAATCGTTCAGCGTCGACAGTCGGGAAATGCCGATCCCGATGATCGCTGCCATGATGATGAGGAGGAGGACGAAAGTACCTCCGAGCTTCAGCTTGATGGTTGCACGCATGATGGCCCCCCGGCTCAATGAAGTGTGGATGGCTGGATCGCGGCGGAATCGGTTCCGCCGACCAGTGAACGAAAGATGGCGGCAAGATCGGGCAGGACGACCACGCCGTCCTGCCGGCGAACCAGTTCGCGCACGAAGTCGCGCCGCCAGCGCAGGCCCACGGCGGGCGGGCTCTCGCTCGCGCTCTGCCGGAGCGTCGTCACCTCGTGGACCTTGTCCGTGCGGATGCCGATCTGGAACGTCTCGCCTTCGGCCTCGGTCTCGATCACGACGATGCGGCTGTCCACCGTGGCTTCGGCCGCGGGCATGGCGAAGGCCAGCCGCAAGTCGGCGATCGGGATGATCTTGCCGCGAAAGTTCACCACGCTGCCCAGCAGCGGCGCCGCGCCGGGAACGCGGGTTTCGGGCAGGAGATCAAGGATCTCGCGAACCAGCGTGGCCTCCAGCGCGAAAGTCTCCTCGCCGAGGTTGAAGGTCAGCACTTCGAGCTGGCCGGCGGCATCCCACCGGGTGGCTGCCTGGTCTTGGAACGGGTCGCTCATGGCTTATCCGGCGGCGCGAAGCCGCTCCTCCTGGTTCTGGCCCAGCATGACGAGCTGGACGACATCGAGGATCAGGGCGACACCGCCGTCGCCGAGGATGGTGGCCCCCGCGAAAGTGGCGACGTCCCGGTGCAGCGGCGACATCGACTTGATGACGGTCTGGTGGCTGCCGATGATCTGGTCCACCACCAGCCCGACGCGCTCGGCGCCAGTGGCGATGACGACGATCTTCTGATGCGGATCGGGCCGGGTGCCGGTGTCGAAGATCTCCCGCAGGCGCAGAAACGGCACCAGCCGGTCGCGCAGGGTGATGAAGCTGCGGCCGCGCGAACGCAGGTCTTCCTCAAGGCTGAGTTCGAGGCATTCCTCGACCGCGCCGAGCGGGATCACGTAGCGGCCGTTGCCCACCCGCACGAGCAGCCCGTCGATGATCGCCAGCGTCAGCGGGATGCGCAGCACCACGGTGGAACCCTCGCCCGGCGCCGACGTGATGTCGATCGCGCCGCGCAGGCTCTCGATGGTGCGCTTCACCACGTCCATGCCCACGCCGCGCCCGGACAGGCTGGTGACCTGCGCCGCCGTGGAGAAGCCGGGATGGAAGATCATCTGGAGCAGTTCGTGATCGGAAATCTGCTGGCCGGGCTGGATCAGCCCCTGCGCCTCGGCCTTGGCGCGAACGCGCACGCGGTCGATCCCGCGCCCGTCGTCGCGGATGGTGATGAGCACTTCGCCGCCCGCCTGATGGGCGGAGAGGCGAACCTGCCCAGCGGCAGGCTTTCCGGCGGCGATCCGGTCTTCCGGCGTTTCCAGGCCGTGATCGCAGGCATTGCGGATCAGGTGGACCATGGGATCGGCCAGACGCTCGATCATGGTCTTGTCGACTTCGGTGGTCTCGCCCTCGGTCGAAAGCTCGATGGTCTTGCCGGTCTCGCGCGCAAGATCGTGGACGAGGCGGCGGAAGCGGCTGAACAGGCTGGCCACGGGAACCATGCGCAGCACCATCATGGTATCGCGCAGTTCACCCGCGAGCCGCTCGATTTCCTCGGAGATCGAGCGCAGCGCCAGTTCGTTGCCGACCGCCGAACCGCTGCCGGCGGCAAGCTGCGAAAGGCGGCTCTGGACGATCACGAGTTCGCCCACCCGGTCCATCAGCTCGTCCAGACGCTCGGCGGGAACGCGCACGCTTTCGCCCGCCTTGGCCGCCGGACGGCCGGCGGGATTCGCGCCGTCCTGCGCCGGTGCGGCCTGAGGCGCAGGTGCAGCCTCCACGGCGGCGGGGAGCGCGGCGGGCGCCTGATCTGCCGGTAATTGGGCAACCGCCTCGGCAGGAACATCGTCCAGCGGCTCGATGGTGAGTTCCATGTCGTCCATCACGAAGATGAACACGTCATCGATGTCATCGCGCGAGATGTCGCCGCGAAGTTCGACATCCCAGCCGATGTGGCACTCGGTCGGCACCAGATCGGCCAGCGGCGGCACGGCATCGGTGCGCGCGGCGATCCGGCAATCGCCAAGATCGCGCAGCTCGTCCAGCAACATCAGCGGGTTGGTGCCGTTGGCCATGGCATCGGCGGGAAGCCGGAAGAACAGCCGCCAGCCGTTCCGGGCGGCGGAAGCGGCCGCAGGAACCGCACCGGCAGCGGCAGTGGCAGTGGCAGTGGCAGTGGCGGGCACCGTGTCCGCGCCGTCGATCGCGGCCTGGAGCTGGGCGAGGATCGCCGTGCCTGCGGCCTCCAGCCCGGCGCCGTCGCCTTCGATCAGCGCGCGCATGTGGTCCCGCGCCGAGAGGATCACCGCGACCAGTTCCTGCGTCGCCGGGGCCAGCCCCTTGCGCACGCGGTCGAACGCGGTCTCGCAGTGGTGAGTGAAATCGGCCAGCGCATCGAAGCCGAACATCGCGCCCGAGCCCTTGAGCGTGTGCAGCCCCCGGAACACTTCGTCGATGAGCGCGCGGTCCTCCAGCCGGTGGCCGAGGTCCAGCAGGCCCTGCTCGATCTGGTCGAGCAGGTCGCCCGCCTCGACGCGGAACGCCGCGACCGGATCCTGCGTATTCAACGGCCCAGCACCTTGCGGGAGACCTTGATGAGCTGCTCCGGCACGAAGGGCTTCACCAGCCAGCCGGTGGCGCCGGCCGCCTTGGCCTGCTGCTTCATCGCGTCATCGCTCTCGGTGGTGAGGAAGATGATCGGAATTCCGGCCTGCTCCGGCGCCTTGCGCAGTTCGCGGATCATCGTCAGCCCGTCCATGTTGGGCATGTTGAGATCGGTGATGATAAGGTCGAACCGCTTGGCGCCGGCCGCGTTCAGCCCCTCGACGCCGTCTCCCGCTTCGGTGACGTCGTAGCCCGCGCCGGTCAGCGCGATGCGGATCGCCATGCGCAGGCTGGGGGAATCGTCGACGGTAAGGATCGAGGCAGTCATTGCGGCAGTTCTCCGTGGAACCAGAATTCGAGGTCCTGGGGGGTGGGGTCCGTCAGGAAGCCCGCGCGTTCGAGCAGCGCGGCAACCGGACCGCCGGCAGGATGCGCCAGACGCAGTTCACGGCCCGCGCGCATCCAGTGATCCCGCGCAGAGTAGACGATCTCAAGAAATGCAAGATCGACTTCGACAAGTGACGACAGGTCAAGATCAAGATCCTGCCCCGCATCGAACCCGGCAAGAATATCCTGCCTGAACTGATGCGCGGAACGCACCGTTACGGAACCTGGAACTGCTACGACCTGGCGCATCGCTTCCTCTTGGTATTGCCCATGAGCGCGATCGTTTCGGCGCAGCGGGCGGCCTTGTTATTTCTAGACGAAATCCCGCCGCGCCGGACTTTCCGGATCGGATTTTTTAATCGTTTGCGGCAGATCTTGTCATTTGCGGAAAATGGCGTGCCCGCAGCGAAATTTCCGCGCGGCGGCGCGGTTGCGGGGCGGACCGGGTTCGCCGATGCCCAAGGCGCTGGACCGGCGGCGGCATTTCCAATAGGCCTCTGCCCTGATGACGGCTCACCTTGCAGAACCCGACCTCCGGAATCACCGGAACAAGCGCCTGAAGGCGATCCTCGGCGGTTCCACCGGCAATCTCGTCGAATGGTACGACTGGTACGCCTATTCGGCCTTCACGCTCTATTTCGCGCCGCACTTCTTCCCGAGCGAGGACCGCACCGCCCAGTTGCTGAGCGCGGCGGCAATCTTCGCGGTGGGGTTCCTGATGCGGCCGATCGGGGCATGGCTGATGGGCGTCTATGCCGACCGGCACGGACGCAAGAGCGGGCTGACCCTGTCGGTCGCGCTGATGTGCGCGGGATCGATGCTGATCGCGGTGACCCCGTCCTACCAGACGATCGGCATCGGCGCGCCGCTGCTGCTGGTCCTTGCCCGGCTGATGCAGGGCCTGTCGATCGGCGGCGAATATGGCGCCAGCGCCACTTATCTCTCCGAAATGGCGGGCCGCAACAACCGGGGCTTCTTTTCCAGCTTCCAGTACGTCACCCTGATCGCGGGGCAACTCGTGGCGATCTGCGTGTTGCTGACGCTCCAGGCGGTGCTGAGCGAGGCGCAGCTTGACGCGTGGGGCTGGCGCATTCCCTTCGTGATCGGCGGAGCGCTGGCGGTGATCGTGTTCCGCGTGCGGCGCGGCATGGCGGAAACCGAAAGCTTCGAGAAGGCCCGCGCCGAAGGGGCGCCGCAATCCGGCTTCCTCGAACTGATCCGCAGCCACCCGCGCGAAACGCTGACCGTGATGCTGCTGACCGCGGGCGGGACGATCGCCTTCTACGCCTATTCGATCTACATGCAGAAGTTCCTCGTCAACACGAGCGGGCTCAGCCGGGAAACGGCCTCCGCGATCAACGGCATCACGCTGTTCGTGTTCATGCTGCTGCAGCCGCTGGCGGGCGCCCTGTCCGACCGGATCGGGCGCAAGCCGCTGATGATCGGTTTCGGCGTGCTGGGCGTGCTGTTCACCTATCCCATCTTCGCGACGCTGGCGACCACCAGGAACCCGGTCACCGCCGGATTGCTGGTCATGGCCGGACTGGTGATCGTGACCGGATATACCTCGATCAACGCGGTGGTGAAGGCCGAACTGTTCCCCGCCCATATCCGCGCGCTGGGCGTGGCCCTGCCTTATGCGCTGGCCAACACGCTGTTCGGCGGCACCGCCGAATTCGTCGCGCTGTGGTTCAAGCAGGCCGGGGTCGAACACGCCTTCTACATCTACGTCACCGTGATGATTGCCATCTCTCTGGCGATCTACATCCGCATGCGGGACACCCGCCAGCACAGCCGTATCCTGGAAGACTGACGGACAGGATCAGGAGCGCCTCCGATGTTGCTTACCCAATTGCTCGTTCCCACCTACACGCAGATGCTGCGCGGGCTGGCCGCATGGCTGGACAAGGCTTCCACACAGGAAACGGCCGCCGGCGGCGATGCCGAGGCGCTGCTGTCCGCGCGGCTGGCGCCCGATATGTTCCCGCTCGCCGCGCAAGTGCGATTTGCCTGTTTCCAGGCGCAGGAAGCCGTTCATCGCCTGAAGGGCGAACCCGTGCCCGAGGCCCTTCTCGAAGTGCGCCGCGAAGGCTGGAACGCCGCAGAGCAGCCCGGCACCATCGCGCAGGCAAAGGCCCGCGTGGCCGAGGCGCTCGACCTGCTGAGCGCGCAAGGGGCCGACACGCTTGAGGGCGGCGCCGATCTGCCGATGACGATCGAACTGCCCAACGGCATGAAATTCGACATGACCGGCAGCGAATTCGCGCGCGACTGGTCGCTGCCGCAGTTCTATTTCCACCTCAACGCGGCATACGCGATCCTGCGCAGCCATGGCACCGAACTGGGCAAGGCCGACTATGTCTCGCACATGTTCGCCTACTTGCGCCCGGATACCGCGCCGCAGGCCTGATACCCCCACTTCGGCGCGCGATTGTCTCCCATGAGGAGACAGTCTGTAGCCTGACCGCAGACTAGTGGCATGGCTCCGCAGCCCATAGCGCCGGAGCCATGCAGACCCAGACCGCATCACGCCGGACCTGCTCGTCCCGCCCCAAGCCCGCCAAGGCGGGCGAGGCACGATGACTCCGTCCATCGCCGACCGTTTCGGCGTTACCGATGCGCTGTTCTCGCTCAAGTGCCTGGCGGCGGCGGCGCTCGCCTATTACCTTGCGCTCACCTTCCAGTTTCCCAAGCCGTTCTGGTCGGTGATGACCGCCTATATCGTCGCCAGTCCGATGACCGGCGCGGTCCATTCCAAGGCGCTGTTCCGCCTTTCCGGCACCGCGATCGGCGCGGCGGTGGCGGTGATCCTGCTGCCGAACCTGCGCGGATCGCCCGAATTCCTCACGCTGGCGCTGGCCGGCTGGCTGGGCCTGTGCATCTACCTCGCCGTGATCGACCGCACCGCGCGGGCCTATATGTACCTCCTGG
This sequence comes from Novosphingobium sp. ST904, assembly GCF_001298105.1. Lineage (GTDB taxonomy): Bacteria > Pseudomonadota > Alphaproteobacteria > Sphingomonadales > Sphingomonadaceae > Novosphingobium. Next base: position 34,228 of record NZ_LGJH01000125.1, on the reverse strand, counting down.
CCGGGTTCACCGCGATCCTCGTTTCCATGCCGATCATCGACCGCCCCGAAGCCGTGTTCACCACCGCCGTCTCGCGCGTGCAGGAGATCGCGCTGGGCTTCTTCTGCGCCGGACTGGTCCATTCGCTGGTTTTCCCGCGCAGCGTTTCCGACCGCCTGCTGGCCCGCGTCGACGCGATCGTGCGCGATGCCGAGCGCTGGTCGATCGACACGCTGGACGAAGCGGGCACCGTCCGCCTCGCGCGGGACCGGCGCCAACTGGCGCTCGACATTGCCGAACTGCACCAGCTTTCCATCCACCTGCCGTTCGACACCGGCCGCAGGCGCCTGCGCGTCGGCGCGGTGCGGGCGCTCCAGCAGCAACTGGCGATACTCGCACCGCTTGCCGCCGCCGTGGAGGACCGGCTTCACGAGCTTCGCGGCGAAGGCCATGCCGATGCCCGGCTGGACCGGCTCGCCGCGCAGGCCCGCGACTGGCTGGACCGCGATGACGGCGGCTACCGCGAGGAAGCCGCAACCTTGCGCAGGCGGGCACAAGCGCTGGAGCCCGAGGTCGGCCCGGACATGGCAGCGCCGGACTTGCTGAAGCTGGGCCTGCTCGTTCGCCTCGGCGAACTGATCGAGGCGCATTGCCACTGCCGGGACTTGCGCCGCCAGCTTCACGCCCCCTCGCGCGCCGCCGTCAGCACGGACGTGCCCGCCCTGCTCGGCAGCGCGGTGCCGCGCGCCCTCCACGAAGACCGGGGCATGGCGCTGCGCTCCGGCCTCAACGCGGTGGCCACGGTCTGCATCGCGGTGGCTTTCTGGCGGCTCACCGCATGGCCGAGCGGGGACGGCGCGGTGATGATCGCGGCGATCTGCTGCTCCCTCTTCGCCGGGTTCGACCAGCCCGCCGTGCTGCTCAACAAGTTCCTCGCCGGCTGGGTGATCGCCACGTTCGCCGCCATCGCCTATACTTTCGCGATCCTCCCGCGCGTGACGGAGTTCGGCGTGCTGATCGCCGTTCTCGCCCCATACCTGCTGGTGGGCGGATCGCTGCTGGCCAGGCCGCCACGGGCGCTCATGGCAACCGGGCTGCTGCTGGGCCTGCTCAACACGGTCGGCCTCAACGAGGAATATGCCGAGCATTTCCCGACCTTCATCAATGCCGCCATCGCCCAGCTTGCCGGCGCGGTGCTGTCGTTGGTGATGCTGCGCATCTTCTCCACGGTGGGCGCAGGGCGAAGGGCGGAGCGCATCGTGCAGGCGAGCTGGCGCGACATCGGCCGGTTCGACGCTCCGGGCGCGCCCGCGCCGGGTGCCTGGATCGGCGTGGCGCTCGACCGGATCGGCCTGCTCGCGCCGCGCCTTGTCGCCACCGGACGCGATCCCGGCGCGGCCCTGCTGGACGGACTGAACGATCTGCGCGCCGGAGCCGCCCTGCTGCGGCTGGGCAAGCTCGAACGCTCGTTACGCGGGGATGCGGCGTCGGCACTGGCCGCGGCAAGGCAGGCCGTCGCCGCGCACTACCGCGCGCAGGCCGCCGCCCGCATGGCCATCACCCCGCCAAAGATGCTGGAAAGCACGATCGATCACGGCATCCGCACCCTCGCCGCGTGCGAACCTGCCCATGCGCGCGAAGGCGTGCTGGCGCTGCTGACGCTGCGCCGCGTGTTCTTCCCGCACGGCCATCCGCCGGGCAGGCCGCCCGCCCCGGACGGCATTCTCGACCGCGCGGCCTGACCCCCTCGCCATGGCCGCTTCGCGAAATGCTTGTAATCCGGCGCCGGTCCGGGAATGGCAGCCTGAAGGATCGGAACGCGGCAAAGGGGAGCGCGGCATGGAACTCGAAGACTTGCGCAGCTTCGCCATGGTCGTGCGGCATGGCGGTTTCTCGGCCGCCGAACGCGCCACCGGCGAGGCGCGCGGAAAGCTGTCCAAGCGGGTCGCCAAGCTGGAGCGCGAACTCGGCACGCGGCTGCTGGAACGCTCCACCCGCAACGTGCGCGTCACGGATGTCGGCCAGGAAGTCTACCGGCAGTGCGAAGTCATCGCCGATGGCCTCGCCGCCACCCGCGCCATCGCCGAGCGGGCACGCGAAGACGTTTCCGGGCTGCTGCGGATCAGCTGCCCGCCGGGCCTTGCCCGCTATCTCGGCGCGGAGGGGCTGGCCTCGTTCCTCGCCCGCTATCCGCAAGTGCGGCTGGACATGCACCTCACCAGCCGCCGGGTGGACATCATCCGCGAAGGTTTCGACATCGCCCTGCGCGTCGACGTGGAGGAGGAGACCGATCTTTCGCTGACCATGCGCCAGCTCGGCCGCAGCCAGCGCATCCTCGTCGCCAGCCCGGAATTCCTCGCGGGCCTGCCGGCGATCGGGATCGACATGCTCCAGAGCCTCCCGACGCTCACGATCGGCGAACACGCCGAGCATCACCGCTGGGACATGACGAGCGAAACCGGCGAACGCGCCCGCATCTTCCACCGGCCCCGGCTGTGCAGCAACGATTCCACGATCGTGCGCGAAGCCGCGCTCGACGGACTGGGGGTGGCGCTGCTCCACGAACAGGGCTGCCGCGCGGACCTGCTACAGGGGCGACTGCTGCGGGTCCTGCCGCAATGGCATACGCGCGAAGGCATCGTCCACATGGTCTTTGCGGCGCGGCGCGGCATGTCGGCAGCGCAGCGCGCCTTCATCGACCACTATGCCGCCCAGCCGTTCTTCCCGCCGCTGCCGGACACTCCTGATTGCCCGTCTCCCCGCGCCACGAACCGATAGATCGCAAGCGCGAAACCAGCTACTGCCCAACCGGGCTCTGGTACGTTTAGGTGTCGTTCAACATGATTACGAACTAGCCATGACGCAAGCTTTTGCGTATAGTCCCCAGATCACCGTCCAGAAACGCGCGTCGGTGACTGAGAGACACACTGCGCTCCCCGCAAACAGGAGAGCCGGATATGGACCTCAATCAACTTCTCTTTCACCATCAGATCGCCGTTATGCGCGGCCATCCCGGCGAAGCTCCCTCGCGGGGCTCGCGGTTCGATATCGTTGCTCACTACGAGCGGCGCATCGCCGCCTGCGGCGGGAAACGGGCACTACACCTTACCCGGACTGGTCGCGTTGATGAGGCTGGAAACCGCTTCGTCCGGGGGCGCGAGCCGATCCTAGACCTCGTGGAAACGCCGTTGCCGGCGACGTCGCCTGACCGCGCCGTCGTCCCCGAAGCAGTGGGCCGGGCCCACCGGACGCTGATGCACGCCTGCGACTTCTGGGTGCGCCATGCCCGGCTCGCCCCCGCGCCTTGTTCCGCAGCACCGCGCTTTCCGGGGCGGCCCGTGCCGGCAATCCCTTCGTCTCTGGCGCTGTCCGCCTTTACGCGGATGAGCGGCAACCGGCTGCACGAACTCGACCGCTTCCTTTCCGTCCTGCTGGATGCCGTGGCCGCGGGACATGGCGGCGACGATCACGATGACCGCCATTTCGCCAGCCGGCACAACACCTCCGGCAAGATGCTGGTCGTCGAAGGCATGCTCGGGATGGAACGCCATGCCCGCGCGCGGCTTCTGGCCATCGGGCGGATTTCCGCGCTATTGCGCCATTGCCCCAGCCCCGCCGATACACCCGCCCTGCGCGCGGACCTGCAACTGGCACTGGGCCGCGACACACCCTGTCCGCCGCGCGCAGCGCCCGATTCCCCGATCCTGACCCGCGATTCCGTGCTCGTGATCTGCCGGTTCTATGCCGCGCTGGGCGACCGGGTCCTGGCGGCGGCAGCCCGATAAGCGAGAACCCGGCGAATTCGCTGGGGACTCCGCCAAGGCGATGTTAGGCTCTCTCGTCGGGTGCGATTCCCGGCAGGCGGATCAAGAGGTCTTTCGAACTCCAGTACCAAGGAACAGGGCATTGCAAGCGGACATGGTCACCCTCGAAGCCCTGATAGTCGGAACGACTATCCTCGTTCTCATCTTCGGTTCACGGGCGGTCTCGTCCCGCTGGCAGCAAGCCCGGGTGCGGCGCGCGGTCAGGGTTTCCAAGTAGGCCGCCGGAGGGGCCGGCAGGCCCTTCTCGCAGGCTCAATCAACTTTCGGCGAGCAGGGCCAGTTCCTCTGCGCTGAACACCCGCCCCCGCGTCAGGAAGCGTTGCTCGCGGCCGTTGTCGAGGCTGAACATCCCTCCGCGACCGGGAACGACGTCGAGGATGAGTTGCGTGTGGGCCCAGGCTTCGCCCTGCGCGCGGCCGATATAGACCGGCGCTCCGCCCACTTCGCCGAGAAGCCGATCGCTTTCGCCGATGCGGAACTCCCCTTGCGGATAGCACATCGGCGAAGATCCATCGCAGCACCCGCCCGACTGATGGAACAGCACAGGACCGTATTCGGCTGTCAGTTCGGCGATCAACGCAAGTGCCGCCGGGGTTGCGGCGACCCGTTCTACCTCATTCGTCACCCCGGCGAACTCCTTCCAAATCCGCTGCGTCGGCCCCGTCCGGAGACAACGGACCGGCGCAGCGTCGCTGAATTCAACCGGCCATATCGAGAACCACGCGTCCTTCGATCTGGCCCTTGTGCATACGGTCGAATATGGTGTTGATGTCTTCGATCCGCGCGGTCTCGATCGTCGCCTTGACCTTGCCCTGCGCGGCAAAGTCGATCGATTCCTGAAGATCGAGCCGGGTGCCGACGATCGAACCCCGCACGGTAATGCCGTTAAGCACCATGCCGAAGATGTTGAGCGGGAAATCGCCCGGCGGCAATCCGTTGAGAGCCACGGTGCCGCCCCGCGCGACCACGCCGACTGCCTGCGCGAAGCCTTCTCGCTCACCGCCGTAACCAGAGCACCGTTCACTCCGCCGCCGGTTTCGCGCTTGATGATCGTTGCCGGGTCTTCGTTTCGCGCATTGACGGTGATCGTCGCGCCAAGCCTGCGGGCAAGGTCGAGCTTGGCATCGTCAATGTCGATGGCCGCGACATTGAGGCCCATTGCCACTGCGTACTGCACGGCCATGTGGCCCAGCCCGCCGATCCCGCTGATCGCCACGTAATCGCCGGGTTTGGTATCTGTCATCTTCAGGCCCTTGTAGACCGTGACACCGGCGCAGAGCACCGGTGCGATCTCTGTGAAGCTGATGTTGCCCGGCAAGTGGCCAACGTAATTGGGATCGGCGATCACATAGTCGGCGAAACCGCCATTTACCGAATAGCCGGTGTTCTCCTGCGTCTCGCAAAGCGTTTCCCAGCCGCCAAGGCAATGGACGCAGTGCCCGCAGGCGCTGTAGAGCCACGGCACCCCGACCCGGTCGCCTTCCTTCACATGCTTTACGCCCGCGCCGACCTGGCTGACAAAGCCGACACCTTCGTGGCCCGGAATGAACGGCGGGTTGGGCTTGACCGGCCAGTCCCCCTCCGCGGCATGAAGGTCGGTATGGCAAACGCCCGACGCCTGGATCGCGACCTGTATTTGGCCGGGGCCGACTTCGGGCACCGGCACTTCGTCGATCGTCAGCGGCTTTCCGAATTCACGCACGACGGCAGCCTTCATGGTCTTGGCCATTGGGTAATTCCTCTCGGGACTAGGTCCTGTTTTCGGGATTGGGGGCGCGCCCGCCCATCGGGAGAGAGCGGAGCGAGGCGCGCCGGGGGGGCGAAGCTCAGAAAAATCCGAGCTTCCGGGGGCTGTAGCTGACCAGCATGTTCTTCGTCTGTTGGTAGTGGTCGAGCATCATCTTGTGCGTTTCGCGCCCGATACCGGACTGCTTGTAGCCGCCGAACGCCGCATGGGCGGGATAGGCATGATAGCAGTTGGTCCAGACCCGGCCGGCTTGATCTCGCGGCCGAAACGGTAGCAGGTATTGGCATCGCGGCTCCACACGCCGGCACCGAGGCCGTAAAGCGTGTCGTTGGCGATGGCGAGCGCCTCGTCGGCGTCCCTGAAGGTGGTAACGGAAACGACAGGACCGAAGATCTCCTCCTGGAATATCCGCATCTTGTTGTGTCCCTTGAACACCGTCGGCTTGACGTAGTAGCCGCCCGCAAGCTCGCCTTCGAGTTGCGCGGCCTCGCCCCCGATGAGGATTTCAGCGCCTTCCTGGCGGCCGATATCGAAGTAGGAGAGGATCTTCTCGCGCTGCTCGGAAGATGCCTGCGCGCCGATCATCGTCGCGGGGTCAAGCGGATTGCCCTGCACGATCGCGGCCACGCGCTGGAGCGCACGTTCCATGAAACGGTCGTAGATCTTCTCGTGGATCAGCGCGCGGCTCGGACAGGTGCAGACTTCGCCCTGGTTGAGCGCGAACATCACGAAACCTTCGATCGCCTTGTCGAAGAACTCATCGTCAGCCGCGGCCACGTCCTCGAAGAAGATGTTGGGCGATTTGCCGCCGAGTTCCAGCGTGACCGGGATCAGGTTCTCGCTGGCGTATTGCATGATGAGACGGCCGGTTGTCGTCTCGCCGGTGAAGGCGATCTTGGCGATGCGGCTGGACGAGGCCAGCGGCTTTCCGGCCTCCAGGCCGAAGCCGTTCACGATGTTGAGCGTGCCGGGAGGCAGCAGGTCGCCAACGATTTCCGCCCAGACCATGATCGAGGCGGGGGTCTGCTCGGCCGGCTTGAGCACCACGCAGTTGCCCGCCGCCAGCGCGGGAGCCAGCTTCCATGCCGCCATCAGCAGCGGGAAGTTCCAGGGAATGATCTGCCCGACCACGCCCAGCGGTTCGTGGAAGTGATAGGCGACGGTATCGTTGTCGATCTCGCTGAGCGTGCCTTCCTGGCCTCGGATCACCCCCGCGTAATAGCGGAAATGGTCGATCGCCAGCGGCACGTCGGCGGCCATTGTCTCGCGGATCGGCTTGCCGTTGTCCCAGGTCTCGGCCGTGGCGAGGCGTTCCAGGTTCTCCTCCATCCGGTCGGCCACGAGATTGAGGATGCGGGCGCGTTCTGCCACCGAGGTCTTGCCCCAGGCATCCTTGGCGGCATGGGCAGCGTCCAGCGCGGCCTCGATGTCGGAAGCGTCGGAACGGGCGATCTGGCCCACGACCTTGCCGTTGATGGGGGAAGTATTGTCGAAATAGCGCCCGGCGTTCGGAGCGACCCAGCGACCACCGATGAAGTTGTCATAGCGGGCGGAGAAAGGAGCCTTGAATGCGGCCCGTTCCTGAACAAGTGCGTCCACGGATATATCCTCTCTTGCGGCGCCTGATGGCGTCTCGTCGTCAAGGAGTGTTGCGCAGTTGAAACGATTGCGGAAGCGGGGGGCCGTGTTGCTAGCCGCCCTGCTGTCTCATCGGCGAGACAGTTTCACCGAACGGATGATCTGCCTCAGCGCGAAAGCCCGGCCTTCGCCATGCGGCGATAGAGAGTTGCCCTGCCGACTCCGAGAATGCGTGCCGCCGCACTGGCGTTTCCGCCAGCTTGCGCCAGCGCGCGGCGCAGGATCGTGCGGTCTCCGTCCTCGAACGATGGGCCGCGCGTGTCGGTGCCGAGCAACTGGTCCAGCGGGCGTGGCTGTGCCAGCATCGCGTCGGTCAGGCGCAGTTTCATCCTTGCGCCGCGACTGGCGCCGATCACCAGATCGTCACGATCCGTCGCGAGAAGCGCGGAGCCATGAGTCGGGTCCTCGGCCAGGAACACGATCCGCGCACCGGCGAAATGCTGGCAGAAATAGTCCCGCTCGATACGCCGCGCGGCATCCCGCACGAGCGCCGACACCAGTTCCGCCATCGCCGGGCCATGATCCTGCCGATAGCTCGACACGTCGAGCGCACCAATCAGGCGGCCGCTGTGATCGTGAAGGGGGGCATCCATGCAGCTTATGCCGACATTGCGGCTGGCGAAGTGCTGGTCCCGGTGGATGACGACCGGCTGATCCTCGAACAGGCAGGTGCCGATGCCGTTGGTGCCTTCTTCCGCCTCTCCCCAGCGGCCGCCCTCGACCAGCCCGACGGCATTGAATTCATCGGCATCGCCGTCGCACACCCGGCGATCGAGCACGATGCCGGTCGGGTCGCTGAGGATGACACCGCAGCCAGATCGGCCCACCGAACGAAACATCTGGTCAAGCACCGGCTGCGCCACCGTGAGCAAGGCGGCATGTTCGCTGCGCCGATGCGCCAGCAGGGCGGCTTCGACGCGCGAACGCTTGGCTCCGGTGCCGGGATCAAGCCCATGATGCAGGAGCGAGCGGCACCAGGATGCAGTAACCGCAGAAGTGCCGGCGCTGCTCGGCGAGCGCACCGCGTCGAGTACCACGTCGATATGGCGAGGGCCGTTCCGACTCATCTCATCTCCTGCCGGGAAGATCACCGGCATCCCCCGCGAAGTCAAACGCTGAGGGATCAGTACGTGACCGTCACCGTCACCGTGTCCGTGTAGGGGCCCGGTTTTACGTACTGGTGCGTCGGAATCCGGCCGTAGGCGGTAACGGTGGCGGTATAGCTGAGCAGTCCATTGAAAGGCAGCGATACCCCGGCCGTGCCCCCCGAACCATCGCCCCACAGGGTGGTGTAGGTCGCGTCGGAATAGATGTTGTAAACCAGTTGTTCGCTGCCCTGTACCATGCGCCGAAGCGGGATGCTGCTCGCCCCGCCCGGGCTCAGGGCCACTTCGATATTGCCCAGCAAGGCGGCCACGCCCGAACAGTTTATCGTGACCGTGGCATTGGCATCGCGGGGGCCGGGCGAACTGGGATCGTATGGCCCGAAGGCAAGCCCGGTCGTCGAAGCGGAGCAGGTGCACAGGACGCAAAGCGCCTGCGCCGGCGATGCGAGGGACGATCCGGCGGCCATCGCCAGAAGCAGCAGGGTTTTACGCATCATTGTCCAGTCTTCCATGGAACTGCCGTGCAGGTAACGGCCAGCGGCGTCGCCAAGGCATCGGCAGGAGCGCTGGACGGCAGCAGGACACGGCATCGGCTCCCGCCAGCCCTCTCCACCGTCAGGATCGCGCGCGCCTGATAATCGGCAAGGAAGACCTCCCCGTCGTAACCCGTGAAAATGGCGTCTCCTTCCCCCCCGGTCACGACAAGGCCGGGTGGCAAGGGAGAACCTCCCTCATCCACCAGACGCAAGCGGACGGGATGCACCTCGCGACTGCCGAACGAGACCCGCGCGGCCTGTCGCCACCCCGGCGCGACGACCTGTTCGGCAGCGCCGAGTTCGCCCGAAATCGGCAATTCGGACGGATCGATCGATATCCGGTTGGCGACATAGGGCTGAAGACCGGTCACCACGGCCAGCCGCCCTCCCCCCGCCCTTCTGGCAATGGGCTGGTTTTCGAGCATGACGTCCACCGCGCTGGAGCCCGGCACCTCCACCACCGCCAGGGCATTGTCGACGCTGGGCGTGGCGACCAGCCCTCCGCCCGTCACGACGAGAGCGCCGCGCGCCTCAAGCCGCGCCATGATATCGCCGCCCCGCCGGGCCGCAGCAATATCGAGTTGCCCCGCAGCCGCGCGCAGGGTTGCCGCTCCCTCCACCCAGACACCGCGATCGTCTTCATATCCGCCCGCCGCGCGGTACCCCAGCCCCCGACCCGATGGCGCCGCCTTCTCATACGTCGCCGCGGCGCTTTCCTGGTCGGCATAGAAACCCACGTGGCGCCCCTGGCCCAGCGGCAAGGTCAGGCTCGCGAATCCCGATGTCACGGTGCCGTCGTCGCTGTCGAAACGCTGCGCCCCGAGGGACAGAAAAACCCGGCCCACGTTGGTCGAATACCCCACCGACGAAATCGACTGGTGGCGACGGCCCTCCACGATGCGCAGGTAGCTTGCATTGAGCCCGCCCAGCCTGCCCAGCACCAGACTGCCCGAGACGGCGAGTTCCCGCCGCGCTTCCCGCTCGCGCACATTGTCGCCCACCTGCCTGAAGCCCGCATCCGCAGCCCGGTAGCTCGCCGTGATCGAGTAGCCCGGCGTCAGGCGCTGGAACTGGACCTGATAGAGGCGGCCGTGCCCGGCATCGCCCTGCGAGGCGGCCGCGCTCAGCCGCATTTCACCGATGGGCTGGATCACCAGTGTCGCCGCGCCCCCTGCCATCCGCGTCCGCCCGCTGCCCTCGGCGCGGCCTTCCAGGGTCAGGACCGGGGTGAGGCCCCGGCGATAGGAGGCAGCCGCAAAGGCTTCGCCATAGGCGAAACTGCGGTAGCCATAGTCCTGCCGCAGCGCTCCGGCCTCCAGCGAAAATTCCGATAGGCCGGGGCGCAGCAGTGCCGTGCTTGAATAGAAGCTGCGGCTTACGGTCCGCTCGTTGCCGGCAATATCGCGCACGATCATCGTCACTTCCCCCGCTCCGGTGAAACGGGGCCGGTAATCGAACGCGAACCGGCCGGGTTCGACTGCGAGCGACTGGCTGGCGGCTCGCGATGCAAGCTCGACCGTGGAAGGCAGCAGTGCGCTGCCGCTGACAGAGGGGAGCGGATAGGTTATCCGGGCGGGATCGAGCGAGAAATCGGTTCCGAAGCGAATACCTCCGAAGCGGGCCGACTGGCTCCATGCGGATCCTCGCGTAAATGTGTCCCCCACCGAAAGGCGCTGGTTTTGTTCGGGAAAATCGCGGACAAAGGTGCTGTCGAGGCGGGTAACGGATGATCGCGTGCTTTCGGCCAGTGCGCTCGTGCCCGCCACGCCCCACGGGCCGGATACTCCGGCATCGACCACGGCGGAGGCAAAGTTATCCCGCTTTTGCCGCGTGAAATGAAGTTCGTAATCGATGAAGGCCACGGGGACCGCCTCCGCAACCGGCACCGCGCGCTCGCTGGCGCCGATGCGCGTTTCCGGCAGATGAGCCGGATCGACGTCGAGCAACAGGTTTGCGCCATCGGGATCGAGGCGGCCGGAAATGCCCTGTTCGCTGCCGATCTCCAGATAGCTTTCACCCTCGAGCTGCACCTCGGTACGAAACGCGGTGACTATGCCCCACTCGCGCAGGTCGGACACGCGAACGAAAATTCGTTCACCATCCACGACGACGAGACCCGGCCGCTGGAGATCGCGGCCGTTCAGCACGATTCCCACCGGCATAGGCGTCTCGCCCTGCTGCGCCTCGGCCGCCGTGCCGCAAAGACAGGCTGCGACGGCAAATGCCGTCCATGCCGGACGATAGCGTGAACGCCTCGCCATGGCGCCTCCCTGTCACTGGCCCGCGCCGGCCGAAACGGCGGCTCGTGACGGGGTGATCGATCCTTCGTCGGTCTGGATGAGGACCTCGGCGATCGGGCTGGCCTGTGAAAGCGCTACAGGAATCTCGAAGTGCCCTCCCGCCAGGAGGTAAAATCCGCGCTCGACCCGCTGCCCCGCGCCGGAAGACGGTTTGAGTTCCAGTGAGATAGCCCGGATGTGCCGGCTTCCGCTATTGGTGAGAACAACCGATTGCCCTCCTTCAGGCGTCCTCACCAAGGTCCACGAGATATCGGGGGAGGCCCCGTCCGGCGCCCGAAACACGGGCACGCTGATGCGCAGGAGCGCGCGGATTTCCCCGGGCACGGTAACGCTAACCGGCGTGAGCAGTTCATCGAACACCAGCCGCCAGGTCTGTTCGATGGCACCTTCGGCCGGGGGCAGGCTGCAGCGGATGAGGCGCGACTCCTGCGCCTTTAGCGTCACGATCGTCGGATTGATCTGAAATCCCACCGCCGTATCCAGCACGTCCGCGCCGCGTTCGTCCTTGGACCAGCGATAGCCGCGAACCTGAACGCTCACCGGCTGGTCTCCGTCATTGGCGATGCTGAGCGAGCAGAACTGCTTGCCGGCCTGCACCTCCACCCGGATCGGCGTCACCCGCAAGGCGCTGGCGCCCGCGCTTGCGCCGAATGCGGACAATGCCGCCAAGACGGCCAGCGCGCCGAGGACGAACCGCCGGGGACCGGAAGGCCCCATGTTCAGTAATTGACCGTGACGGTCACACTGTCGGTATAGGCGCCGGCCGGGACGTTCTGCGACGCCGAGATACGGCCGTAGACGGTCAGGAGCGAAGGCACAGCGGTAGCCGTGGTCGCGGTGGGCGTATCGGTGCCGGGCGTGTTGCCCCAGTTTGTCGTGTGGTTGATGTCGCTATAGAGAGCGTAGGACAGCCGGTTGGTGCCGTTGGCCATCTGCCGGGTGGTGACGGTCGCGCCGCTCGTCGAACCCGGATTGAGGCCCACGGTGAAGGACGTGCCGCTGGTACAGGTGACGGTAATTGTGCTGTTGGCATCCTTCACCGATCCCGAGGTGGGATCGTAGGTCCCGAATGCCAGCGGGGTGGCCACCACGATGCAGGCCGACTGGACGGTGGCAGTGACAGCCATCGGCGCGGTCGCGGTGGCCGCATGGGCGCCGGTGGTCATGAAGGACGCGGCGAGCATGGCAATCGCGGTGGCTGCGAAACACGTCCCGGGGCGGAATGAGATGCGATGTGAGTTCATGTCGCCGCATCTAACGGAAAGGCTTTGAGAATCTCATTCGCACCGGGTTTCGGTCTTTGCGGAGAAGCCAGACATCTTTGCTTCAGACCCACGCTCGCCCAAAGGCAAGGGCCAGGCCCTCGCGCGAAGGTCCTATGCCCCTAATCTGTTTGTACTAATGCGGAAGCGCTGATACCGTCCAGGTCATCCGGGCGGCTTGGGCAAAGGTCCAGCGCGCTTCATTTTTCGCGGTGCGCCGATTGATAACAGGACAGCTTTGATGACCCTTCGCCCCGTCGCAAGGCACCGCCGCCACTATGTCATGGCGGGGCTCGCGCCGCTCTGCATCCTTGCCTCCATCGCGCCGATGCCGGCCATGGCCGACGAGCCGATGGAAGCCTTGATCGGCAAGGCCGGCGAGCGGGACTCGGACGGCGCCGTGCTGATCGACCTGCGTTTTCTCAACACCGCCGCCACTCCCGCCACAACCACGTTGCCCGATCGGGTGGAAGCCCTGATCGTGCCGAAGGCCGGCAAACCTCGGTATCGCTCGAACGTGCACCCGGTACGCCCGCGCAGATCACCGTCGCGCCCGGCGGCTTCGGCCGGGCGCGCTACCGGCTTCCGGCAGACAAGGCCCCCGATGGAGCGCTCGTTTCGATCCCGCGGTGGAGCGGGCAACAGATTGCCCTCCATCTTGCCCCGCCGCCCCCGCCATCATCGCAAGCCTCGCCCCCGGCACAACTCGCGCAGAACGAGCCTGTAACCCATCCTGTCGCCGCTCCCCCGTCCGACCGGAGCGCGGGCAATGCCTTCGTTAACAATCTCGCACCCTACGAACCGATCTACGCCGTCTACGGGCCTGGCACCAATACCGAGGCCCGTATCCAGCTCAGCTTCGAATACCGGCTGTTCGGCTCCCGCCACGCTGCCGACCTTCCCGGTTCCTGGCGGGACGGCCTTCATCTGGCCTACACCCAGCGCATGTTCTGGGACCTGCGCGCCCGCTCGATGCCGTTCCGCAACATCGACTATCAGCCCGAGATCATCTACGTCACGCCCAGCAAAGTGCTGGAAAACGGCATTTCCCTGGCTCTGCAGGGCGGCTTGCGGCACGAATCGAACGGCCGCGACGGGGACGATTCCCGCAGCATCAACAGTATCTACATTGCCCCGATGGCCGCGATCCCGCTTGGCCAGGACCGCCGCCTGATGATCGCGCCGCGCCTGACGTTCCCGGTCGGAAGCACGTCCGGCAACCCGGACATCCTCCACTACCGCGGCAATACCGGATTGTTCGTGCAGTATGGCGAGGAAAACGGCTGGCGGCTATCTGCCACCACGCGCCTGAACCTGTCCTCGGGCAAGGGCGCGGTCAACGCGGACCTGTCCTATCCGCTGCCCCGCCTGCTGGGCGGCGGGCCCGATCTCTACCTCTTCGTTCAGGGCTTTGCCGGCTACGGCGAGAACCTGCTCGACTACAACCGTTCCACCACACGCCTGCGCATAGGCTTCGCCCTGGTTCGTTAACTGCCCAGGGCAGCCCGCTCGATATCTTCCGCGGCGGAGGAAACGAGCACGTCCAGCGTCCTGACCACGACCTGATCCCGTCCCTGACGCTTGGCATCGTAGAGTGCTTCGTCGGCAAGGCGATAGAGCGAACGGAAATCCGCGCCGGTCGCGGCTTTGGCCAGCCCGATGCTTACGGTGACGTTGCGCCTTCCGATCGCCTCGCCATGATCGCATGCGGCGATCTCCCGGCGAACGTCCTCGGCAAAGCGCTTGAGCGCGAAGTCTTCGAGACCGGCCACCATCATCGCGAATTCCTCGCCGCCGAGCCGCGCGACGGTGCAGGTCCGGCTTTCGTGAGGGCCGATCTGCCGGGCGATCGTGGCCAGCACGACATCGCCTGCCTCGTGTCCGTAGACATCGTTGATCGACTTGAACCAGTCGACATCGATCAGCAGCAGGGCAACCGTGGCCCCCTGTTGCTGCGACTGTTCGAGGACAGTGCCCACCCTTTCGATGAAGCCGCGCCGATTGGGCAAGCCGGTCAGCGAATCGCGGCGGGCCAGTTCCTGGGCCTGCGCCTCGGCCTGGCGCGCCATATCGCGCTCGATCCGCAGCCGGGCGTGCGAACGCGATGCGGCAACCGAAAGCCACAAGGTCTGCCACGCCGCCGCAAAAAGGATCAGTATCTGCGAGCCGCCGCCCCAGAACATCGTGTTGGTGTCGATGAACTCGATCGAACCGAGGACGACCATCGGCACGGACCATGCCCCCGCGAAGCTGCGCGCCTCGTGGCTGCCCCGGCGCCAGGCCTGCGCGATGCAGAATGCAACCGCCAACAGGTTGGCCAGCACGAGGATGCCCAAAACCCCAGCCAGCGCATCGATTGGCCCCGAGCGCATGAAGGAAAGAGGCACGCCCAGCAGCGCCACGCAGCCGGTCAGGACCAGTGCGGCCCGCCGTGCCCAGCGGCTGACATATCCTTCGTCCAATGCGGTTACCGCGCTCAGGGTCGCCAGCGAGATCGCCAGGCATGAAAGGCCCGTGCAGATCTGCGCGGAAACAGCGCCCGCCATGCCCGGGAAGAAGAACAGGTGGAGCTGGGACCAGCAGGCGCCCCACACGATCATGCAACTGGCCCAGGCCGCCTGCCAGGCCGAAAACTGCCGCCGCACCGCCACGGCCAGCGATGCATTGTAGATGGCTCCCGCCAGCAGCAGCACGAGCGCGGCGCCGATCGACGTCGCCAGTCCGGTCGTTTGCGTGCTCTCCTCGCCGCGGCCTACCAGCCTCATGCGAAGCAGGTTCGCGCTGGCCACCTTGTCGAACCGCATCGTCACGCCCACCAGCGAAACATCGCGGTGCGGCGCACGAAAGGCGAGCTGCCGCCCGCACGCCAGTGCGAGCCGAAATCGCCGCTGCGCACGTCCTGCCGTTCCATCGCGCCGTCGGCATAAGTGAAGTAGACGAAGAGCCTGTCGAACCGGGAACTGTGGATGATAAGAGAGAGATCGTCCTGCTCGTCGGCCCCGATCGGCAGCATGTCATGCAGCCAGAGCGTACCTTTCTGATAGCCTTCCGGCTTTCCGGTGCAGGCGAAGTTTTCCGGGATCGCGTCGCCCGCGGGCACCACGGAGCTGACGGCGTGGCACAGGGGCTGCCCCAATCGCAGGACTTCCGCCGATGCGACGCCCGCCGATCCCATGCACAGAAATGCGCAGAGGAAAGTCAGGGCCCGCACGGCACGACGGAAGAATGGCGATTCGCAAACCATTGCGCAGCGACCTATGGCACATCCCCTAGTTCAACAAGGTTACTCGATTAACCAAAATCAATTGCATGGACTAACCGGCAGGGAACAGCGCCAGGGAGGGATGCTCCTTGATGGCCGCACGGGAATAGTGCTCCTGTTCAACGCCATACTCGGGCGAGAACGTTGGCGCCCCCGGCACCTTGAGGGCGCTCGAGCATTACATGGATATGCCGATATCGCGGCAGTCCAGAGCGAGTTCCGATGACCCTGAACCAGTGGCTTTCCATCGCCACCCTGTGCGGCATGATGATTCTCTTCGTCTGGGGCCGTTTCCGCTACGATGTCACGGCGATCATCGCCCTCCTTGCCGCGCTGGCGCTGGGCCTCGTCCCGCCGGAGAAGGCATTTTCGGGGTTCTCCGACGATATCGTCATCATCATTGCCTCCGCGCTGGTGCTTTCCGCTGCCGTGCAGCGGACCGGTGTCGTCGAGCAGGCAGTGAACTGGGTCAGCCAATGGGTACGACGGCCCGGTTCGCAACTGTTCGTGCTGACGGCGTCCGTCGGCGTCGTTTCCGGTCTCATCAAGAACATCGGCGCATTGGCGATGATGATGCCGGCCGCCTCGCAGATGGCCCGGCGCAGCCATTCCAACCCCTCCCGCTTCCTTATGCCCATGGCGTTCGCCTCGCTGCTCGGCGGGTTGACCACCATGATCGGCACTTCGCCCAATATCATCGTCAGCCGCGTGCGCGAGGAGCTGACCGGCGAGCCCTTCCGCATGTTCGACTATCTGCCGACGGGGCTCGGCATGCTGGTGATCGGGCTCGTGTTCCTGCGCTTCGGCTACCGGCTCGTGCCCGCGGACCGGCGCGCCGCCGCGACCATGGGAGAAGCGCTCAACATTTCGGACTACACGACCGAGGCCACCGTCTCGGAACTGTCGAGTGCCATCGGCGAGACGATCGGGGAGTTCGTCGACCACCACGACGGCGAAGTAGAAGTGACGGCCCTCCTGCGCGCCGGCCTGCGCGGAGACGTGCATCCCGACACGCACATCGCGCAGGGCGACGTGCTTATCCTCTCCGGCGATCCCGACGCGCTGGAACGGGCCATCGTCCGCTCGCAGCTCACCCTCGACGATCATGAGGAGGACGACGAGCATCAGCGCGCCCGTGACGAGATCGGCGTGATCGAGGGCGTGGTAACGACGGAATCGGCCTTTGTCGGAAATACGGCCGGCCGGTTGATGCTGAAGGAGCGGATGGGCCTGCGCCTCGTGGCAATATCGCGCCGCGGCGAGAGCCTGCGCAACAAGCCGGGCAATGTCGTGCTCGCAGCCGGCGACGTGGTTGTGCTTCAAGGCGTCCTGGAGGAGATGCCCGGCCGCCTCCAGCAACTTGGCGTACTTCCGCTGGCACAGCGGCATATCCGGCTCGGCATGAGCCGCAGCGGCTGGCTGGCACTGGCGATCCTCGCGCTGGCGATGATAACGACGGCAACCGGGCTCGTTCCTGTGGCTGTCGCGTTCTTCGCGGCGGCTGGCGCGGTCATCATCACCGGTGCCCTGCCGGTGAACGATGCCTACGAAGCCATCGAATGGCCGATCCTGGTGATGCTGGGCGCCCTGATCCCGGTCAGCGAAACCCTCCAGACAACGGGCGCATCCGACATTCTGGCGAGCGAGTTGTCGAGGCTCGCCCGGGACATGCCGCCATGGGGCGCGGTGGCGATGGTACTCGCCGCTTCGATGGCGGTTACGCCGTTCCTCAACAATGCGGCAACGGTGCTGGTGGTGGCTCCCATCGCCGCCGTCTTCGCGACCGACCTCGGCTACCGGCCGGACGCCTTCCTCATGGCTACGGCGATCGGTGCCGGGTGCGACTTCCTCACCCCGATCGGGCACCAGTGCAACACGCTGGTGATGGGGCCGGGCGGCTATCGGTTCGGCGACTACGCCCGGCTGGGCGCCCCGCTTTCCCTGCTCGTGCTGGGTGTCGGGACGCCGCTCATCATGTACTGCTGGCCGCTGTAGCGGCTATTGCGCGAACGGACGGTCGATGGCGACCTGCGGCTGCGTGAACCACTGCGCGCCGGTTTCGGTAACGAACATGTGATCTTCCAGCCGCACGCCGAACTTCTGCGGAACCACGATCATCGGCTCGTTGGAGAAGCACATGCCCGGCTCCAGAGGCGTCTTGTCGCCGCGCACGAGATAGGCTGGTTCGTGGATCGAAAGGCCGATGCCGTGGCCGGTACGGTGCGGCAGGCCCGGCAGGTTGTAGTCAGGCCCCAGCCCGGCCTTTTCGAGCACGACACGCGCGGCATAGTCGACCGCTTCGCAAGGCTCGCCGGGACGCACGGCGTCGAAGGCGGCCTGCTGGGCTTCCTTCTCGATGTCCCAGATGCGGCGGATATCCTGCGAGACATCGCCGAAAGCGTAAGTGCGGGTGATGTCGGAATGGTAGCCCTGGATGGTGCAGCCCGTGTCGACGAGCACGAGCTGGCCTTCCTTCAGCTCACGGTCGCCCGGAAGCCCGTGCGGATAGGCGGTCGCCTCGCCGAACTGGACGATGCAGAAGCTCGACCCGCTGGCGCCGAGCTTGCGATGCGCGGCATCGATGAAGTGGACCACCTCGCTCTGGCGGATACCGGGGCGCAGGATGCGCGCGGCAGCCTGATGGACCAGCAGGGTCATGTTCTTGGCCTGCTGCATCAGCGCAAGTTCCGCGGCGGACTTGACCATGCGGCACTGCTTGATGACCGGCATCGCATCGACCGGCCTGGCCGAACCGCCCTGCCGGATGCGCTCGGCGAAGTGGAAGGGCAGTTCCGGGTCAATCGCCACCGTCTTCGCGCCGATTTCCGCAAGCACCCGAACCACCAGTGCGACCGGATCTTCGTCTTCCTGCCACGAACGGATGTCCACCGGAATCGCGAGATCGGCTTCCAGCGTGCCGATCTCGAAATGCGGGCAGATCATGATCGGCTTGCGTCCGGGGACGAGCAGCATGGCGACAAGACGTTCGGTCTGCCCCCAGGGCAGGCCCGAGAAGTAGCGCAGCGAGGCTCCGGCATTGACCAGCAGCGCATCGGCGCCGAGCCGGTCCGTCAGTTCCGCCGCGCGTGCCATCCGCGCCTCGCGCTCGGCCACGGCGATGGCCGGGGCGCGGTCGGCCCAGGCTTCGAGCCCGGCCAGTTCGATCTCTGCGGTCGATCCGCCAATCATGTCGTTATTCCTTTATGCGAAGCGCTGGATATCGAACGGCGCGAGCGGCAGCTCCGGCTGCTTGCCCGCGACCATCGATGTGACCAGCCGCGCCGTGATCGGCGCAAGTGTAAGCCCTAGGTGCTGATGACCGAAGGCATAGAAGAGATTGGATGCCTTCGTCGAGCGGCCGATGGCGGGAAGATAGTCCGGCAGGGTCGGGCGGCAGCCCATCCAGCGGCGGAACGGCCCTCCGATGGGCAGGCCAAGCTCCGCGACATGGCGCTCCAGCCGCTCCCACTTGCGCGGATCGGCAGGCGCATCGACCGTCCCGAGTTCGACGAAACTCGCCGCCTGCACTGCGCTTCGATAGCGCGTGACGATCATCGAGCGTTCCTCGAAGACCACCGGCGGCAGGTCGGCAGCCCACACGCCGGCATCGGCGCGGACGTGATAGCCGCGTTCGGCGATCATCGGCACCTTGTGGCCGAGATGCTCCATCAATTCGCGCGAGCGCACGCCCGCACAGACCAGCACCTGCTCGGCATCGACACCGCCGATCTCGACGCGGCCTCCCGCCATCCGCAATTCCCCGCGCCGGGCCACGAAAGTACCACCCCGCTCGGCGAAAGCCTTGCGCAAGGCAGTCCGCAAATCGCCGAGGTCCGCGATCTGGCCGCTACCGGAGAAACGGATCGCGCCGGCTACCGGCTGCTTGCCGAGACCGGACAGCATCGCCAGTTCGGCCGGTGTCGCCTCATGCACTTGCGCGGTACCGGTTTCCGCCGCCTGCCATGAAGCACGGCCTTCGCGAGCGGCGCTTTCCCCGTGCCAGAGCACGAAATGGCCATCCTGGCGAAGCAGTTCCGGCGCCCCGATGCGCTCGGTCATCGAAATCCACGCAGGCATCGAGCCGGCCAGAAGCGGTGCCAGGGCCTCGCAGCCCTTGCGGAACCGCGCCGGACGGGCGGCGGCAAGCAGGCGCAGCCCGAAAGGCACCCATTCCGCCATGGCGGCAGGCGGGAAGCCCAGCGGTCCGCCGCGCAGGAACAGGCGCTGCGGCAGGCTGCGCACCATGTCCATAGAGGCAAGCGGTTCCACCTGTTCGACCGCGATGTGCCCCGCGTTGCCCCAGGATGCCGCCTTGCCCTCGGTATCGTCATCGACAAGCGCAACCTGGTGCCCTGCTTCGAGCAATTCGATGCCCGTGCAGAGCCCGACCACCCCGCCACCGACAATTCCAATGGACCCCACAAAAACTCCGTTGCATAAGTCAGACTATATCGTATACCATATATCAATCACCGCCCGTCCGCACAAGGCTTTGCACCGCGCCATGAACGTCTCGATCCACCGAAATCACAACGTCCCGGTTCGCCCGGGCGGTGAAGGGTCGCGATTAACAAAACGCAATCGCTGGTCGGAAAAGGTCGCATTGCAGCGTCATTTGGGATCATCTACCGTATACGTTAGATCGAAGGCGTATCGCGCCGTCGAGAGTTGTATGGAGATTCATTGGTGACAATCGTCGTCCGCACCCTTGCTGAACGCATTTTCGACGTGATCCGCGAAAGGATCGTCGAAGGAAAGCTCCCCGTGATGGAGCCGGTCCGGCAGGATGCGCTGGCCGCAGAACTGGGCGTGAGCAAGATCCCGCTGCGTGAAGCGCTGGCGCGGCTCGAACATGAGGGTCTGCTGACCAGCCAGGCCAATCGCGGCTGGTTCGTCCGCCCGATGTCGAGCGATCAGGCCGAAGAGATCTATCTCCTGCGCCTTGCGACCGAACCCGCCGCCGCAGCCTATGCCTGCACCAAGGCCGATGATGCCGACCGGCAGGCCGCCATCAAGGCCTTCGAAGTGCTTGACGCCGCGGCCAAGGAAAATCTCAGCGACGTTGCCGTGCGCAACCGCGAATACCACGTCGCCCTGGTCCGCCCGGGCAAGCGCCTGCTTACCACGCAGCTTGTCGAGCGCCTCGAAGTGCTCGCCGAACGCTATGTGATCGCCCACCTCGAACCGGCGGGCCGCGGCGACCGCGCGCATATGGAACACCGTGACCTGCTCGATGCCTGGCTCGCCGGAGAGGCGGACAAGGTGCAGGGCCTGCTCACCCAGCACATCGCCAGCACGCTTGACGACTTGCGCGCTCATTTTACCGCCAGCCAGACAACCGGCTGAGACCATAACCAGGGGGATCCATGCTCGGACCGCGTAAATCGATAGAAAAACTCTCACAACGCGACTCCGGGCATTCCCTGGCCAAGACCCTGAGCTGGCCTCACCTGATCGCCCTTGGCGTCGGCGCCATCGTCGGCACCGGCATCTACACCCTGACCGGCGTCGGCGCGGAGCGCGCGGGACGCCGTGATCCTCGCCTTCGCGATCGCCGGCGCGGTCTGCGCCTGCGCCGCGCTTGCCTATGCGGAAATGGCGACGATGATCCCGGCCGCCGGCAGCGCCTACACCTTCTCCTATGCCGCCATGGGCGAAACCATCGCCTGGATCGTCGGCTGGAGCCTGATTCTCGAATATTCGCTGGCCTGCTCCACCGTCGCGGTCGGCTGGTCCGGCTATCTGGTCGGCTGGATCCAGTCGGCGGGCATCCATCTGCCCCACGCGCTGCTGGTCGGCCCGCACGGCGGCGGCATCGTCAACCTGCCTGCCGTACTGGTGGCGCTGGCCGTCATGGGCATGCTGATCGCCGGCACCCGCGAAAGCGCCACGCTCAACATCGTGCTGGTCATCATCAAGCTCGTCGCGCTCACGATCTTCGTCGTCATGGCGCTGCCCGCCTTCCAGGGCGGCAACCTTGAACCCTTCATGCCCTACGGCTTCGGCAGCACCGAGGTGGAAGGGCAGAAGCGCGGGGTCATGGCCGCCGCCGCCATCGTGTTCTTCGCCTTCTACGGCTTCGACGCGGTCGCCACTTCAGCCGAGGAAGCCAAGAACCCGGGCCGCGACCTTACCATCGGCATCATCGGCTCGATGGTCGTCTGCACCGCGATCTACATGGCCGTTGCGATTACCGCGATCGGTGCCCTGCCCTTCCAGCAGCTTGCCAACTCGCCCGAACCGCTCGCCCTCGTGCTGCGCCAGCTCGGCCAGCCGGTTGCCGCGCACCTGATCGCCTTTGCCGCCGTGCTCGCCCTGCCTTCCGTTATCCTCGTGATGATGTACGGCCAGAGCCGCGTGTTCTTCGTCATGGCCCGCGACGGCCTGCTGCCGCGCAGCCTCGCCAAGATCAGCCCGCGCACCGGCGCCCCCACCCGCATCACGCTGATGACCGGCATCTCGATCGCGGTCGTCGCCGGTATCTTCCGTCTCGACGAGATCGCGGAACTCGCCAATGCCGGCACCCTGATCGCCTTCATCTCGGTCGGCGCGTGCCTGATGATCCTGCGCCGCCGTGCGCCGGACCTGAAGCGCCTGTTCCGCTGCCCGCAGCCTTACGTTGTCGGTACGCTGACGTTCCTGGGCTGCGCCTACCTGCTGTTCAGCCTGCCCGAGAGCACGCTGGTCCGCTTCGGCGCCTGGAACGTGATCGGCCTCCTCGTCTACTTCCTCTACGGCCGCAGCCGCAGCGAAGCCGGACGCGAGGCGGCGGCGGCAGTGGCCTGACACGGCCGGGCTGCCGCCCCCTTCACCCGTAACGATACCGATCCCAAGGAGATCGCGATGAAACGCGCCCTCGTGCTGGCTGCCGCCCTGCTTGGCACCGCCCTTTCGCCTGCTGCGCCTGCCCTTGCCAAGACCGCCTACGACGGCGTCTGGCTGTTCGACGACACCCCGCCCACGCCGGGCGTGACGATGATGGAAGTCACCTCGAAGGGCGGCAAGATCGCCGGCACCGTAACCACCAAATGGTACGGCCCGGTCGAGATGATGAACCCGCGCGTCGAGAACGGCGAACTGAAGTTCGAGGCCCGCAACCTCAACGACAAGGAGCACCTTACCCGCCCGTGGAGCGTCGCGCTTGAAGGCGGGCAGGCCCATCTCAAGGGCAGGATCTGGGAATCCGAGGTCGACAGCAAGGGTTACAAGGGCAAGGCGAAGGACGCCAGGGCGCGCGCCTTCCAGTTCGCCGCACTGCCCCCGCTCGGCACGCCGATCCCCAACAGGCTGGCCGCCACCCCGCCGATGGGCTGGAGCAGCTGGAACAAGTTCGCCGAGCACATCGATGACAAGACCGTGCGCGCGCAGGCCGATGCCATGGTCTCTACCGGCCTTCGCGATGCCGGCTACCTCTACATCAACATCGACGATGGCTGGCAGGGCAAGCGCGACGCCAATGGCGTGCTACAGCCCAACGAGAAGTTTCCGGACATGAAGGCGCTGACCGACTATGTCCATTCCAGGGGACTGAAGATCGGCATCTATTCCTCGCAGGGGCCGCGCACTTGCGCCGGCTACGAAGGCAGCTACGGCCACGTCGCGCAGGATGCGAAGACTTATGCCGAATGGGGCTTCGACTACCTGAAGTACGACCTGTGCTCGGGCGAGTGGTTCTATGCCGATGCCGATACCGTGAAGCGCAGCTACTACGAAATGGGCGCCGCCCTTCAGGCGACGGGGCGCGAGTTCATCTTCTCGCTCTGCGAATATGGCCGCTTCGACGTGGGAAGCTGGGGCCGCGACGTCGGCGGCCAGCTGCGGCGCACGACCGGCGACATCACCGACGACTATCCGACAATGGCCAAAATCGGCTTCGACAAGAACGGCAAACCCGATTGGGCCGGGCCGCATGGCTGGAACGATCCGGACATGCTCGAAGTCGGAAACGGCGGGATGAGCGCGGACGAATACCGCACGCACATGACGCTCTGGGCCATGTCCGCCGCGCCGCTGATGATGGGCCATGACTTGCGCGAAACCAGTGCCGAAACGCTGGCGATGCTGACCAACAGGCGCGTCATCGCCGTGGATCAGGATGCCAGGGGCGTCCAGGGCAAGGCCGTGCGCAAGGCGGGCTCAATGGAAGTCTGGGCCAAGCCGCTGGCAGACGGCCGCGTTGCCCTGGCCCTGTTCAACCGCGGCGAGACCGCGGCCTCGCTCTCGCTGACACCTGCCGATGCCGGTCTGGCCGCAATCTCGCAGGTCGAAGACCTGTGGACCGGGGTCAAGGCCGCGAAACTGCCCGCAAGCTACACGGTCCCCGCTCGCGGTGCGGTGATGCTCACCGTCGGGGGCTGATCCCCGACATCCTGCCGGCACGCGCAAAGTCCCACCCTGGGCGCTTGTCGGCAGACCTGCCGCCGGAAGCCGGTTCGGCATCCGGCGGCATTCGCCGCTTGCACGATCCCTTCACCTCGATTTGCGCTTTGTTATTGCGAGGCATTCGCACTTGCGATAATGGCAGCGGCACAGGGGGGGCCGGGACTCGATTCCGCATCGCTTTTTGCGCGACTCCCGTAGACCAAGGGAAACGTGCAAGTTGGGCGGTAACGGCGAAAGTCTCGATGTGCTTGATGGGGCGGACCGTGCACCGCCTGCTGCGCGGACAGAACCGCCTGCAGATCCCGGGCAAACCGTGCGTCCTGCCGCCGCCCGCCGCGCTCCCGCGAAGAAGAAGAACAAGAAGGCCCGCGCCTTCTGGCTCAAGCAGCTTCACACCTGGCACTGGGTGAGCGCCGCGGTTTCGCTTGCGGGAATGTTCCTGTTCGCCATCACCGGCATCACGCTCAACCATGCGGCATCGATCGGTGCGGAACCCAAGGTGGTACAGAGCGAAGGCAAGATCGCGCCCGGCCTCCTGCGTAGCCTGCCCCCCGCCGGAGACGGCACCGCGCCGCTTCCCGCCGATGTCGCCAGGGCAGTGGCCGCCGCCGTTCCCCTCGATCCCGCCGGTTTCCCGGCGGACTGGTCCGCCGAGGACGAGGTCTATGTCGCCATGCCCGGCCCGGGCCGCGACGCATGGGTCAGCATTGACCGTTCCAACGGCGCGATTTCCGCCGAAGTGACCAATCGCGGCACGGTTTCCTACCTCAACGACCTGCACAAGGGCCGCAACACCGGCTCGGTGTGGTTCTGGTTCATCGATCTCTTCGCGGCGGCCTGCGTCGTGTTCACGGTGACCGGCCTGTTCCTTCTCCAGCTTCACGCCAGACATCGGCCCTCGACCTGGCCGCTGGTCGGGCTGAGCCTGCTGATCCCGCTCGCGATCGCCCTGATATTCATCCACTGAGACAAGAAGGCACCGATGACGACATCGAAGGTACTGCCAGCGCTTCCACTTCTGGCCCCGGCGCTCGTCGCCGGGACCATCGCCACCCCGGCTGCCGCGGCGACCGTGAGCGTGACGATCCCGCGCATCAACGTCGCGGAATACCATCGTCCCTACGTCGTCGGCTGGCTCGAACCGCCGCCGGCGGCCCGGCCCGCACCGTTTTCGTGTGGTACGACGTCAAGAAGGCCGGCCGCGAGCCCGGCACGAAGTGGCTGGCGGACCTGCGCACCTGGTGGCGCAAGGGCGGCCGTTCGCTCAACCTGCCCGCAGACGGGCTGAGCGGCGCCACCCGCGCGCCCGGCACCTACCAGATCCCCCTGCCCGCCAATCTTCCGGCGGGACAGTATGTCTTCAAAGTGGAAGCCGCGCGTGAAACCGGCGGGCGCGAACTCGTCTCGGTTCCGGTCACCGTTCCCGTCAAGAAGGCCGGCTCGGCATCGGGCAGTTCCGAACTGGGTGCGATCACCATCCGCTGATCTCAAATTCTCGAACATTCACGATTTTTCAAGGACATGACATGCGCTACAGCCATATCCTGATCGCCTCGGCCGCCGTGGCCGCCGCTCTTGCCTCGCCCGCTTCGGCGCACCGCCAGTGGCTCCTGCCGTCCACCACCACGCTCGCCGGCACCAGCGAATACGTGACCGTCGATGCGGCGGTATCGAACGATCTGTTCTATCCCGACCATTTCCCGATGAGCCCCGAACAGGTCACCGTCTGGGCTCCTGACGGCAGCGAAGGCAAGATCGAGAACCCGGCCACCGGCCGCTACCGCGCGACGTTCGACGTCAAGATCGACAAGCCCGGCACCTGGAAGATCGGCACCCAGCGCTCGGCGATCATGGGCAGCTTCAAGGTGAACGGCGAAGACTGGCGCCTGGGCGGACGCGGCCGCCCGATGGGCGCCGGTGGTCCCGGTGCAGGCGGCCCCGGTACAGGCGGCCCCGGTGCGGGTGGTCCCGGAGGGGCGCCCGGCGCCGGCGGCGCGCCGGTACGCAGTGTCGCGACCGTGGCGGACATTCCGGCCAATGCCACCGACGTGAAGCTGACCGAATCGATTTCCGGCAACTACATCTACGTGACCGCCGATGCGCCGACGAAGACCGTCTTCACGCCCACCGGCAAGGGCCTGGAAATGATCCGATCACGCACCCGGACGAGCTGGTGTCCAACGAAGAGGGGCAGTTCCGCTTCCTGATCGACGGCAAGCCCGCCGCCGGCGTCAAGGTTACCGTGGTTCCCGGCAGCAAGAAGTACCGCAAGGCCGAACAGGCCCAGGAACTGACGACCGGCGCCGACGGCGTGCTCCACGTCAAGTGGCCGGTCGCCGGAATGTACTGGATCAACGCCAGCGCCAGCGACAACAAGCCCAGCGAAAAGCGCGCCACCGAGCGCCGCATGAGCTACACCGCCACCGTCGAAGTGGTCGCGCCCTGAACGGCACCTAAAGCGACCTGAACGACACCAAGCCTCCCTTGGCCTCCCCCTTGCGACTGGCCGTGCCGCTCGACATCGATCCGGGCGTCCTTGCCGACTGGCGACAGGACGCCCCGGTCATCGACCTCGGCGGGGAGACCATGGGAACGACCTGGCGTCTCCGCCTGGCGGCGCCCGAAAACTTCGACCGGGACGCGATCGTCGAGGCGATCGAGGCCCGGCTCGAGGATATTCTTGCCCAGATGAGTCACTGGCGGGCGGACTCGGTGCTCGGCCGGTTCAATCGCGCTGCGGCGGGAACGTGGATCTCGCTGCCGCCCGCCTTTGCCGGTGTCATGACAGCAGCGTTTGCCATCGCCGAAGTGACCGATGCCGCCTTCGATCCCGCGATCGGTGCCATCGTCGATCTTTGGGGTTACGGCCCCGTCCCGGTCGCGGCACCGCCGAGTGCGGACGCGCTTGCCGGGGCCCGTGCGGTTTCCGGCTGGCGGAAGCTGACCTTCGATGCCGACAGCCACCGCCTGCTCCAGCCCGGCGGCCTGCGGCTGGACCTTTCCGGCATCGCCAAGGGCCATGCCGTCGATGCCCTTGCCGCGCTGCTGCGCGAAAGGGGCTGCAACCATTTCCTTGTCGAGATCGGCGGCGAGCTCGTCGGTTCGGGGATGAAGCCGGACGGCGATCCCTGGTGGGTCGATCTCGAAACGCCGACCTGCGATATTCCGCCCTTCCGCATCGCCCTGCATCAGCTCGCCGTGGCGACCTCGGGAGACTATGTGCGCGGCCGCCACACCATCGACCCGCGCAGCGCCCTGCCCGTGGAACATGCCATGGCCGTCAGCGTGGTCCATCGCAGCGCCATGCTGGCCGATGCCTGGGCCACTGCGCTCTGTGTCGAGCCGCCCGAGGCCATGCGCGAACGGGCCATCTGCGAGAATCTGGCGGTTCGCGCGCTTTGCCGCGCGGGAGACCACGGTGAGGGCCGGATCGAGGAATGGATCAGCCCGGCCCTTGCGGCCCTCCTCGTCGTGCCCTGAGCGGCCTTACCCGCCCCTTCGAGAACCCCCGCCCCGACGATTTTGCAACATAAGCGTTACACTTGTAACAAAGTATATTGCGAATGCGAATGACTCTCATTATCGGAGCCGCCAAAGGAATTCCAAACATGAGGGGAATTATGTCTTCCAAGCCTTCGTCCTCGGCTGCGCGCCGCACGTTCCTTGCGCTGTCCTGCATCGCGCCCGTGTTCAGCGTTGCCCCCGCCCATGCCCAGCAGTCCGACGGCCAGCGCGTGCTCGGCGGCGTCACCGTCAGCGATTCCGCGATTGACGAGCAGCCCGGCCGCAAGCTCGAATCCCCCAAGCGCACCCGCCCCGTGCTCGATACGCCGCAGACCATCACCGTGCTTTCCAGCGAAGTGATCGAGCAGCAGAACCTGCTGACCCTGCGCGACGTGCTCTCCACCGTCCCCGGCATCACTTTTGGCGCGGGCGAAGCGGGCACCGGCCCCGGCGACAACATCACCTTCCGCGGCTACAGCGCCGCGAACGACATCACCATCGACGGCGTGCGCGACAGCGCGCAGGTGACGCGCACCGATCCGTTCAACCTTGAGCAGATCGAAGTCACCAACGGCGCGAACTCGGTGGTTTCCGGCGCCGGTTCGACCGGCGGCAACATCAACATCGTCAGCAAGCGCCCCAAGGCCGATGATGCCTATGTCGCCACGGCCGGCGTCGGCACCGACAATTATTACCGCGCCACCGTTGATCTCAACAAGCGCGTGAACGACCTCGTCGCCTTCCGCCTCAACGGCATGTGGCACCGCAACGACGTGCCCGGCCGCGACGTGGAAGACTACAAGCGCTGGGGCGTGGCGCCCTCCGTCACCATCGGCATCGACAGCCCGACCAGCCTGACGCTCCAGTACTTCCACCAGGAGGACGACAACGTCCCGCAGTACGGCGTGCCCTATTACAGCGGCACCGTGCCCGGCGTTCACCGCAGCGACTACTTCGGCTATCGCAACGTCGACAAGCAGCGCATCAACATCGACCAGATGACCGCGATCTTCGATCATGCGTTCAGCGACACGGTCTCGATCCGCAATCTCGCCCGCTGGCAGGATTCGCGCCAGCTTACCGTGGTCAATCCGCCGCAGGGGACCTACTGCCTGACCACCGGCGTGACGCCGACCGGCGGCAGCTGCGGCACCGTGCCGGCCGGTTACTATCAGCCTTCAGGCCCCCGCGGCACCACGCGCGACATCCGCAACCAGCTGCTGTTCGACCAGTTCGACATCAAGGCCGTGTTCAACACCGGCGCGATCGAGCACACCATCGATCTGGGCGGCTCGGCCACCTGGGAAAAGTATGACCTGAACAACGGCAACTCGCTGCGCAATGCCGATGGCACTTCGGTCACGCTTCCGCTCATCAACATCGACAACCCGAACGATGTCGTGACCGGTCCGACCGGGTTCACGTACGGCAGCAACCTCTACACCGGCCCGGTCAACTTCATCCGCACCGGCCACACGCTGGGCGAGCAGACCAACGTGGCCGCCTACCTGTTCGACACGATGAAGCTGGGCAAGCTGGAACTCAGCGCCGGCGCCCGTATCGAGCGCAACGTCGGCACGACCCGCGCCGACACCATCGCCGCCTCCACCACGTCCACCGTGACGCAGGGCCAGGTCACGCCGGGCACCGAGACGCGCAGTGCCGACACGCTGTTCTCCTACCGCGTCGGCCTGAACTACAAGCCGGTCGAGGCGGTCAGCCTCTATGCGGCCTATGGCAATTCGCGCACGCCCTCCAAGAACTCGGTCAACGGTTCCTGCACCACGGCGGGCGAGAACGGCGCCACCACCTCGACCTGCAACGTGAACCCGGAAAGCGCCCAGAACTACGAGATCGGCGCCAAGGCCGAACTGTTCGACGGCGGCCTGCTGCTGACGGCGGCGGCATTCCGCAACGAGCGCGACAAGTACGCCGTGATCTCGGGCGATCCCGCCGTTCCCAACCAGCAGCTCGACGGCAAGTCGCGGGTGGACGGCATCGCGCTGGGCGCCAGCGGCAAGATCACGCCCGACTGGTCGATCACGACCAATTACACCTACCTCAAGAGCAAGCTGCTCCAGTCGGTGTCGGACTACTGCCTTGCCAACCCCGGCGCCGTCACCGGCACGCGCACCTGCACCAACACGCCCACCAACCCCAATCCGGGTGCCGGCCAGTACCTGACCCAGACCCCGAAGCATTCGGCCAGCCTGTTCACGACCTACCGCCTGCCGTTCGGCCTGACGCTGGGCTACGGCTTCACCTATCAGGGCAAGTTCCTGCTTTCCGCCGCCGTTCCCGCCACCGCGACAGCAGCCGCCGTCAAGGCGATCTCCTCGGACGACTACCTGATCCACCAGGGCTTCCTGTCCTATGACTTCAGCCCCAACCTCTCGGCGCAGCTGAACGTCAAGAACATCGGCAACAAGCTCTACTACCAGCGCATCCGCAACAACGGCTGGGCCACACCGGGCGATGCCCGCTCGGCGGTCCTGACCCTCACCGCGAAGATGTAAGCGGGAAAACCTCTCCCAACGGCCGCGGGCGCGCATCAGGGCGCCCGCCGGTTTCTCTTTTTGATGCGCGTCCCGGTTTCTCTTTTTGATGCGAGTCATTGTCAGGAGCGCCGTCCTCGGCAAGAAGAGCGCCCATGGTCATCGAAATTCCCGAACTTTTCTCCGCCGACGAAGTGCGCGCATTCCGAGAGGCGCTGGAAGGCGCCGACTGGGCGGACGGCCGCGCCACCGCCGGTCATCGCGCCGCGCAGGTCAAAGACAACGAGCAGCTTCCGCTGGGCCATCCGCTGGCGCAGCAGCTTGCGGACCGCGTGCTGGCCCGCCTCATGCAGACGCCGCTGTTCATCGCCGCCGCCCTGCCGAGCCGCGTGCTCCAGCCCCGCTTCAGCCGCTACGACGGGCGCGGCCACTACGGCAACCACGTCGACAACGCGATCTTCCCGATCCCCGGCACCGGCGAACACTTGCGCAGCGACATCTCCAGCACCCTGTTCCTCAGCGATCCCGACGAATACGACGGCGGCGAACTGGTGATCGAGGACATGTTCGGCAGCCACACCGTCAAGCTTCCCGCCGGGCATCTGGTGGTCTATCCCGGCAGCAGCCTCCACCGCGTGGAGCCGGTGACACGCGGCACGCGCTTCGTCTCGTTCTTCTGGACCCAGAGCTTCGTCGCCGCGCCCGAACGCCGCCGCCTGCTGCTCGAACTCGACGGCGCGATACAGGGCATCGCGGGCGACCATCCCGAACATGGCTCGATCGACACGCTCACTCAGGTCTACCACAACCTGCTGCGCCAGTGGTCGGTGACGTGAGCGACGCGCCGCTTCCCGCGCTGACGCAGATCCCGCCCGACCTGCGCAGCCTTGCCGATTACGAACGCCGCGCCCCCGCCCATCTTTCCGCCGAGGCGTGGCATCATATCGAGGAAGGTTCGGGCACCGGACAGACCCTGCGCGCCAACCGCGAGGCCTTCTCGCGCCGGGCCCTGCTTCCGCGCGCCATGGCCGACCTGCGCGGCGGCGGCACCGCCATCGACCTGTTCGGCCGCAGCCACGCAGCGCCGCTGATGATGGCCCCGGTGGCCTACCAGCGCCTTGCCCATCCCGACGCGAACTCGCGGTGGTGCGCGCCGCCACCGCGCTCGATACCGGCACGATCGTCAGCACCCTGTCCAGCGTGCCGCTGGAGGAGATCGCCGAAGCCGCCCGCTCCTTCGCCCGCGAACTGGGCCGGCAAGCCGCGCCGCTCTGGTTCCAGCTCTATCTCCAGCCGGACCGCGAACACAGCCTCGCCCTCGTCCGCCGCGCCGAGGCGGCGGGATACGAGGCGATCGTGCTCACCATCGATGCCGCCATCAAGCTTTCGGGGATGACCCTGCCGCCCGGCGTCTCGGCGGCGAACCTCGCGGGGATGCCGCTGCCACGGCAGACCGCAACGCTGGGCGGGCGCATCCTGTTCGGCACCCCGCTCGCCGATACCGCGCCGCGCTGGGAAGACCTCGCCTGGCTGCGGGAGGCCACCTCGCTTCCCGTGCTGGTCAAGGGCATGGTGCTGGGAGAGGACGCCGCCCGCGCGGTGGACATGGGCGCAGACGGGCTCATCGTCTCCAACCATGGCGGCCGCGTGCTTGACGGGCTGCCCAGCGTGCTCGACGTGATCGAGGATGTGGCCGGGGCAACCGGGGGCCGCGTGCCCCTGCTGGCGGACGGCGGCTTCCGCTCCGGTACCGACGTGGTCAAGGCGCTGGCGCTGGGTGCACGCGCGGTGCTGCTCGGCCGCCCGCAGCTTCATGCCCTCGCCGTGGCGGGGATGCCGGCGTCGCCCATGCGATTCACCTGCTGCGCACCGAACTCGAAGCGGCGATGGCCCAGCTCGGCTGCGCCACCGTGGCCGAAGTGACGCGCGAACGGGTGACCGGCACGCGCTAGGGCATGCAGGCGGGCCAACTGCTCATCTTCTGTAAATCTCTGGAATTGCATCGCCGGCGCGCCGCCCGGTTCTTCGGCGCGACAATGGTGCGAAGCTGTCACCAATTAATACAAATTGCGACGCCCCAAAAAGCGCGAAGTTTTGTCATGGCGATGGCAAAACAAGATGAGGGAATTTCGAAGTGGTGCGATTTCGTTTCGGCCTGATGGCGTCGGCTGCCCTGTTCGCGTGGCCCGGTGCTTCCGCTTATGCCCAGTCAGGCTCCACCGGGGCCACCACGTCCACGCAATCCACGCCCGAGGAACCCGGCGAGGAGAACGAGATCGTCGTCTCGGGCCAGAAGCCGCGCGGCTCGGTAATCGGCGACATCGCCCCCGAAGTGACCTTCGATGCCGGCGACGTGCGCGCCCTTGGCGTTTCCAGCGTCACCGAACTGCTTGAGGAACTCGCCCCGCAAACCGAAAGCGCGGGCGGCGGTTCGCCCGTCGTCCTGCTCGAAGGACGCCGCATCGCCAGCTTCCGTGAAGTCGGCACGATCCCCACCGAAGCGATCCAGCGGGTCGAGATCCTGCCCGAGGAAGTCGCCCTCAAGTATGGCTATGCCGCCACGCAAAAGGTCGTCAACATCGTGCTGCGCCAGCGGTTCCGCGCCTATACCCTCGAAGGCGGCGCCAAGCTCGGCACCCAGGGGGACGGGCTGAGCGTCAATCCCAAGGCGGACTTCCTCGCGATCCGCCGGGGCGAGCGGCTCAACCTCGACGTGAACTACTCGCAGGCCAATTCCATCACCGAGGCCCAGCGCGGCCTTGCCACCAGCGGCGGCGACGGCCGCAATCGCACGCTGCGCCCGGAAACGCAGGCCTTCACGCTCACCGGCACCTGGGCCAAGCCGCTCTCCCACGTCTGGCTGGCCACGGTGAACGGCGAGCTGACCACGACCGACAGCCGCGCCCTGCGCGGCAGCGCCCTGTCCTCGGTGACGATCCCGGGCGGCACGCCTTACGCCAGCGGGGCCGAGGAGAGACGTTCCTGCCCACCGTGGACGGCCTCTCGCCGCTGACCAACACCAACAGCAAGCAGACCGGCCACCTCGGGCTGACGCTCAACGGCACCACGCAGAAGTGGCAGTGGACGGTCACCGGCAATTACGACCGCACCGACACCCGTTCGATCCAGCAGCGCCCGCTCAACCTGGCCGACTATGCCGCCGCCGTGGCCGCCGGCGATCCGCTCGCCGATCCCTCCCTGTCGATCGCGAGCGAATTCCTCGATTTCCAGGCTCCCAACCAGACCCGCAACAGCACCGACAGCGTCGACCTGAACTTCGTGGCAACGACCACGCCGCTGCAGATGCCCGCCGGCGGGATCACCACGACCTTCAAGCTCGGCGGCACTTTCGACCGGTCCGACAGCACCGTGACCCGGCTCGGCATCGACCGCGACACCGGCGTCGACCGCGATCAGGGCGAGGCGTCGGTCAATATCGACATCCCGCTCAGCAGCCGGGGCGTGCCGCTGTTCCCCGGCGCCGGGCGCATGTCGATCAACGCCAACGCGGCGGTGCGCCAGATCGGCGACTTCGGCACCCTGCGCACGCTGGGGGGCGGCTTCAACTGGAGCCCGACCAACCGCTTCAGCCTGATCGCCGCCTACCGCGACGACCAGAGCGCGCCCAGCGCCGCACAGCTGGGCGACGCGGTGATCTCCACCGCCAACTTCGACCTGTTCGACTATACGACCGGCCAGTCGGTCCGCGTCACCGCGCTGACCGGCGGCAACCCCGACCTCGAAGGCTCGCGCCTGCGCAACTTGCGGCTTGGCGGCACGTTCCGGCTGAACGACCCGAACATCACCCTCAACCTCGATTACAACCGCACCTGGCAGCGTAACCAGGTCGTCGCCCTGCCCGGCGCGACGCCCGGCGTGGTCGCGGCCTTCCCCGAGCGCTTCACCCGCGATGCCGATGGCAATCTCGTCTCGGTGGACCTGCGCCCGATCAACATCGCCAGCGAGGACAAGTCGCAGCTGCGCATGGGGATCACTTTCACCAAGACGCTCAAGACCCCGCAATCCCAGATCGACGCCATGCGCGAGAGCTTCCAACGCCGCTTCCCGAACGGGTTCCCCGGCAGGGACGGAATGGGCAGGGACGGGGCTGGCCGGGAAGGCGGCGAAGGCGGCCCGCCGCCGCAGGGCGAAGGCGAGAACGCCGCGGCCCAGCAGGGCGGCGCCGCCACCGG
>NZ_LGJH01000126.1 GCF_001298105.1 Novosphingobium sp. ST904 | reverse complement strand
GACGGCAGGGTGGGAAAACGGCAAGGTCACGCGCGTATTCTACGAACCGGTCGCGCCGTTCATGGTCTGGACCCGGTTCCCTGGTATCGCGACAGCGCATGGCTTCTGCCGCTTTCCGGCGCCGCGCTGGCGATCATCCTGCTCACCGCCCTCGCTTGGCCGATCGGCGCCACGCCCGCAAGCGCCATGGCGCAAAGCAGACGCTGGCAGGCCGCGACCTCATCGCCTGCCGCGCCGTCGCAGCCGGTGCGTGGCTGGTTCCGCTTCTGCTCGGAAGCTGGGGCTTCGTGATCGCCCGCGTGACCAAACTCGTCACCCCCGGTGCACTGATCCTGTTCAACCAGATCGTCGGTGCGCCGCTGTTCCTCGGTTTCGCTGCCCTCACCGCCTGGAACATGCTCCTCGTCTGGAAAGGGAAGCGGGGCTGGTTCCCGAAAACGTGGAGCGTGCTGCTCCTCCTTTCCGCGCTGACCATTCTCTGGCTGGCCGTGGCGACCACCTGATAAGCTTCGGCGCCGACTGGTAAGGTCATGCACGCAAAACCTGCACCCACGGCGGCGACGCGCAACTGGTTCGGCCAGCCACCGGGGCTGACCGTCCTGTTCCTCACCAACATGTGGGAGCAGTTCTCCTACTTCGGCATGCGCGCACTGCTGGTCTACTACATGACCCGGCAACTCATGCTGAGCCAGGGGCAGGCCTCGTTCGTCTACGGCGCCTATACGGCCTGCGCCTATTTCACGCCCATCGTGGGCGGGATGATCGCGGACCGCTGGCTGGGCAAGCGCCGCGCAGTCACGCTGGGTGCCACGATCATGGCGACCGGGCATTTCATGATGGCGTTCGAACCGCTGTTCTACGTGGCGCTGGCAACGATCGCGCTGGGCAACGGCCTGTTCCTGCCCAGCCTGCCCAGCCAGATCAACGACCTCTATGCACCCGGCGATCCCCGGCGCGGCTGGGCCTACAACGTCTATTACCTCGGCATCAATATCGGCGGCTTTCTGGCGCCATTGATCTGCGGCACGCTGGGCGAGATCTACGGCTGGCACTACGGCTTCGGCGCGGCCGGGATCGGTATGTTCGTGGGCCTGCTCATCTACCTCGCAGGCCAGCGCCACCTGCCGCCCGAGCGGTCACCGCAAGCCGGAGCAGACGAGAGCGAGACCGTAACCGGGCCGGCCGACTATCGCCGCACATGGTTGGTCCTGGCCGCCGTGGGCCTTTGCGTGACCGTATTTCGCGGCGCCTACGAACAGGTAGGCAATACCGTTGCGCTCTGGGCCGACAGCGGGATCGACCGTCGCCTCGGCAGCCTGACCATTCCGATGACATGGTTCCAGTCGCTAAATCCCCTGCTGGTCATGATGCTGACGCCGCCGTTACTCTCGATGTGGCGGCGGCGGGCAGAGCACGGCCGAGACACAGCGCCAGCACGGCGCATGATGCAGGGCGCGTTGATCGTCGCCATGGCCTATGCTCTGCTCGCGGCCGTTGCCTGGCAGGCGGGCAGCGGGAAGGCGGACTGGCTTTGGCTGGTGCTGTTCTTCGCGCTGTTCACGGCGGGCGAACTGTTCATCCTGCCGACCGGCCTCGGCCTGTTCGCGCGCCTCGCCCCGCCGCGCCTCGGGGCGACCACCGTGGCGGCTTGGTACCTCGCGATCTTCGCCGGCAGCCTTGGCGCAGGTCTGGTGGGAACGCTGTGGAGCCGCATGGGCCATGGCACCTACTTTGCCCTGCTCGCCGTGATCGCCGTGATCGCCGCAGTGCTGCTTCGCCTGCTCGACCCGGCCGTTCGCCGCGTCGCAGAGGAACACCGCACGGGAGGCCCGACGGATGCATGAGAGATGTCCCGAATAGACCCAGGACATCGACAGGCGCCCC
This sequence comes from Novosphingobium sp. ST904, assembly GCF_001298105.1. GTDB lineage: Bacteria > Pseudomonadota > Alphaproteobacteria > Sphingomonadales > Sphingomonadaceae > Novosphingobium. The sequence goes on along the minus strand of NZ_LGJH01000126.1, from coordinate 47,838 downwards.
CTCGTCATCCCCCGGCCTGTCTGCTGTTCCCCGGAGATACGGCCGGCATAATCGAGGCTTGCGGCAAATAGCTTGGCGCATGAACTGAGGGCGCTGGAATATGCCTATATTTCAAGGCCAATCGTCGCAACTTAGGCCATTTTTGTAAGTGCCGAAGCGACGCCCAGAATAGCGCCGCTCATGAGTTTACGGTTCAGGCCGGCGCCTCATTCCTTGCGCGAGGCCCGCTTTTTCTGCGCCGTTTCATCGCCGGAAGCCGTTTTGCGCTGCGCCTCGTGGATCAGGCTGGACAAGTCCTCCTCGGCGCTGGACATGACACTGACGATCGTCGTCTCCTTGTGCCCCGGCGCGCAGACATAGGCGTGACCCATGCCGGAATCGATGTAGATCGATTCTCCCGCCTTCAGTTCCAGCGGCTCGTAGAACTCGGTGTGGACAGTGATCGCACCATCGACGACGAAGATGAACTCCTCGCCCGAATGCCGCAGCAATTGGCCGAATTCGCCAAGAGACTGCGCATGGATGCGGGAGATCACCGGCACCATCCGTTTCTGGCGCAGTTCGGTGCAGAGGTAGTAGTATTCGTAGTTGGGCGTATCGACCCGCACGGCCCGGTCCAGCGTTCCCACGCTGCGACGCCCCATGATCGTTGCCGGCGCGCCTTCTCCCTCGGCGAAGAGGTCGGCGATGCTGATGTTCAGCCGCTCGCCCAATTGCTGGAGCTTGTCGTAAGTCAGCGAGAGGCGGTCGTGCTCCACCTTGGACAGGGTGGAAACGGGAATGCCGCAAAGCTCGCTCATTTCCTTGAGAGTCCAGCCATTCCGCGTGCGCAAGTCGGCGATTACCGCGCCCAAGCTTCTACGACCGCCTGCCATCCAAATCGCTCCCGCTCAAAAGCCCATCTAGGCGCATTTTGTCCTAATTGGAAATTACCCCTTATCATCCGCCAGTAGTATTAGACAACGGAGAGGTTGCCGACCGGACATGCATATCCGGGGGGCGCACCTATCCAGTCTTGCACGCGGCATTGACCGTAAAGGCCATTTCCGCGCAACGTCCTGCTCTTTTCCAAAGGGGGGATGGGTTGGACCGCTGGCAGGCCATGAAGATCTTCGTCAGGGTGGCGGAAGCAGAAAGCTTTGCGGAGGCCGCCCGGCAGTTGCGCATCAGCCCACCCGCGGTCACGCGGGCGATATCCAGCCTGGAAGACCAGATCGGGGTCAGGCTGCTCGCGCGGACGACACGCTCGGTAAAGATGACCGAGGCAGGACGGCGATACTTCGAAGACTGCCGCCGCATCCTTGCCGACATTGCCGATGCCGAAGCCTCCGCCGCCGGTTCGCACGGCAATCCCACGGGCGCGCTCATCGTCACCGGGCCGGTCATGTTCGGGCGGATGCACGTGCTGCCCATCCTGCTCGAATATCTCGACCGCTTTCCAAGCGTGACCGGGCAGACCCTGTTCGTAGACCGCCCGGTGAACATCGTGGAGGAAGGCATCGATGTCGCGATCAGGATCGGCAACCTTCCGGACTCGGGCCTGAGCGCCACGCGGGTCGGTTGGGTCCGCCGGACGATTTGCGGAGCCCCGTCCTATTTCGAAAGGCATGGCGTCCCCCGCTCCCCGGCCGATCTTGCGCATCACCGGGTCATCATGCCGACCGGTGCCTGGGTATCCCCCGAATGGCACTTCGGTGCGGATAGCCGCACCAGCGTCACCGTCCACCCGCGCCTGCTCTGCAACACTAACGAAGCCGCCATTACGGCGGCAGAACAGGGATGGGGAATTACCCGCGTGCTGTCCTACCAGGTCGCTCCGGCACTGGCGGCAGGCCGTTTGCAACCGGTACTCGAAGACCATCTGGAAAGCCCGATCCCCGTTCACGTCGTTCATGCCGCAGGGCGACACGCTACCGCCAAGGTACGGGCCTTCGTCGATCTCGCAGTCGAGAGACTGCGCAGCAACAGCCTTCTTCTCTGATCCGATTGTTCCGAATCATGAAATAATGACTTCCAAATCCAGCGAATTAACGCGGGTGATCGCAGCAATTACATCTTTCACCAGAGGCTGACGCAGATCGCGCAGCGGCACTGAACAAGGTGGAAGACATGACCAAGCGACTGATCCTTTCCCTGATGCTGGCGACTGCCGGTATCGCCGCGCCGGCGAGCGCGATGGCTGCCCCCACGCAGGATATCGCGGCGACGAGCATCGCGCCGGCAACCGTCCACTACCGCTCGGCGACCATCGACGGGGTGAAGATGGCCTACCGGGAAGCCGGTCCAGCCGATGGACCGGTCGTGCTGTTGCTGCACGGTTTCCCCACCAGCTCGCACATGTTCCGCAACCTCATCCCGCTGCTCGCCGATCGCTACCATGTGATCGCGCCTGACTATCCCGGCTTCGGACAGAGCGATGCGCCCGATCACGAGCAGTTCACCTACAGCTTCGGCCATTACGCCGAGATGGTGGATGCGCTGATGGGGCAGCTCGGTGCGCAGCGCTATGCCATGTACGTCATGGATTATGGCGCGCCGGTCGGCTACCGGCTGGCGATCAAGCATCCCGAGCGGGTCAGCGGGCTGATCATCCAGAACGGCAATGCCTATGACGAAGGGCTCGGCGCCTTCTGGGACCCGATCAAGGCCTATTGGAAGAGCGGATCGGCCAAGGACCGCGCAGCGCAGGCCTGGCTGGTGACGCAGAAAGCGACCATATTCCAGTACACCGACGGCGTCAGCGACCTGTCGCGCATCAGCCCGGACAACTGGGTGCACGACCAGGCCCTGCTCGACCGCCCGGGCAACAAGGATATCCAGCTCGACCTGTTCTACGACTATCGCACCAATGTGCCGCTCTATCCGCAGTTCCAGCAGTTCTTCCGCGAGCGCAAGCCGCCGACGCTGATCGTCTGGGGCAAGAACGACACGATCTTCCCCGAGCCGGGCGCCCATCCCTACTTGCGCGATCTGCCCGAGGCGGAACTCCACCTTTTCGACACCGGGCATTTCGCCCTTGAGGACAAGCTGGACGAGATGGCCCCGCTCATCCGCAACTTCCTCGACCGCAAGGTTGCGCCCCGCTGACCGCCCTCACATCGGAGACACATCATGTCTTACGGATTTCTGGATATCGCCATGACGCCCAGCGTCCGCGCGGCCCAGGCGGAAATGGGCGCCGACCGGCAGTGGGCCCACTTCGAGGGCGACCGCGAATTCGACCGCTTCACCAGGAACGAGGCCGCCTTCATCGCCGCGCGCGACAGCTTCTACATGGGGTCGGTGTCGGAGGACGGCTGGCCCTATGTCCAGCATCGCGGCGGCCCCGCCGGGTTCCTCAAGATGGTGGATGAACGGACGCTGGCATTCGCCGACTATCGCGGCAACCGCCAGTATATCAGCACGGGCAATCTCGCGGCGAACGACCGGGCCTGCCTGATCCTGATGGACTACCCCAGGCGCATGAGACTCAAGATCTACGCGCACGTCGAAAAGCTGTCGCTTGACGCGGATGCGGCGCTGACCGATCTCGTGCTGGACCCCGGCTACAAGGCGCGGCCGGAACGGATTTTCCGGCTGCGGCTGGAAGCGTTCGACTGGAATTGCCCGCAGCACATCACCCCGCGCTTTACCGAACAGGAAATCGAACAGGCGCTGAGGCCGCTGCATGAGCGCATGGCCGAGCTGGAAGCGGAGAATGCCGCCCTGCGCGGCAGGCTGGAGGAGCAAGGAGAAGCATGATGGACGATACCCTCGCACAACACCGCCCGCCGCTGCCGCCTTTCACGCTCGAAACCGCGACAGAAAAGGTACGCCTTGCCGAAGACGGCTGGAACAGCCGTGACCCCGGCAAGGTCGCGCTGGCTTATACGCCCGACAGTGTGTGGCGCAATCGCGCCGAATTCGTGAACGGCCGCGCGGCCATCGTCGCGTTCCTGGCCCGCAAGTGGCAGCGTGAGCTCGACTATCGGCTCATCAAGGAACTATGGGCCTTTCACGATAATCGCATCGCCGTGCGCTTCGCCTATGAATGGCATGACGACAGCGGCAACTGGTTCCGGTCCTACGGCAACGAGAATTGGGAGTTCGACGAAGGCGGGCTGATGCAAAAGCGCTTCGCCTGCATCAACGACGCTCCGATCTCCGAAGCCGACCGCCGGTTCCGCTGGCCGCTCGGCAGGCGGCCGGATGAACACATGAGCCTTAGCGAACTCGGCATGTGACTGGCTTTCCTAGCGGCAAGTCACATTGCCGCGGTCCAGCTCCCTGCCCAGCAATGCACCGCCGCCCGCAGCGGCCAGCGATTCAAGCGTCCGGCCGCCGGCCAGCTTCGCAAGGATCGCGCCGCCCACGGCGCCCACGACCAGTCCCGTCGTGCCGTCGCTGCGGCGGCAGTAGGCGCGGCCGTCACGCCCCCTGAACACGGTATCGCGGCGCGAGAGGCGGCGCTCCCCGTTCTTTCCCGGGGCATAGGCCCTGGACGGCTCCCAGTCGCGGCGATCGCCGTGCCAACCGCGATCGAGGTTCTCCGTGCGGCCGTGCCGGGCATCGTCTTGCGGGTTCCAGCCCTGCGCCTGCGCGCCGGGCGCTGCGAAACCCAGTCCGAGCATGGCGGCGCACGAAAGGATCTTGAATCGTTTCATCGCATAGTCCTGAAAATCGAAGCGCCGGGGTGAAGGTGCACGAGCGGGCCGCGCGAGCACGGCCCTCTCCGTTGCGAACCGTCCAGACCTTCCGGGCGGACCTTGGTCCGCTGCGACCCGGAAGGCTCGGTGGTGGAGCGGGGAGCAAGGCCTCGGACTATCGCTGACGTGCTCATGCACCTTCACCCCAGAGACACCGCCGGAGAGCTTCATCCTCACGGAAAAATCTATCTCGGCCTCATGGGAAACGACCTGGGGATCGCGGACCGGGCTGAGGCTGGAAGCGGCGTTCCGCTACGTCGGCCCCTCGCGGCTTGGCGTCGGCTCCTACCTCGACATTCCCCAGGGCGATTATCTGGCCGGCGACCTTGCCGCACGCCTTGACCACGACAGGCTGGGCCTGTCGCTGACGATCGCCAACGTCACGGATTCGCACGGCAACACCTTCAGTTACGGCAACCCGTTCGGCGTCGGGCAACGAGACCAGATCACGCCGCTGCGCCCCCGCACGATCAGGATCGGAATGACCCGCGCGTTCTAGGCTTACGACCTCGGCGGCGTGGACGAGTTCCGCTTCGCCCGATTAGCGTGATGGTGTTCGGCCGTAACCATGCTAGAGGCCTCGAAATGCTTCACAACAACAGGCTTGCCGGTTCGGTCATCGTTGACGGGCTTCAATATGACTGGGAACTCCGACGCGAGCCGCAGTGGAGCGATTTCGACGGCTGGAGGGGCATGACCGTGTCCCTGCTACAGAAGAACACCCAGCGCGGCGCACTGCTGGAATTCCCGCCGCCGAAGCGCCTTCTCAAAGGCCTGCAACGGGGTCGTCTCCAGATCAGCGACGCGATCGTCACACGGGGAATCCGCGCTGCCCTGATGGCCGGATGGGAGCCGGAATCCCGAGGAAAACCGATGGTCTTCGTGGTCGACGCCGACGGGAACTAGGGTAGCTTTTTTACGCGGCGCCCGTTAGTCCGGTTCATGGAACAGGCCCTTCTCGTCATCGACATACAGCCAAGCTTCAACCCGCCCCAATGGCTGGTCGAAGGCGCAGCGCAACTCGCGCGCACCATGCGCTCCGTGGCGACGGTCGAGCGGCATGACGAAACCGTCACGCCGTTCTGGAAGCAGTTGGGATGGAAACCGGCGCCCGATGATCAATCGCTGGTCGAAACCGGCAGACTATTCGTAAAGCACGGCTACTCGCCGCCGCCGGAACTGATCCGCCATCTGAAAGACGAAGGGGTCGAGCGCGTGCTGGTGTGCGGCATCCAGGCGGATACCTGCTGCCTTGCCGCGGGCTTCATGTTGTTCGACGCCGGCCTGCATCCCACGATGCTGAAGTGGCTGACGGTCGGATCCTCGCTGGACCGGTCGCCGCGCTGGGAGCCCGGCTTTGGCGGCACCACTTCGGCCAAGGCTCGGTACTGGAATCGCCACAGGAACTCGAAGCCCTGATGCACGGCTAGCGCCGCGCGGCCCGCCATTGCCGGATGGTCATGCCGTTTCCTGAGGACCGGCGATTCCTGAATGGCAATATGGGCCATCGCGGGGTCGGCGTGGAGCCGTGCCCCGGATCACGTCCCGGGTGCCGGTGTACTTCTATATCTCGTTGATATCATAGAATTTTTCCTGAGCGGTGCAGCAGGTTTTTCATCCCCCTGGGCAGCGATCACTGATAGCGCAGGGTCTTCTCGAAACCCTCGTTGCCTTGGTCATCCTGGCCACCTTTCGCAGTTGCCCGCGAACATGCCGCTCGAACCGGGCATCGTCGTAGATGCCAGTGACCCGGTACTCGTCCTGAGCGATCAGTTCCTTCAGCCGCTGCGCGAACGCGGCCTGCTCGTTCGTGCAATCCGCCCCCTTCAGGGCACGGCAGACCCATTCCTCGGCAGCAGCCTTGTCATAGTCGTCCTGCGCCTCGTAGCCGCGCCTGTCCGCCGCAGCCTGATCCAGCTTCGAAGCCTCGAACCGGCGCTCCAGCCATTTGCGGACCTGTTCGCCATCCCATGCCTTCGACGGACTGTTCATCATATTCTCCAAACCTCGCCCGCCATAGCGCAAACCGATGGCACAAGCGAAGCCCGCAAGCCGCAAATCCGCATGAACTGCGCGGCCGGGGTCAGTTCCCCGGAACCGGCCCAGCATCGCTGCCCGACAGCAGCACGCCATTGAACAGGAACTTGAAGGTTGCGAAAGGCTGGCCTCGCTGGGTCACTTCCGGGCCCATCAGGAAGACCCGCCCCTTGCCGAGCCCGGCCTCGACGATGCCCGCCCCGCCGTTGAGCAGCTTCTGGCCCCAGGCCCAGCCGGAAACGAGCGGGTCGTCCTTGTCGAACCAGCTCACCTTGCGCACGGCGGGCCCGTCGGCGCGGAACACCGGGTTGTTGTTATAGAAGAGGTTGACCGTGGGCGCGACACCGAAGGCCAGAGGATCGCCGCTGTCGACTTGCGCGCTCAGGATCGATCCCGGGACGTAGAACGTATTGGCGGACACCCTCTTCGGCTTGCCGTCGCTCCCGCGCGGGGCAAGCAGGTTCGTGACGGGAACGCCGATCTGCTCGCCCATGCGCGTGGCATTGCCTACCGCGATGACGGTGCCGCCCGCCCTTGCGAAAGTGGCGACTTGCGGGAAGGTCTTCTCCGGCGTGATCGTGCCGAGCATCTTGCGATAGGCTGCCGGGATGGTTTCGGCATCGGGCTGCGGGCGCACGGGACCTTCCTCCCGGCCGAGCACGTCGCTCTGGAAGACGAGCACATCGTATTTCGCTTTCAGCCCACCCTTGTCGAGCGCCTGTGGGTAGACCAGCTCGTAAGGGAATTCGTACTGCTCGAAAATCCAGCGCGTCCAGCCCGAGGCCATCGAGCCGCCGTATATATCGACGAGCCCGATCTTCACCGGCCTGATCGCAACCGCCTCTCCCCCTGGCCTGGCCGCGACGGCATGGGCATCGAGCCCGAGCGGGGCGACAGCGGCGGAGACGATGGCCTTCGCGCCGGCCGATGCGGGAATCCACAAGGCACCCGGGGCGAGCGTCTGCCCGTCCACGCTCAGGCCCTCCTTCATCCAGAACACCGGCAACCCTGCCTTCAGCAGACGATTGGTGAGCGTGAAGCTGTTGTTCACCCCGTGATCGACGATCCAGCCCGCCCCGCCCGAGCCCAGCACCCGGCCCGGTGGCGGTGCGGCGATCTCTTCCGGCACGAGCGGGAACGCGGGCGGCGGCGCATCGAGCACGCGGTCGAACGCGACGTTCATCTGCAGGGCCAGGGTATAGCCGGTGATGTCATAGGGCTTGATCGGCGGCCGCCGGCATAGGCGAAGTCCTGCGGATGGTCCTGCGGCTCAAACATGTCGAGCACGTGCGGACGGAACGCCTGATCGCTGCGCACGACATAGCTGCCCGCAGGATAGCTCCTGCCCTCGAAGGTGAAGGCGGACGGCGCCTGCTGCACCTCGATCCCGGTCTTGATGAGCGCATTGAGGAAACGCACCGTCGTCGGCATGTCCTGCTGCCGGTCCGCCGGTATGATGTAGGCGCGCGGCGCGCGTTTGTCGGGGGCGTTGAGCACGGTCTTGTAAAGGCTGGCGGGCACGACCTTCTCATTGCCCCAACCGTAGCTGCCGATCTCGTCCGCCCCCGGCGGCGGCATCGTCCTGGCTGCTTCCCGTACCGCATCCAGCCGCCGGGGGGTGACGACCCATCTGTCGGTGCTGCCCTTGGCGATCTGGTTCCGGCCCATGACATAGCGGTTGTACTGGATCGTTTCCCGATAGCGCGAGGTATAGTCGAGTATCGCCCGGTCCATCTCCTTCACGTAGTCCAGCGATTGCTGGAAGTGCCAGTCCTGCGGGGCGATCGGCAGAACCTCGTCCTGCCTTGGCAACTGGTTTTCGGGAACCAGCGGGATCTTCATCGGAGTGGGATTGCCGATGATCTCGGTCAGAATGCCGATCTGGTTGTGGAAGTAGCCGATGGTGCGGATGCCGCCGTTGAACCAGGTCGAATATGGCGCGGCGGAACGCATCGCCGAGCCGCCCATGCCCTTCGCCACCAACCGCGCATGCATCATCTGGCCGACCACGTCGGTCTGGTTGATGACCAGCGGCTCGTTGTTGAAGTTGTAGGGATCGCGGAACGGCGGAATGAACACCACCGCGCCCAGCGGCCCTGTCTGGTGCTGGTTGTAGAGGATCTGCGGGAACCACTCGCGATAGCCGGCGCGGTTCATGTTGGTCGTCTCGGGCTGGGTCGAGGCGAAGCTGTCGCGGTTGTTATCGTGGCCGATGTACTTCTGGTAAAGCACCGGAATCGAGTCCGTCGTCAGCTTGTGCGGATCGGCCATGTACCAGTCGGCGACGAGTTCCAGCCCGTCCGGGTTGGCGAAGACGAACAGCATGATGTCGTCGCCCAGCAGGCGCAGCGTCTCGGGATCGTTGCGCGTCAGCATCTCGTGGATGATCTGGACATGGCTCTGCGCGTTGACGATCTCGCTGGCGTGGAGCCCGGCGTCCATCCACACCATCGCCTTGCCCTCTGCGGCAAGCGTCTTCGCCGCTTCGTCGTCAAGGCCCTTGGCCAGCGCCAGCTGCTGCGCGATGCGGCGGTACTTGTCGAGGTTGCGGATGTTGTCCGGCGCGGAGACGACCGCCATGTACTGCTCGCGCCCCTCGGCAGTCTTGCCAATGGATACAAGCTTGATGCGATCGCTTTCCCGGGCGACCTGCATGAGCCAGGCTGAAATCCTGGTGTAGTCGGCCAGGAAGTAGTCGGCGCCCACCGTTCCGCCCACGACTTTCTCGGGCGCGGTGACGGCAGCACTCGTCGGCGGCGCATCCTGAGCCAGAACCGGCCCCGAAAGCACGAGCGGGAGCGAAAGACACGTGGCGGCAAGCAACAGGTTGCGACGGGACATGGCGTTACTCCGGATCGGTGAGCAGGCAAGGGACGGCGGCGCTTCGAGAAGCGTGGCCCGAGCGGGTTTCGAAATCTGCGCGAACGAGGGAAAAAGCCGGCGGGCCGCTGGAAAAGGCCCGCCCCGTCAGGATGGGTCAGCGTGCTTCGGCGAGGGCCAGGACCGTTGCCAGACCGACCGCCATGTTCTTCAGGTCCTCGGGCGGGTTCATCTTCATGCCCTCCTCCAGCGAGTGGGCGCGGAAAGTCTCGAACCCGGAACCGAGCGTCACCGCCTCGATCCCCATGCTCATCGGGATGTTGCTGTCCGTTGACCCGGCGCCGTATCGCGGCTCCACCCCCGCACCCCGGGCGACGGCAGCGGCGATCTTCACGATCCGGGCGTCCTGCGCGGTGGTACCGACCGGGCGGTCCCCGATCAGCTTGGCGTCATAGGATATCTTGCCCTTCGCAACCGAGCGCGCGGCATTCTCCGCATCCACTGCAGGCTGCAACAGGGCCAGGAACTGCTTTTCCTCCGCATCCAGTTCAGGTTTTCCGTTGGATCGCATGTCGATGGTCATGGCGGTGGCGAAGGGGATCGAGTTGACCGAAGTGCCGCCCTCCAGGATGCCGACGTTGTAGACGGTCTTGGGCTCCACCGGCGCCTTGATCTTGCCGAACGCGACCATGGCATTGGCCATCGCGAAGGCTGGGCTGACGATCCCGAAGTCCCCCATCGAATGCCCTCCGGGACCATTGAACGTCACCTTGTAGCGGCGCGACCCGGTGCCGGCATTGGTGATACGGCCGGGTTCGCCCGGCTCGAACGAGATGAAGTACTTGATCCTGTCCTTGTACTTGCCCTTCTGGAAAAGATAGCGCGATCCGCGCAGGTCGCCGGGCCCTTCCTCGCCCACGTTGCCCATGAACAGGATGTCGGCCCTGGTGGCGTAGTCGGCATGCTTCATCGCGCGAATGAAGGCGAGCAGGACCGGCAGGCTGGAAGTATCGTCGCCGATGCCAGGTGCGTAAAGACCATTGCCCTCGCGCCGCACTTTCACATTCGTGCCGCCGGGGAACACGGTATCGAGATGCGCGGTGACGACGATCAGCGGACCGCCACCCGTCCCCTTGCGCAGACCCATGACATTCCCGACCTCGTCACGCTCCACGTCGGTCAGGCCCTCGGCCTTGAGCATCGCCATGTAGGCGGCGCCGCGCGCGTCCTCCTTGAACGGCGGAGCTTCGATCTCGGTCAGGGTAATGATGTCCTGGATGATCCTGTCGTAGTCGGCCTCGAGCGAGGCCCTGGCCTTGGCGAATTTCGCCCCGCCGAGCAGCGTGGCGGCAGCCTTGTCCTCCGCGGTGGCCGCGTGAGCCCCCGGTGTGGCCAGCGCGAGCGCGGCAGTTGCCGCCAGCAATGTGATACGCATCCCAAGTCCCCTGGATTAGAAGTTGCTGTATATCGTCGCGCCCATCGTGCGCGGTGCGGTGGTCGCCCAGTAGTCGGGCACGCCCGACGCGCTGGAGATCGTGTTCACGCCGATCTTGTCGAACAGGTTGCGCACATAGAGGAACATGCCCAGCCGGTCGTTCTGCACGCCGACGCGCAGGTTCACCATCGAATATTTCCCGAACTCCCGGTAGAGCGCATTGGTAGGCCGGATCTGCGAGGTCATCTTGCCGGTATAGGTCCAGTCGGCGCGCAGCAGCCCCGTGAAGTCGTTGAAGGCCGGGAAGCTGTATTCGGCGCCGGCGCTGGCCGTGGTGCGCGGGATCAGCGGCAGGATATCGCCCTTCCGGCCCGCGGCCGTCACCTCGGCGCTGATCTGGTCGGAGGTCAGGCGCGGCTTGAGATAATGGAACGCGGCGTTGAGGTAGAGGCCGGAGAACGGCGTTGCGCTCGCTTCCACCTCGACGCCTTCGATGCGTGCCGAACCGACGTTGCCGATATAGGAGAAGTTCCCGTACGTCGCCTGGACCGAGGTTTGCAGGTTGTTCCAGTCGATCCGGTAACCGTCGATATTGAAGGTCAGCCTGCGACCGAACCACTGGGTCTTGAAGCCCGCCTCATAGTTCCACAGGGAATCCGCCGCGTAAGTCTGCGCCGATTCCGGGATGCCCGGCGTCAGGTTCGCACCGCCGGGGCGGAAGCCCTGCGAAGCGGTGGCGTAGAACATGATGTCCGGCGTGAGCTTCAGGTCGACATTGAATTTCTTGATAAGGCCATTGGCGTCGGCAGTAACTTCCCGATAGGCGCTGGGCGCCTGGCCGTTGAAGTAGTTGTAGCCCAGGTTCTCGCCGCCAACGGTCTTCTTGTAGTCGTAATATCGCAGGCCCGCCGTCACCGTCAGCGGCTCGAAGATCCGGTAGCTGATTTCGCCATAGACGGCGGACTGCTTCACTTCGTCCGTCACATAGCGCGAGCCGAGATCGACGACCGGCTGCTGCGGCTCGCCCGTGGCGGGGATGCCCGCGAACACCAGCGTGTCGACGCGGTCGTTGCGGTCCTCCCGGAACAGGCCGACGGTATAGCTGAACGGCCCCTTCCCGCTGGAGCTGAGCCGCAGCTCATTCACGAAGTTGCGCACGAAACGCGGCTGGTAATTGCCGATCGGCTGCTGTGCGGCCGCCCAGTTCTGATAGTCCTGCCGTAGCTGCGCCGATGTCAGCCCGCCGGCATCGGCCGCGCATGTGCCGGAGCTGGTCGTCGCCCCGGCGCTCGTGCCTTGCAGCAGCGAGCCGGCGTATGTGTTCTGGAACAGGCCGCAGTAGCGGTTGGAAGCGGCGATGCTGGCATAGTTGTCCGAATTGTCGTTGGTCTGCCGCACATCCCAGCGATAGAACGAATTGTTCAGCGCCAGGGTGCCCACAGGCGTTTCCCACTTCGTTTCCAGCGCATAGAGCTGCAACTTGTCGTAAGCCGGCGAAGCCACCTTCTGCGCCGAGATGAACGCGCCCTCCGAGGGTGCCCACTGCGAAGTCCCGCCGAACTTCTGCGTTTGCAGGATCGTCATGAAGTTCATGCTCAGGTTGCCGGTGGGCTGGAAGCCCAACTGGAAACGCCCGCCTTCGAGCACCGAGCGGTTGAGGTCCTTGCGGCCGATCGTCGGATCGTCGACATAGCCCGGATTCTGCTGGCGATAGAGCACCAGCCGTGCGGCCAGCACGTCGTTCACGATAGGTACGTTGACCGCGCCTTTCAGCGAATAGCCGAACTCGCCGTGCTCTACCGCTTCGGCTCCCATCTCGGCAGCGCCCTCGTACTTGGCGAGATCGGGCTTCTTGAAGATCACCCGCAGCGTCCCGCCCATCGAACCCGACCCGTACAGCGTTCCCTGCGGCCCGCGCAGCACCTCCACCCGCTCCACGTCGAAGAGGTTGAGGTTGGGCGTTACGCCCGAAGGATCGGAACTGGTGCCCGACGGTCCGGTCAGCGGCGTCTCGCCATAGTAGAGGCCGACCGTGCTTTCGCCGGCAGTCTGGATGCCGCGGATCGAGATGCGCGTGCGGCCGGATTCGCCGCGATGAGGTTGAGACCGGGAACCTGCCGCACAATGTCGGCGATGCCGGTGGCGCCGAGGTTCTGAAGCGACTTTTCCGATAGCGCGGTGATGGCGATCGGAGTGTCCTGCACGCGCGAGGCGCGGCGCAGGGCGGTGACGACGATATCGCCCACCCCTTCGGGCGCAGCCTGCTGGGGCGCCGCGGCATCCGCCCCCTGCGCCTTGGCGACACCCGGCAGCGCCAAGGCGGAAACAGATAGGAAAAATGCAGCGCGACCGTAGTGAGTGGCCATGATTGCCCCCTGTTGCAGCCGATCCACGCCCCGCCCGCGCCGTCGCCGGTAATGGGCGATCTTCTGCGCGGAACGGACTGGATTCGGTTCGTTGTCGAGGTTTCCCCTCCCGACACAGGGAAGCTGACGGCACCCACCTGTCACGAAGCTGTCATTGCATGCTGCGCTGCAAAAAGAATCTTGCCCATCGCGACAGGTTGATGACAGGTTCGGTTCACAGAGTGCCGAATCAAACGGAAGAAAGTTGCGCCGGATCAGGGCCGGCGCCCATGACAACAAGACGGCCAACCGGAAGAGGATGCTGCAACTCGTACGAGGGAGTGAGTTGTTGCGTATATTGATCGTGGAAGACGACGAGCGTCTGGCGCGTGGGATGGATGCCTCGATGAGTGCGGCGGGATTTGTCGTCGACGTTGTCGGCAGCGGCGAGGAAGCGCTCGATGTACTGGCCGCCGAAACCTACAACGCGACCATCCTCGACCTCGGCCTGCCGGACCTGGACGGGCTGGAGGTGCTCCAGTCGCTGCGGCGAAGGGGCAATGCCACGCCGGTCCTCATCCTCACCGCGCGCGACGCCGTGAGCGACCGCATCGCCGGGCTGGACCGGGGCGCGGACGATTATCTGTCCAAGCCGTTCCATCCGCGCGAACTGGAATCGCGCCTTCGCGCGCTGATCCGGCGCAGCCAGGGCACGGCGGACCCGGTGCTGCGCGTCGGCGGCCTCAGCCTCGACCTTCGACCCGCGTGGTCGAACTCAGGAGCGCCGTGGTGGACCTGCGGCGGCGCGAACTGGCCGTCCTGGAAACCCTGATGGGCCGCCCTGGCAAGGTCGTCACCAAGCAGAGGCTCAATTCCGAGGTATTCAACTTCGCCGATGCGGTCGCGCCCAACGCACTGGAAGTCTATGTAGGCCGCCTGCGCCGCAAGCTCATGCCGGACGGCCCGACCATTCGCACGATCCGCGGCCTCGGCTACATGTTGGAGGCCTGATGGCCTCTCTGCGATCCCGTCTCACCGCAGCGGTCATGGTGCCGCTGCTGGCTCTGGCGGTGACCTTCGGCGGCATAACCTGCTGGATGATCCAGCGTTCCGGGGCGATGACCTCCGATCGCATCCTCGTCGGTTCGGTAAGAGTCCTCAGCCAGGCCACCGATGCAGACGATACCTTGCGCGATCGGTTGCTGCCGCTTGCGGTCCATCTGCTGCAACGCCGCTCCGCCCCCGTCACTCACTACAGCATCTGGGACGGCGACCGGCTGCTTGCCGGGGAACGCGACCTGGCGCCCCCGCCTCAGTACGATACCCGCACCGGCAGCACGACCAGACGCCTGCCCGCCGCCAGCTTCCCGCGCACGTATCGCAATACCCCGCTCACCGGCGGCTATGTCGACCCGCGCGATGCCGGCGGCGTGATCCAGCCCGCCTACCTTCGTGACGGCCGCCTGCGCGACAAGCCCGTGCGCATCGCCACCGAAATCCGCCGCCTCCACCGCAACGGTCGCGCGGTGGTGGTTCAGGTGGCAGACTTCGTGGACGATCGCTGGGCCTACCAGCAGACCTACTTCCTGCGCGTGCTGGGCGCGGGCGTGCTGATCGCGATGACGGCGGTGCTGCTGTTCTACTGGGCGATCACATGGGGGCTCAGGCCCTTCGCCTCACTTGCCGGGCAGATCGAGACCGCGCGCCGCGAACCACCGCCGCAGTTCCGGCTCAGGCTGGAGGAGAACGCCCCGCGCGAAGCCCGTTTGCTGGCGAATTCGTTCAACGCCCTCCTTGCCCGCACCGAGCGCGCCGTGGATTCGCTGCGCCAGTTCACTGCCAATGCCTCGCACCAGATGCGCACCCCGCTCGCGGTGGTCCGCATCCATCTCGACGTGCTGGAACGCTACGGCCCCGGTTCGCCGCGCGGGGCGACCGCGCTTCAGGATATCGGCAATGCCGTGCTTTCGCTGGAGCGCCTGCTGATGCAGCTCATCGCGCTTGCCCGCACCGAGGAACAGGGCATTGCCGAGGACGCGAGCTTCGATCTTGCCGCCGTCGCCGCCGATCTCGCGCGGCCCGGCGCGCAGCCGGGAGCAGCCAGTCTCGACATCGGCTTCGAGGGGGCTGATGACGGCCCTCTCCGCGCAGCCGGCCATCCCGTGCTCGCGGCCGAGATGATCGGCAACCTGCTGGACAACGCCGTGCGCTACAACCGCCCCGACGGCACCGTTACCGTGCGCGTGCTGCGCCGCGCGGGGCGCGCCCGCGTCGAGGTGGAGGACGATGGCCCCGGCATTGCCCGGCAGGACCGGGAGCGCGTGTTCGAACGCTTCTATCGCGCGCCGACAGAGAACGGGGCGACCGGCAGCGGCCTTGGCCTTTCCATCGTGCGCGCCCTTGCGGAGCGCATGGGCGCGCATGTCCAGCTTGAACCGGGAGCGGGCGGACGCGGCGTACTGGCGAGCATAGACTTCGCGCGCGCGCCGGCATCCGCAGCCACCGAAATCGAACAGGAAGCGCAACACTTCGCCCTCGCGACAGCTTGCTGACAGGGTTTTCGCTCCAGCATCAGCGCCATGAGCCAAGCGCTTCCGGGCGCGGCAACAGGATCACCGATGTCCGCAAAACCTCCTTCGATCAACCCGATGATCGAGACAGCCAACCCGTCCCTCCCGCCTTCCGGCATCCGGCCGCGCAACCGGTTCAAACCGCATCTGCAGGTGTGGCTGCTGGGCGGCTTCCTCCTCGGCATGGGCGGCGGCACGCTGGCCGGGCTGTTCGCCGGAGATTCGCCCGCCACGGCGCTGCTGATGCACTGGTTCGTCAGGCCGGTGGAGCAGGCGTTCCTTTTCGCGCTGTTCCTGCTGATCGTGCCGCTGCTCGTATCCGCGATCGTCAGCGGCATAGCGCGAATCCGCAACATGGCGGGAATGCGGCAACTGCTGGTGTCGACGCTGGCGCACATGCTGGCCGCGTCCGTCGCCGCCGCGCTCATCGGGCTGGCCATGGCCAACCTCTTTCGCCCGGGCGACGTGGTGCCTGCCGAGATCGGCCAGCAACTTCTGGCGGCAAGCCATGCCCCCGCTTCGCCGGGCATGATCGACACGCTGTTCTCCTACGCCGCGGTCGAGCGGCCCATAAAGATCGTCATCATCGCATCGGTACTGGCCGGCATGGTCCTGACCTTCCTGCGCACGCGGCGGACCGGCCACGTTCTGGCGACCAGCGAGCGGGTGTTCGATGCCGGTATGCACGTGCTCGCCCATGTGGCGCGGCTCGCGCCCGTTGCGGTCACCTGCTTCATGTTCGACCTGACGCTCGTGTTCGGCTGGCACTTGCTGCTGTACCTCAGCGCCTATGTTGCGGTGGTAGTGGCGGCGCTCCTGCTGCAGATCGCGCTGACATTCTTCGCCGTCGTCTGGATGCGCGGCGAAGTGACGCCGCTGGCGTTCCTGCGCGGCGTGCAGGAGCCAGCCGTCATCGCCTTCTGCACATCCTCCTCCAACGCCACCCTGCCGAGCGCGCTGCGGGCCGCCGAGCTTGACTTGCGCCTGCCGCCGCGCGTCGCCCGGCTGGTGCTGGGCACCGGAACCATCGCGAACCAGGGCGGCACCGCGATCTACACGGCCGTGACCGTCCTTTTCATTGCCCAGTTCTTCGGCATGGACCTTTCGCTCGGACGGCAGGGCCTTGTACTGGTGGTCGCCGCCCTGGCGGGCATGGGCACGATCGGCGTCCCTGCCGGCTCGCTGCCGACCGTCGCCGCCGTCCTCGCGCTCACCGGCCTCCCGGCAGAAGGCATCGGCCTTGTCATCGGAGTGGACCGGCTGCTCGACATGTTCCGCACGATGGTCAACGTGGTGGGAGACATCGCCATCGCCACCGCAGTGTCGCACGACCGGCGCAAGCGCAGCCTGCCGAAGATGTAGCAGACTGGCGCGTTCTTGTGTTGACGGAATGGATTTCCAAGCCGCTTATCTTGCGGCTCTTCCCCGGAACCAAGGCATCCCATCGCACTCGAAAGGAATTTCGTAATGGCTCGCTTCACTGGAAAGAAGGCGCTCGTCATCGGCGGCAGCCGCGGCATCGGCGCCTCGATCGTCCAACGCCTGGCCGGGGAAGGCGCATCGGTGACATTCACTTACGCCGGATCGCGGGACGCGGCCGAGGCACTGGCCGCGGAAACCGGCTCCACCGCCGTACGATCCGACGCTTCCAACCGCGATGCGCTGATCGCCACTGTCAGCGAGGCGGGCGCGATCGACATCCTCGTCGTCAGCGCCGGTCTTCTGGTCACCGGCGATCCGCTCGAACTCGATCCCGACGCCATCGACCGCATGATCGACGTGAATGTGCGTGCGCCCTACTTCGCCTCGGTCGAGGCGGCACGCTCCATGCCCGAAGGCGGGCGCATCATTGTGATCGGTTCGACCAACGGAGACCGCATGCCGTTTGCCGGAGGCGCGGCCTATGCGCTCACCAAGTCGGCGATCCAGGGCATGGCGCGCGGTCTTGCCCGCGATTTCGGCCCGCGCGGCATTACCGTCAACGTCGTCCAGCCCGGCCCGGTCGATACCGAGATGAACCCTGCCGACGGCGGCATGGCAGAGGCTCTCCACGGCTTCATGGCGCTGCCCCGCCACGGCAAGCCGGACGAAATCGCGAACCTCGTCGCCTGGCTGGCGAGCGAGGAAGCCGGTTTCGTCACCGCGGGGCTCTACACGATCGACGGCGGCTTCGCGGCCTGACCCAAGAGGCGCGGCGCTTTCAGGTGCCGCGCCTGCCGCCATTTCCGGCCTTATTGCGTGAAGAATTCCACCGGAACCGTAAGCCTCTGCGGATCGGGCCTGTCCGCGGGTATCGCAGGCAAGGGCTGAGCCCGGCGGATCGTAGCAAGGGCTGCGCCGTCCAGCAAAGCCGAACCGGACGATCGGCCGATTCTCGCCGAAAGCACGCGCCCCTCGCGGTTCATGGTGAACTGGACATAGGCGATCCCCTGCTCTCCGCGAGATCGCGCCGTCGCCGGATAGCGGCGATATCTTTCCATATGGGAGAGCAGCAGGGCTTCCCACGTCACCTTCGCGTCATTCGCCGCCCGTTCGGCAGGCGGTGCGGGAAGCGATCGCGGGGCGGTGGTTTCCGGAACGGCCTCCGCCACCGAGGCGGGTTCGGCCGGGGGCCGGGCCGGCGATGAGGGGACCGACGGATTGCTTTCCGGCTCCAGCGGCGGCGGGGCCTCACTGCTTTCCGGTTGTGCCTGCGCTTTCTGCTCCACCTGCCTCGGACCTTCCGGCACTTGCATGTCCGGCTCGGGCGGAGCGGCGGGAGGCTTGAATTCGAGCAGCAGCGGCCGGGAGGATTCCGCCGCCGCGGGAACGATCCGCCAGGTCACGAAACCGAGCGCCAGTACGGCAAGGATCAGGAAAGTCGTGCTGCCAAGCCCCATGCACCGGGTCAGCCGGTCCGGCGGCAGGTCGGCATAGCGCGTTCGCCCCGGCGTGGAGTAAGATTCCTCCGCCAACGCGCAGGCTCTTTCGCCGCGCGGCTCCCGGTGGCCGCAGTCGTCCCGTATCTCAGGCGAAGCTGGCATCGGCAAGGGCCTGCACCCGCGCGAAGGCGGCATTGGCTCCGGCAATGGTGCGCGCCTCTTCCCCTTCGGAGAGTTCAACGGCATTCAGCGCGGCCGTGAAGGCGCGCCAATGTGCGGCGGGCCCCTCCGGTGCAGGCGCAAGATGGCGTGCCCCGTGCGTATCCGACATCCCCAGCCTTGCCGCCTCCTTGCGCAGCAGCGCCGCCCCCATGTTCGAACCCTCGGCAACATAGAGCCAGCCCAGCGCGGTGGGCACGTCCGGCTCTGCATCCGGCAGGAAGACCGGCGGCGCCTCTGCCCGGGGGAGCGGAACCTTCAGGTCATGCAGGTCCGCCGCGATCAGCGCCAGCCGCCGCCGCCCGTCCAGCCCCGGCAGCAGCACTCGCAGGCGGGGGACATCGTAAAGCGCATCGATATCGCGGTGAAAGCCATGCTGCATCGTCGCGAAGCGAATATAACCGTCGAGGCTGGCGAAAAAGGCCGCTTCCATGATCGAACGATCCAGCCTGTCATGCGTGGCATGGGTTGCGCCTTTGAGCGGGCGGCGCGGGTATCTTCAAGGGTTCTGGTGGTCATGGGCATGTCCTTCGATCAGAAGCGGTAGCTGACGCCGAGGCGGATATTGTGAAGGTCCGCGTCCGAGCGCACCTTGCGGCCGTTGGCGATGTTCGAGCTGCCCGGGCCGTTGACATATTCCCAGGATACGGTCCCGTCGTCGTGCCAGGTGACGTCGAAGTCGCTATAGGCGATGCTCACGCCTTCGCGGGCCTTTGCGAAGCTGAAGGTCTTCCGCTCGAAGCGGGCGTAACTGTATTCCGCGCGGACCGACCAATGATCGCCGATCGCCCGCTCCACCCCGCCGCCCAGCACGAACCCTTGCCGGTTCTTGCGATCCTCTTCGGCGAAGAGATGCTCCAGCGCGCTGCCGATGCCGCGATTCTGCGCGTCGACGGAACGATACTGGTTGCGGGTCTGCGTTTCGCGCAGCCAGCCGATGCCGCCGGTGCCGTAGATCAGCGTGCGGCCGAGCGAATAGCCCAGCTTGCCGCGCAGGGTGATCATGCGATCCCAGTTGTAGCGCGTGTCCGATTCAAGCTGGTGGTTGTTGCGCAACCACTGGGTCGCGGTGCTTTCCTCCGAAACCGGCACGCCCGACCAACTGCCGAGGTTGCCCGCCGAAATGTCAGCCTCCACGCCCAGCACGAGGTTGCCGGGCAACTGGTAGTTGTAACCGGCGTGGAGCCCGCCCAGCACGTTGCGCATCTTCTGGTCGATGCGGCTGCCGTTCTCGATGTCGGCGGCATTGCCCATGCTGTCGGTCACGCTGCCGCTGGTCTTGCCGAGGCCGTAGCCGAAGTCGGCGCCGATATAGGGCCCGGTCCAGTCGGCAGCATCCTCGTTGGCCCATCCGCTGAACCAGTTCGCCGGCCACAGCGCCGTTTTCGAGCCGAGCTTTCCGGTAAGGCCGATACGGAAGGTCCGCCCCGCGCCGGGATATAGCCCAGGCTCATGGCCTCGGTGTAATAGCGGTCGGTGACGTTATCGAGGCTCCAGTCGAGCGAGAGCGCGTCCGTCACCTTGAACTGCCCGGTCAGGTCCAGCAGCACATAGGGGTTCCACGCGATCGCCGAGATCAGCGGCATGTAGCCGCTCTGCGGGACTTGCGCGCCGACCGCGCGCTTGCCCGTGTAAGTCAGGCGCCCGCCCAGCATGGCGCGCTCGGCCAGGAACTTCTGACTGACCGCGAGATTGGCGGACCACCGGGGCGGGATGTAGTTTGTGGCATAGTCCGAGGCGAGCGAGCTTTCCACGCAGCCCGTGGCCGCGTCCTTGCAAAAGGCGATATGATCGTAATAGGTCGCTCCCGCATCCACCGAGAGGCCGCCGATACGGTAGCTCAGGCTGCCTTCCACGCCCCGGAACTGCGCGCGGTCGATGTTGAACATCTGCATCGCGAAGAACGCCGAGATGTATCGCCGGGCGATATAGCCGTCGATGTCGTTGTCGAACCATGCCAGCTTGACGCCCAGTTCGTCACCGTCCGCAAGAACGCCCTTGCGCGAGTAGTTCATGCCCGCTTCCCAGTTATGGGCCTCTTCCTTGTGCAGGTCGGGGTTGGCGATCATGAAGAAGCCGGTGGTCGCCTCCATCAGCGAGGGCAGACGCGCGGCCTGCTTGTAGCTGGCGAAGAGCTGCAGCCCGTCCACCGGCATGAGCGTGGCACCTAGCGAGAAACTCACCGCGTCCTCGCTGCGATCGAAGATATCGGTGTGGTAAGTGGTGCCAGACTGTTCGTCCTGCAACTTGTACTTCTGGTAGCGCAGGCCCGCATCGAGGCGCAGCCAGGTCATGGGCTCCAGCGCAGCCTGCCCGAACACGCTCGTTTCCCGCCGCGTGCCTTCACGCCCGGGTGCGAGCGAACCGTTGTTATTCCAGCCATCCACTGGGCCGGTCCGCTCCCGCAGGAACGAGGCGCCATAGTCAGCCGAAAGCAGGCCCAGCGGCGTCAACACGCGTGAACCGTTGCCGATGTCCACGCCAAGCCCGTTCACGAAGCGGCGCGTCTGGTCGGTCTGGAGCAACGAGGCCGCGCTTTCGCGAAGGTTCGATATCCAGCCATTCAGCTTCAGGTCCACCAGGTCGGTCGCCGGGTTCCAGCGATAGCGCGCGGTCACGCGGTCGAGGCCGGTGTGCGAGAGCGGATAGGTTTGCAGGACCGTGCCGGAGGCGGAGCCCGTGGAACCGGGATAATTCTCGCCGAAGTCGCTCCAGTAACCGCCGTAGCCCAGTTCGAGCACATGGTCTGCGGCCGGGCGCAAGGTGGCCTTGAGCAGCACCGATTCCGCATCGGTAGAGGTGTTGAGCACTTCCTCGCCGCCAACGAAAGGCGTCGAGCCGTAGCGGTCGTAGAACTGCACCGCACGCTCGCAGAGCGAGGCGAGGCTGCCGGAAGCTGCCCCTGCGGCGCAGAACGCAGAAGGCGTGCCGGTCGCCTCGGGCGCATGCTTGCCGTTGGCGCCGGCATGGTAGTTACCGGTGCGCCGGAACGAATAGCCCGCCACCAGGTCCACGAAATCGCCCTTGCGCGCGAAGACCAGACTGCCGGCGCCGCCCGTGGGCGAGAAGAAACCTGGCCGGTTGCGTTCCCGCGTGGCCGCCAGCGTATCGCCGTTGTAGGACGAGGGCGCCAGCAGCGAGCGGGTCATGTTCGAGCCGGGCTCGGTGCTGTTGTTCGACAGCGAGGCCTTGATGCGAAGGCCCACGGTCTCGCCTTCGGGAACGATGTCGTCGGCGGAAAGAGTCGTCATGCTGACCGACCCACCGATGCCGCCGGCAATCGGATTGCCCATTGAGAGGCCCTTCTCGATAGCGACGTGGCTGATGAAATCGGGGTCCACGAAACTGCGATTGCTGGTGCCCTGATATCCGCGATAGACCGTGGTGCCGTTGATCGCGCCGTCCACTGTCACCGGCACACGGCCCTGCCCCTGAAGGCCGCGGATGTTCACGTCCAGCCCGCCGCTGGTGCGCGCCTCTCCGGAGATCACGCCGGTCGCGCCGCGCAGCATGTCGGCTGGCGACTGGCCGGGATAGGCCTCCAGCGTCTCGCGGGTGATGACGCTGACCGAGCCGGGCGTGGAATAGACGGTGCCTGCCGTGCCATCCCATCCGGCCACCCTGCCATTGCCGCCGCTAGCACCGTCGCCGTTCCCCCACCAGCCGATCCCGAGGCGCCCTCGACACGCAGCGTGCCGAGCTGGACCACACCGGCCTCCGCCTGAAGCGCCCGCTCGACCGTGAAGGTGTTGGCGCTCGTCCGCCGTGCGGTCAGGCCGCTCCCGGCGAGCAGGCGCGAAAGCGCGGCGGCCGGGTTGTGGCGGCCCTTGATGCCCCCGCTCGTGCGGCCTGCCACGAGCGCGCTGTCGTAGACCAGTTCGACCCCGCTCTGCTCCGCGAAATCGTTCAGCGCATCGGCGAGGCTGCCCGCGGCAACGTCATAGCTGCGGGCGGACTGCGCCGCCGCAGGCGTGCTCGCGGCAAAGATGCCGGAGAGACTGGCCGAAGCCAACAGCACGGCCTGGACCATTGTCCGCATTTCGCCCTTGCGCGCACGGCGCGCTTTGGAATTGTCCATCGTCATTGCCCCCTTCATTCACCCGACAATCGCTATTGCGACGCATATTCACAAATGAAGACGAAGGCGGCGCGCGATAGGAAACCTCGAACGTTCAAAAAAATTCGCGGCCTGCAGGATTAGTCGTGCAGGATGGTCACCATCCCGCCGATGCGGGTGCTGCGGATGCCCAGCGACCGGCCAATCGCATCGATCGAACGATCGGGATCGTCGAGCCGGAACACCCCGTTGACCCGCCGCTGCGAAAGGCCGTCCCCCAGCACGAGGATGTAGCCGCTGCGATAGCGGCCAATCTCGCGCACGACATCTGCTAGCGGGCGGTTCACCACGCGGATCACGCCGCGAGTCCAGCCGTCGGTATCGTGGACCGACTGGCCCGCGAGGGGCGAGATCCGGTCCCGGCCATATCCCGCCTCCTCGCCCTCGCGGACGAGACGCGAGACGGCGTTCAGGTCGATGCGCACGCTGTGCTCTGTCACGGCCACGCGGGTCTCATCGCCGTCCAGCCTGACGAGGAAGCGCGTACCCAGCGCCGTGACGGTACCCCCGCCTGCTTCGACCACGAAGGGGCGCGCCGGATCCGGCGCCACCGTGAAGGCCGCCTCGCCGCGAAGCAGACGGATGTGGCGGCCATCGGCGAAGTCCACGGCGACGGCACTGTCGGTATTGAGCAGGGCAATCGAACCATCGGGCAGCGCAAAGCTGCGCCGCTCCCCGGTGTTCGTGATGGCATCGGCACGCAGGCGCAGTGCAATGTCCGCCGATTGCGTGGCGATCAGCAGCAGGACGCTGGCGGCAACGAGCCCCCGCGCCCATCCCGATGCCTTGTGCACCGGCGCGGAAACGCCGTGCTGCGTCCCGGCCGGGCGCCAGCGTGCGAAGCGCCTGCTCCACGGCGCCGTGCCGCGCACCGGGACCGGCGGCATCGTCGTTTCATCGATCGCCCGCCATGTCCGCTCCACGGCGGCGAAGGCGCGGGCATGGCGCGGGTCCTCGGCCAGCCACTGCGCCAGACGCGCCTCGTCGGCTGCGGACATGACACCCGCGACATGGTCACCGAAAAGGCGGGCGGCTTCCTGCCGCATTTCCGGCGTGATCGTCGTTTCAGGCACGTTCGTCATCATCCGGTTCCAGAGCATCCTGCTCGCGGCGCATCCCTACACCGTCCGACGTCTGCGGCAGCACTTCCGAAACCCGCCCCTTCCAGTTTTCATCGTCCAGCCGCTCGCAGCAATGGGCCATGCCCTGCGCGATGTAGCGCCCGACCATCTGGCGGCTGATCCCCAGCCTTGCCGCAATGTCCGTGATCGACACACCCTCTATCCGGTTCATCCTGATGATCTGCTGGCAGCGCGGCGAAAGTTCGGCCAGCGCCGCGGTCAGCCGAGCCAGCGCCTCGCGGTCGAGCATGGCGGTTTCCGCAGAGGGCACGGGCGCCGCGATGTCTCCGGGCAGTTCATCGCCGCTGGTGATGTGTCTGCTGCGCCGCTTGTCCGAGCGCACCATGTCGATCGCGACATTGCGGGCCATGCGGTAAAGGAACGCCTTCTTGTTGGCGATCGGCGGATGATCGTGGACGGCGTGGATCTTCAGCCAGAGCGCCTGCGCCACATCTTCTGCGCCCTCGTGTCCGACCAGTCCCTGCAAATGGCGCAGCAACGACGGACGTTCGCGCAGCAGCAGCCGGAAAAGGGACAGGGCGTTGGTCGTCACCCGCGCCCCCTAGCTTTATTGCGATCAATTCGCAACTGCACGCAAAGCGGTCGCCCTGCCTGCCCGTCACCAGAATTATTTTCCGTGGCCGGAAGGAATATCGCGCGCCGTGTCTCTTACGTGGCAGAACGGGAATCCAATCTCGGCAAATTCGATATTCGGTTGGGGAGGGCGTTACGCCAGGGGAGGCTGAAAAGGAGTTCGCGCGCAGGCGCCGCATCGCGGTCTGGGTCGCGCGCGAAATCGTGCCCCACGAGGCGCGGGTCCGGCGCTGGCTGGCCCGTTCGCGCCTCTCGCCAGAGGATGTCGACGAGGTGATGCAGGAAGCCTATTGCCGCATAGCCATGCTCCCCTCGGTCGATCACATCGACCGGCCGCTGTCCTACATGTTCGCGATCACCCGCAATCTCATGCTGCGCCGGATGAAGCGCCAGCAGGTGGTCGTTCTGGAAGCCTTCAGCGATGTCGAAAGCTGGTATGACGATGAAGCCCCCTCACCCGAGGATCAGGCGTCCAGCCGCATGAACTACGCCCGCGTGCTGCAGATCATCGCCCGCCTGCCCGAGCGTTGCCGCCGCGTGGTGGAACTGCGCAAGATCGAAGGCTGGTCGCAGAAGGAAATTGCCGCGCACCTGGGGATGACCGAGAAGGCCGTGGAAAAGCAGGTCTGGTCGGGCGTTCGCGCGATCCGCGCCGCCTGGGACGCGGCAGAGGCGGAGAACGAGCAACGCCTCACGGGTGCGGAGCGCCGGGAGGCCCGCCCATGGTGAGCACGCACGATCCCCGATCCCGCGAGCGGGAGGCGGCGCACGATGCCGCCGCCGCCTTCGTGGCGCGCATGGACGGCGATGCGTGGAGCGAAGCGGACGAGGCGCAGCTTCAGGCCTGGCTGGCCGAAGACCCGCTTCGCCAGGGACTGCTGCTGCAAGTACAGGCCCAGTGGTATGCCCTCACGCCCGCCGCCGTGCCGGAAGAAGAATCTGCTCCGCCCGCACAGGACGGCGAGGAAGCCGCGCCTGCCCGCCCTGCGCTGCTGGCGCGGCGCGGGCTGCTGGCGGGCATCGCCGCCTCGGCCGCGGTTGCCGTGACCGGCGTGCGCTGGAGCAGCGCGCCTGCCGTCTACGAAACGAAGCTCGGCGAAATCCGCCGCCTGCCGCTGGCCGATGGTTCGGTCATGACGATGAATTCGGGAAGCGAACTGGTCGTCGACATGGCCGGCGCAGCCGGGACATCGAACTTGCGCAAGGGGAGGCCTGGTTCGAGGTCGCCAAGGACGCCAAACGGCCCTTCGTGGTGGCCGCGGGCGACGTCCGCGTGCGCGCGGTCGGCACCGCCTTCTCGGTACGGCGGCGCGAAACCGGTGTGGAAGTGCTCGTCACCGAGGGCGTGGTCGAAACCTGGAGCGCGGCCCCGGCGGGCGGGCCCGATCTGCACATGCGCCTTGAAGCGGGCGACCGCGCCACGCTCAGCGCCCATGCCGTGATCGACTATGAGGCCGGAATTCCCACCTCGGTCGACCGTTCGCTGGCCTGGCGCAGCGGCATGATCGATCTTGACGGGCGCACGCTTTACGAAGCTGCGAACGAATTCAACCGTTACAACGCCCGCCAGATCGTGATCGCCGACCCGCGCATCGCCCGCGAACAGTTCGACGGCCTGTTCCGCATCAACGACCCGGAAGGCTTCGCCGAAGCCGTGAAGGCCAGCCTTGGGATAACGCTGGATACCAGCAATCCCGACCTCATCAGAATTTCTCTCAATTCTTCGGATTAAAACAAATTCAGGGGAAGGATTTTTCGGAGGAATGACTCTCTGACAATACGGGTTCGAAGAAACCCGCAATAAATATTTGGGGTGGATAATAATGCACAAAAACAAAGTGCGTAATGCGCTGTTCGCGACTACGGCCATCGTCTGCACGATCGCATCGCCGGCGCAGGCCGCGGCGCAGACCAGAGAGTTCGTCATTGAAGCCCAGCCTGCCGAAACCGCCATTACCCAGCTCGGCCGGCAGGGAGACATCCAGATCATCGCCGCCCGCCGGCTGACCCACGAAATCCGCACCAATGCCGTGCGCGGCGAGATGACCGTAGACCAGGCGCTGGCGCGGCTGCTCGCAGGAACGGGGCTTTCGGCACGGCGCACCGGCCCGGCGTCCTACGCCATCGTTGCCGGCAGCCGAATGCCCGCCGGCAATCCCGCCCGCATGACCGTGGCGACCGTTCCAGTGGCTCTTGCACCCGCGCTTTCGGCCGAGCCGCCTGTCGCGCTCTCCGCCAGCACGGATGCCGCCCCCGCCGCCGAAGCCATGCCGACCGCCGAGGAAATCATCGTCACCGGCTTTCGCGGCAGCCTCCAGCGGGCCCAGGACGTCAAGCGCCAGGCGATCAACGTGACCGAGAGCATCATGGCCGAGGACATGGCCAAGATGCCCGACCTCAACCTCTCGGAATCGATCCAGCGCCTGCCGGGCGTGACCATCTCGCGCGAGGGCGGCGAAGGGCGCAACATCACCCTGCGCGGCTTCTCGCCGGACTTCACGCGCACCACGCTCAACGGCATGGAAGTGCCCGCCAGCAGCGACGGGCTCGATTCCGGCGGCTTCACGATCAACGCAGGCCGCGCGTTCGACTTCCACGTCTTCGCCTCCGAACTGTTCAACCGCATCGACGTGCAGAAGACCCAGCGCGCCTCGATCGAGGAAGGCGGCATCGCCGGCACGGTCGATCTCTATTCGGCAAAGCCGTTCGATTCCCCCGGCTTCCACGTCGTCGCCTCGGGCCAGGCCGGCTACAACACGGTCTCGCGGAAGGTCGATCCCCGCGCCACGGTCATGATCTCCGACACGTTCGCGGACGACACCATCGGCGTGCTGCTTTCTGCGGCCTATTCCAAGCGCACCGTCTATCAGGAGGGCTTTTCCAGCGTCCGCTGGACCTCGCCCTTCGTTAACGGCGATAGCTGGGCCGATACCGATCCCGAAGTCTCGGGCACCCCCGAGAACTGCGGCGCGGCGGATTCGCTCGACTGCCTCTGGGCCCCGCGCCTCCCCCGCGCCGACTTCTTCGGCAACGACCAGAAGCGGCTCGGCCTTGGCGGCTCGATCCAGGCCCGCCCGCTCGACGGGCTGAAGCTCACGTTCGACGCGCTCTATTCGCAGCTCGACAACGATCGCTACAGCTACAACTCGATGGAATGGCTGCTCACGCACGGGTCTGCGGGCAACTATGTCGGGCAGACCCCGCTTTCGTTCACGATTGCCCCCGATGGCAAGCAACTGGTCGCCGCCGCGTTCGATGACGTCACCTCATGGTACGAGAGCCGCCACCAGACCTCGACCTCGAAGTTCACCCAGTTCGTCTTCTCGGGCGAATACGAGGCGAGCGACAACCTCACCTTCGACGGCATGATCGGCAAGGCCCGCGACAGTGCCGACCGCAGCGAACTGCGCTTCTACGCGCGTTCGATCCCGCACTACTATTCCTATGACTATACCGGCAGCCGCGACGTGGCGGTGGTGGACTATGGCGACTACGACCCCAACGATCCGGAAAACTACATCAACGCGCTGACCGCGGCCAACCGGCTGAACAAGGTGGTGAAGGACAATTTCACGACCAAGGCCAACGCGAAATTCCAGCAGGGCCGCTTCACCGCGCTGGCCGGCGTCGCCTACAGCCGCCGCATGGTGCGCTATTCCGAAGCGCAGGGCGCGCTGCCGAGCTTCGAGCCTCAGGCCTATATGACCGATTTCCCGATCGGCCACTTCGGCGACGGCGTGGTCTCGGGCGGGCTGCCCACCTTCGCCGTGGTCGATTTCGACGCCATCGCCGGCTCGGGCCTGTTCAACGACGGCTACACCGCCAATGTCGCGGCGGGCTGGAAGGTCGTGGAAAAGACCACGGGCGGTTATGGCGAGGTGATGGGCGATTTCGACATCGGTTCGATGACCCTGCGCCTCGATGCCGGGCTTCGCTATGTCCGCACCGACGTGGAATCCAGCGCGGTCATCGCCAGTTCGCCGGTGGAGGTGAAGCGCCATTACGACAACCTGCTGCCCTCGTTCAACGCCGCGCTCAACCTGACGCCCGAGCTCGTCGCCCGCTTCGCCTATGCCCGCTCTATGACCCGGCCCGGCCTTGCCTCACTCAACATCGCCAGCCCGGTGTTCGAATATACCACGCGCACGGTGAGCAACCTCGGCAGCCCCGACCTCAAGCCCTACCTGTCGGACGACTTCGACCTCGGCCTCGAATGGTACTTCAGCAAAAGCGGCCTGTTCGCGGTAGGGCTGTTCCAGAAGAACATCATCCGCTCGCTCAAGACCTCGGTGATCGAACAGATGGTGCCGCAGGAATACTGGGCAGCGATCTATGCCGACCCGCGCTACGATCCTTCCTACAACGCCGATCCCGCCCAGGTGCCCTACACTTTCTACACAGCGGTCAATTCCTCCGACGGGGACAAGGTGAAGGGCGTGGAAGTGACGCTGAACCTGCCGTTCACGTTCCTGCCGGGAGTCTTCTCCAACTTCGGCATCGCGTCGAACTACACCCATGTCACGGCGCACGATTCCACCGGGCTTTCGCCCAATTCCTACAACTTCACCGGCTATTTCGACACCGGCAAGCTGGGCCTGCGCGTCTCGGTCAACAAGCGCGACGACTATCTGCTGAGCGAACCGGGCGGCAACGGCCATGTGCAGGAGCGCAAGTACGGCCCGACGCAAGTCGATCTCTCGGCCTACTACAACCTGACCGAGCGGCTCAGCCTCAACGTGCAGGGCATCAACATCACCAACGAGCGCGAGCGGATCTACGGCACCGGAGACGGCACGCAGTATCTCACCCGCGAATTCTCCCGCACCGGCGCGCAGTGGTTCGTGGGCGCCAGATACCAGTTCTGACGCTGCAAAAGTTGCTCCCTGGGCCGCCGTCCTCCCCCGGACGCGGCCCCTTTTCCAAATTCGAGAAGCTGAAGGATGCGCGATGCCCAAGCTGTTCCGATCCGGCCTGACGTTCGCGATGGCGCTGATCGCCCTGCCGGGCTCGCGCGCGAGGTGGACGAGAGCTATACCGTGGACCAGCGTTTCGCACAGTATCGCGACGTCTACCCCGGCATCGCATGGCCCGCCGTGACATGGCGCGAAGGGCAATCGGTGCTGTTCGATCGCCCTTACAAGACCCTGGCAGCGCGGACGCTCCATCTCGACATCTTCGGGCCGGCGACAGCCAACGGACAGGGCATCGTGCTGGTCCATGGCGGCGCATGGCGTTCCGGCGCGAAGACGCATTTCTACGCGCTTGCCAACCTGCTCGCTCAGCGGGGCTATACCGTGTTCCTGCCCGAGTTCCGCCTCTCGGTCGAAGCGCCCTACCCCGCCGGGATGGAGGACGTGGCGGACGCACTGGCATGGGCAAAGAGCCATGCCGGCGAATTCGGCATCAGCGCCGATCGCATCGCACTGGGCGGTGCCTCTTCGGGCGGACAGATGGCCGCGCTGCTTGCCTATGCGGGACCGGGCGGCCTTTACGGAGAGACGCGCAAGACAAGGCCCAACGCCCTCATCGACCTCGACGGCGTGCTCGATATGGCCGATCCCGAAGCCCTGCGCTTCGAGAATGCGGCAGGCCCCGATTCCCCCTTCGCCCGCTGGCTGGGCGGCAGCTTCGAGGCGATGCCGCAGCGCTGGCGCGAGGCCAGCGCCGCCAGCCATGTGGGGCCGCAATCGCCGCCCACCCTGATCGTCGGCAGCGGCATTGCCCGCTTCACGGTGGGCAAGGACCGGGTGATCGCCGCGCTTGACCGGAACCACGTGGCGCACCGCGAATTCGCCTTCACCGGCGCTCCGCACGACTTCTGGCTGTTCGATCCCTGGCTCTCCCGCACCGCCGGGGAGATCGACATCTTCCTCCGCCGTCTCGCCCCTGCCGAGAGCCCGAAATGACACGCCTCCGCTTTCTCGCCCTGCCGCTCCTCGCGGCGATCGCACATCCCGCAGCGGCTGAGGCCCCCGCCACCGAACTGGCGGTGCGCCGCGATTGCACGGGAAGCGCCGCGCCCTGCTACACCTCCATCGGCATGCGCTCGGTGCCGCAGCGCGCGATACGAGCGGGCGCTGGATCACGATCCGCGTCAGCGCGGGCGACTATGCGGAAAAGCCCGTCATCGCCCGCGACCGCATCCGCCTCGTGGGCAGCGGGCGCGAGAACACCCGCATCCATTTCGGCGCGTCGCGCAGACCGCCAAGGCCTATCACCGCAACGGCTGGGGCACGCCGGGATCGGCCACGCTCACCATCAATGCGCGGGAGATCGCCGTCCGCGACCTCACCATCGAGAACACTTACGACTATCTCGCCAACGACCGCCTGCCTGATGGCGCCGAGAGCAAGATCGGAAACCCGCAAGCCGCCGCCCTGCTGCTCGACATCGAGAGCGACCGCGTGCGCCTCGACCGGGTGGCTCTGCTCGGCTATCAGGACACGCTGTTCGCCAATGGCGGCCGCGCGCTGATCCGCAAGAGCCTGATCGCCGGCAATGTCGATTTCATCTTCGGCAACGGACAATTGCTGATCGAGGATAGCGAAATCCGCACCCGCACGCGTGCAGCACCCTATACCCCCGGCGAATTCCAGTCCTTTGTAGCCGCGCCATCGACGCCGCTGTCACAGGCCCACGGGATCGTCTTCCATCGCTGCCGCCTGACGCGCGAGACGGGCGTGCCCGACCATGCCGTGGCGCTGGCCCGCCCGTGGCACCCCACCACCCGCTTCGCCGACGGCCGCTATGCCGATCCGCAAGCGGTCGGGCAGGCGCTGTTCGTCGATTGCTTCATGGATCGCCACATCCATCCAGACCACTGGACCGAAATGAACGGCACCGCCCGCGACGGCACGATGACGCAAGTGTTCCGGGCGCAGGATTCGCGTTTCGCCGAGCTGTCCTCCAGCGGCCCCGGCGCACCGGCCCGCGACATCGGCATGCGCTGGAAAAGCCCCATGGGGATCGCGGCGATCCGCCGGGAGATCATGGCCGGAATGCCGCAGGACTGACCGGAAGCCGCCGCTGCGGCCCTTATGCCGGTCGGCCCGGGGACCGGCCAAGGGAGTGGACGAGCAACAGGCAGGCAGAGCCGATAGCGGGAAGGCCGATAGAGGCCGCCAGCACCGGGTTTCCCACGCCGCCACCCGCTGCCGCGCCCTCGCACGCGGAAAGGACGGCCGCCAGCAGCATGGTGCCGATGCCGGAGGCGACTTTGAGCGTGGCGAGAAACAGCCCCACCGGCAGCGCTTCTCCTCCGGCGCCCGAAAACCGGCCGGACTGCACATAGGAGGCCAGAAGCGCCCAGACCGCCATGCTCATGCCCGCCAGGCTCGCGCCAAGCAGGAACAGGCACGCCGTGGCGGCGGGCTGCCGGAAAGCGAGGGCGAACCCGGCCATGGCCGCGATGAAGCCGAGATGTGCCAGCGCGAGGATGTCCCGCGATGAGCGCCACCGCGCGGCGCTCATCCAGAGCGGAAGCGAGACGCCGTGGCCAAGCGTGATCGCGAACAAGGCCCATCCCGGCCATGCGGGCTCGCTCATGGTGGCACGCCCCAGAAACGGCAATGCGCGCATGAAGAACGGCACCAGCGCGCCCTGAACGGCGACGATGCCCAGTATCTGCCGATAGCCGCTGTCTGCAAGCAAGCTGCGTACCATCCGTACCGCGCCGCCTCGTGAAGGTTCGCGCCCGGTCGCGGGGAGATGCCGCGTCACCCCGCGGGCGATGAGCAGAGTTGAAAGATAGATCGTTCCCCCCGCCACGCCGAACGCAACGAAAGCGCGGCGCTGGTCCGAAGGATCGTGGATCGCCAGCACTTGCGCCAATGCCAGCCCGGTGCATCCCGCGCCGAGGGCACTGAATATCAGGCGCAGCGCCGAAATTCCGGAACTGTCCCGTTCGCTCGCCGCCATGCGGACCATCAGCGTGTTGTGGCCGACATCGCAAAGCGTATAGCCGATCCTGCTGCCGATCACGGCGGCCACCACGATGGCCGTTCGCGAAAACGCCGTGCCGCCCAGCACCGGCGCGGCGAAAATCAGCGCGAAGCAGGCGCCGCAAAGCGGTGCCCCGATGCCGATCAGCCGTGCCAGTCCGTCCTGCCTCCCGGTCCGGTCGGTACGGTAGGCTATGGCGAGATCGGCCAGCCCGTCCCACACCATGAGCAAGGTTAGCAACACACCGGCATGAGTGACGGGAACCCCGCCATGCAGCACCAGGAAATAGAGCAGCACGCTTTCGAAGCTGCTCCAGACAAGGCTCTTGCCCATGTTGCCGCTGCTGTAACCAAGCCTCATCGCCGTGGCCGCGCCGGGCCGCGCTGGCGGCGGGATGGAGGATTCGAACGCGGTGGCCATGCAGGTTGCCCTAGCCGCGATTGGCTTCGCTTTTTTGACGCCGTGGAAACAGTGACCCAGCCGCATGAGCGGTGCCCGCGTGCTCAGCCCGGCAGGTCAGACAATATCCGCGCCCGCGCCATCGTGAGCTGGGCGATCACATCGCTGAGCAGGTAGGCGTCACGCCGCCGGGTCCAGGGCTGGGCGGAGCGAGGGTCGTAATCCACCGGAAGCGGCACCTCGCGGGCGGCGGCGGCCGCCATGCCGTTGGCGCGAGAGACCAGGATGCAGCGCTTCACATGATCGCGGTGCCCGACGACGGCGACCTTGCCCAGTGCCTGCGCCGTGCCGGCATGAGCGATCACGCCGCGCGCGACCCCATCGGTGCTGAGGTAGGTCTTGCGGCCATCCTCGCCCTTGGCCGGGTAGATCGGCACGACATCCTTCATGCCGTGCCTGTCGGCGAGGACTTGCGCGATTTCCCATTGCGCGTAGACTCGCACCTTGCGCAACCGCCGAATGGCCTGCACGGCATCGGCCAGCATCGCATTGATCGGCCCCGGTTCAGGCGCTTCCTCGCCGTCGGTAAGGCCGGTATCGGGATTCACCTTCCCCGTCGCCGAACGATAGCCGAAACTGTAGGCCACGACGCTGTCCGCCTCGCGAACCGGAAACATCGGATAGCCCCAGCGGAAACCGGCATCGGCGACATGAGCGGCAAGCTCATGGGCCAGGGCCTCGTCGCCCAGCTCGCCCTTCAGCGTCTGCGCCATGAGCCGTTCGAGCGCGGACAGGTCGCCGCCCGAAACACCGGCTTCGCCAAGCGCCTGCGCGAAAGCGGACGGAGCGGCCAGCAAGGTCGTCGGAGCACCGACAAGAAGCGCCCTGCGCGTGGTCATGATGTTCTCCAATGAATGCGGATATCAGGGGCGCGGACAACCGGTCACGACCGGATTGCATCGCCAGCCGCGCGCCGACGGGGCAAGGTGATAGCCATTGCCGTAAATGTTGGGCGCCGTGAGATAATCGGTCGACACGATCTGCGCGCCACTGGCCAGTGCCGCATCCCGGCGGCGGCGTCGTCGCGGCGGGCATCGCCGGTGTCGATATCGGCACGGGTGCGGACGAGATAGCCCTTGCGCACGGCATCTCGGATTTCGGCGCCATGCGTCAGCGCGTTATCGTAAAGCATGAACGCGGCATGGGCCATGCCCGGCTTGCCCTGCACGAAGGCCATTCGTCCTTCCAGCGAGGGCCGACCATCGAGATAGGGCCTGAACGCCGCCAGGTTCATCGCGGGCACCAGGAACAGGAAGACGAACTTGCCCCGCGCCTCGCCCAGCGTTGGCCAGCGCCCGGCGAGCACGGCGTCTTCCAGCCGCGGCATCGCGCCGCGCACGTCGTCGGGCGCGATCACCCGTTCCCGGCCGAGAACCTCGCGGATCGCCGCGTCCACTTCCTCGAACTGCGCCTTGTCGAACGGCGGCACCCGGGTGGCGCCCGGAATGACGCGGTCCAGTCCGGAAAGCTTGGGTTCAAGCAGGACGAAGACAGGGCTGTGGTTCGGTTCCGCGTCCGACCACTGGCGCAGCAGCGTCAGGCAGGACCGGAAGGTGGGGCACTGGCTGCGGAAGTCGAGGTCCGCCAGATGCAGCACTTTCAGGCCGGGCCGGGCCAGTTCGTCACGGTAGATCGGCGAAAGATCGGTCACGCCCCGGGCCCGCAGTTCGCGATAGGGCAGCGGATCGGCATAGGCCCCGCCCTGCGGATCGGGCTGGAGATCGATCTCCACGCTGCGCACGCCGCTGCGAAGCTGGGCCTGAAGCGGCATCTGCACATAGTCGAGCGCCTGCGCCATCCCGCCGAGGCCGCCGGGATGCTCGTCCTCCATGGCGGCGCGCTGCTCGGCGCTCATGCCGCCGGTCATCGCCTGCATGAGCGCACTGAGGCGCGGGGCCATCACCGCCATCGCGCGCGGGTCGGCCGGAAGCGCATAGCTGTTGTGCGTGCCCACCACCTGCAGCGCATTGATCGGCAGCCTTTCCCCTTCGGCGGCCGGTGCGTTTACCGGCGGCGTGCCGAGCGGGGCGGCTTCGTCCGCGCTGACCATGGCCGCGCTGGCCCAGAGCGCGGCCATGGCGGCGATCGCCATGGCCGGTTTCATCCGTTTCATGCGTGCTCCTTCGGGTTCGCGCGGGTCAGAAGCTGACGTTGACGAAGCCGCCGACCGTGCGGCGCGCATTGGGCGACGTGTAGTGCAACAGGCCCAGCACGCCGTACTGCTGCCAGCCGGTGGAGAAGTACTTGTCGAACAGGTTGCGGGCGTAGACGCCGATCTCCACCGGGCGATCGGGCAGCTTCACGCTCACCCGGCCGTTGACCAGTCCGTAGCCCGGCACATGCGAATAGGCAGGCTGGCCCACCACGGTCCAGTATTCACTGCGATAGGCATAGTCGGCATGGGCGCGCAGGCCGAGGCCGGAGCCGAACTCGTGATCGTAGTCGACCGCTGCCGTACCGGACCATTCGGGCGAATTCGTCAGGCGCGAGCCGGTGTAGTTGGTGGTCGCATTGTAGACGTAGTCCGTGAACTTGGCATCGGTGTAAGTCACCGCGCCGGACAATTGCAGGCCGCGCATCGGCTGGACCACAAGGTTCCCTTCCACGCCCTGCGTACGCAGGCCGCCGGCATTGCCGATGACCGTGGCGTTGATCGTGCCGCCCGATCCATCGGGTATCTGCGTCAGGATCGTGGCCTGGAAGTCCTTGAAGTCCGAACGGAACACGTCGAGGTTGAAGCGCAGGCGGCGTCCGAACCATTCGGACTTGATGCCGGCTTCCCATGCCTTGACCGTCTCGTCCTCGTAAGGCGCGTACTTGTTGCCGACGAAGGCGATCCCGGCCGGCTTGTAGCCGGTGGAATATGTCGCGTAGACCATGACATTGTCGGCAAGCTGATAGGTCGGCGCGATGCGGAAGGAGAAGTTATCTCCCTTCACGCGGCCGAAATCATAAGCCGGAGCCGCGCTGGAAGCCACGAAGTTCGGCGTGTACCCGGCAATCGCCTGCGGGTTTACATAGACGTAATCGATGCTCTGCGAATTATTGTCGTGCGTGTAACGGCCGCCCAGGGTCAGGCTGAGGCGCGGAGTGAAATTGAACTTGAGCTGGCCGAACGCGGCCACGGTTTCGTTCACGGAATCGAACAGAGAGGCGTTTCCATCCTTGCCGATCGCCCCCGTCAGCGCGATCAGCGTGGGCAGCGGCGTGCCGGCGGCATCGTAGAGCGGCTGCCCGCCGGTCGACCACTGAAGCTGTGTCTGGCGAGCATGAAGCCGGTTGTAGAACGCGCCGACCAGATATTCCACGAAGCCGCCGGTCGGCGAGGCCAGGTGGATTTCCTGGCTGAACTTGTCGGTATCGAGCTGGCCGAGATTGAACGGGATGTAGGCGTAGCGATCGTAGGGCGTGAGGCTGGCGGGCGTCCAGTTGTCATAGCGGGTCGCGCGGTAGGCGGTGATGGAGGTCAGCTCGTGGTCACCCAGCTTCGCATTGGCACGCAGCGAGGTGCCGTATTCCTCGGTGATGATCTGGCCGAACGAGGAATCCGCGGTATCGGCGCTCTTCGGTCCGGGAACGACGCCCAATTCCTTGAGGATCGCGGTCACTTCCGCCGACTGGCCGGAAACCGGCGTGCGCACGCTGCTGTCCCAGTGGTAGGCATAGTCGCCCGAAAGCGTCAGGTTGAAGCTGTCCGACGGTTCCAGATAGAGCCGCGCCCGGCCGCCGTACTCGTGCTGCGATCCCACCTTGCGGTTCAGCGTCACGTTGCGGCCGAACCCGTCGAAGGCCTGGTCGAACCCGGAGACGCGCAGCGCTGCGATGGGGCCGAGCGGCACGTTCACGGTAGCGTTCAGGATGCGCTCGTCATGCTCGCCAAAGCTGGCGCTGCCGCGCAGCGACCATTCGCCGATCTTCGGCTTTGTGGTGGTCACCGCAATCACGCCCGAGGTGGCGTTCTTGCCGAACAGCGTACCCTGCGGCCCCATCAGCACGTCCACCCGGTCGATATCGACCAGCCCGGTAAGGCCGTTGGCACGCTGGCCGTCCATGACCACGTCGTCCACGACCACGCTGACCGACTTGGCGTTCGAGAAGTCGAAAGAGGTGCTGCCGACGCGCGGATCTGGAACGCGGCGCCCTGGGTCGGGTCGAACTGCACCCCCGGCATCGTGTACTGCAGATCGGTGACCGAAGTGTAGCCAGTCTTGGCCAGCGTCTCGCCGTCGATGGACTGGATCGCCAGCGGCACCTTCTGGCTGCTTTCCGCGCGGCGCTCGGCCGTGACGGTGATTTCGGGCAGCGCGTCATCGCTGACGGGGGCTTCGGCGGCCTGCGCCGTCATCGCCCAGCACGGCGCGATCGCACCTGCCAGAATGGTCGAGAGAAGGTGGATACTGCGATTGCGCTTGAAGGCAGACATAGGGGCTCCGTCCTGTTGACCACGGGTCTTCAGGACGCGCCTCTAAGCGCGCTTCATGACTCTTTCAGGACAATCGTATTGGTTATTTCACTGCATTTTTCGTTCAATTAAAACACTCGTACTGCTGCCAGTGAAAGCATGAACGAGATCCGGCGCGGCCTGCCATTCCGCCTCGGTCGCCAGGCTGCGCAGGCCGTTTCCGATGGAAGCCATGACGATCGCCTGGATGCGCGCCCGGTCGCTGTCCGTGGGAATTCCCAGCCATTGCGCATATTGGCCATGGACATTTTCCGCCCGCCTGCGCCGCATGTCGATCGCGAAAGGCCGGAATGCCGGATCGCCCAGCGCCGCCAGCGCGCATTCGTGCGTAAGACGGATGATGTCGCTGCTGCCCAGCCTCGCACCGCTGGCATGGATGCGGCTGCGCAGGCGGCGATAGACGGCCTCCACCCCTGCGAACAGGATATCGCGGTGCGTGGGAAAGTGGTGAGCGGCGCTGGAGGTCGCCACGCCCGCCGCCTGCGCCACGGTGCGGTGGGACAAGGCACCCACCCCCTGCTCCACGATGATATCGGCAATATTCTCCGCAATGGCACCCTTGGCGCCCTGCGGCGGCACCGCGGTTTCGTCATAAGCGGCCGAGGCCGGCACCGCGAGCCGTTCCACCAGCGCCATGTGCCACCGCGAACCGGCGGGATCGCCGGACGCCCCGCTGCCGCGCAGCATCGCACGCACGGTCGAATGGCGCAGCAGGCGGTAATCGGTCTCATCGGCCAGAAGAATGGAGAAGACCTGTTCGTCCAGACAGTAGCTGGCGATGAAATGGGCCAGTCGCCCGCCCAGCGGGGTGGGGGGCAGCACGTCTCGCCAGAGCCCCTCCCCCTCATCCAGCAGCGCGTCGATCGCGCGAAGCGATTGCGGCTCGCGGCTGGCCAGCAAGGCCAGTTCGCACGTGACGATCGCGGACGTGCGCCGGGAATGCGCGCCCTGGTCCAGCCATTCGCAGATGAGATCGGCCAGGCTCCCGGCGCCGAAAGGGTCGTGATCCCCCACCCGCTCACGCCATTCACGGCGCGCTTCGGCCATGAGTTCGACTTCGCGATCGAGCACTGCGGCGATCAGCGCCGCGCGGTCACCGATACGATAGCTGATCGAGCCGACCGAAATCTGCGCTTCCTCTGCGACGGTGCGCAGGCTCATGCCCGAGATGCCCCTGGCCGCAATCACCGTCCGGGCAGCATCGAGGAGGCCTGTGATATCGCTTCGAGATTTCATTCCGGCACTTCATATCGTCGTCCCCGGCCCAGTCCAGACGACGCTTCCGGTTTTCCGAAGGAGCCGGGGAGATCAGTGCGCGCTTGCCCCGGCGGCACCGATCCCGGTCTCGGAACGGACACGCTGCGCAAGATAGCCTGCACGATCCACTGCCGCGCGGCCGCTCCTGTCAAGCCGGGAAACGATCCAGATCGTGAAGAACGCCAGCGGCATCGAAAACAGCGTCGGCGAAGTGAAGGGGAACACCGGGTCGGCATGGCCAAGCACCGAGACCCAGACCGCGGGTGACAGGATCGTCAGGACAAGCGCCAGCGCAAGGCCGATCGACCCGCCCCACACGATCCCGCGCGTGGTGCAGCCTTTCCACAGCACGGACAGCAGCAGCACCGGAAAATTGCCCGAGGCGGCCAGCGCGAAAGCCAGGCTGACCATGAACGCGACGTTCTGGTTCTCGAACAGGATGCCCAGCAGAATCGCGACGAGCGCGAGGACCACCACCGTTCGCCGCGATACGCGCAGTTCATCCTCGGAACTCGCCTCTCCCTTGCGCAGCACCGACGCATAGAGATCATGGCTGACGGCCGACGCACCGGCCAGGGTCAGCCCGGCAACGACCGCAAGGATCGTGGCGAAGGCGACCGCGCAGACGAAGCCGAGGAACAGGTTGCCACCAACCGCATCAGCCAGGTGAAGCGCGGCCATGTTACCGCCGCCTCGCAAGGCGCCCGTCGCCGGATCGAGGAAGGCCGGCTCGGTCGCGACCATCACGATCGCGCCGAAGCCGATGATGAAAGTCAGGATGTAGAAATAGCCGATCCAGCCGGTGGCCCAGAGTACGGACTTGCGCGCGGCCCGGGCGTCGGGAACGGTGAAGAAGCGCATCAGGATATGCGGCAGGCCCGCTGTCCCGAACATGAGCGCCATGCCGAAGGAAATCGCGGAAACCGGGTCCTTGATGAAATTGCCCGGCCCCATGATCGACCGCCCCTTGGCCGCCGCCGTCGCCGGGTCGGCGCCGGCATCGAGTGCCAGCGCCGTCTTCACTTCTACCGCGCGCGCGAAGAGGGCATCGGGCGAGAAGCCGAAGCTGGCAAGCACGGCGAAAGCCATGAGCGTGGCGCAGCCCAGGAGCAGTACCGCCTTGATGATCTGGACCCATGTGGTCGCGATCATGCCCCCGAACAGGACATAGAACGTCATCAACACGCCCACGATCACCACGGCATAGGAATAGGGCAGCCCGAACAGCAGCTTGATCAACTGCCCCGCGCCGACCATCTGGGCGATGAGGTAGAACAGCACGACGGCGAGCGTGCTGGAAGCGGCAAAGAGACGGACCGGGGTCTGGGCGAAACGGAAGGATGCCACGTCCGCGAACGTGTAGCGGCCGAGATTGCGCAGGCGTTCCGCCAGCAGGAAGAGAATGATCGGCCAGCCCACCAGAAAGCCCGTCGAGTAGATCAGCCCATCGTAGCCGTCGGCGAAAATCTGGGCGGAGATCCCCAGGAACGATGCCGCCGACATGTAATCGCCGGCAATCGCCAATCCGTTCTGGAATCCCGTGATACCGCCTCCCGCCGTGTAGAAATCCGCCGTCGTACGGGTCTTTCGTGCCGCCCAGCGGGTAATCCCGAGAGTTGCCAGCACGAACACCCCGAACATGAGGATCGCAGGCCAGTTCGTCGGCTGCTGCTGCGTCTGCCCGGTCACGGCGTCGGCGAATGCCGGCACGGGAACAGCCATGCCAAGCACAGCCAGAACCGATCCGGAGCGCACTGCGGCAAGGCGGCCGCTCACTTCGCGGCATCCTTGCGAATGGCTTCGAGCAGCGGATCGAAATCGCGATTTGCGCGGAAAACATAAAAGCCGGTGAGCGCGATCCCTACGAGGATCACCCCGAGACCCACCGGAATGCCCCAAGTCGTGGTCGCCTGGCCGATCGGTTCCGCCAGCAGGTCCTTGCGAAAGGCTATCACGAGAATGAAGCCGAAGAAGACCGCCAGCATTATTCCCGCCAATTGCCAGCCAAGGCGAGACCGGCTTGCAACCAACTTGCGGTAACGCGGATCGGAGGCAATCGCGGACAACGACGTGGTCGTATCGGCTTCGTTCTGCACGTCCTCTACCCTTCCCATCTTCTCGTTGGCGCCAACTATGACCTCGGCAAACTGCAAGGCAATGTTATTGTTGGAAGCAGGCCGTTTTCTTGTCCGATCCTTGCGCGGGCCGGCGCACTGCCTATGTTCCGCCGACTGGCAGCAAATTCGGCCGCGGCCAAACAAGCGGAGAAGGTCATGGGCTTCACGGGACGCGAACTGCGATCCACGATCGATGACGGCAAGCTGACACTGTCGCTGGAACAGGTGCGGATCGACGATCCCGCAGACGACGAGATCGTCGTCCGCGTGGAAGCCGCGCCGATCAACCCGAGCGACCTGGGACTGCTGCTCGGCCCTGCCGATATCGCGACACCCGAACGGCGCGATGGCAGAGGCGGAAGCCTGACTTTCGATATTCCGCCGGCCCGTCTGGCCGGTGTCGCGGCGCGGCTTGGCCAGTCGATGCCCGTGGGCAACGAAGGCGCCGGAACCGTCGTCGCAGCCGGACGGAACGCCGCCGCGCTGGAAGGCAGGCGGGTCGGGATGATCGGCGGAGGGATGTATGCCGACTATCGCCGTATCAAGGCGAGCGAGGTGATCCCGCTGCCCGAAGGCGCGACGGCGGCAAGCGGCGCTTCGATGTTCGTCAACCCGCTCACCGCGCTCGGCTTCGTCGAAACTGCGCGGCGCGAGGGGCACAAGGCGATCATCCATACCGCCGCCGCATCGAACCTCGGGCAGATGCTGCAGAAGGTATGCCTGCGGGACGGCATACCGCTGGTCAACATCGTCCGTTCCACGCAGCAGGCCGACATTCTGAACGAGATCGGCGCCGCGCACGTGGTCAACAGCAAGGACGACGACTTCGCCGCCCGGCTTGCGGAAGCCGTGGAGCAAACCGGCGCAACCCTAGCCTTCGACGCCATCGGCGGCGGGACGCTGGGCAGCGACATCATGCAGGCCATGGAACAGGCGCAGGTCCGCGCGATGCCCGAATACAACCGCTACGGCTCACCCGTGTTCAAACAGCTCTACATCTACGGCGCACTGGACACTTCGCCGACGATCCTCAATCGGCTGGCTTTCGGCTTCCAGTGGGGCGTGTCGGGCTGGCTACTGTTCCCGTTCCTCCAGAAAGCCGGCCCCGAAGTCGTAGCCCGCCTGCGCCGCCGCGTGATCGACGAACTGACAACGACATTCGCCAGCAAATACACCCGCGTGATCGGATTGGCGGAAGCCCTGGAGCCGGACGTCCTGCAAGCATACGAGCGCAAGGCCACAGGCGAGAAGTTCCTGATCGACCCTTCCGCAGGTTAGCCCGCGATAGCAGATTCTGGCGCAGCGAGGCGGGTCCGCTTAGCGCCCATTGCAGCCTCAGGACCCATTGATTGGCAGGCCGCTCATGCTCAGTCTCCTTGCGGAGCCTGAATCACATCGACCTCCGTCAATCAATGGGTCCTGAGCCTAGTCTCTCCCTTTGAATAACCGCGCACTATCTTGCGCTGTTTCCTCGGGATTGCGGCATCGCACCTCATATCAAAAATCAATAGATATGATGATTTTTCATTCACATAATTGATTATCGGCTATCGCACAAATCCGGGAGAACCTGCGACAGGCACAAGGTTGATGGAGGTTGCCGCCCATCCAAAGAACGGCAACCCTCCGATCCGCGCCTTCTTCGCGCCCTCACATCCCGGTCAGAAATCCATCCAGTCATCGTCCTGCCCGGTTGCCAATGCGGCCACCTTGGGGCTTCGAACTGAGATGGAAGGGATCGCCGCCCCTGCGCCGCGCGGCGTAGCGGCAGGAAACGAGCGCGGGGAATGGGACACGCCACCATTTCCGGTGCGGAACATTGCAGCGCGGTCCGAAAGAGCGGTGACTTCGCTGTTGAGAGTGCGCGCCGCTGCCGAAGTCTGCTCCACCATCGCCGCGTTCTGCTGAGTCGCCTGGTCCATCGTGCCGATCGCTGCGCTGATCTGCGTGATCGTCGACGACTGCACCTGATTGTCAGCCGCGATGTCACTGAGCAGTGTGTGCACCTCGGTCACGTCGCCCGAGATGTTCTGGAGCGCGCCGTCCACGCGCTGCACCGCTCCGACAGCAGTACCGATATCGGTCTGCGTCGCCGTCAATTGCTCCCGGGCTCGTTTAGCTTCCTCTTCCGAGCGCATGGCGAGCGCGGAGACGAGATCGGCCACCACCGCGAAACCGCGCCCTGCGTCGCCTGCGCGGCCTGCCTCTACGGCAGCGTTCATCGCAAGGACGCGGGTCTGGAAGGCGATCTTGTCGAGCCCCTCGATCACCGAATCGATACCCTTGGCGCTCTCGCTGACGCGGCCCATGGCCTGCACGGCCTCATCGGCGATCGAGCGGCCGGTCTGAACCACACCCATGGCCCCATCGGCCCGCTGTACAGTGCGACCGGCGGCTTCGGCAGTGGCGCGCAGGCGCTGATCCATCTGGGTGATGGCCGCCGAAGTCTCTTCAAGGCTGGCCGCGTTGCTTTCGGTACGACGAGCCAGGTCCTCGGATGCCTGGGCGATTTCGCTGGAGCCGGTGCGGATCGTAACGGCGCTTTCAGCGACCGCACCGATGAGATCGCGCAGCGCTCCCACAGCCGAATTGAAGTTGTTCTTGAGTTCGCCATAGGCCGGCGGAAAATCGGCGTTGATCGACCGCGTCAGGTCGCCTTCGCTGATGGCCTGAAGGCTGGCTCGCAGCGTCGAGGTGACGACTTGCTGCTCCTTGGCGTGGCGCGCATCGATCTCGGCACGGGCTTCGGAGGCGACACGGAACTGCTCGACGGCTTGCGCTATCTCGCCGATTTCATCACGACGCTCACGATAGGGCACCGCCTGGTGGCCGCCTTCGGCAAGCGAGGTGGTGACCTCGGTGATCCGGCTCATCGGCGCGGCGACGGTGCGCACGAGCACGCGCCAGATGAGCAGAATTCCCGCGATTCCGATGATAGCGAGGCCAGCCGAGAGCCAGGTCGTCAGTTCGGCAGTGGCTTGCCCCTGCTCGGCTCGGCGGCTCGAAAGCTCGCGAACCTTGTCCACCAGAGCATCCGTGCGCGTCGTCACATCGCGCGAGGCAGCGCGACCATCGGTGTTCATCAATGCCAGCGCGCCCTCGAGATCGCCCGCGCTTCGCAGGTTCAGGGTGCGCTCGTTCACTGCATAGAGGCTATCGATCCCGCTCTTGAGCCGGGTAAGGTCGCCTGCCAGACTGACATCGGCTACCTGGCTGTATTCTTCCACCGCCTTGTCGAGATCGGCCCGCGCGGTGTCATAGCGCTGCTTGAGATCGCGCGCTTCGCCGGCGTCTTTCGCGATGTAGCTGGCATAGACCAGCGAGCGAAGCGCCTGCGCATTGCTGATCACCGCTTCCAGCGCCGACATGCTGGCGATGCCGTGATCGACGTGGCTTTGGGCGATAGAGTTCATGGTCCTTGTCGAAACAAGGCCATTGATACCCACTACGCTCAGAAGCGCGATGAGCAGGCTGAAGGCTGCCAGCAGCTTTTTAGGAAGCCGCCAATTGTTCAGAAAATCGAGCAAGGTAAATTCCTCGGGCCGGGGGGAGAACGAGCGCTTCACCGAACGCCTATATATCCCGCCGTTATAGACACTTGGACTTGCCCGTTCGGCCGCCCCTCCTTCACCGTACACGGGAATCATCGGAATTCAGGATCCGCGGCATTCATTCTCCTGCCGGGAAAACCGCGGAAATCCGCCCATTCACCGGCGGCGATTGGAAATCCT
The DNA here is from genome assembly GCF_001298105.1 of Novosphingobium sp. ST904. Taxonomy (GTDB): domain Bacteria; phylum Pseudomonadota; class Alphaproteobacteria; order Sphingomonadales; family Sphingomonadaceae; genus Novosphingobium. The sequence goes on along the minus strand of NZ_LGJH01000126.1, from coordinate 3,067 downwards.
GCATAGCCATTCAATATGGTTTCGCATCACAGGCATCCCCCGCCGTGCCCTGCCGCATGGCAAGGCCTGACCATCGATCCGATCGATCAAAGTCCGCCGAGCGGCCCCTTGCCCGTCCTTTTCTCATTCTCAAGACAGAATTCGGGCGGCTGCGATTCCCTTCGCCCCGCAAGCGCAAGCTGGCACCATGGCTCGCCACACCAAGATTTTCACCGCGATGCGAAGCGACGGAGTGTTGCAGGTATCGTATTTCCTGCCCCGCCGAGCCCGATTCAGCCGGATTTTTCAAGGATTCCCGGTAAACTGCCGCGCCGATCTCGGAAAACCTTACTGTACGAGGCTCTCGGATGGTCTGACGGGAAATTCGGTGCTATGGGGCAGCGATGCAGCGAGACAAGTCCAAAAAAGCGCGCCAATCATGATGCACGCGCCGTGATGACCGTTAAAGGAATCAAGACATCGATCGCCGCGCCCCACAATACGCACTGCAATTGCAGGAAATATTTTCGAACCCAAAGGCAAAATTGCCCGGGATTTTGGCAAATGCAGCATTTACGTGCCAAAATATTTCGAAATAGATATACATCATTAAATTTTTATCTGACAATCAGCCATAGGGTATCACAGCCCTGTCAGAACACTTCGTATTGTAAGCTGATTGTTATTACGCCCGGCGCGCCGCGTTCAAGCGCATGGGCCATTTTTTCACCGAGCGCAACGAAGGTACGTTTTAGTCATGTCTTTTGACAGAGGAAATCGCGGTAACGGCCGTGACAGGTTCGGTGGTGGCAATGACCGTTTCGGCGGCGGCAATGACCGTTTCGGCGGCGGTAACGACCGCTTCGGCGGCGGCAACGACCGTTTCGGTGGCGGGCAGCGCGGCGGCTTTGGCGGTGCGCGTAGCGGCGGTTTCGGCGGCGGCGGCCCTCGCGGCGGCGCTCCTGCTCAGGTCATCGGCGAGGGCAGCGGCGTGGTCAAGTTCTTCAACGCGGATAAGGGCTTCGGCTTCATCCAGCGCGAAGATGGCGGCGACGATGCCTTCGTTCACATCAGCGCCGTTCAGGACGCCGGCCTCACGACGCTTGCCGAAGGTCAGCAGCTTGAGTTCCAGCTGGTCGACCGTGGCGGCAAGGTCTCCGCAACGAATCTCTCGATCGTCGGCGAAGTCATCACCGCCACTCGGCGGGAATCCGCGCCGGCACAGCGCCAGTCCACGGGCGAACGCGCCAGCGGCACGGTCAAGTTCTTCAATGCGTCCAAGGGCTTTGGCTTCGTCAATCGCGATGACGGCCAGCCCGATGCCTTCGTGCACATCAGTGCCGTAGAGCGCTCGGGCCTGTCCGGCCTGCATGAAGGCGATCAGATCGAGTTCGAAATCGAGATCGATCGCCGCGGCAAGTCCTCGGCGGTCAATCTGGTCCTTCGCTGAGGTCCGCGGGCCTTGGCCGGTTTCCACCGGCCAAGGCCATGCTCTGGCGGCTGATCGGAATCACGAACTACAGCCTTCTTTATGCCCCGAGACATGAAAACGCATGGGCGTCATTGCCTGCGGCCTGCTTGATACCCATGATAGAGACGGGAAAGCTGTCGGCGTTCAAAATGGCCCTTGCCGGTTTGCCGTGTGACAGATCGCTGGCGCTTTGCCGCTGTGTCAGGCAATGCACTTTCAGACCGACGTCTTTGCCTGGCGGAGCAACGCCGCCGAAGGCGCACAATGGATAAAAAGCGAACAAGAATGAGCAACGAAGATTATGGCGCGGAGAACGACGCACCGCTGATCGATTCCGGCCGGGGCTCGGTCGAGCGATTGATCGCGCGGGCCAAGCGCCTCGGTGTCATATCCGTCAGCGAATTGAACGCTGCGCTGCCGCAGGACCAGATGTCTTCCGAACAGATCGAGGACATCATGGCCGCGATCTCGGAAATGGGCGTCAAAATCGTCGAAAATGAAGACGATGACGATGCGGCCGATGCCGAGCCGGAACTGGACGCGGACGAGGATCGCGACGGAGACAGCGGTTTCGCCGAAAGCGGCGAAGGCACCCGACGCCGCGCGGCCGACAGCAAGAGTGCGGAAGCCCTCGGCCGGAGCGACGATCCGGTTCGCCTGTACCTGCGCGAAATGGGCGCGGCGGAGATGCTCAGCCGAGAGGGCGAAGCCGCCATCTCCAAGCGAATCGAAGCCGGTCGCGACATGATGATCCTGGGCCTGTGCGAGAGCCCGATCACCTTCCACGCCATCATCCAGTGGTCGGAAGCGCTCAACAACGGCGAGATGCAGCTTCGCGAGATCCTCGATCTCGACGCGATGCTCTCGAAGGAGCCCGCGCCTGAAAGCCTGACGGAAGACGGCGACGACGACGGCGAGATCAGCGAAAAGACCGCCGGTCCCTCCTTCAAGGACGAGGACGACGTCGAGGAGGAAACCTCCGAGGTCGACGAGGACGGCAATCCGATCCCCAAGCGGCAGGCTGAGGAAGAGGAAGAAGACAACACCCTCAGCCTCGCGCAGATGGAAGCGGCCCTCAAGCCCGAAGCGCTTGAGAAGTTCATCCTCATCACCGAGCTGTTCCAGGCCTTCGAACGCCTCCAGTCCGAGCGTCTCGACGCGCTGGCGCTGGGCATCGATTTCCCGGCCGCCAAGGAAGACCAGTACCAGCAGCTTCGCGAAGACCTCACCGCGCAGGTCGAATCGGTGAAGTTCCACGCGTCGAAGATCGAGTATCTCGTCGACAACCTCTACGCCTTCAACCGCCGCCTCACCACGCTGGGCGGCCAGATGCTGCGCCTTGCCGAGCGTCACAAGGTCAAGCGCGCAGACTTCCTCGAAACCTACATGGGCCGAGAGCTGGACGACACCTGGCTCGCCGACATGGCGAAGAAGGACAAGAAGTGGGCCGCCTTCGCCGAGGCCGAGGCCGATCCTGTCGAACGCATCCGCTCGGAAGTCTCGGACATCGCCGCCACCACCGGCATGGCGCTTCCCGAGTTCCGCCGCATCGTCAACATGGTCCAGAAGGGCGAGCGCGAGGCGCGCATCGCCAAGAAGGAAATGGTCGAGGCGAAC
>NZ_LGJH01000127.1 GCF_001298105.1 Novosphingobium sp. ST904 | reverse complement strand
CAGTTCGCCGCGCAGCACCAGGATCGGGCTAGGCCCCTCCCCAAAGTCCGCGCGGCCCACGAACGTTCCCTGCGCCCAGTCAGACGGCATCAGCGGCATGATATCACGGGATTCGACATATCCCTCCCTACTCCCGATTACTTTCTTTGATAGCGCTAACAAATGGAAAACGGGTTCCTTGTCAAGTGCCATTGCGAAGTGTTGCCACGGGCAGGCGAACAGGAAAGCCGGGCTTCACATCGCGAACATAATCGTGCAGCGAAGGCCGTGCCGGTTCCCGGCGGGAAAGAACGTGTCGTTACAGGCAGAACGCACGGCAGGAGAGAATGGCATGACGCGGCACCTCACATGGCTTCTGACCGGGCTTGCCGGCGTCATTGCCCTGGCCGTCGTCGCGCTGTCCCGCGGCGAAACCGTGAATGCGCTGTGGATCGTGATGGCCGCCGTATGCTGCTTCCTCGTCGCCTATCGCTACTATTCCCTGTTCATTGCCCGCCACGTCATGAAACTTGACCCTGCCCGGCCAACGCCCGCGATCCGCCGGGCCGACGGGCTTGACTATGTGGCAACCGACCGAACCGTGCTGTTCGGCCATCACTTCGCGGCCATCGCCGGCGCCGGGCCGCTGGTGGGCCCGGTACTGGCGGCGCAGATGGGCTATCTTCCCGGAACGCTCTGGATCATCGGCGGCGTCGTACTGGCAGGGGCGGTTCAGGACTTCATGGTCCTGTTCATATCGATGCGACGCGACGGACGCTCGCTCGGCGAACTGATCCGCATGGAAATGGGGCAGTGGGCGGGGACCATCGCCCTGTTCGGCGCTTTCATGATCATGGTCATCATCCTGGCCGTGCTCGCGCTCATCGTCGTCAAGGCGCTGGCGGAAAGCCCCTGGGGCATGTTCACGGTTGCGGCAACGGTACCCCTCGCCATGCTGATGGGCGCCTATACCCGGTGGATTCGCCCCGGGCGGATCGGTGAAGTCTCGATCCTCGGCCTGCTGGGCCTGCTGGCTGCGATCGTCTACGGGCAGGCGGTGGCCCAGTCTCCGGTGTGGGGACCGCTGTTCACGTTCACGCCGGTACAGCTTTGCTGGATACTGATAAGCTACGGCGCGGTGGCATCGGTGCTGCCGGTATGGTTGCTCCTCGCGCCGCGAGACTATCTTTCGACCTTCCTCAAGATCGCGCCATCGCTGCGCTTGCAATCGGCATCGTCATCATGGCGCCGCCGCTCAGGATGCCCGCCCTCACCGCTTTCGCGGCCGGTGGCGGCCCGGTCTTCTCGGGCGGGCTGTTTCCGTTCCTGTTCATCACCATCGCCTGCGGGGCCGTGTCCGGGTTCCACGCGCTGATCGCCAGCGGCACCACGCCCAAGCTGATCGCCAGCGAGGCGGATGCCCCGCTCATCGGCTATGGCGCAATGCTGATGGAAGCCTTCGTGGCGATCATGGCGCTCGTCGGGGCCTCGATCCTCGATCCGGGCATCTACTTCACCATGAACAGCCCCGCCGCGCTGATCGGAACGGACGCGGCAAGCGCCGCCCATGCCGTGACCGCGATGGGCTTCCCCATCTCGCCCGACACCATCTCACGGACTGCCAGCGAGGTCGGCGAACACACCATCATATCCCGCGCCGGCGGTGCGCCGACGCTTGCCGTGGCAATGGCCGAAATCTTCTCGCACGTCGTGGGGGGCCCCGCGATGAAAGCCTTCTGGTATCACTTTGCGATCCTGTTCGAGGCGCTGTTCATCCTCACCGCCGTGGACGCCGGAACGCGCGCCGGGCGCTTCATGCTGCAGGACCTGATGGCGCTTGCCGTACCCGGCCTCAACGACCGCAAAAGCCACGTTCCCGGCCTCGTCGCTACCGGCCTGTGCGTGGCGGCCTGGGGTTTCTTCCTTTACCAGGGGGTGACGGACCCGCTGGGCGGCGTGAACACGCTCTGGCCGGTCTTCGGCATCTCGAACCAGATGCTCGCGGCGATCGCGCTCATGCTGGCGACGGCTGTGCTGTTCCGCATGAAACGTGACCGGTTTGCCTGGGTCACGCTGCTGCCGATGGCATGGTTGCTGGTCTGCACGCTTTCGGCCGGATGGCTCAAGCTGTTCTCGTCCGATCCCGCCGTGGGTTTCCTGGCACATGCCTCCAAATTCTCCGAAGCGCTGGAAAACGGCACCGTGCTGGCTCCTGCGAAGACCGTGGAGCAGATGCAGCGCATCGTCTTCAACGACCGGGTGGACGCCGCTCTGGTCGCGGTGTTCCTCGCGGTCGTGATGTCGCTGATGGTCTTCACCTTGCGCACCTGCATCGCCGCGCGCCGGAGCGCAGTGCCGACAGTGAGCGAGATCCCGTCGGAGCCCGTAGCAGCATGAAAGCGCTGGCAGACACCCTGCGCCGCACCGCGCGACTCATGGTAGGCGTGCCGGATTACGAGGATTATTGCCGCCATATGCAGGCGCATCACCCCGAGCTTCCGGTCATGGACCACACGACGTTCTTCCGAAACCGGCAGGAAGCCCGTTACGGCGGAAAGAACGGCGGACGCTGCTGCTGAAGGCAGCGGCGACTGTTTCAAAACGAAAACTCGCCTGCCGCCGGAGCGGCCCCCGAGTCGTGCCCGCACGCCTGCTGTTGCCAACAAGTGACAGGGGATGGGAAACGATTGCGATGCCGACAGGAAACCTTCGAGGAATATTGCGATCAATTCGCAGTATCACTAGTGGCGCGATCGCGACGTATTCTCGAAAGGCATAACCAATGTTCCGAACGACGGCCCGCAGCCGGCTTCTCGTGGGAGTGGCCACTGGCATGATGGCGATCTCCAGTCTCCCCTCGCTGGCCCATGCCGCGGATGCCGACGATACGATCGTGGTAAAGGGCGACCGCTCTTCGACGGTCGCCTCTTCCGGGACCAAGAGCGATACGCCCATCGCCGAGACGCCCCAGTCGATCTCGGTGATCGATGCCGCGACGATCGCCGAACTCGGCATCCAGAACCTCAACCAGAGCCTACGTTACGTGGCGGGCGTAACCCCGGAAACACGCGGGTCTTCGGCCGAGGTCTATGACCAGTTCAAGCTGCGCGGATTCGATGCGCCGACCTACCTCGATGGCCTCAAGCTGTTCGGCAGCGCCAGCGGCTATGCGGTCCCGCAGGTGGACATGTCCCGTCTCGACCGCATTGAAGTGGTCAAGGGCCCGGCATCCGCGCTCTACGGCTCCTCAAGCCCGGGCGGTTTCGTGGCCGAGCAGAGCAAGCTGCCGATCGATCGTGACTTCTACGGCGCCGTTTCCGGCACTTACGGCAATTACAACAGCTATCGCCTCGACGGCGATGTCGGCGGCAAGGCCGGCGAAGACGTGCTCTGGCGCGTCTACGGTAGCGTCAACGGCGCCGACGCCCAGCAGCGCTACGGCAAGCGCCGCCGCCAGACGGTTTCCGGCGCGGTGACGCTCGGCGCGAACAGCGCGACCAGCCTCACGCTGCTGGCAGCCTATTCGCACGATCCGTTCAATGGCAACTACAGCGTGTTCCCCGCTGTGGGCACCTTGTTCAATGGCCCCGAAGGCCAGATCTCGACCAAGTTCTACGGCGGCGAGCCGGGCGACTTCTTCAAGCGCGAGCAGGCCGCAGGAACCTATATCCTGCGCCATGACTTCGGTGGAGACTGGGCATTCCGCTCCTCTGGCCGCTACCAGTACGTCAAGAGCAGCCTGGGCATCGTCTACACATCCGGCACCCCGGTGGCGGCTGGCAGCACGGTTTACAACCGCGCGTCCTATGCGACCAAGGAACACCTCAACAGCTGGACGATGGACAACCAGCTGACCGGCCATTTCGAAACAGGTCCGCTCAAGCACAGCGTGCTCTTGGGGGTCGACCGTCAGGTCGCACATTCGAACGAACTCTTTGCCTTCGGTTCGGCAACTCCGATCGACGTGTACAACCCCGTCTACGGCACGATGGACACGCCGCACACCGCCTATGACGTGCCGGGCGGCGATGTCGGCTATACCGCGACGCGACAGCGCCAGCAGGGCATCTATGCGCAGGATCGCATCTCGCTCGGCGATCTCGATGTCACGCTGAGCGGCCGCCAGGACTGGGCGCGCCTCGAACAAGGCGGCTCCGTCCAGCACAACAAAAAGTTCACCTGGCGCGCTGCCGCTCTCTACAAAACGGAATTCGGCGTTGCGCCTTACGTAACCTACTCGACCTCGTTCGAGCCGCAATCCGCGGTGCTGGAAACGGGCGGACTTGCCAAGCCCTCGCTCGGCAAGCAGATCGAGGCTGGCGCCAAGTACCAGGTTCCCGGCACCGCCATCCTGCTGACCGGCGCCTGGTTCCAGATCAACCAGACCAACGTGGTGGTCTACAACCCGCTGACGTACGCCGCCTTCCAGTCCGGCGAAGTGCGTTCGCGCGGCGTCGAGGTGGAGGCCAGCGGTTCGCTGCCCTATGACTTCGACTTCCGCGTCGCCTTCAGCACGCAGAGCGTCAAGACGCTCAAGGACGTGGACGCCGACAAGATCGGCAAGGGTCTCGCCACGGTCGGCAAGGGCGGCATTTCGGCCAACCTCGCCTGGGCTCCCAAGTCCGGCTCGCTCGAAGGCTTCTCGATCGGCGGCGCGGTGCGGCATGGCGATCACGTCTATGCCGGCAGCGACGATGACAACGTCTCGATCTACACCCCCGCCTATACGGTGTTCGACGGCCTGATCCGCTACAATCTGGCCAAGGTCAGCCCCAGGCTCGCCGGTCTGACGCTGGGCCTCAACGCCACCAACATCTTCGACAAGAAGTACCTGACGAGCTGCTTCTCCGACTATAGCTGGTGCTGGTACGGCAACCGTCGCACGGTCCAGGGCACGATCGCCTATACCTGGTAAGCTTCGCGAAGCCCCGATCCGGGTACCGGGTCGGGGCTGACGGGCCAAATGAGCCCGCATCGATGCGTTCGGGGAACAATAACGAGAGATTGCAGTTAATTATCCGTGGGGTTGTTGCAGGCAGCAGTTATGGAGCAGCCAGCCATGACCAATGTGGACCGCACTTCGGGCAATGCCCGCAGACTCGATGTCATGTTTATCCTTGGCGCTACGGCGGCCTTGTGGTCGATCCTTATCGGCATCATTCTGCTGATCATATGATGCCGCAGACAGGCAGAACCGCCGCGCCGCACAGACTGGGCCGATCGGAAACGCGATATTTTTTCGAGCCTCGTCAATATCGAGTCGAAAATATCCGGACCCGCGTCTATCCTCGCTTCCGTGGGTAGCAGGAAACTTGGTCGGACGATCCCGCTGGCGGCGGGGATCGGCATTCTTTACTTTGCCATGGCCGCGGCGGCCTTGCATCTTACCAAAGGCGTGGACGGGATCGCCACAGTGTGGCCGTCCAGCGGGGTCGGCGTTGCAGGGCTTTTGCTGGCCGCACCGGGCGAGAGACGCTGGATCGTGCTTGCGATCGCCATGGCCAGCTTTGCGGCCAATTTCACGCCTCAGGGAAATTCCGTGCTCGCCGCCGGCTTCACTTTCGCCAACGTGATCGAAGCGATCATCGCGTTCAAGATCATGAACGGGATCGAGAAACAGGACGGCTCGCTGTTCCGCATCGCCGCCGTTATGCGTTTCTGCTGCGCCGCCCTCATTGCGGCCACCGTCAGCGCGACGATAGCCAGTCTGCTCATCGGCGACGGTTTCGGCCACATGTTCATTTCCTGGCTGATGACCGTCAGCCTCGGCATCATGATCGTGGTGCCGCTCATCATGAATTTCATGCGGGGGGACGGCCAGCCGCGATCCGGCATGAGCATTCGCGATGCCACGCGCACGGCCACGGTGCTCCTGCTCGTCGGCGTCACTTCTGCGGTGGTCTTTGCGCAGTCCACTTATCCGCTGCTGTTCCTGCCGCTGCTGAGTGTCCTCATGGCGACATACTTCATCGGTCCGACCGGAGCGACCTGCAGCACGCTGATGATCGCAGCGATCGGTTCGGTGGCTATCTGGCAGGAACATGGCCCGATCAGCCTGATGCACGCCAGCCATCCGGCTGAAGTGCTGTTCTTTCAGTTCTACCTGTTCACGCTGCTCGCTTCCGCCCTGCCGCTGGCCGCGCTCGTCAATACGCGGGACCGCAGCTTCAGCGAGGTGGAACGCGGCAAGCGCTGGCTGGAAATGTCCGAAAGCATCGCCAAAGTGGGGCATTGGCGACTGGAACTGCTGGAACGCCGGCTGTTCTGGTCAAGCGAGGTCTATCGCATTCACGGCCTCCCTCCGGAGCGTCCGCCTTCGCTCGACAATGCGATAGAGTTCTATCATCCCGAAGACCGCGTGCTCGTCGATAACGCGCTCACGCGCTCACTGGACACTCTGCAGCCGGTCGATTTCGAGGCGCGCATCGTCCGTGCCGATGGCGCCATCCGCTACGTCTACAGTTGCAGCGAAGTGGAACTGCGGGATGACGGCAAGCCCGTCGCCATCTTCGGTATCTTCCAGGACGTGACCAATCGCGTGCTTGCGGCGATGGAACTCACCCATGCCCGTACCCGTGCCGAAGCCATGGCCGATCAGGCCATGCAGCTTGCCGAAACCGATCCGCTCACGGGCATCGCCAACCGGCGAAAGGCGATGATCGTACTGGACGCCGCAGTGGATCAGGCCGCAGCGCACGGCACGCCGCTCGCCGTCGCCTCGCTGGACATAGATCGCTTCAAGCAGATCAACGACCGTCTCGGCCATGCCGTTGGCGATCAGGTGCTTCGCCGTGTGGCGCAGACGTGCGCCGTTACCTTGCGCGGGTCGGATTTCGTCGGCCGGGTCGGGGGAGAGGAATTCGTCGTCATCCTTCCCGCGACAAGCACGGAAATGGCATTCGCCGTGGCCGAACGCGTCCGCCGGAGTGTGGAGCAGCTGGACTGGGCGCCGCTCGATCTCCAGCGGGTAACGGTGAGCATCGGCCTTACGAACCATGTCGCGGGCATGGACCGCGAGGGCCTGCTCGCGGAAGCCGACAGGGCGCTTTATCAGGCCAAGAACGAAGGCCGCAACCGCCTCAGGCAAGTGGGCTAACGCGCCGCCAGCACCGCGATCATGCGCTCGGTCAGTCCGGCCACGGGCCCCTGATCCTCGCGCGCATAAAGCGAGACGACCATCGGCGCGACGCCGCCGAACCTTTCATCCTGCCGCAGCCGGCTTCCGCGCGTTACCGCAAGCGCAGCAGCGACACGCCCAGCCCGGCGGAAACGGCGGCAAGCACGCTTTGCAGGCTGCTGCCGGAAAAGGCGACATACCAGCGGCGGCCCTCCGCCTCGAGCTGCTCGAACATCGCCTCCCGGTAGAGGCCGCCCGCCGGGAAAGCCACGAGGGGTAAAGGGCCGGCATCTTCGCCCGCATCATCGATGGCGCGGAACCAGCCCAGCGGCTCCGGGAAGCTGCCACGGCAATCTGCCGATGCCCGGGCCTCCTTGACGATGACGACATCGAACTCACCCTGACGGTAGCGCGCGGCAAGATCGCGGCTAAGACCGGTGGTGACATCGATCCGCGTGCGACTGCTGTGTCCCGCGAAACTGGAGAAGGCTTCGGTCATCGCAGGCGAAGCCAGATCTTCCGGCAGCCCGATCGAGATCGCGGCCGTTCCTGCCGGATCGCGCAGCAGGGTCTGCGCTTCCTCGTCGAGCTGGAGAATGCGGCGGGCATGGCCGATCAGCCTTTCTCCCATCACGGTCAGGCGCACTGGCCGGGAATGCCTGTCGATCAGGGGATGGCCGGCCGCATCCTCCAGGCGTCCAAGTTGCTGGCTGATCGTGGACTGCGTCATCCCCAGCCGTTCGGCCGCCTGCGTGAAGTGCCCGGCATCGGCAATGGCAACGAAACTGCGAAGAAGGCGTGGGTCGAGCAAGCGTCATTCCTGAAATGGATAATATTCATTCCAACATCTAATTTGTGAATATCACGCCCGATTTGTAGATTGCAATGCGTCACAAAGGAGTTGTTCGATGAAGTGTCTTGCCCCGCTGGTCGCTGCGCTGATGGCCACCACCTCCCCGGCGATAGCAGCGGTCAGCCAGGGGGACGTCATCATCCGGCACGTCACCGTGATCGATGTCGAGCACGCCGCTGCGGAGAAGGAGCAGGCAGTCGTCCTGCGCGGGCAAGAAATCGTTGCCGTGGGCAAGGACAGGGAAATCGCACGCCAGTGGCAGGCGCAGAACGTGGTGGAGGGGAAAGACCGCTTCCTCATTCCCGGGCTCTGGGACATGCACGTCCACTTCGGCGGAGGGCCCGAACTGGTCGAGGAGAACAAGGCTCTCCTGCCCCTCTATGTCGCCAACGGGATCACCACGATACGCGACTGTTCGGGCGACCTGCCCGATCAGGTCCTGGCCTGGCGCGGTGAAATCGCGAGCGGCGACCTGTTCGGTCCGCGCCTGCTGACTTCCGGCGCCAAGATCGAAGGCATCGCTCCGATCTGGAAAGGCACCATCGAAGTCGGCAGCAAGGCCGATGTCGACGCCGCGCTTACCCGGCTGCAACAGCGCGACAAGGTCGATTTCGTCAAGATCACAGACAGCACGCTCGATCCGCAGTTGTTCCTTTACGCCGTCTCGCAGGCAAAGGCGCGAGGGCTGCGTTCCTCGGGGCACATACCCATGGCGCTGACGGTCGGCCAGGCGGTGGATGCGGGCATCAGTTCGATCGAGCATCTCGACTATGCATACAAGGCCGGCGTCAAGGACGAAGCCCGCATCGCCGCGGATTTCGCCGCGGGCCGGATTGACCGTACCGAAGCGAACCGCATGCTGGACAGCGGGTTCGATACCGCCACCGCCATGGCCGCCTATCGCGACTTCGCCGCAAAGGGCGTGTTCGTCACGCCCACCCTCAACGGAAGCCGCGTGATCGCCTGGCTCGACAGCGACGATCACGCAGACGATCCCTACCTCGCCTACATCGGCCCGAAGCTGCGCAAGACCTACGAATGGCGCGTCCAGCGCGCGGCGCAGGCCGATGCTGCGGGTATCGCCGCGCGGCACGAGCATTTCAACCGCATGGCCGCCATTCTCCCGCTGCTGGAAAAGGCAGGTGTGACGATCATCGCCGGAACGGATGCCGGATTTCTCAACTCCTTCAATTATCCCGGACAGGGCCTGCATGATGAACTCGGGCTGTTCGTGGCCGAAGGCCTGACCCCGGCTCAGGCGCTTTCGGCGGCGACGCGGGCCGGCCCCGCCTGGTTTGGCCAGCTGGATCGCTACGGCGCCATAAAGCCGAGAATGGCCGCCGACCTCGTCCTGCTCGATCGCGATCCGCTCAAGGACATTGCCGCGACGCGCGCGATCCATGCCGTGGTGATGGACGGCAAAGTCTATGACCGGGCCGCTCTTGACGGCATGCTGGTGCAGACGAAAACCAAGGTCGCAGCATGGAACGCGCAGGCCGCGCAATGATGGAGCGCCTTTTCACCAAATGCCCTGCTGCCTGACGGCAGCGCCGCTGACCTTGCGGTTTCGGGCGGACGGTTCATCGAGATCAGCCCTCGCCTGCCGGGCGAACGTGCCGCCGAAACCATCGACCTTGAAGGGCGCCTTGTGGTGCCGGGCTTCGTCGATGGCCATATCCACCTCGACAAGAGCTTCTTCGGTGAGACATGGCAGCCCCACCGCCCAGCCGCCAGCCTGCGGGAGCGGCTCGCGGTGGAGAAGGCCATGCTTGCCGATGTCCGGCCGGTGACGGTGCGGGCCGACGTGCTGATCGGCCAGGCCGCCAGCCTCGGCACCGTGGCGATGCGCAGCCATGTGGACGTGGATGCCACCACCGGCCTATCTCATCTCCACGCGGTGATGGCCGCGCGGGAGAAATGGCGCGGCCGCATGGATATCGAACTGGTGGCCTTTCCGCAGGCGGGCATCCTCACCTGCCCCGGCACCGCCGAAGTGCTCGACGCCGCGATCCGGGAGGGGGCCGAAGTGATCGGCGGGATCGACCCGCTCGGCATGGACGCGATTCCGAAGGGCATCTCGGCGTGGTCTTCGGAATCGCCGAAAGACGCGGAGCCAGGATCGACATCCATCTCCACGAAGCGGGTGAAGGCGGCATCCGGCAGATCCTGCGCATCGCCGAACGAACGCGGGCATTGGGCATGGCCGGCCGGGTCGTGATCAGCCACGCCTATGCGCTGGGCGATGTTCCGGACGACGTGGTCGACAGTACCGCCCGCGCCCTTGCCGATGCCGGCGTTGCGATCATGACCAATGCGCCGGGAGACCGGGCGTTTCCGCCGATCCTGCGCCTGCGCGCGGCAGGGGTGCGCGTTTTTGCCGGAAACGACAATATTCGCGATGCCTGGTGGCCTTACGGAAATGGCGACATGCTGCAGCGGGCGATGCTGATCGGCTACCGTTCGGGCTTCCACACGGACGCACATCTGGAAATCGCGCTGGCCATGGCCACGACGGAAGCCGCCGCCGCTATCGGCCGCGAGGGCCATGGGCTGCTTCCCGGCGCGCGGGCCGATTTCGTCGCGATCCGGGCGCCCAATGCCGCGGCCGCCGTGGCCGCTCCGCCAACGGAACGCCTCGTGGTCCGCAACGGCATCTCCTTAGACCCTGCCGCCGCGATCTGACCCCGCACGCCAGAAGGCCCGCCCGGTCTTTCGACCGGACGGGCCTTCCTGATGACTGCGACCCCAGGGACAGGAGGAGTCGCCGTCCCTCCTGGATCAGAAGTTGGCGGTGAAGCCGACGAAGATCGTGCGGCCCAGCGCGTCGTAGACACCCGGATAGGTATTGCCGTTGCCGAAGCTCTGGAGCAGGCCTGCGGCGAGAACCGGCGGATCCTTGTCGAACAGGTTGTTCACGCCCGCACGCAGGGTGAACTGCTTGTCGATCACCTGGGTCAGCGACAGATCGAAGTAGTTATAGGCATCGATCTTGCGGTTCACCACGCTGGGCGTGCCGGTCAGGAACGGATTGTCCGACAGGCTCGACAGCTTCGTGCCGCCGATATAGCGCCAGGACAGCGAGGCCGTGAAATCGCCCGGAGCCATCCAGGTCATGCGCGCAACGTGGCGCCATTCCGGATTGGGCTGGCCGCAGGTGTAGCCGAACATGCCCTTGCAGTCGTAAGTGCCCGCGCCCGGAAGCGGCTCGGCGATCTGGTTGATCAGGTAGGTGCCGACCATGCTCAGGTTCATGCGTCCGGCATTGCCGACGTTGAACGTGTAATCGGAGTTCACGTCGATGCCGGAGGTCTTGAGCGAGCCGGTATTGAGCGTGGTCGAGACGATGTAGCCGCTGTTCTGTCCGAAGATCACGCCCGAGGTCGGGTTACGGCGGAAGAGGCTGCAGTAGTAGGGATCGCCGGTCTGGATGCACTGGCTGATGATCAGCGAAGGTGCGATCTGGCCGATGTAGTCCTTCACCTTGATCGTGTAATAGTCGACCGAGAGCGAGAAATTGCGCAGCGCCTTGGGCGTCAGCACGAAGCCGGCCGTCCAGGTGTCCGCCGTTTCCGGCTTGAGGTCGCGGTTGCCGCCGCCCAGAGACGAGCACTGGTCGGCCGGGCATTCGGCGATGAAGCCGTATTGCGAAGGCGTTACGCCGCTGAGTTGGCAGGCTTCCAACGTAGCCGAAGGCGTATCACCGGCGCAAGGATCTGTACCGCTGACATTCCCGACGGACTGCGAAGCGAACAGTTCGGTGATGTTCGGTGCGCGGATCGCGCGGTTGTAGCTGCCGCGCAGGCGAACGTCGTCGACCGGCTGCCAGCTCAGTTCGCCCTTGTAGGTGACGACGTTGAAGCTGGACTTGAAGCCCGTCGAATTCTGCTTGTTGTCATAGGCCGAGTAGCGGATGCCGCCATTGATCGTCAGCGAGCGGAAGAACGGCTTGTCCTCGATCAGCGGGACTTCGATTTCGCCGTAGGCTTCCTTCACGTTGATGATGCCGTCGGAATTGGTCGCACCGCCCTGCTGCGCCATTTCGTCGGCGTAGAAGTTCAGCGTCTCGCGGCGCTGTTCGGCGCCCAGAGCTATACCGACGCCGCGATTGGCCCAGGGCACGGTGATACCCTGCTCGCCAAGATCGCCGCTCAGCGTGGCGGAGAATACACGCTGCGAATTGCGCGAAGACGTGTTGCTGGTCGAGAACAGCGTCTCGGCCTGATCGGCAGTGACGCCATAGGCCTGGAACACGTTGATCGGGACGCAGTTCGGGTTGGTGCCGGTGATGACCGACCGGCAGGTGGGAACGCCGTTGACGTTCACGACGTTCAGCGCGTCTGCCGCCTTGTTCTGGTCAACGTCGTTGAGATAGCTCTCACGATACTTCACCAGCGAATAGAGGTAGCTGACATCGTAGCTGAAACCGCCGCCGATATCGCCGCGAACACCCGCGCTGTAACGATAATCGTTGTACGTCAGGTCGTCCCGGCGGGGTGAGGTGGTCATGCGATAGGCCACGAATGCCGGGGCCGTCGTGTTGGTTCCGGCGGCGCTGCCGCAGATCACCTGGAGCTGGCTGTCGCTCGCCAGCGGGTTGTTGCAGGAAATGTCGAACGTGCGACCGGCCCAGATGCCCGAGGGCGCGACCTGCGAGAACGTATGGTCCCGCATGTACATGAAGCTGCCGTAGACCTCTACCGCCTTGCTCACTTCGAAGTGCGCGAAGCCGCCCGCCGTGATGCGTTCGTCAGAGCGCTGGAAGTAGTTGTCCGGCGCGTAGTTGTAGGCGTAGGCGCTGCCGTCTCCGTAAGGCAGGAAGGTCTGCGAACCGTCCGGATTGTTGACCTGCGCCTTGTTGAGATAGGGATTGCCCTGGGCCTGCGGCGTGATCGTGCCATAAGGCGTGTTGCTGGAGCCGCCGCAATAGAGCCCGGTGCCGGCCTGATCGATCTGTTCGAGCGCGCAGGACGAAATGTCGCGGCTGGACTGGCGGACCGGGCTGAAGCTGCGATAGCCGCCGTAGACGGTGATGTTGCCCCGACCGTCGGCAAAGTTCTTGCCGGCCGAGATCGTGATGTCCTGCTTGCCGCCGTCGATCACCGACTTCGGCGCGAGATCGTAGCCACGACCGCTAACGATGTCGCGAACCGCGCCGTTGTTGTTGGTGTGCTGCGCGAAGCCGGCCTGCGCGTCGATGCGCACGCCGTCGAGGTCCTTCTTGAGCACGAAGTTGACGACGCCGGAAAGTGCGTCCGAACCGTAGACCGCCGAGGCGCCGCCCGACAGCACGTCGACGCGGTCGACCAGGCTGCTCGGCACGAAGTTGAGATTGACGGCCTGCTGCGGCAGCATGCGCTGGCCGTCGATCAGGACGAGCACGCGCTGCGAACCGAGGTTGCGCAAGTTGATCTTCGACGTACCGTCAGAGCCGTTCGAGACGTTCTCGTTAGCGTCGGCGGTGAACTGCGGCAGGCGGTTCAGCACCTGCTCGACGGTCGTGGCGCCCTGGTAACGGAACTCGTCCGAACCGACGACGGTCTGCGGGCTGTTGCTTTCGAGGTCCGGACGCTTGATGCGCGTGCCGGTCACGACGATGTCAGCGGCGGCGCCTTCGCCGGCCGGTGCTTCCTGTGCGTGCGCGGTGCCGGCGACGATCGCGGCCAGCGCGGCAGCGCAATAAAATTTCGTTTGACGACCCCTCATGGGTTTGACTCCCTTTTGAATGACGCCATTTTTGCGTCACATTTCCGGGGATGTCAAATACCGTATACTAAATATTATATCTCGCCTGAGATCGTGTCCTATCGGCCACGGTCGCCCCAACAGGCTCGGATCGCCGATACGGGTGGTCAACACGCCGCATGAGGGGCTAGATTTCCTCGGCGTTCTGCCCGGCCGGACAGAAGCGAAGCCGAAAAACCGCGCCGTTAGGGCTATTCGCCCAGACATCCAGTTCGCCGCCGACCTTGGCCATCAGTTCATCGGCAATCGCCAGACCGAGCCCGGAACTGCGGGTCAGGTCTCGCCGGGCCGAAGCGAAGCGATCGAACAGGCGGCGATCGTCCGCAGGCAGGCCCGAACCGGTATCCGCCACGAGAATTTCCGGTGCCGGGCCCACGGTTACGGCGACATGCGTACCGGGCGGCGTATGCTTCATCGCGTTTTCCAGCAGGGAATCGAGCGCCCGCCCCGCCAAGTGCTGCGAGGCGAAAGCCCACACCGAACCTTCGCCGAGAATCTCGATCTCCTGATTCTTCGCGATCAGGAGGGGCGCTATCGCCGCTACCCGGTCTTCGGCCACTGCACGCAGATCGACCGCATCGGCCGGATCGCACGCCATGGCATCCACTTCGGCAACGAGCAGCAGACGCTCGACGATTTCCTCCACCACGTCGATCTGGCGGAGCATCCTCGGCAATCCTCCCGAGGTGATCTCCTGTTCCACCAGAAGCCGGAGTATGGCGAGCGGCGTGCGCAATTCGTGCGCGGCATCCGCCGCGAAGTTCCGCTCTATGCGATAGGCGTCTTCCACCCGGTCAAGCGCCGCATTGAAGGCGCGCAGCAGCGGCAGCACCTCGGCAGGCATGCCATCGATATCCACGCGCTGCTGCAATTGATAGGGAGAGACCCGCTCGACCTCGCGGGAGGCCCGTTTGACGGGCAGCAGCGACTGCCGCACGATATAGGCCTCCAGCGCCAGCAGCCCGACCAGGAACAGCGCGAGAAGACCGGCCCCGGCCAGGAGGACCTGGGTTCGCAGATCATCGAAGATGACATCAGGATGATCGAGATTCTGGACGATGACGAGCCAGGTTCCAGATTCGCCCGCAAGCGGAACGCTCATCCCCGAATAGATCTTGGAACCGCGCACCCGCTTGAAATAGGCCACTCCGGCGCGCGTCGGCACGATCAGCGAAGGATTGGACCGCAAGTTCTCGATGGCGACCTGACGGTCGTGATCGATGATCCAGAAGCTGAAACTGCTGCCGCCGCCCCGAAGCGCCGATGCCGCTTCGTCGGAAATGCTCCAGCCCCTTTCGCTGCGATGGAGCCCGGTCTGCATCTTGTCGGCATATTCGTCGAGGATCTGGCGTTGCAGCCGATCGCTGGTGCTGTTGAACAGCATCATCGCGCCGAAGGCGACCAATCCTGCGGTCACCAGCGTGGCCGCGGCATGGAGGAGCAGGATGCGCCGCAGGATCGAGTGAGTATGCATCAGTGCTCCGGCGAAGCCCGCAACAGATAGCCGAGGCCCCGCACCGTCACGATTTCGGCGCCGGCGTCCAGCGATTGAAGCCGCTTGCGCAAACGGTGCACGCTGACTTCCGCGGCGTTCGAGGAAAATTCATCGCCGAGCCCGAAGAACGCGGATTCGATCTGGGTCTTGCGCACCACCTTGTCGCGGTGCCGCATCAGGAGATCCAGCAACTGGATCTCGCGCGGGGCCAGGACGATGGCGTGTTCATCGACGCTGACGGTCTGGGACGAGACATCGTAGCGCAAGCGGCCGCACGCGATTTCCACGCCGTTCTCCCCCGTGGCGCGCCGCAGCAGCGCCGCCACGCGAGCGACCAGTTCCTCCGCCGCGAAGGGCTTCGGAAGATAGTCGTCAGCGCCCGCATTCAGTCCGGCAACCCGATCCGCTATCGAAGAGCGCGCTGTCAGGACCAGCACCGGCAGGAAATGCCCCGCCGCGCGCAGGCTCCTCAGCAAGGCGATCCCGTCCTGGTCCGGCAACCCGAGATCGAGCAGCAGGGCCGCGTGATGGCCCGCCTCGACGAGCAGCCGCGCGTCTTCCGCGGTGGAAACGATGTCGTTGACGAAGCCCGCCTCGCGCAGGCGGGTGCCGATCAGTTCGGCCAGATCAGGATTATCCTCGACGATCAGCAGTCGCATGAACGGCTCCAGTAAGGTCGCGGTAAGTTGGACCATGCTGCGGGCAGCCGGACATTGCCATGGTTATCTGTCATGTCGTCCATATCGCGGCGACGAGGCCATGGCGCAACAGGAGTGTCCGATCGATGCGCCCGGCCCTTATTGTTCTCGCGGCGATTTCCTTTCTGCAGACGGCATCGGCAATGGCTCAGAACTATCCCGAGATAGCGGAGCCGATGGTGTTCGACATGGTCCGCCCGCTCGGTGCACGCGCGGGCGAGCTTGAAGTCAACACCCTGGCCCAGACCCGCCTGTCCGGCCCCGACCGCGCGGTCGAATGGGCACCGGAAATCGAACTTGCGGTGGCCGACGGGCTGGCGGTCGAACTGGAACTGCCATTCGACGATGGCCGTGTCACAGATTACAAGCTCGGCCTGCAGGGCACATTCGGCGCGCTCGATGGCGGAAAGGGCGTGCACGGCGTCCAGTACCTGGGTCTCTACAATCGGGAAAGCGGCCGCTGGGAGAGCAGCCTGCTCTATCTCGTCGGCTACCGCTTCCACGCACGCTGGAGCATGATGGCCATGGCCGGCGCGGGCGACGTCACTTTTGCCAAAGGTGGCCGAAGCAGGGCGCTGCTCAACCATTCCACGTTCTACGACGCATCGCCCGCCACGACCCTGGGTATCGAATTCAACCTCCAGAGCGGCGCCGGGCGCCAATTGCTCATCATGCCGCAGCTTCATCAGGACATCGCGCCTCGCCTTTCGATGCAGGCGGGGATAGGCGCAGCGCACCAGCGCGAACTGGGGTGGAGGCCCCAGGCGGGCTTGCGCGTGATCCGGGAACTCTGAGGCAAATAGTGCGCCCTTGTAAGGTTGCCGTAAGCAAAAGTCGCGCAGGGCTCGAACAAACCTCGGCAACGGCAGCCGAAACATCGAAAAATATCAGGAAGTGATGCCGCATATCGATCCAGCGCCGCGATCACATCGATCCGGCCAGTCCCGCCAGCGGCCCCGCGTCGCTCTTTTCTCGGGCAACTACAACTACGTTCGCGATGGCGCGAACCAGGCGCTCAATCGTCTCGTCGGCTATCTCGAACGGCGTGGTTGCTCGTCATGGTCTATTCGCCCACTTCGCCGACGCCCGCCTTCGCGCCCGAAGGAACGCTTGTCCCGGTGCCGTCGATCCGGATACCGGGGCGCGAAGACTATCGCCTTGGCCTGGGCCTGCCACGGCGCATCCGCGCGCACCTTTCCGCCTTCGCACCGGACATCATACATGTGTCGGCGCCGGACTGGACCGGGACCGCCGCCCAGAGCTTCGCCCGTGACGCGGGCATTCCGGTGGTATCCAGCCTGCACACGCGCTTCGAAAAGTATGCCGCTTTCTACGGCGCGAATCTGCTGCGGCCCGCGATGGAACGCCACCTTTCCCGCTTCTATCGCCGCAGCAACCGCATCCTCGTACCCACGCCGCCATCGCCGCCGAGTTCGGCGAGGCCGGTCTCGGCGAACGGACGCGCATCTGGGGGCGGGGCGTCGATCGCAGCCAGTTCACCCCTCACGCCCGCGACATGGCCTGGCGGCGCAAGCTCGGGATCGCGGACGGCGAGGTCGCCATTCTCCACTTCGGCCGTCTCGTTCGCGAGAAGGGGCTCGCCGAATATGTCGCACTGTGCGAGCGGCTGATACGCGAAGGCCTGCCGATCCGGCCGCTCGTGGTCGGCGGCGGCCCGGAGCGATCATGGATGGAGCAGAAGCTGCCGCAAGCCCGGTTCGCCGGCCACCTCATGGGACCGGAACTCGGACGGGCAGTGGCCGGCGCCGATATCTTCCTCAATCCCAGCACGACCGAAGCCTTCGGCAACGTGACGCTGGAAGCCATGGCATCTGGCGTGCCCACCGTCTGCATCGACGTGCCCAGCGGGCGCAACCTGCTTCAGGGCGGCTCGGGCATCCTCTTCCCCCAGGGCGACATGGAGGCAGCACTGCGCGGGCTGCGCGAATTGACCCGCAACGCCAGGGCCCGGGCTGCCATGGGCGGCCATGCCCGCAATGCCAGCGCCACTTACGACTGGGACGGCGCATCGTATCAGGTGCTCGAATGCTACATGGACGTGCTGGGCCGCAGTTTGGAGCCGTGGGACGGACGCGGCGATGCCGCGATCCCCTTCGCGGCATGACCTCCCCCGCAATGCCCGTTTTCGGCATTGGCCGGCCGTTCCCAGTCTCACGCGTGATCCGGCACGGCACATGGAAGGCCTGATCGATCAGGCCAGCCAGTTCGTCTCCGCCCATGGCATGTGGGCAGGCCCTGTCGTGGGCATTCTGTGCTTCGGCGAATCCCTTGCGATCGTGGGTCTGTTCGTCCCGGCGACCGCCGTCATGCTAGCGATCGGCGGCCTGATCGGCGCCGACGCGCTGGACGCATGGCCGATCTTCATCTGGGCCGTGGCCGGATCGATCCTGGGGGACTGGGTTTCCTACGGCCTGGGCAACAGGATAGGCCCCCGCATCTATCGGCGCTGGCCGCTCAACCGGCATCGCCCCGCCGTGGCCCGCACCCGGCTGTTCTTCCGCAAGTTCGGTTTCGCCGCCGTCTTCATGGGCCGTTTTCTCGGCCCGATCCGCGCGACGGTTCCCCTTGTGGCCGGCGTTCTGGCCATGCCCGGCCGCCCGTTCCAGATCGCCAACATCGCTTCGGCCACCTTGTGGGTGCCGCTGATGTTCGCGCCCGGCTACCTTGCGGCGGGCACTTTCGGATCGCAGTGGTCTATCGATGAAGGGCATCTCATGCTCGGCGCCCTCCTGCTGGCGGGATGCGCGCTGACCGCGACGTTCCTGGGTTCGCGGCTGCTGGGCCGCGCCAGGAAGAGAGGCCGCGCCCGCGCCCGGCTCGAAGGCGGAAACGCCCCCTGCCGCTGTCCGCAGGACGGATAGCAACGCCTCCCCTTCGGGCAATCCGCACGATCATGGCGCAACCTCCCGGCCGGTAAGCTGAAAAGGAGGTTTCATGACGACACTCATCAACACGCCCGGCGTGCGCGAGGCGATGCCGCTGCTGGCATCCAACGAAGGCGTCTGGGAAGGCTGGTATCGCTATTACGACGCCAAGACCGGCGAATTGACCGACCAGCACCGCTCGCGCCTGATCTGCCGCCTGTTCGAGAAGGACGGCGTGGATCACTACCACCAGACGAACCATTATTTCTGGGATGACGGCCGCGTGGAAGTCCGCGATTTCCCGGCAGTCTACAAGGATGGCCGGATCTGGTGGGACAACGATCTCATCAAGGGCTGGGCAGCGGCCATGCAGCCGGACGACTTCAACCGTTCGACCTGCCTCAACTGGACCCGCCACAACGAGCCCGGCATCTATCTCTACGAGATGATCCAGAACAACGACGAGCGCACCCATCGCGCCCGCACCTGGCAGTGGTTCCGCGAAGGCAGATGCTACCAGCGCACCCTGATCGACGAGGTCTTCGTGACCCGCGACTGGCAGAACTGGTCCAACGACGGCGCGCCCGACATCTGACGGGCGACCGCGCCCTGCCGGCTCCCGACCGGCAGGGGCGTTCACGTCATGCGCCGACGAGCGTGACGGAGATTTCCGCCAGTCCCTCGCGCAGTTTCTTGGCGGCGGTGTATTCGGGCGAGTTCCAGAATGCGAGCGCGGCGTCGCGATCGGGCCATTCCGAAACCACCACCGAGCCGCCGTCCCGGCCCTCGCCCTCAAGCACGGTGCCGCCGGGCGCGCGCACGACGTAAGTTCCTCCATAATTGACCAGCGCCTCGGCAGCGGCCTGGGCATAGCCGCAGGACATGAAAGCCTCGCGGTCCTTGAGGTGGGCGGTAACGACGAGCCAGGCGGCCATTATATCTACTCCTGCTGGATTGTTCGCGAACAGTCCTTCGATCCCGCGCCCTCCGGCCAGCCCGCACCGCGCGCTATCCGCTGTGCGGATGCAATGGCACCCGTGCTGGGAATGCAGAGCCAGACGCGGTTCCCTCCAGACCGAAGAACTTCATGGAGGCAGACTTGCAGGCAGACAGGATCGAACAGGCCGCTTTCCCCGATCCGGCCGGAGCATCCGCCGACGGCGAATTCGCGCGGGGCTGGACGATCCTGCTGGCATCGCTGATCGGGATCGGCAGCGGTCTCGTATCGCTGCCTTTCTACACCTTCGGAATTTTCGCCCCTCACCTCGCGCAGGAATTCGGATGGTCGATGGGCCAGATCATGGGCGGATTGACGATCACGACGCTGGCCCTGCTGGTGGCCGCCCCCATCGCCGGGCTGCTGTGCGAGCGCTTTGGCGCCAGGACGGTTTCGGCCGCCTCTCTTGCGCTGTTCGGCCTGTCCTACATCTCGCTCGCCACGCTGGGGGGCTCGCTCACGCAGTACTATGTCACCTGGGGCGTCGCCGCGGCCGTCGGCGCGGGCAGCCTGCCGATCACGTTCACCCGCACCGTGAACCGCTGGTTCGACCGTCATCGCGGGCTGGCACTGGGCATCGCCATGATGGGCACGGGCCTGTTCGGCATCGCCTGCAAGCCCGTACTCGCCTGGGTGATCGGCGACTACGGCTGGCGGACCGGCTACGCCGTACTAGGCGCGCTTCCGCTACTGGTCGCCACGCCGATCACGCTGCTGCTGTTCCGTGATCCTTCCCCCGCCGACCTGCAGGACACCGGAAACACTGACCCGATCACGCCGATTTCAGGATATTCCCGGGGCGAGGCGCTGCGCCAGTGGCGGTTCTGGCTGATCGCGCTGCTGCTGGTCCCGCTGTCGTTCGCGCTGGCCGGAACCCCACCCAACCTGGAATCCATCCTGAGCGACAAGGGCCTCGACGCCGCGACGATCGTGAGGCTGACCCCGCTGATCGGCCTTGCATCGATCACCGGACGGCTGGTGGGCGGCTTCCTGCTCGACCGTTTCTGGGCGCCCGCCGTCGCCTTCGTGATCCTGAGCGTGCCTGTGGCTTCCTGCCTCTTCCTTTCGGGAGGGCATGTCGCCCCTGCCACCGCCGGCTTCGCCATTTTCCTGATCGGCTTTGCGCTGGGCGTGGAGTTCGATGTCGTGGCCTATCTGACGGCACGATATTTCGGGATGAGATCCTACGCCGCGATCTACGGCCTATTCTACGTCTGCTTCACGATCGGCGCCGGTTTCGCGCCGCTCGTTTTCGGGATGATTCGCGATGCCGCGCACGATTTCACCCCCGCCCTCTTCGCTTGCGCCATCATCCTCCCGATCAGCGCCGCCGGCTTCCTGTTTCTCGGCCGATATCCGCGGTTTAGCTGAATCTGGAAATACTGCGTCAATTATTTGACATATTGATATATCATTATAACAATACCATTCGGCGAATGGTCGCCATTCCATGAGGGAATCGCCATGACCGATTACCGACTGCTCCTTTCCACGATACTCATGCCGCTCAGCCTCGCCTCCGTTCAGGCCGAGGCTCAGGCTCAGGAAGCACCCGCAGAAACCGGCGCGAAGACCGGCGGGCTCGAAGAAATCGTCGTTACCACGCAGCGCCGCCAGGAAAAGCTGCAGGACGTGCCGGTAACGGTCACCGCCTTCAACGAAGCCATGCTGGAACGGCTCAATGTCCAGGATGCCATCTCCACATCGAAGTTCGTGCCGGGCATGGTTTCGCAGCACAACGCGGGCCTCGCCTCGGCGAATGCCTATTACTTGCGCGGCCTGGGCAACAGCCAGTCCACCCCGACCTTCGACGCGCCGGTCACCACTTATGTCGACGACGTCTATGTCGCCCGCCAGAACGCCAACAACTACGCCTTCTTCGATACCGAGCGCGTGGAAGTCATGCGCGGTCCGCAGGGAACGCTGTTCGGGCGCAACACCACCGGCGGCGCCATCAACGTCATCATGCGCAAGCCTTCCGACACCGCCGGCATGAAGATGGAAATGAGCGCGGGCTCCTATGAACGGTACACCGTCAAGGCAACCGCCGACCTGCCCCTGACCGACGGGATCCTGACCAAGCTGTCGGGCTATGTCGTGCAGGACCGGGGCTATCTGAAGAACATCACCACGGGCGACTGGTTCAACGGCGAGAGCAGCTACGGCCTGCGCGGCGATGTCCGGCTTTTGCCGACCGACCGGCTCACCATCGATCTTGCCGCCGAATATACCCGCAACTCCGGCACATATGCGGGCCTGCGCAGCGTCGCCGGAGAGAACCCCTACGTTCCCGCCGCCACCACCCGCCCGGTCTTCTACGAAACCGCCTCGGGGCTGCCGACCACGCGCTGCGACGGCAACAACGCGCAGAACCTGCTCTCCACCGGAGCGGGCAACTGCAACCTGTCCGAGAACGTCGCGCTCAGCGCCAACGTCAATTACGACCTTGAAGGCAGTTCGCTGACCTGGATCTTCGGTTACCGCCACCTCGATCAGGGCTACATCAACGAATATAGCGCCAACGCGGTGAACAAGTACGCAGGCTACATCATCACCGACAACGGCACGCACGAGCAGTGGTCGAGCGAGCTGAAGTACAATGCCGATCTCTTCGGCGACCGCGCTCACCTCGTCACCGGCCTGTTCTACCTCAATGAGAAATCGGACGATCGCCAGACCAGCTTTTCCGGCGGGACCACGGCGTTCAATCTCGTTCAGGACCAGCACCTCCTGCACCAACGAACCGAACCGGCGCTTTATGCGCAGGCAGACTTCGACCTGACCCGGCAGTTGACCCTGACCGCAGGCGGGCGCTACACGATCGAGACCAAGCAGGTCGGCTATCTCGCCTCGGACGAATTCCCGGGCTTTGGATACGACAGCGCCGCAGTGGCCGCTTACGGCATTCCGCTGAAGCGGACATTCCGCAAGTTCACCCCGCGCGTGGCGCTCAACTACAAGATCAACCCGGACGTCATGGTCTTCGCTTCCGCCACCAACGGCTTCAAGTCCGGCGGCTGGAACGGCGGTTCGGCCGCGCCGTACAATGCGGTGATGTTCGATCCCGAGAAGACGTGGTCGTTCGAAGGCGGGGTGAAGTCCGAACTGTTCGGCCGCAAGTTGCGCTTCAACGCCACCGGCTATTACGCCAAGACCAGGGACCTCCAGGTCACTGCCGCCGTCACCAGCCCGATCACCGGCGTGATATCGCAGCTTCCCTTCAATGCCGGCACTTTCGAAGCCTACGGCATCGAGATCGAAAGCACTGCGAAGTTCGGCAATTTCAGCCTCTTCGCCAATCCTTCGCTGATGCACGGCGAATATACCTACATCGTGCCGACATCGACCACGCTCACCACCGCCTACAAGCCCGTGCGCGTGCCGACCTTCCAGTTCAGCGGCGGCGCGGCCTATGACCAGCCGGTGGAAGCACTGGACGGCTCGCTGGGTGCTTCCGTGACCTGGCGCCATAACTCGCCCTACTGGGTGGCGGTGCTGAACACCACGACCACGCAGACCGAGGACTACGTGGACGCCGCCGTCAGCTACACGACCATGGACGAGAAGATGAAGATCGCCTTCGAGGTCTCCAACCTGACCGACCAGAAAACAGTTACCGCGAACTTCCTCTCGCTCTTCCCGGGCGATCCGCGCCGCTACACGGTGCGCGTGAAGTTCCAGATCTGACCCCAGGCCGCGCGGTGTCCGCAGGTCGGACAGCCCTGTTCTCCCAGCGGACACCGCGCGGCCGGCGCGCTCCTATCGCGGGGCGCCCTTTTCCTGAACGAGGTATATTCCATGAGCATCGTCGGCACCCGGATGGTCAGCGACGGCAAGACCGCGCGGCAGATATTCGAAGAAGTCATGGCGAACCCCGCCCGCACGAAGTTCGGCTTCGGAGAGAAGCTGGCGATCGTGAATGTCGATTTCCAGAACGCCTACACCCGGATCGACGAATTCAAGACCGCCTATGAGACCGATCCGCGCCAGATCGAATATACCAACACGATCTCCGCGCTTGCCCGCGCCAAGGGCATGCCCGTGATCTGGACCCACGTCGCCTATGCCGAGGACGCCAGCGACGCCGGCGTCTGGGGCACGCGCACGGATACGCCGGATTCGCTCCAGAACATCAGGTACGAAAGCCGCCGCCATGCGTTCGACGAGCGCTGCGAGATCGATCCGGCCGACATGATCTATACCAAGCGCATGCCCTCGGCGTTCTTCGAGACACCGCTGCAAAGCCTGCTCGTCTGGCACAAGGTCGATACGGTGGTGATCACCGGCGGCTCCACTTCGGGCTGCATCCGCGCCACGGCGGTGGACAGTCTCAGCAGGGGCTATCGCACCATCGTTCCCGTGGAGACCTGTGCCGACAAGCACGAGAGCTATCACTTCGCCAATCTCACCGACCTCCAGCTGAAATATGCGGATGTGGAGCCGGTGCAGACGGTGATCGACTGGCTGGAGGCGCGCTGATGCAGGAGGGACAGGCCGATCCCGGCCTTTACGACTTCAAGCCCTATCGCGATCGCGCGCCATTCTCATGGCCCGGCGAAAAGAAGGTCGCCGTCTGGGTTTCGCCCAATCTCGAATATTACGAGATAGACCCTCCGGCGAACCCGCACCGCAAGTCATGGGCGAAACCGCATCCCGACGTCGTGGGCTACGCACACCGCGACCATGCCAACCGCGTCGGGCATTGGCGCATGGCCGAGGTCATGAGCAAGCACGGCTTCCCGGGCTCCGTCAGCCTTTCGGTAGCGCTGTGCCAGCATCATCCCGAAGTGGTGGCGGACGCGAACGCGCGCGGCTGGGAGTTCTTCAGCCACGGCATCTACAACACCCGCTACTCCTACGGCATGGACGAAGCGCAAGAGCGCGCGATCATCGAGGATTCGATCCGCACCGTGCGCGAGGCCACCGGCCAGACGATCCGCGGCTGGCTCGCCCCGGCGCTCACCCATACGCCGCGCACGCTGGATCTGATCGCCGAATACGGGCTCGACTATACCTGCGATCTCTATCACGACGACCAGCCCCAGCCCGTCAACACCGCTAGCGGCGACCTTATCTCGATGCCCTACAGCCTCGAAGTCAACGACCACTACGGCTTCTTCATCTACAACATGAGCCCGCGCGAATATGCGCAAACGCTGATCCGGCAATATGAGCGCCTTGCCGACGAACCGTCCGGCACGGTCATGTGCATCCCGCTCCATTCCTACCTGATCGGCCAGCCCCACCGCATTGGCGCCTTCGAGGAAGTCCTGCGCCACATCGCCGCGGACGGCCGCGCCTGGATCACCCGCTCCGGCGACATCGCCGACGCGTGGAGAGCCGCTCATGCCCGGGAGTCCATCGCATGACCCTCGACCCCAACTATATCGAATATCCGAAGCGCCGCCTCGGCTACGACCACGATCTCTATGCTTTCAGCACCCTGCCCAGCCGCAAGCCGCTGGCCTGGCCGGACGGCAAAAGCGTGGCGGCCTGGATCGTCGTCAGCCTCGAATGGTTCCCGATCACGCCGGGCGACACGCCGTTCCGGGCGCCCGGACACATGCAGACCGCCTATCCGGACTATCGCCACTACACCGCGCGCGAATATGGCACGCGGGTGGGGTTCTACCGCCTGCTCGACGCTTTCGCCAAGGCGGGCGTGAAAGCCTCGATCGCGGCCAACGGCGCGATTGCGCAGCGCTATCCCTCGATCATCCGTGACGTGGTGGATGCCGGGCACGAGATCATTGCCCATTCCACCGACATGAACGGCACCATCGCCTCTTCCCTGCCGGTGGACGCCGAGCGCGCGCTCATCCATGACAGCATCGCCGCGCTGTCGGACGTGGCGGGCGTGGCTCCGCGCGGCTGGCATTCGATCGCACGCTCGCAAAGCTTCGCCACGCCCGATCTGCTGATGGAAGCCGGGATCGAATACTGCTGCGACTGGGCCAACGACGAAGTGCCGTGGACTTTCACCAATGGCCTGGTGAACCTGCCGCTCAACCACGAACTCTCGGACCGGCAGATCCTCAACGTCCAGCAGCAATCGGTGGACAGCTACGCCACGCAAATCCTCGACGCGCACGACTGGTTGAGCGCGGAGGCGCAAACGCAGGGCGCCCGGCTGCTGCCGCTCCACCTCACCCCCTACATCATCGGCCTGCCTTACCGCATGGACGCTTTCGAGCGCCTGCTGGCGGACCTCGCCGCGCGCCCGCAGACATGGTTCGCGCGCGGATCCGACATTCTCGACAGCTTCAGGAGCCAGATGTGAAAGCCTATCAACTCGGCGCGCAGGACGGTCTGTCCTCGCTTACCCCGGTTACCCGCCCCGATCCCGTGGCCGGGCCCGGCGAAGCGGTGCTCAAAGTCCGCTACGTCTCGCTCAACAATCGCGACCTTCAGATTCTCGAAGGCCGATACGGCGCAAGGAAGCCGGAAGAACGGGTGCCCTTCTCCGAAGGCATCGGCGAAGTCGTCGCGCTGGGCGAAGGCGCCAGCGGGATCGCCGTGGGCGACCGCGCGGTGCTTTCGCACTTCATCGCCTGGCAGGACGGTCCGTTCGACATGCGCTACTTCGGATCGGACGTGGGCATCACCCAGGACGGCTGGATGGCGGAATACCTCAAGGTGCCCGCCTCGGCGCTGGTCCGCGTGCCTGACAGCCTGGCCGACGAACAGGCCGCGGCTCTTGCCGCCGCAACGTTGACGGCTTGGCATGCCGTGGTCGAAGTCGGCCAGGTCAAGGCCGGCGACATCGTGCTTGCACTGGGCACCGGCGGCGTCGCCATGGCCGCATTGCAGATCGCCAAGGCCAGCGGCGCCTTCGTCGCCATCACATCGTCAAGCGACGACAAGCTCGATCAGGCCCGCAAGGCCGGGGCCGACTTCACGGTGAACTACACCACGCATCCGGACTGGGCTGCCGAATTGATGAAGCAGACCGGCGGGCGCGGGGCCGATATCGTCGCTGAAACCGGCGGTCAACATACCCTGCCCCAGTCGATCAATGCCTGTGCGGTCAATGCCCGGATCGTCCTTGTGGGTGTGGGTGCGGCAGACGGACCGCTGCCGAATTACGGCGCGATCATCGGCAAGAACCTCACCATCAAGGGCATTGCCGCCGGCAGCCGCGGCATGCTGGTGCGCCTGCTTCGCGCCATGGAGGCCAATGCCTTTGCCCCGGTGGTGGACCGGGTGTTCGGCTTCGACGAAGCGCAGGCTGCCTGCGAATACCTCAAATCCGGCAATCACCTCGGCAAGGTGCTGATCCGCGTGACCTGACGCGGGCCTCTATCGTGCGGCAATCATGCCCGGCCACATCGATGGATGCGGCCGGGGCATTTGCATTTTCCCGAGGCAATCCACGGAATTTTCCGGGCTTGTGAGCGCTGTTGTATCCCTGTGAAACTTTTCCGTTCCGGCGATTGAAATAAGGGAGAGACATCTGGCAGATAACGCTCCTGCGAATCATTAGCAGCAGGATGATATAAATGATTTCCCCTACCCGGCGGGCGCTCGTCCATGCCTTGAGACTGAATTCGGCCCTCGGCGCCGTGGCCGTGATCTGTACGGCGGGCCAGGCCTTCGCCGCCGATACGGCCGATACGGCGGCTGACCAGCCGGTCCAGCTCGGCTCGGTCCGCGTCGAGGACACCGCCATTATCGACCCCACGCCGATCAATGACCGCAGCGCCGCCGGCAAGCCCGAGGTTCTGACGACGACGACATCGGCGGAAACGCTGCGCCTGCGCATGGCCGACAATATCGCCGACTATGCCCGCCGCATCGACGCTGGCGTCAATTTCAACTCCAGCAATCTCAGCATCAATATCCGCGGGCTCGACGCGAACCGGGTGCTGACGACGGTGGACGGCATTCGCCTGCCCTGGCTCAACGACGGTGCGCGCGGTGTCGAAGGCGGCGTCGCCGCATTCGACTTCAACTCGCTGAGCGCCATCGACGTGGTCAAGAGCGGCGATTCCAGCTTCTTTGGACAGGGCGCCCTCG
Source organism: Novosphingobium sp. ST904 (assembly GCF_001298105.1). Lineage (GTDB taxonomy): Bacteria > Pseudomonadota > Alphaproteobacteria > Sphingomonadales > Sphingomonadaceae > Novosphingobium. Next base: position 23,400 of record NZ_LGJH01000127.1, on the reverse strand, counting down.
GCGGCGTTCTCGCGGTGCGACGCTCGACCCCGAAGACCTGCTCTCGGGCGGCAAGAAGCAGGGCGCTTTGGGCAAGGCGACTTACGACAGCGCCAGCGACAGTGTCTACCTCAACCAGGCCGCCGCTTTCCGAACCGGCGACACGATGGTCCTGATCCAGGGCGGCTACCAGAACGGCGCCGAAACCGAGAACCGGGGCAATGTCTACGGCAGCGGCAGCACCCGCAGCGCGAAAAACCCCGCCGCCTACGATCAGGAAAACCTGCTGGTCAAAATCCACCAGTATCTCGGAAACGGCCACCGCCTTGGCCTGAGCGGCGAAATCTTCAAGCGCAGCTATGACGAGAACACGCTCAGCAGCGTGAACTCGACCTACTCCGCCTATTCCACGCTCGAGCAGAACAAGCGCAAGCGCATCGCCGGAACCTACGACTATCAGTCGGAAGGCGATGGGTTCATCCGCGAAGCCCACCTGATAGGGTACTGGCAGCGCCTCAACCTGCGCACTTATACGCAGGCCACCCGCCTGACCTCCCCGGCCGGCGCATACGACCGCGGCAGCGACCTTCAGGACGAATCCTATGGCCTGAACGGCTCGGTCATCGCCGCCGCCACGACAGGCGCCGTCCAGCACGCCATCAGCCTCGGCGGCGAGGTTTACGCCACCAGCACCACCCAGTATGCCGCAGGCGTCGACAACTGCACGGCGGCCATCTACGCCTGCTCGTTCCTCCATGTGAACCAGTCGGACATGCCGGATGTGGACGGCATCGACCTTGGCCTGTTCGTGCAGGACCGCATGACCTTCGGCGCCTTCCACCTGACGCCCGGTCTCCGGTTCGACTGGTATCGCCGCAGCCCTCAGGAAACCGCGAGCTATACGGAAAACGCCGCTTACGAAGGGCTGCCCGCCCGATCCAGCGATTCCCGGTTCTCGCCGAAAATCCTTGCCGAATTCGACATTGCGTCCCGGCTGACGGCCTATGCCCAGTGGTCGCAGGCGTTCCGCGCGCCATCAGCCACTGAGCTATACCTGACATACGGCGGCACCGGCAGCTACGTCAGCATCGGCAATCCCGACCTCAAGCCGGAAACCAGCAACAGCTACGAAGTCGGCCTGAAGTTCGGCGATTCCGAACGCGGCGCGAAGATCAGCGTCTACGACAATTACTACCACAATTTCATCGACACGATCACCACCACCGCATCGGAAGCCGGCCTCAGCGGAAGCTATCCATTCGGGGTGTTCAAGTATGTGAACCGCGCGCACGTGCGGATCTACGGCGCCGAAGCCAGCGCGCAGTGGGCACTGTCCCCGCAGTGGCACGTCTGGGGCTCGATCGCCTATTCGCACGGCAAGGACACGGATGAGGATACCTACCTCAACTCCATTCCACCCCTGCGCGGCATCCTCGGGCTGGGTTACCGGCAGGTGCGCTTCGGTGCGGACCTGTCGGCAACGGTAGCCGCTGCGCGCAACAAGGTGGAAAACCCCTCCTCGACGCTCAACAAGACGCCGAGCTACGGCATCGTCGATTTCACGGGCTGGGTGAAGCCGGGACTGTTCGAGGGCCTGCGCCTGCAAGGCGGTGTGTACAACATCCTCGACAAGACCTATTACAACGCGCTGGATATCCCGGACAGTTCCACCGTGCCGCAATTATACTACAGCCAGCCGGCCGGACGTACAAGCTCTCGATGATCCTGTCATTCTGACGGGCGCGCGATTTTCGCCCGGTTCCCGCCAAGCGCCTTTCCTGAAGAGACATTCCCCGACCATGGACACGACACTCCAAGCTCCCCCCGAAACAAGCCGCGCCAAGCGCCTGAAAGCCGCTACCGGCGAAGTCCACGACCGTCTCGACAAGCGGATCATGGCCGGCGAACCGTTCGCCAGCGTGGAGAATTATGCCCGCTTCCTGGCGGTGCAGTACCAGTTCCACCACGACATCGACGCGCTCTACGCCAGCCCGGCGCTGGACGCCCTGCTGCCGGATCTGGAAGGACGCCTGCAACGCATCGCCCAGGATATCGCGGACCTGGAGGTCGCACTTCCCGCTGCCGATGGAGAGGCGCAGTTTGCCGATGGAACCTTCGACCTGCCCACTGCGCTGGGATGGCTCTATGTCGCGGAAGGCTCCAACCTCGGAGCGGCGTTCCTCTTCAAGATGGCACGAGCGCTTGGCCTGGATGAAAACCACGGCGCCCGCCACCTCGCCGGACATCCGGACGGCCGGGCACAGCACTGGCGCGAGTTCACCGGCGCGCTGGACGGCCTGGACCTTGACCGGGAGGAAGAGGTTCGCCTGATGGAAGGCGCCAAAGCGGCCTTCCGCCGTGTTCACGCCCTCGTCGAGCAAGCTTACGGTTGAGGCGAACGGCGCCGTTACGAACGGTTCGGCTTCGGACCCTCGTAACGGCGCTGTTTCCCGGTCAGCGCCGGATGAGCGACAGCAGTTTCGCCCCAGGACTGTCCCACGCCGGTGAGATTCCGCCGATATTCGCCGCAGAAAGCCTGTCCAGCATGGAAAGCGCGCGGGAGAACGTCTCCACCTGCTGATAGGCGAAATCGGCGTCGAGCCGTTCCAGGCCGCCACCCGGCAGTATCTGGCACAGGTAGTCGGGGCCAGGCACCAGCGAAATGGACGGTATCCCGCACTGGTAAAGGGTAGAACCCTCGCCAAGGAAGAGGTGACCCAGCCTCGGCGCCACGGTGAGGCTGCGCAGCTTTGTACGGCCTGACGTGGCCGCGCGGTAGACCTGCTCCATCACGGGGTTCGTGGTGTAGACGATTTCCCGTTCGAGCTTTCCGGTCGCCTCCGGCCGGGCCGGTTCGCCGCGATCCTTCCACTCCATGCAGCCCAGATGTTCCAGCGTCAGCCCCGCAACGGCACGCGCATGTCCCGGGCCGCCATCCCACAGCTCGGGATGGGCCTTCAACCAGGCGGAAGTCGCCTGCCCGTGGCCTTCAACGATCTGCGGAATCTGGAAATGGCCGGTGGCAAAGACAAGGACGATCGATCGCTGGCGATCCTGCCGCCCCGCATGGGCCTGTGCCAGCGCGAGAAGGCCGGCAGGACCGTTCTCCTCACAGGCGTTGGGGCCATCGGTGTGCGTGTTGACGATGATCGTCTCATGCGGGTTGCGCCCCGGCAGGACCGTGTGCAGCGTGTCCGTTTCAGCGTCTTCCAGTTCCGCTTCCAGAACGAGGGTCGCGGAACTCCCCGCTCTCGCCGCTGCCTTCAGCCGCGCGCGCTGGCCCGCGCCGACCCACAGGGCCGGACAGTCCGCATAGGGCGTGGTGAACGGCAGCACCTGATCGCTTGCCAGTTCCTCCGAAAGCCCCTCGAACAGGCAGATCAACCCGCGCACGCCGGCTTCGCGCGCTCTTGGCAGAAACGTGTTGGTCAAGGGGCCGAGAACCGGAACGACTTCGCCGTTGGCCAGATCGGCGCTGCCCTCGGGCAGGCTCGCCTTGCGCTCGAACAGCATGAGCGTGGTGAGCGTGGTCAGGTCCAGCCGGCCGACAGGCACGACCGCGATCTTGCCTCTTGCCGCCGAAAAGTCCTTTGGCGCCTTGTCGAACCACACGAGATTCCCGGTCACGCCGCCGGTTTCGGTCATGCCCGAATAGGGATAGGGCGCGGCCACGGGAATACGGCTGCCGTCCGCCAGCGTGAGGCTGGCATGGCCCGGCGTCCAGCGGCGAATGCGGTGGGTCTGCCGGTGCACCTCCAGCCCGAGGCTTGCCAGTTCATCGGCGATGTAATCGATGCAGAGGGCATGGGCCGGGCTCGCGGTCAGCCGGGGGCCGAAGGCGTTGAGGCTTTCGATCCAGTTCCACAGCTTGTCCCGCGGCGGCAGCCGCGGCGTGCTTTCCAATGGTGCCAACGGCGTTTCACGGCGCGGACGCACCAGCGCCAGACCGCCCAGCACCGCTGCCCCCATCGCACTGCCCCAAAGTATCGCCCGGCGTCGCATCGATCACCTCTATCCCTTTACCGCGCCCGCTCGTCCAGCAGGGCACGAAGCGCTTTCTTGTCTATCTTGCCCACGCTCGTACGCGGCAGGCTGTCGACCGCGATCACTCTCTCGGGCACGGCATAGCGGCTCAACCTGCCCGATGCGACATGCCCCTGAAACACATCGCAGACAGCGCCCGGATCGAAACCACCCGCCGCAACCACGAAGGCAACCGGACGCTCGCCCCACTTCGCGTCAGGCACGCCGATCACCGCCGCTTCGGCAATGCTCCCCTCCGCTTCGAGCAGATTTTCCAGTTCGACCGTGGAAACCCATTCCCCGCCGCTCTTGATCACGTCCTTGAGCCGGTCGACGATGCGCAGCGCACCGTCGGGATCGCGCGCCGCGACATCTCCGGTATGAAGCCAGCCTCCGGCCCACAAGGCATCGGACGCGGCCTGCGTGGCGTGGCCCTGCGTCAGCCACGGCGCCCGCAGCACCAGCTCTCCTCCGTTTCCGTCCTCGATCCTTGCCTGAACGAACGGGATGGGGAATCCGGCCCGGCAGAGCGCTCCGGTATCCTCGCCATCCTCGCCGCGCGCCAGCGATATGACCGGCCCCGTCTCGGACATGCCATAACCGACCACCGTGGTGATCCCGGCACGCCGGGCCTCCCGTGCCAGCGCCTCCGGAAGAGCGGCCCCGCCGATCACCACTGTCCACGGCGCCAGCGATGAGCTCTCCGCCCCATTCGCATCGAGCAACATGCGCAGGATCGTCGGCACGCAGTGAGACAGGGTCACGCCTTCCCGCCGCTTCAGCGCCAGCAGCCGCGCCGGATCGTAGCGGCCCGGATAGACCTGCTTCGAACCCAGCATCGTCGCCACATAGGGCATGCCCCAGGCGTGAACGTGGAACATCGGCGTCATCGGCATATAGACGTCGGAACGCCGCATGCCCTGGCCATCGGGCTGGTTGGCCAGGGCTGCTGACAGCGCCAGCGTATGCAGAACCAGTTGCCGGTGCGTGAAGAAGACCTGCTTGGGATCGCCGGTGGTGCCGGTCGTGTGAAACGTGGTGGCGACCGCGTTCTCATCGAAATCCGCAAAGGCGAAATCCGGTGAGGAGTCTGCCAGCAGCACCTCGTAATCGTCGCAAGTCTGCCTGCCATGACGATCGCCTCCCTGATCGTAGGCTGTCCGCGCAGCAGTTCGGCACAGACCGGCGCAAAGTCGGCGTTGTAAAGCAGGAGCGACGCTCCCGACTGCTCCAGCGTGAAGGCGATCTGGGCGGGCGAGAGGCGGACGTTGACCGTCTGCAGCACCGCTCCCATCATCGGGATCGCGAAGTAGCATTCGAGATAGCGGTGGCTGTCCCAGTCCATCACCGCCACGGTGTCACCCGGCCTGACGCCCTTTCCGGCAAGCAGCGATGCCAGCCGCGCCACCCGCTGGGTGAAAACGGGATATGTCAGCCGCAAGTCTCCGCTGACGATCTCGGCCGAACTCTGACCGGCGACATTGGCAAGCAGGTGGCGGATCAGCAGCGGGCAGGAATAGGCCTCGGCCGCCGGGGTGTTCAATATCCGGGGAGCATTCAAGAGAGGGTCTCCAGAGGAGGGAAGTCAGGCAGGGTTCGGGCAGGCGGCGCGGCGTGCGGTGTCCGGCCCCGAGACGGGATCGGCCCCGAGGCTGGCGTCACCGCCCTTCAATTCCGCAAGCGAGAAGCGATCGGTGGCCTTGATCGTTTCCGCTATCATCGCCGTCTGCCGGGCCGCGAGGTCGGCATCCAGCTTGTCCATATGGCCGTTGGGGGCGATGCCGAGCAGATAGTTCGGCCCGGAAATGCACGCGACGTGCGGAATGCCGCTGTTGTGAAACACGCGCCCGGTAGTGTAGCCCGGCCCCTGTTCCACGGCATGTCTCAGCAGGTCGTGCCGCCTGATCCCGGCAACGATCTGCTCGGTCAGCGGCCCCGCTGTGGCCGGCCAGTTCATGTACTCGTTGTGGCCGGTGGCCGCGTAGCCCTTGCCGGGAACGTCGGCCCATTCGCTGGCGCCAAGGTGCTCGATCGTGAACGCTGCCGCCGCGCGCTTCATCAGATCCGGGTGGGCATGCGCCCAGCCGGGCGCTTCGGGCATGTCGCCGCTCATGTGCCCGGGCCATCCCGCGAAGACGAGCGTCCGGCGCAGCCTTTGCGCCTCCGGCAGGCTGGCGAAATGACGCGCGAGTTGCAGCACGGCCATGCAGCCGTTTTCCTCGATGAAGTTCTGGCCATCGGTGTGCGTGTCCACGATCACCACTTCCTCGCTCTTTCCGGGGAGGATCGCGGTGATCTGCGGCACGAGCCCTTCCACCCATTCCGCATCGAGCGTGAGGTGCGCGCTGCGCCCCGCCCTGGCCGCGGCACGCAAGGCTTCCCCCTGGTCCTGGCCGACGAACAACGCGGGCACTTTTGCCTTGTAGGGAGAGGCATGGGGCGAGAAATTGCCCGCGATCATTGCCGATGAAGCATCGAGAATGATCGCCACGCCCGCCGCGCCGCGTGCTGCAAGATCGTCCATCTGGAACGAGGGCATCGTCCAGAGCCGGTGATAATTCGTATCCAGCACGTCCGCCGCACTTTCCCCGCGCAAGTGGATAAAATGCGGGTGGACTATGCTGCTCAGCGCCATGCGCGGAAGATGCGCCTCGAAGACCAGCACGCTGCCTTTCGCAAATTCGGGCAGGTCCGCGGGACCATCGGGCCCGAGTTCACCGGCATGGACGAGCGGCCCCGTCACCCCCTCCGGCCCGGTCGGCTGCGACCGGACGAAGTAGGCGACATTCGCGACTGCACGCCGCGCCGTGCCTTCGATCAGGTCAAGGCCCCAGCGCTTCGGCTCCCATCGGCGATAGGCATAAGCCTCGCATGGGCCGGGTTGCAGGCCGGCCGCGGTGAGTTCCCGGCCCAGCCAGTCCACGAACCGCAAGTGATTGGCATTACCCGGCAGGCGTGGGCCGAAATCCACCATCTGCTGGTAGTCTCGCCTGATCCGCTCGGCATCGGGGAGCGGCACCATCGCACGATTTTTCGCGGCGAATGCCCGTGCGGCGGGGTTGAGGCCTGCCGCCGCCATGGCTCCGGCCACCAGCGCCGCGCGGCGTGACAAAGGCGGGAAACTCGGCATCGTCTATACTCCGCGATCAGAATGTGAGGTTGATGCCGGCGGTGAACCGACGGCCGATCACGTCGTAAAGCTGGGGGTTCGTCGGGATGAACGTCACCAGCGTGCCATTCGGCGCCAGTGGCGGATCGCGATCGAACAGATTGTTGATCGTCGCGTAGAAACGGAAGTTTTCGCCCACCCGGTAGGAGGCGGTAACGTCGGTATAGAAGACCGATTTCACGGTGTTGTCCTCGATCGTCACCGGTTCGTGCCGCGTCACGTCGTACCGGCCTGCCGCAATGAAGCGCTCCTGCACGAAAAGATCGAAGGCGCCGCGCGTCCAGTTGAGGTTCCCCGTGGCGGTCCAGCGCGGGTTGGCGGTAAGGCCCACCTCCCCGGCACGGTCGGTCGAGGTGCCGTTGCTGATGTCCTGCCGCTGTTTCTGGAGATAGCTGGCGACAACGCGGAACTGCGTCGCCCCGCCCAGCATCCCGCCGCCGGGGCGGTAGCTCATCTCGAAGTCGATTCCCGCGCTTTTCAGGCGGTTGAGATTGAGCGTCGGGGATTCGATGCGCGTGATCGCTCCGGCATCGTTGCGGGTGATATTGGCGCAGAGCGCCGTCGCTCCCGCCAGGCACTGATCGAGCGTGATCTGCGGCGTCAGCGAGGAAATCACGCCGTCGAGATCGATCGAATAGTAATCCGCCGAAAACGTCAGTCCCGGCGCGAAAGCGGGGGTAAGCACGAGGCCGGCGGTGTAGGTCCTGGCGCGCTCGGGCTTGAGCTGGGCATTGCCCCGCGTGACCTGGATGATCGGCACGGTGACGCCGTTCTCGATCACCGAGCCGGTGTTCTGAACGTGCCCGCGAACAGTTCGGGCACGTTGGGCGCCCGGATATCGCGCGAAACCGTGCCCCGCAGGCGGACACCCGAGACCGGCTCCCAGACAAGGCCGGCCTTCCACGTCGTCACCCCGCCGCTGGTGCTGTAATCGGTGTAGCGAACCGCCGCATTGAGATCGAGCGCGTGGAGGAACGGCAGGTCGCGCGCCAGCGGCACGGCGGCTTCGGCAAAGAGCTCCCACAAGTGATAGCCGCCCGAAACCGGAAAGACGTTGGTGAGCAGATAACCGCCCGGCTGGTTGAGGTAAGCCGCTGGAAAACCGCGAATTCCGGTAGCATCATTGACGCTCGGCCCGATGTCGTCGGAAACCTGGTCGAGCTCGATCCGCCGGTACTGCCCGCCCGCCGCCAGCGAGACTTCTCCCGCCCAGGTCGAGAACGGCCGTGCCCGTACCGAGATGTCGGCCACGTCCTGCGTGAAATCCGTCCGGTAGGCGGCGGTGCCTTCCACATAGTCGATCGCCTCCTGCGAAGGCGCGCCCTGACCGAAGAGGTTGAGCGGCACACAACCGGGGTAGAGACCGGGGTTGGTCAGGCTGACGCGGCAGACGATCTGGCCGCTGGCGGGATCGCGCACGGCATCGGCGGCGGCGTAGAGCCTTTCGAGCACCACGTTGTTGTCGGTCCGGATTTTCGTCCGGTTCTTGCTGTGGCCATAGTAGCCTTCGACCAGCAGGTCCGAGGGCCCGGTGAAACGGAAGCCCGCCTTGAAATCCATCGTCCGCGCCTTGGCGGTGGCGTTGGCCGGGTCTCCGAAATCGAAGTTCAGGCGGCCCATCGCGAAGGCGGGAGTGTTGGTTGCGGTCAGCACCTGCTGCACGGACGGATCGAGGAAAGCATTGCCGCTGTAGATCGTGAAGCCGTTGAAGCCGCCGAGGTTGAACTGCTGCACCTGGTTGTAGTGATTGCGCGCCAGGGCAAGGCTGCCTTCGCCGAACAGCGTCAGCGTCGGGGTCACGTCGAATTCGCCGTGCGCGAAGTAGCTTTGCGTGCGGATCGCGGCGGACAGGTTGCTGAACACTTGCGCGCCGTCGCCGCCCACCTGGATGAGGCCGGATTGCAAGGTGCCGCGAGAGAACGGCACGAGCGTGCCGTCCGGCGCGAACTGCTGCATCGCCAGCGGTCCGCTGAGGATCAACCCGCCGGGCGCCGCGGTCGAGGCGCGCAGGTCGTCGCGGAAGATGAGCTGGCCGGGGACCGCCGGATTGCTGAGGAAGCCGGTGGCCCGCCGCCCCCAGCTCCGCTCGGCGACGCTCTGCAGGCCGCCGGCATCGTAATAGGACGCGCTGGCGACGATCCGCCCGCGCCTTTCGGCGAAGCTGTGCCCGGCGGTGAGGCTGGCCTTGTAGGTGGGCACGTCGCCCCGCCCGGAAATGCCCGATTGCAGCGTGGCCTTGAGACCGGTGAAGCGCGTGTCGAGCACGAAGTTCACCACGCCCGCCACCGCATCGGACCCGTAGGCCGCCGAAGCGCCCCCGGTGACGACATCGACCCGCTTTATGAGCGGTTCGGGCAGGAGATTGATATCGGTGGAGCCATCCCGCGCGGAAGGCGCGGCGCGGCGGCCGTCCACCAGCACGAGCGTGCGCTGCGTACCCAGATTGCGCAAGTTCAGGTAGCTGCCGGTTCCGGGGCCGGTAGCGGCGGTGAAGCCGCCGGTCGGCCGCGTGGAGCCGCGGAAGGCGGGAAGCTGGTTCAGCCCTTCCGCGATCAGGCCCGGCTGCGCCTTGGTGAGCGCATCGGACGAGATCACCGTCACCGGCGTCGGCGCCTGGGACCCGTCGCGGATGGCGCGCGATCCGGTGACGACGATGGCGGCGCCCTCCTGCGGTTCGGCCGGAGCCGCCGCGCGATCAGCCGCTTGCGCTATTTCCGCACCCGCTCCTTCCTGAGCCGAGACCGGCGCCGCGATCAATGCGGGCACACATGTCGATGCGAGCAGAATCCCTCGAAACATTCGCCGCCCTTTCAGTCGTGGGTCTGCGGCGCTTTTCGCACCGTCTGCCCATCCATCTCCTGACGACGAAAGTCTCGCGTTGGACGGCGCGAGTCAATATATTTCTTTTCTCAAAAAGAAAGATGTTTGCGGGAACGTCAGCGCTCCGTTTCGCAAGCCTGCGCCGATGCGCAAAGCGCGCGGATTCCGCCAGCAACGAAAGCGGGAAGCCGGTCGGCGATACCGGCGAAATCCGAGGACCGGACTTCGCCTTTCGAAATCCGGTCGATGCGCCCGGTCTGCCCGAGCGAGAACGTGAAGGCGCCGGTGAGGAAGTGATACCCCCAATAAAGCGTCTCGATCGGGGCCTGCGGCATCAGGCGCTGCATGTCGGCGATGAGCACCTGGGAAACCTCGTCGAACACCTCGGACATCAGCGAGTGCATCGCGCCCTTCGAACTGTTCACATAGGCGACGATCGCCGCATAATTGCGATGCCCCTCGTCCCGCTGGGCCATGTCGAAGCCGGGGCGGACAAAGGCGTCGATCAGGCCCTCCAGCGTTCCCTTGTCGCCGTATTCGCGGCGATAGGCTTCCAGCGCTTCGTAGCGGGCGGCATTGATGAGCGGGCCGCGCCGCCGGAAGACCGCCGCGAAAAGCTGCTCCTTGTCGCCGAAATAATAGCGCATCAGCGCGGTATCCACGCCCGCCATGGCCGCCACGCTCGCCAGCGTGGTGCCGTTGTATCCCTTGGACGCGAATTCCGCCTCGGCATGGTCGAGGATCAGCGTCATGGATTCCTCGCGCCGCTCGGCATTGGGACGGCGCGACGCAGGTTTCTTCTTCTCGTTCTGTTTTTTCGTCACTTACCGATCCCGGGCATGCTGCTCCGGCCGAAAGCACGACCGGGCTTGCTTCCCCAGATATCAATTTTGTCCGGCAAGTCGAAGCCATAGACCGGCTCGTCCCACGATTTCCCTGTCGCAATCGCCGGCGCGAAGGCTCTCGCGATCGGTTACGACCTAGCGCCCGACGCTGGACAGGCGCACGAGATCGGAGCTTTCGCGGCTCGATGCATTGTCGGGATATTCGACAAGTCCGTCCGGCCGCAGGATCGTGAGGTCCGAATCCTCGACCGCGCCGTTGAGCGTTACCGGCCAGGTCACCGACATCGGCACCATCTGGCCCGGAATCCGGAAAGTATCGATCCGCCATGCCAGAATCTGGCTGGTCTCCGACATTTTCGCCGGATCGCCATCTCCATGAACGATGAAGAACCCGATCGGAGCGGGCACGCATGTCGTGGAGATCAGCTCGTAATCCATCCGGTTCTCCATGACCATGCCCCCATCGCGCCCGTCCGGAACGGACATTTGCGGTACTCATGCCGATCTACCGCAATTCGGCTTACGGCAAACTTACAAGGTGGCAAGGCACGTTCATGCCCGCGAACCGCCACATTTGCGCGAAGTTCGGCCCATCGGTTGCACGGCGCGTCCCGGCGGCGCAACCAAATGGCCTGCCCGCGCGCTTTGCCGCATCATGGACGCGCCTCTCCACAGCGACGATCGGGAAGCCCCGCCCGGCAATCCACACCGGGCGCGCGCCTTGCGCATCCTGCGCAATGTCGTGCTCGTGCTGGTCGGCGCGATCTTCGCGGTGTGGCTGGTGCTGTTCGTGACCAAGGGCCGTTTCCTCAAGCACTCGTTCGAGCGGATCGCCACATCGATGACCGAACGCAAGGTCAGCGTGAGCGGAGACTTCCAGCTCTACTTCGCGCCGCTGCGGATCAAGTTCGTGGCCGAAGGGCTGGACGTTGCCAACCCGCAATGGGCCAAACGGCCCAGCTTCTTCGCCGCCCGCCGCATGGAGGCGCGGATCGCGCCGCTTTCGCTCCTGTTCGGCCGCCGGCACTTTCACAGCCTTGACCTGACGCAGGGCGAGGCCGATCTCGAATGGGATGCCGCACACCGGCACAATACCTGGACTTTCGGCAGTTCCGGCACCGGCAAGCCGCTTGAATTCCCGCGCATCGACCGCGCTGCCGTTTCCGGCACCCGCATCCGCTACAGCGACCCGCAGATGCCGCTCACGGCCGACCTCCTGGTCATCCCGTGGTTTCCACCGACGCGCGGATCGGCAAGGCCGTGGCGGTTCGCGGCACCGGCACATTGCGCAGCACCCCGTTCCGGGTGGAGGCGCGCCTGCTCACCCCCGATGCCACGGTCAATCGCGGCCGCAACGCGCTGGAGGCGCACATCCGGGCGGCGAACAACGTTATCGACGTATCGGGCACCCTGCCCTCGATCGCCGATGTCGAACGCGTCCCCCTTCGCGCGCGCGCGCAGGGCCGCGATCTCTCCGAACTGCTGGGAATCATCGACGTCGCGATCCCGCAGACCCGGCGCTACGCCCTGAAAGCGCAGATGGTGAAGGACGGCGAGACTTACCGCTTCACCGGCATGACCGGCACGTTCGGCCAGTCGGACCTGTCCGGCCGCTTCACGGTGACCAACGCCAAGCGCCTGCGGCTTGACGCCACCCTCGCCACGCGGCGGCTGGACATCGTCGATGCCGCTCCGTTCATCGGCTACAATCCCGATATCGTCGCCTCGAAAGGCGCGGTCGCGGCGGCGGCGGCAACGGGCGCGGGCGCGCAGCGCGTCCTGCCCGACGCCGCCCTGCCGGTGGAGGCGATGCAGCGCTTCGATGCCGGGCTGGACTGGAAGGTCGGCGTGGTCCGCTCGCGCAATGTGCCGGTGCAGGACATCTCACTGCGGCTTGCGCTTGAACAGGGCCGGCTCAAGCTTTCGCCGCTGACATTCTCGATGGCGCGGGGCGACGTGTCCGCCGATCTCGTTTTCAACACCCGCCAGCGCCCTTCCGCCGTCAGTTACGATATCCGCCTCTCGCCCACGCCGATGGGCCGCCTGCTGTCGGGCTACGGCGTGGCGGAGGCGGGAACTTCCGGCACCATCCGCGGGCGGATCAAGCTGGAGGGGCGCGGCGATACCATCCACGATTCCCTCGCCACCGCATCCGGGCGGCTGGCTTTCGTGATGCCGCAAGGCACGTTCTGGACCCGCAACGTGCAGCTGGCCGAACTGGACCTCGGCACGTTCGCGTCGAAGATGTTCGAGGGCAAGCTCAAGAAGCCGGTCGAGATCAACTGCGGACTGGTGGCCTTCACCGTTCGCGGCGGACTGGCGGCGGCCGACCCGATCCTGATCGACACCAGCAAGAACGTCATCACCGGGCGCGGTGGCTTCAGCTTCGATACCGAGGCGGTAGACCTTGCGATCCGTGCCGACGGAAAGAAGTTCAGCCTGTTCTCCGGCCAGTCGCCCGTCGGGATTCACGGCCACTTCGCGAAGCCCTCGCTCGACATCGTCAGCAAGCAGCTGGTGGGCCGGGCCGGGGTGGGGCTCGGCCTTGCGGTGGTTGCCACGCCGGTTGCCGGGCTGCTCGCCTTCGTGGACGTGGGCGACGCCAAGTCCGCCGCCTGCGGCCCGGTCCTCGCCGGGGCGACAGCCGCCGCGCAGCGCACCTCCAGGGGCAAGCCGCGCGACGATCTGGGCAAGGCGGACAGCCGGAAAAAGTGATGGAGACCTTTCGAACGAAAGCGATTTTTGCGCGGCGCCCCCCTTGCGCCTCGTCCCGGCCGAGGCACGGCTCGCCCATTAACGCCCCACATTTGCGGTAGGCGTGCCTATGGGGGCGGTCCATCGCTTGATGCCCTGACGGGTATCGCACCCTTTCACGGCCGCCCTGCGGCCGCTCCCACCGGCTGATTGTGGCGCGCCCTTGCGTGCCTGCGCCGGTTCCATCGGAGACGTACATGACCAAACCCCATGCGCATCATGCGCATTTCGGCTGGTTCAAATCCAGCCGCGACCTCGTCGTAGACGATGTCACGCTGGTGGACCGCTCGCAGCTCAATCGCGCGGTTGCCGCCGCCGCGCTCGGCAATGCCATGGAATGGTTCGATTTCGGCGTTTACGGCTATATCGCGGTCACCCTGGGTCATGTCTTCTTCCCCACCGGCAATCCCGCCGTCCAGCTTATCGCCACGCTGGCGACGTTCGCCGCCGCCTTCCTGGTGCGGCCGCTCGGCGGGCTGGTGTTCGGCCCGCTCGGCGATCGATACGGCCGCCACCGGATCCTCGCGTTGACGATGGTGATGATGGCCGTGGGCACCTTCGCCATCGGCCTGATCCCTTCCTATGCCAAGATCGGCATGGCCGCGCCGCTGCTGCTGCTGCTGGCACGGCTGGTCCAGGGTTTCTCGACCGGCGGGGAATATGGCGGCGCCGCGACGTTCATCGCCGAATACTCCACCGACCGGAACCGCGGGCTCATGGGAAGCTGGCTGGAGTTCGGCACGCTGGGCGGCTACATCGCCGGGGCCGGCACGGTGACCGCGCTGCAATTCGCGCTGAGCGATGCCGACATGCTGGCCTGGGGCTGGCGCATCCCGTTCCTGATCGCCGGCCCGCTTGGCCTGCTTGGCCTCTACATGCGCCTGAAGCTGGAGGAAACGCCCGCCTTCCGCATCTATTCGGAGCAGGCCGACAAGCGCGAAAGCGAGCGCCCCGGACTGCGCGCCCTGTTCAGGGGCCACTGGCGCCAGCTTCTGAAGTGCGCCGGGCTGGTGCTGGTGTTCAACGTCACCGATTACATGCTGCTCACTTACATGCCCAATTACCTGAGCGTGACGATGGGCTATGCGGAGAGCAAGGGGCTGTTGCTGATCATCATCGTCATGCTGGTGATGATGCCGCTCAACGTGCTCGGCGGCCTGTTCAGCGACCGGCTGGGGCGGCGGCCGATGATCATCGGGGCCTGCGCGGCGCTGTTCCTGCTGGCGATCCCTTCGATGCTGCTGATCGGCACCGGCAACGACTGGCTGATCTTCCTCGGCCTGATGACGCTGGGCGTGGCGCTGGTCTGCTTCACCAGTTCGATGCCCTCCACCCTGCCGGCGCTGTTCTACACCCCGGTGCGCTACAGCGCGCTGTCGATCGCGTTCAACCTCTCGGTCTCGCTGTTCGGAGGGACGACGCCGCTGGTCACGGCATGGCTGGTCGAACGGACCGGCGATCCCCTCGTACCCGCCTATTACCTGATGGCGGCCGCCACCATCGGCATCGCCACGATGCTGCTGGTCCGGGAAACCGCCGGGATGCCGCTGCGCGGATCACCCCCCGCGGTGGAGACCAGGGCCGAGGCGATCGCCCTCGTGCGGAGCGACCAGCCGGTCACGGTGGACAGCAGCATGCCCCGTGCGCCCGAACCCGCTGCCGCCCCGGTCGGCGCGCTTCCCGCCTGACGCCGCGCTGACAGATGAAGCGACGGCGGCGGATATGCGCCGCCGTCGCTCAAGCTGCTACTTGCGCTTGGCCGGACGCAGGGCCGGCGCGGATTGTCGAAAATCCAGTTGAGATAGGCCGCGATGCGGATGCCCGCCCGTTCGAGCCGGTCGTCCACCTCCTTGCGGTGCTGGTAGGCATAGTCCCACGAAAGCGCGGGGTCTGCCGGGTAGATCGTCTTGCGCAGGGCGATGCTCTCTCGCACCCAGACGGACGGGTCGCGCTCGTTCCATTGCACGACCTGCTCGGGCGTGATCGCGCGGGACAGCCAGCCCGCATATTCCGAATAGGACAGCGATCGCTGTTCGATCAGCCCCGAATCCCACACCGAATGCAGGTTTGTGGCATTGCCGAACCACGTCACCTTCACGGTGTTGCCGCCGCGATCGTCTCCGCCACCGGCATGGAGCGGCTGGTGCAAATCGCCGATGATGTGGACGATGAAACGCAGCGCCGTGCGCCGGTCTTCCTGCGAGGCCTGCGGATCGCGCAAGGTCGCCGTGAAACGCGCAAGCGCGGTCAGCGCGTCGCCTTCGGGCGGGGCGTCGGACGGCTTGTAGGCGTCGCCCTCGCGCACGGTGACGTAGTGCCACGGGCTGGCCGTCTTCTTCCAGAATTCGGCCGGATCGGACTTCATGTCGTCGGGCCAGGTCGCGGCTTCGGCCAGATCCTCGGTCCCAAGCAGGATCCTGACATTGGCGCGGGCCATGCCGCTCAGGTTCTCCTGCGCGATGGCGCCGGTGATGCGATGGCCGATCGGCCCCCAGGCCTGGGCCGGGGAAGCCATTGCGGCAGCGGAAACGATTGCAAAGGTGAGATAACGCATCGGGCGTCCATACAACAACGCTATCGCCCTGCCACGCCCGGATTTTCAAATGTGGACATTGCACGGGACGCACGCCATGGCGCGCGCCATCGATTGTCCGGTTCATCGAGCCTTAAGCACGATTCGGGCTGATCGCCGCTCTCGTATCCCGCCCGCCGTTCATCCCTTCGGACAAGACGCAATGCCTTCGACGCAGCCCTCCTGGTCCGTGCCAGCTCCTTCCGGCACGGCTTTCGGCGATCCCGGTCCTGCAGGCCCGGTTCCCGCCTGCGCCGCCGGCATGGTGACGGCCCCGTCAGCCACCGCACCGCGCCCGGCACAGGCGTTCATCGTGCGCGGCCCCGCGATCAGGCGGCATTTCCTCGCAGGACTGCTGCTCAGCCTTGTCGTCCTGTCCGTGCTGATGCATTTCGCCCGGCTTCACATCGATCCGCTGCGCGCCAGCAACCTGCCGTACTACGCGGCGGGACTGGTGGCCGCCGCGCTGCGTTTCGCGCTGCCCCGGACAAGCTGGCGCCATGCGGAGGCAGTGGCCCGGTTCAGCGAATACGCAGCGCTCTTCACGCTCATCTCGCTCATGGGCGCTACCGCCAGCTACCCGGTCGCCGCGCTGACCCATGGCTATGCCGACGTGGCCCTACAGCGAATGGACATGGCCATGGGGTTCGACTGGCTCACATGGTACCGGCTGGTCGCGGCCCACCCCGCGCTCCAGTTCCTGGGAACGGTGGCCTATCGCAGCATCTACGTGACGCCCGTGCTCCTGCTCTGGACCGCCGCCCGCAGCGGTCGTCAGGACGAGGCCTACCGGTTCATCGCCGGGTTCTGGCTGGCGGCGATCGTCACGCTGGTGGTGTTCAGCCTCATGCCCGCAGTCGGCCCGTTCTCGCACCTCTGGCACGGGCCGATCGCCTACATGCCCGAAAGCGAGCTGTGGCAATCGGGCCTGATCCCGGCCTGCGCGCCCATGCCGTGCATGTGGTGGACCTCGGCCAGTTGCGCGGCATCGTGTCCGCGCCCAGCTTCCACACGGCCGCCGCCGTCCTCTATATCGTGGCAGGCTGGCGCAACGCATCGCTGCGCTGGCCGATCGTGGCGCTCAATGCGGCCATGCTGCTCTCCACCCCGGTGGAGGGAACCCATTACCTGATCGACATGATCCTCGGCGCGGTGGTGGCCTCGCTCTCGCTCGCCCTGATCCGCCTTTACGAGCGCATCGCCGCAAGCTGAAAACGGCGGCGGCCTTATTCCGGCGCCTTTTCCGACTGGGCAGCAGCAAGCAGCCGGCGCCCGGACCTTCGGATGCGAGCTGATCGCCCGGATTGCGCAGCGGGCAATCCTCCAGCGAGAGGCATCCGCAACCGATGCAACTGTCCAGCTGGTTGCGAAGCTGGATCAGGCTGGTGATGCGCTCGTCCAGCATCGCGCGCCAGTCCCGGTTCAGGACGTCCCACTGCGCCGCAGTGATCGGCATGGCCGGAAAGCGGTCCAGATGTTCCTTGATGAGCGAAAGCGGCAGGCCCGCGCGCTGGGCGATCCTGATGATCGCCACGCGCCGCAATATCCGGCGTTCGTAGCGCCGCTGGTTCTCCTCGGTTCGCCAGCCTTCGATCAGGCCCTTCTTCTCGTAGAAGTGGATCGTCGACACCGGCACGCCGCTGCGCTGCGCCACTTCGCCCACGGTCAGCGACCGGCTATTTTCCGCCACCCTCTATTCCTCAATCATGGTTCAGGATTTCCACGCGCGTATAGCCGTTAAAACCGCGCGAACATAATCGCTAAACACCGGCATCCTGATCGGAAAATACTATGTTGACCTAAACTATAGTTGAGGTTGTAAGAGGCGTGTCGGCTTGCTCCGCGCAAGCTTCCCCCCATGGGAAATCCCCAAGAGGAGCCGACATGATCCTGTTTTACGAGCCCTTGAACCCGGCGATCCGTCCGCCGCTCGGCAAGTCTGCCGCGCACCGGATGGGGACCGGGCGGCAAGCGCCGCCCTGCACCGCCGCGCTTCCCCAGGCGGATGGCGGCACCTCCGGCCATGGCATGGCGGGGTGACGGCCATGGAGGAAACTTCGTCAGGCGAAACGCGCGCCCGGCCGGTTCGTACCATAGCGGTCACCGGCGTCGCCCTCGCCGCTCTTCTCGGCGGCCTTTT
Source organism: Novosphingobium sp. ST904 (assembly GCF_001298105.1). Classification (GTDB taxonomy): domain Bacteria; phylum Pseudomonadota; class Alphaproteobacteria; order Sphingomonadales; family Sphingomonadaceae; genus Novosphingobium. The sequence goes on along the minus strand of NZ_LGJH01000127.1, from coordinate 5,098 downwards.
CCTCTGGCGCGGGCTGCGCAGCGGCGCCGAGGAGCAATGGCCGCAGCAGGCCGTCCCTGTCGCTGCGGTGATCGCCACGCCGCGCGAAGTGCCTCAGGCGATCGAGGCCATCGGCGCCTTGACGGCGGTGCGCGAAGTCACGCTTTCACCGGAAGTGGCGGGACGCGTTTCCGCGATCCAGTTCGAAGCCGGGCGGCAGGTCTCCGCCGGAGACCTGCTCGTGCAACTCTACGACGGGCCGGAACGCGCCGACAGGCAGGCGGCGGCGGCGCGGGCACAGTTCTCGCAGCTTCAGTTCGCCCGCTCGAACGGACTGGCGTCCACCGGCGCGGAACCGCGCGAACTGCTCGAACAGCGCCGCGCCGAACGCGACCAGGGCCTGGCATCGGTCAGGCAGATCGACGCTAGGCTGGTGCAGAAGCAGGTGCGGGCGCCTTTCGCGGGGCAGCTCGGCATCCGCCGCGTCAATCTTGGCCAGTATCTCAACCCCGGTGATCCCGTCGTCACGCTGACGGCGCTCGATGCGCTCTACGTCGAATTTGCGGTTCCGCAGCAGGAACTGGCGCGGCTCAAGCCCGGTGCCGGCGTCGCCGTCTCCACCGACGCCTTCCCCGGACGCACCTTCTCCGCACGCGTCAATGCCGTGGAGCCGCAGATCGGCAAGGACACCCGCAACGTCACGGTGCAGGCCCGGCTCGCCAATCCCGATCGCGCGCTGCGACCCGGCATGTACGTCACCGCCGCAATCACCCTGCCCCCGCGCAAGGACGCGCTGGTGGTGCCCGCCACCGCGATCCAGACATCCGCACAGGGCGACAGCGTGATCGCGGTGCGCGGCAGGGATGCCCGCAAGGGCGGCACGGCGGAGATCGTGCCGGTGCAGGTCGGCGCGCGGATCGGCAACGCAGTGGTCGTGACAGACGGCATCCGCGCGGGAGACGTCATCGTTTCCGAAGGCCAGCTTCGCGTCCAGCCCGGCGCGCAGGTCAGGGTCACCAGGCTTTCCGCGCAGGAGGCCGGCTGACATGCGCTTCACCGATCTGTTCATCCGCCGCCCGATCCTGGCGATCGTGGTCAGCCTGCTGATCCTGCTCGTCGGCCTGAGCGCGGTCTTCGCCCTCCAGATCCGCCAGTATCCGCGCATGGAAAGCGCCACGATCACCATCGACACCGGCCTTCCCGGCGCGACGCAGGACGTCATGCAAGGCTTCGTGACGACGCCGATCGCCCAGTCCATCGCGACTGCTGGCGGCATCGAGTACCTCACCTCCACCTCCACGCAGGGGCGGAGCCATATCGCCGCCAAGCTCGTGCTCAACGCCGATGCCGACCGCGCCATGACCGAGGTTCTCGCCAAGGTGCAGCAGGTCAAGTACCGGCTGCCGGAAGGCGTCACCGATCCGGCCATCGCCAAGATCACCGATGGCGCCTCGGCCATCCAGTACGTCGCCTTCACCAGCGAGCGGCTTTCCGCCTCGCAGATCGCGGACTTCGTGAACCGCGTGGCGCGCCCGCTCATCACTTCGGTGCCGGGCGTCGCCTCGGCCGAGATCAGCGGCGGCGCGCCGCCCGCGATGCGCATCTGGGTCGATCCCGTCAAACTCGGCGGACGCGGCCTTACCGCCGGCGATATCGGCGCGGCCCTGCGCGCCAACAACGTCCAGGCCGCCCCCGGACAGCTCAAGGGCGCGAGCACCGCGATCAACATCACCGCGGGCACGGACCTGCGGGATGTGGAATCCTTCCGCCAGATGGTCGTCAATGGCGGCTCTTCCGGCGGGCTGGTGCGGCTTGGCGATGTCGCCACGGTCGAACTCGGCGCCCAGAACTACGATGCGCAGGCACTTTCGGCGGGGCACAAGTCCGTAACCGTGGCGATCGCTCCCACACCGGACGGCAATCCGCTGGAAATCGTGGCCGGCGTGAAGGCCCTGCTGCCGCAGATGCAGCGCGTCGCCCCGCCGGGTCTCGAAGTCCGCAGCCAGTTCGATACCGCGCACTTCGTGGAAGCCTCGATCGACGAGGTGGAACATACGCTGATCGAGGCGGTGGCCATCGTCATCGTCGTGATCTTCCTGTTCCTCGGCACGTTCCGCGCCGTCATCATTCCCGTCGTCACCATCCCGCTTTCGCTGCTGGGCACGGCGGCGCTGATGCTGGCCTTCGGCTTTTCGCTCAACCTTTTGACCCTGCTGGCGATGGTGCTGGCGATCGGCCTGGTGGTGGATGACGCCATCGTCGTGGTGGAGAACATCCACCGCCATATCGAGGACGGCGCCAGCCCGATCGAGGCCGCGCTGCTAGGCGCGCGGGAGATCGTCGGCCCGGTAATCGCGATGACCATCACGCTGGCGGCGGTCTATGCCCCCATCGGCCTGATGGGCGGGATGACCGGCGCGCTGTTCCGCGAATTCGCCTTCACGCTGGCAGGTTCGGTGATCGTCTCGGGCGTGATCGCGCTCACTCTGTCGCCGATGATGAGCAGCCGCCTGCTTCACGCCAAGATGGGCGAGAGCAGGCTGGAAAAGGCGCTGGAGCGCGCCATGCACGGCCTTACCGCACGGTACGACCGCCTGCTGGGCCGCACTCTTGCCGCACGGGGGGCCGTGCTTCTGGCGGGCCTTGCCATACTGGGCGCCAGCGTGGTGTTCTTCACCGGCGCGGCCCGCGAACTCGCCCCGCAGGAGGACATGGGCTACGTCTTCGTCCAGACCAAAGCCCCGCAATACGCCAATGTCGATTACACCGCGCGGTTCAGCGCCGAAGTCGAGGCGCTGTTCCACAAGGTGCCCGAATATGCGGACAGCTGGTTCGACATGGGCGGCGCGAACGGCGCCAACATGGGCTTCGGCGGCATCATCCTGAAGGAATGGGCGGACCGCACCCGCAGCGCCGATCAGGTTCAGGCCGAAATCGCCGGGTCGGCCGCGCCGTCACCGGGGTCTACACCGCCGCATTCCAGGACAGCCCGCTCCCGGCGGGCAGCGGCGGCCTGCCGGTGCAGATGGTGATCCGCTCGTCTGACGAGTTTCCCGAAATCCATCGCACGCTGGAAGCGCTCAAGGGCGCGGCATGGGGCAGCGGGCTGTTCGCCTTCGTCGATGCCGACCTCGCGTTCGACAGCCAGGAAGCCCACGTCGCCATAGACCGCGCCAAGGCGGGCGAACTGGGCGTCTCGATGGCGGAGATCGCCGATACGCTGGCGCTGATGGTGGGCGAAAACTACGTCAACCGGTTCAACTGGCATGACCGGTCCTACGACGTCATCACCCAGGTCCCGCAGGACCGGCGCCTGACGCCGGACAGTCTCGGCGGCTTCTACGTGAAGACCGGGTCCGGCAGTCTCGTGCCCCTGTCCACCGTGGCCAGCATCACCATCAATCCCCAGCCCAACAAGTTGCCGCAATTCAACCAGATGAACTCCGCGACGATCTCTGCCGTGCTGATGCCCGGCGTCACGATGGGGCAGGCGGTGGACTTCCTGAAGGCCCAGCCGCTGCCGCCGGGCATGACCGTCGACTGGCTGTCCAACAGCCGCCAGTACGTGCACGAGGGCAACCAGCTCACCGTCTCGTTCGCCTTCGCGCTGGTGGTGATCTTCCTCGTGCTGGCCGCCCAGTTCGAAAGCTTCCGCGATCCGCTGGTCATCCTCGTCACCGTGCCGCTCGCGGTCTCGGGCGCGCTGGTGCCGCTCTACCTCGGGTTCACCACGCTCAACATCTACACGCAGATCGGCCTCGTCACCCTGATCGGGCTGATTTCCAAGCACGGAATTCTCATGGTCTCCTTCGCCAACGAAATGCAGCACGCCCACGGCTGGAACCGCGCCGAAGCGATCCGCCATGCCGCCGCCGTGCGCATGCGCCCGATCCTGATGACGACGGCGGCGATGGTCGCGGGCCTCGTTCCCCTGCTCTTCGCGGGCGGTGCGGGCGCCGCCAGCCGCTTTGCCATCGGCATCGTGGTGGTCATGGGGATGCTGATCGGCACGCTGTTCACGCTCTTCGTCCTGCCCACGATCTATACGCTGCTCGCCGGGGATCATCGCCCGAAAGCCCGGGCAGAGGCCGACAGCGCGCCTGGCGAAGGAGGGCTGGCCCATGCGTAAGCGCCCGATCGCAGCCGCGCTCTGCACGCTGCTCGCCGCAGCCTGCGCGGCGGGGCCGGACTACCGCCGCCCTACCGCCCCCGCCTCGGCCGGAGAAGCCTTCGTGACCCGCGCAGAGGGGATCGATCCGGCGTCTCCCCTGCCCGACGACTGGTGGCGGCTCTACAACGATCCCGTGCTGGACGATCTCGTCGCCCGCGCCTTTGCCGCCAACACGGATCTTCGCGCGGCATCCGCCAACCTTGCCAAGGCACGCGCGTCCTGTCCGAAGCGCGCGCCGGGCGCCTGCCTTCGACCGCGCTTTCGGCGGGCGGCGGCTACGGCGATTCCGTGCAGTTCGGCGGCGGACAGGGCGGATCGGCCCAACTGGCAGGCGCTCAGTGGTCCGGAAACGCTTCCGCATCGCTGTCATGGGAAGCCGACCTGTTCGGCCGCGTGAGCCGCACTGTCGAGGCCGCGCATGCAGATACGCAAGCGGTCGAGGCCGCGCGCGACGGCGTGCGCGTGCTGGTGGCGGCGGAAACCACCCGCGCCTATCTCGGCGCCTGCGCCAATGCCCATGCGCTGGAGGTCGCCCGCGAATCCGCCGCGGCATCGGCCCGCAGCCGCGATCTGGTTTCCGCGCAGGAGAAGGCAGGCTCAGCCGCCCGCTTCGATGTCGAGCGCGCCGCAGCCGCCGCGGCCGGTTCCCGCGCCGCGATCCCGGCGCTGGAAGCGCAGCGGCAGGTCGCGCTGTTCGAACTGGCGGCGCTGCTGGGGGAGACACCGCGTTCCGTCCCCGCTGCGGCGCAGGCCTGTTCCCGCCCGCCCGATCTCGCCGGCGCACCGCCCCTGCCGATAGGAGACGGCGCCGCACTGCTGCGGCGCCGGCCGGACCTGCGCGAGGCCGAACGCGGCTGGCGGCGGACACGCGCGGATCGGGGTGGCGACGGCCGATCTCTATCCCCGGATCACCTTGGCGGTTTTGGCGGCTTCCTGCGCAGCGAAACC
>NZ_LGJH01000163.1 GCF_001298105.1 Novosphingobium sp. ST904 | reverse complement strand
GCATATGGCGCTGCTCATCGAGGCCGGACAGATGACAGCATCCGACTACGTGCCAACAAACCCCGATTTACTGCTTGCATCCGAAGGGGCGTCCACAGATGACGTTCACGCCGTATCGGCTGTCGGCCAGTTCAAGTAATTCCGCGCTTGATGGTGCGCGGCTGGAGAGCACCCGTGCTTTCCCCGATTAATGCAAGGGATAATCCCGATGTGCGTGTGTGACTTGCCTTTCTGGGTTGCCTGCGGATGGCCCTATGGCAGAGCCAAGCTGGAGAACGTCATGCCCAAGTCGCAACCGAACATCCTCGTCATCTTTGGCGATGACATCGGCTACTGGAACATCAGTTCCTTTGGCGGGGATACGATGGGTGTCGAAACGCCCAACATCGACCGCATCGGCAAGGAAGGGATCAAGCTTACCTCGTTCTACGCGCAGCCGTCCTGCACGGCGGGGCGCGCGGCGTTCATCACCGGGCAGATGCCCGCGCACCGGCCTGACCACGGTGGGTGCCGCCGGTGCGCCGCAGGGCCTGTCGGACAAGGATCCCACGATCGCCCAGATCCTCAAGATGGCGGGCTATGCCACCGCCCAGTTCGGCAAGAACCACCTTGGCGACCGCGAGGAGCACCTGCCCCACCGCCACGGCTTCGACGAATACTTCGGCAACCTCTATCACCTGAATGCGAACGAGGATCCCGAAGACCCTGACCGTCCCCAGAGCAAGGAATTCCAGGATCGCTGGCAGGTGCGCGGTCTGGTCTCGGGTACCGCCGGCGGCGAAACGAAGGACGAAGGCCCGCTCGATACCGAGCGGATGAAGACCATCGACGACGAGATCGTTGCCAAGACCTCCGATTTCATGGAGCGGCAGGTCAAGGCCGACAAGCCGTTCTTCGTCTGGCACTGCGCCAGTCGCATGCACGTGTTCACCCATATGCTTGACGAGCGGCGCGGCGTATCGCGGGCGTCGGAGGCCGACATCTACGGCGATGGCCTTGCCGAGCATGACGGCCATGTAGGCCAGCTGCTGGCCAAGCTCGAAGAACTGGGCATCACCGAGGACACCATCGTCGTCTACACCACCGACAACGGCGCCTATCAGTACATGTGGCCCGAAGGCGGCACCTCACCGTTCCGCGGCGACAAGGGCACGACCTGGGAGGGCGGCGTGCGCGTGCCTTGCGTGGTGCGCTATCCCGGCAAGATTCCGGCAGGCCAGGTCAGCTCGGCCATCGTCGCCATGGAGGACTTCTTCATGACCTTCGCGTCGCTGGTCGGCATGCCCGACATCGGCGAGAAGCTGAAGAAGGGGGTCGAGCACGACGGCAAGACCTACAAGGTCCATCTCGACGGCTACGATCAGACCGCGCTGTTCACCGGCACCGGCCCCTCCACGCGCAAGTACTATTTCTATTACGACGAGACCGAATTGACCGGCGTGCGTTATGGCCCATGGAAGGTGACGATCGCCGCGAAGATGGAAGGCAAGTGGGACAATCCGCTGGTCCACCTGGGTCGCCCGATGATCACCAACATCCTGATGGATCCCTTCGAATGCCAGTGGGGAGACGTCAACCGCAAGCTGGCCGAACACAAGGGCTGGGTGCTGCTGCCGATCGTCGACTTCATGACCAAGCACGTGATGACCTTCCAGGAATTCCCGCCCCGGCAAGAAGCCATGTCGGCCGACTTCTCGAAGATGATCGACAAGTTCAAGGAACAGGCCGCGCGCGACTGACGCACGGCGATTGATCCGACCGGAAAGGGCTGCCGCCGGTTTACCTGCGGCAGCCCTTTTCGCGCTTCATCATGGGCCAGCATTGATGCTCTGCCGGGGTGTTCCGCCGCGAGCCGATGGCCCCAGGCCCACGTTGGGCGCAGAGCAGTCGCTAATCCGGCTCGGCCTGGCGTCGGCTATGGTGCGTGTCCGGGTCGGCCAGCGTTCAGAACGCAGGTTTCCGACTTACGGATGCGCCTAAGCGAGTTGGCGGGCCGAGATCGTCATGCTCACGCTGGCGGTTTCGCCGGGTTCCAGCCAGGCCATCGTTTCCGGTGTGCGGTTGATCGCGTCGGTGGCGTGAGTGACGGGCTCGACGCAGAAATAGTCCTCGCCTTTCGGGGAGAAGACCACCGTGGTCGACAGTTCGTCCGAGGGCAGGATAGTCAGGCCCAGGCCGCGCGTGGGCCAGTCGATTTCCAGCGCGCCTTCGCGTCCGGTATAGGCGGTGTCGACCGCGCGTGCATCCACGGGTTCGCCCTGCCACCAGTCGATCGCCTCGTCCTGTTCGTCCAGCGAACTGGGAAGGCAGTCGGGCGTGTTGTACCACTCACCCCGGTGAAACCCGCGATAGACGGTGGCGGCATCGCGCGGGAAATAGGGGTGGAAACCGAGACCGGCCGGCATCGTTGCATCGCCGAGGTTCGTAACCGAGATGCTCGTAACCACCCCCCAGGCGCCGAGCTGGAAGGTCTGGCGCGCGCGGTATGGCCAGGGCCACTCCCCGCCGGGATAGACATGTTCGAGCACCGCGTGGTCCTCTCCCTGTTCCGTCACCTGCCACGCGGCCAGCCAGCCGAAGCCGTGGAGCGGGTGGGGGTGATCGGAACCGGGGAAATTCGGCGCGATCGTGCCCCTGCGTGCGCCGGTGTTGAAGCACCCCCGCGCGATGCGGTTGGAGAAGGGGACCAGCGGAAAACTGGCGACGTCGAAGATCGTGTTACCGCAGGCGGGACGCATCAGCGGCTCGCCGTGCCAGTCCAGCCGCAACACCGATCCGCCGCGCTCGGGGGCCAGTTCGAGGCGATAGCCTTGCGCTTCGATAATCATCGCTTCCGGTCCACTCCCATGGCTCTGCCTTCCCGGTTTGCGGCGGGCTTGGGCGGAAACCGAGTTAGCGCTAACAAGGGGGTGTTGCAACTCCGGCGACGATCCCGGCGCGGGCGATCATTGCCCGCGCTCGCACGCCTTCCGCTGAGAAACCCAGGTGAGGGCGTTCTTCACCATGGTGCGATATTCCGGCGTGGAATAAGTCTCCGGGCGGTGGCCGATGGCGGAATAGAACATCCGGCCCTTGCCGATGCAATTGCTCCAGACAAGCGGATGGTCGCCCATGTGGAGGTCCTGGCCGCCGATGCCCTTCAGCGAATAGGTCGTCTCGTCCAGCGTGGCCAATACGCTTGCTCCGGCCTTTCGCGGGTTGGTGCTGAACGAGTACCATTCGTCGTTCATCGTCCATTCGGCGGGGAGCCCGGCGGCGAGCGGCGAGGATGGGGTTTCGATCCTGATCCGGGCGTCCTGGAACTGCGGTGCCATCGGATGCCCGGCAAAGCGGGCGCCGATCAGCGTATCGGCATACCAGTCCCAGAAGTAGACGGGATCGCCGGCCGAGCCATGAACCGCGAAGAAGCCGCCGCCGCCCTCGACATAGCCCTGGAGCGCCTTGCGCTGGGTGAGGGTGAGCACGTCGCCGCTAATATTGTTCCAGATCACCGCATCGAAGCGGCGCAGGGTTTCTGGCCGGATCGCGCCGCCCTTGTCCGTGGCGACCACGTTCCAACCATTCTCGCGGGCAAGGTCCATGATCAGGGCATGGGCAGCGTCGAAGCCGGGGGTGTCCTTGAAGCCGTTGATCTTCTCGAACAAGAGCAGGCTCGGAGCACCGTTCCTGTCCTTGCCCTTTTGCGCAGGCAGGTCGAGCGGGGTGTCGTCATAGCGGGCGCAGCGAGCCACGCGGTCGGCCTCGGTGACCTTGAGCTTGCGCAGTTCGCCATCGGCGCGGTCCACGGCTTCGGCGGGCATTCCGAAGAATCCGGCGGCCTTGCGCAGGGTCAGGATGGCGGCGAAGGTGGGGGCTTCGGTGCCCAGGAAGCGCGGCGGCGCGCGGTCCAGCGCGGGGCCCATCTCGCGCGAGACGATGGCTTTCGCATCGGGGCTCAGCAGCAGGTCGATGAGCGGCGAATCCGCGGTGAACGGGGCATCCCGCAAGGCACAGTCCAACTGCGCCGGGCCGGCAGGCGCTGCGGCAGCAGCGACATGCGGGGTGAATGCGGAAGCAGCCAGGGCGGCGCAGGCGATCAGGGTGCGTCTTTTCATTGTCATGGTCTCCAGCTCTCCCGGTCTGGTCTCTCCTGCGTAACGCAAGGCTGCAATTTGGCAAGCGTTCGCCAGACGGACATTCGCGGGGCACCGGACCCGGCCGGTCCCCTCCGGCCGTTTCTTTCACGAAAGCTGCTTGATCCGTGCCGCCTAATCCCCGCGATAGCGCAGGGCATCCACGAGCAGGCGGAATGCGGCGGAAGGTTGCCGGCGGCTGGGATAATAGAGGTGGTAGCCGGAGAACGGCTGGCACCAGTCGTCGAGCAGGGGGACCAGAGCGCCGGATTCGATGTGCGGCCTTGCGTAAGTGTCCATCATCATGGCGATCCCGGCGCCGTCGAGCGCCGCCTGCAGGATCATCGCCATGCTGTCGAAAGTGAGCTGGCCATCGACGCGGACGTTGAGTTCGCGCCCGTCCTTCTCGAATTCCCACGCATAGATGCTGCCCCGCGTGCGGAACCGCAAGTTGATGCACTGGTGGGCCGCAAGGTCATGCGGGGTTTCGGGAAGGCCGTGGCGCTCGATATATTCCGGCGCTGCCACGGGCACGAGGCGCGCATGAGGGCCGATGCGTACCGCGATCATGTCGCGGGCGATGGATTCGCCAAGCCGGACCCCGGCGTCGAACCGTTCGGCCACGATATCGACGAAGCCGGAATCGATGTTCACTTCGACGTTGATGTCGGGATAGTTGGGCAGGAACCGGCGCAGCGCGGGCCAGATCACCGAATTCGCCGCATGTTCCGATGCCGTCAGCCGCACGGTGCCGGCCGGCTTGTCGCGAAGTTCGCTGACGGTGGCCAGGCCCATGGCGATCTCGTCCATCGCCGGGCGCAGGGTGGCGAGCAGCCGATCGCCGGCCTCGGTGGGCGAGACGGCGCGGGTCGTTCGCGAAAGCAGCCGCACCCCCAGCCGCGTTTCAAGGCGGCGGATCGTGTGGCTGAGCGCGGACTGGGACGAACCCAGCTTCGCGGCGGCGCGCGTGAAGCTGCCTTCGTCGGCGACGGCGATGAAGGCGGTGAGATCGGCGAGATGTTCGCGTTGCATTCATGAGGCCATATCATGACAGTCATGCCGTGGCCTCCCCTAATTGTTAGCACCTTGCGAACATATATTCCGCGCCGGGTGTTGCATTGCAGCATGTCTGTCCCACCGTGCCATCCCGAGAACGAGGAACTCCCATGAAGACCATCGGCTACGCAGCCCAGTCCGCCGAAACGCCGCTCGCGCCGTTCGAATTCGACCGCCGCGAACTGCGCGGAAACGATGTCGCCATCGACATCCTCTATTGCGGGGTCTGCCACTCGGACCTTCACACCGCCCGCAACGACTGGGGCGGCACCGTGTATCCGATCGTGCCGGGGCACGAGATCGTCGGCCGCGTCACTGCGGTGGGCCCCGAGGCGGGGCGCCATGCGGTAGGCGAGGTCGTGGCGATCGGCTGCCTCGTCGACAGCTGCAAGCATTGCGACCAGTGCGAGCGCGATCTGGAGAACTACTGCCGCAACGGCTGGGTCGGCACGTATAACGGCAAGGACAGGATCACGGGCGAAATCACGCAGGGCGGCTATTCGCGCGATATCGTCGTGCGCGAGGATTTCGTGCTGAAGGTTCCGCAGAACCTGGATGTGGCCAAGGTTGCGCCGCTGCTCTGCGCGGGCATCACCACTTATTCGCCGCTGCGCGAATGGAACGTGGGAGAGGGCAGCCGCGTGGGCGTGATCGGCCTGGGCGGTCTGGGCCACATGGCGGTGAAGCTGGCGGCGGCAATGGGCGCTGACGTCACCGTGTTCAGCCGCTCGCCCGGCAAGGAAGCCGACGCGCTCGAACTGGGCGCCAGCCGCGTGCTGATCTCCAGCGATGCAGATGCGATGAAGGCAGCCGCCAGCAGCTTCGACTTCATCATCGACACCGTGCCGGTGAAGCACGATCTCAATCCCTACCTGCCGCTGCTCGACGTGGACGGCAGCCTGGTTCTGGTCGGGCAGATCGGCCCGGTGGAAGAGCCGATCACCACGCCGCTGATCTTCGGACGCCGCCGCGTGGCCGGATCGTTGATCGGCGGCATCGCCGAAACTCAGGAAATGCTCGATTTCTGCGCCGAAAAGAACATCCTTCCCGAAGTCGAGATGATCCGCATGGAAGAGATCAACCATGCCTACGAACGCATGGAGAAGTCCGACGTGCATTACCGCTTCGTGATCGACATGGCGACGCTGGAAGCCGCCGCCTGACCGGTCATGTGCCCCGATCGGGGCGCGCCGAACGATGAGAATGGCCGGAAAGCGGGAGCTTTCCGGCCATTTCCTTTTGATCCGCAGGCAGAGCCGGGAACATCCCTCCTCGCCAAGGCGTTGTAATCGCCGACGCTTCTTCTTGACCTTTCCCCTCAACCCGGATCATCTTCGCCAAAGGTTTACGACCCAAGTCGAGGGATCACCCTGGAATCCGATGATCTTGCGAGCCGGATTAGATCGCCTTTTGTTCGTCCCGCTCGCGGCAGGCTTGCTGGCTTCCTGTGCGGTCGGTCCCGATTATGCGGCGCGCAGTGCCGGTGAGCTGGGCGTTCCCGATCAATGGTCGGTCAGTGCGCCGCCCCAGGCCGAAGACCTCACCCGCTGGTGGCGCAATTTCGACGATCCGGTGCTGACGCAGCTGGTCGAACAGGCCGCCGCGACCAATCTCGATCTCGAACAGGCGATAGCGCGGCTGCGGCAGGCGCGGGAATCGCTTGTCATCAGCGGGGCAGCGCTGCTGCCTTCGGCCAGCGGATCGGGCAGCGTCAACCGCACCGAAACGCTCAAGGGCGGCGGTACGACCCTGACCCTGCCGGACGGCACGGTGACGACCACGGGCGGAGGAGGGCGGACCAGCTTCTCGCTCGGGCTCGACGCCAGCTACCAGCTCGATCTGTTCGGCGGCAATCGCCGCGCGGTGGAGGCCAGCAGGGCCCAGTTCGAAGGTTCGGGCTTCGACTATGCCACCACCTTGCTCACGGTGCAGAGCGAAGTCGCGCGCAATTATGTGCTGGCCCGGGCCTATCAGGCGCAGCTCGAAAACGCGAAGGCGAGCCTCGCGATCCAGGACGACAATCTCCAGATCGCCGGGTGGCGGGTCATGGCGGGGCTGGTCTCCTCGGTGGACCAGGAGCAGGCGCGCGCCAGCAGGGCGCAGACAGCCGCGGGCATCCCGCAGGTCGAACAGCAGTACAACGCCGCCGTCTCGCGCATCTCGGTACTGACCGGACAGGCGCCGGGCGCGCTCAAGCCTTTGCTCGCGCCAGTGCGGCCGATCCCGCGAGGGCCGGTGCAGGTCGGTTCGGGCATTCCCGCCAATGTGCTGCGCCAGCGGCCCGACGTGCGATCCTCCGAACGCCAGCTCGCGGCGGCGACAGCGCAGATCGGCGTGGCCAAGGCTGCGCTGCTGCCCCAGCTCAACATCAGCGGCAGCCTCGATACCAACGCCGCCAACTTCAACAGCCTGTTCGACACGATCACCGGCGGGCTGTTCGGCGGGATCAGCCAGGCAATCTTCAACGGCGGGCGCCTGAACGCGCAGGTCCGCTCCAGCCGCGCCGCGGCGGACGGCGCCTTCGCGGCATACCGCTCCTCGGTGCTCACCGCGCTGGAGGACGTGGAAAATGCGGTCGTCGCGCTGCAATCGGCCGAGGAGCGCGAGCGGCAGTTCGCCATCGCGCTGGACGCTTCGAACAACTCGGCACTGCTGGCGCGGGCGCAGTACCGCAGCGGCCTGACCGACTTCACCACGCTCAACACGCAGGAAAGCGCGCTGATCTCCGCGCGGAACGGACTGGTGCAGGCCCGGTCCGACCGGGCAACCGCGCTGATCGCGCTTTACGATGCGCTCGGCGGCGGCTGGGACCCTTCCTCCGACTACACCGTGCTGGCAACCGAGCCTCGGGGAACGAACTGAGATGGCCGACGAAAAACTCGACGAATTCCTCGGAGCGGACAAGAAACCGGTCTGGCAGCGCAAATGGGTGTTCTGGACCGGCCTGGTGGTGCTTGTGTCGCTTTCAGTGCTGCTTGTGCGGTGCTTCGGTGGCACTGAGCCACAGGCCTACGCCACCACCAAGGCGGAGAAAGGGCGCCTCGTCACCAGCGTCTCGGCCACCGGAAAACTGGCTCCAACCAATCAGGTGACGGTGGGTTCGCAGCTTTCCGGCCTCGTCACCAAGGTGCTGGTGGACGTGAACGACAGGGTCAAGGCCGGGCAGGTGCTTGCCGAGATCGATCCCGAGCAGATCGAGGATCAGATCCGCCAAAGCCAGGCGCAACTCGCGGCAAACCGCGCCCAGGTGGACCAGGCGAGGGCGACGCTGGCGGAATCGCAGGCCCAGCTTGCCCGCCTCGAGGAAGTCTCGCGGCTGTCCGGCGGCAAGGTTCCCTCGAAGACCGAACTTCAGGCGGGCCGCGCCGACATGCAGCGTGCCGCCGCAGCACTCAAGACCTCGCAGGCCAACGTGCTCGCTGCCGAAGCGTCATTGGCGCAGAACCAGACACAGCGCGCCCGCGCGATGATCGTGTCTCCGGTTTCGGGCGTGGTGCTGGCCCGGCAGGTCGATCCCGGCCAGACCGTCGCTTCCTCTTTCAACACCCCCACGCTCTTCGTGATCGCTGAGGATCTCAGCGAAATGAAGCTGGAAGTCGCGATAGACGAAGCCGATGTGGGCACCGTGGAGGAAGGCCAGAGCGCCACTTTCACGGTGGATGCCTTCCCCGGAAAATCTTTCCCCGCGAAGATCACCCGTGTCGAGATCGCGTCCAACCTCACCGCCTCCTCGGCAAGTTCATCCAGTTCCTCGACAAGCACGACCAGCACCAGCGGACAGGTCGTGTCCTATGCGGCGGACCTTTCCGTCGCCAATGCCGATTTCAAGCTGCGCCCCGGCATGACCGCCACGGCCGATATCGTCACTTCGGACAAGAACGACGTCCTGCTGATCCCCAATGCCGCGCTATCCTTCACCCCGCAGGCCGCGGCCAAGAAGAAGGGCGGCGGCGTGACCGCGGCGATCAGCTTCCGCCCGCCGCGCCGCGGCCAGCGCGCGGCCAAGAGCGCGACGCTTGACCGGGGCACGCGCCAGACCATCTACGTGCTCGGCGCCGACGGAACGCCGCAGGCGATCCAGATCGTTACCGGCAGCACCAACGGCCAGCAGACCGAGGTGGTGTCCGGCGATCTGAGGCCCGGCATGCAGGTCGTGACCGGCCAGCTTGCCACAGCCGGAAGCTGAGGCGGGGCGCATGGCCGGCACCTCGCCCATCATTTCGCTGCGCGGGATCACCAAGGTGTTCGGCACCGGGGAGACGGCTTTCCGTGCACTCAAGGGCGTCGATCTCGATATCATGTCGGGTGATTTCGTGGCGGTCATGGGGCCGTCCGGTTCGGGCAAGTCGACGATGATGAACATCCTGGGCTGCCTCGACGTTTCTACCGCCGGCCAATTCCTGTTCCATGGCCACCACGTCGAAAAACTCGACCGGGACCAGCGCGCGCTCCTGCGGCGCAAGTACCTCGGCTTCGTGTTCCAGGGCTTCAACCTGCTGGCGCGCACTTCCGCGCTGGAGAATGTGGAACTTCCGCTGCTCTACCGCGGCGACAGCAAGCAAGACCGGCGCAAGGAGGCCATGGCCGCGCTGGACAAGGTGGGGCTTGCCGATTGGGCGGGCCATACGCCGGGCGAACTTTCCGGCGGGCAGCAGCAGCGCGTCGCCATTGCCCGCGCCATCGTCACCAATCCGGAAGTCCTGCTGGCCGATGAGCCGACCGGCAACCTCGACAGCCAGCGCTCGGTCGAGATCATGGAGTTTCTTTCCGTGCTCAATCGCGATTCCGGGATTACCGTGCTGATGGTCACCCATGAGCCGGACATGGCCGAGTATGCGCGGCGGATCGTCCACTTCAAGGATGGTCTGATAGACCGGATCGACCAGGGCAACGGTGCTGCGGCTCCGGCTCCGGCTTCAGCGCATTCCGGGGATATCGGCTGATGCTGGGCACGATCTTCCTTCTCGCGCTGCGCTCGATCCGGCGCCACGTTCTGCGATCCCTGCTGACCATGCTGGGGATCGTCATCGGCGTGGCGGCCGTTGTCTCGATGGTGACGCTGGGCAAGGCGACCACGGCGGCGGTAACCCAGCAGATCGCCGCTCTCGGCACCAATATTCTTCAGGTCCGCCCCGGTCAGGGTTTCGGGCGCGGCGGGGGAGGCCCTTCGCCGCGCGATTTCGACCCATCCGACATCGTCGCCATCCGCCAGCAGGTGGGCGGCGTCACGGCCGTGGCCCCGCAGGCTTCGTCGAGCGGCACTGCTATCTACGAGGGCGCCAACTGGTCGACGACGATCAACGGCACCACTTCCGACTACTTCCGGATCCAGCCCTGGCCGCTGCAATCGGGCCGCCTGTTCACCGGGGATGAGGAAAGCGCCGGCAAGTCGGTCTGCATCATCGGCACCACGGTAAGCACCAACCTGTTTCGCGGCGCCGATCCTATCGGCAAGCGTTTCCGCATCGGCGATGTATCCTGCGATGTCATCGGGCTGCTGACGACCAAGGGACAGGCGGGTTTCGGCGGCGACCAGGACGATATCGTCATCATGCCGATCAAGACGGTGCAGCGCCGCTTCCTCGGCACGACTTCGATCCGCACGATCCTCGTCGGGGTGGACGGCAACTATTCCACCGAGCAGGTCCAGACGACCCTCACCACCCTCCTGCGCGAGCGCCGCCACATCACGGAAGGCAAGGACGACGATTTCAACATCTTCGACACCAAGCAGATTTCCGATACGCTGACCCAGACGACGACGATGCTCACCCAGATCGTGGCGGCGGTAGCCGCGATCAGCCTGGTGGTGGGCGGGATCGGCATCATGAACATCATGCTGGTCTCGGTGACGGAGCGTACCCGCGAGATCGGCATCCGCCTCGCCATCGGAGCGGTGGCGAACGAGGTGCTGATGCAGTTTCTGGTGGAGGCGGTCGTGCTGTCGTGCCTGGGCGGGCTGATCGGACTGCTGCTTGCTCAACTCGTGGTGGGCGTGGCGACGCCGCTGATGGAGCTGCCCTGGATATTCGATCCGGCGGTCAACCTGGGGGCCTTTGTGGTTTCGGCGGTGATCGGTGTCGTCTTCGGCTATTTCCCGGCCCGGCGCGCGGCCAGTCTCAATCCCATCGACGCCCTTCGTCACGAATAGGAACTTCAGCCGATCCGCGGATTGATCGTGGGTTACGCCGAATTCGTCCACGCCGACTAGGTCGTAAACTCATAAACGGCACCATCGAGGCGCCCAAATGGCGAACAGCTCGGGCCGAAGGTGCCGCCGGGCGGGCTGGTTGCCCGTCCAAGGCAGCTTCGGTTCGAGATGGAAGCCATTTGGACGTCCCTTCGGGATTTGACCAAAATGGCCCATCGCTGCGTCGGGAAGGCTTGAAATATCGACATATTCCATCGCCCTCCCTCCTGGCACTGAGCCATTTTGCCTCAAACCTCGATGGTGCCGTTTATGAGTTTACGACCTAACCGGGAGCAGGCAGGCGACACCGCGTCGCTGCGCCTCAGCCTGCCGTCCTCGCTTTGCCTCGCCGTTCGCGACGACGTTCGCGAACCTCTCCCCACGATCCAGCCTCTCGGGCCAGCCTCTCGGGCCAGCCTCTCGGGCCAGCCTGATCCTTACGACAAGGTGTACGAAAACATGCAAGACAAGATCCAAGCCTTGATCGACAAAGACGAGATTCGCAACCTGCGTATCCGCTATTCGCATCTTCTCGACGGAAACCGGATCGACGCTCTCGACCAGGTGTTTGCCGCCAATGCGGTGGTCGAAGTGACGGTGGGGCGGATGGAAGGGCTCGAGGCGATCAAGGCCGGGCTCAAGGATGCCTATGCTCTGTTCGATCGCGACCGGCGGGACCACTATCCCTTCATGCACCCCATCGCCAACCACCTGATTGAGCTGACCGGCCCGGACAGTGCGACCGGCTCCTGTTATCTCATCGACTTCGAGACAGCCTCCAAGTCCGATCCCAATCCCCTGCTTCTGCTGGGCCTCTATGCGGACGAGTATCGGCGCATCGACGGCGCTTGGCGCATCACCCACAGCCAGCTGGATGTCGTCTGGCCAACTTCCAAAGCTCCGCCACAGAGCAAAGGCCAGGCGTGAACTGCGCCCCCGATACCGGTTTCGACCTCGCTCCTCCTCCCCTCACGAGGAGGCGGAGACCGGCACAGTTATAGCAGCAGTCTCATGGTTCGGACACATTCAGTGAGAACTCTGATCGCCACCAAGCTCTGTTTTCGGCGCTGTTTATGGCCCTGTTTCCGGCGCGCGCCAGCGACGGAGTCGAGATAACCGAAACGGCGCGGGGCAGTCTTGAAAGCCACCCTAACGGCTCCTGTAGATCATCCCAAGAAATCCCATGGCTCTCGCCATTGATTTCCCATCGCAAGGTGGCTTGCTGCTGTTCAGTTGCCGCCGAAATGCCGACCAGCCCGTGACACAGGCCGTTCCGAACATCGAGAGGCTTTTGCAGTTGGTGGCGCAACGTCGTGGCGAGAAGCGGCCCCAGTGAGGCCTCTCATTCCACCAGCAAGCCCTCCTCAACGCCCCGCCGGGACCTGCGCTGAACTGAGGCATCTCAAGGAAGCATCCGACAGGTCTGTTGTGCGAGGCGGCATGGATCTTTCAGGCCTCGCGGCGCGCCGACGCGCCCGGTCCGAAATGTGCCGTCAGTTCATAGGCACCGGCGACGAACTGCTGGCGCACATAAGTGATCGGCTCGAGGCCGCGCCAGGTCTTGCGCTCCACGCAAAGGCAGGGCGCTCCTGGTTCGACGGCCAGCAACCGCGCCTCTGCCGCACTGGCCCCGGTTGCGGTGATCCGGGCATCGGCCTCGGTCCAGGGGACGTGCTCCAGCAGCCATGTGCCGGGCGAGGAGCCGGTGAAATCGGCGTCCAGTATCTCGGAAACGGCGGCGACGTTCACGAAGCGGTGCTCCAGCGCGAACGGCGCGCCATCGGCGAAGTGTATGCCTTCCAGTTCGAGCAGCGGCACCGAAATGTCCACCTTCCACTCCAGCCGCGCCTGTGTCGCGCGCATTTCGCGGCGCAGCGAGAGGTCGAAGCGATAAGCCTGTCCGCGCTCCGCCACCTGGGCGCCGAGATCCGGGATATCCATCGCCATCGAATGCACGCGTGGCCGGGCGACGAAAGTGCCGGCTTTCTTGCGGCGGTCCACCAGCCCCGCCGTCGCCAGTGCGGACAGCGCCTTGTTCACCGTCATCCGTGCGCAGCGA
This sequence comes from Novosphingobium sp. ST904, assembly GCF_001298105.1. GTDB lineage: Bacteria > Pseudomonadota > Alphaproteobacteria > Sphingomonadales > Sphingomonadaceae > Novosphingobium. The sequence continues at coordinate 160,310 of NZ_LGJH01000163.1, read as the reverse complement.
TAGAGTTCCATCAGCTCCTGCTCGGTCGGCAGCGCGCGCCGGGTGCGAGCGCGCCGGACAGGATGCGCGTTTCGAAATCCAGACGGATGCGTTCGTGGAGCGGTGTGTTCACCCGATCAGCCTGTTCAACGTCTCTGTATAGCGCCGGACGACCCCGTCCCGTGCATGATGTCGGCCACCGCTTACCACCTGTGCGCCGAAGCGCCAGACGCAATCCACCGCGCTCCGCCCCGCGGCGAAAACCAGCCCGTCGAGCAGGCGATCAGCCCCGCGCGCCGCCAGTGACGGATGGCCGAGGTCGAGCGAGAGCGCGTCGAAGGCCAAGCCGATGGAAAGCCCGCCCTTTGCGCCGAGCGCCTGCCCGCCGCCGTCCAGCGCACGCCGCCAGACCGCCTCGCCCGTGGAAGGCGTGGCAGCATCCGCCAGCAGATTGCGGCCGCGCCGGGTGAGCCGCTGGCCATATTCCAGCAGGCGCAATTCCTCGGCCGCATCGATCAGCACGTTCGAGTCGCTGCCGATGCCATAGACGCCGCCTTCGGCAAGGAACTCCCCGGCGGGGAACAGACCGTCGCCCAGGTTGGCCTCGGTGATCGGGCAAAGCCCCGCCACGGCGCCGCTGCGGGCCACGGCGCGGGCCTCGCCCTGCGTCATGTGCGTGGCGTGAACGAGGCACCAGCGCCTGTCCACGGCCGCATGGTCGAGCAGCCATTCGACCGGACGCCGACCGCTCCAGGCAAGGCAGTCCTCCACTTCGCGGACCTGCTCGGCGATGTGGATGTGGATCGGCCCCGCGCCGGCACCAGCCCCGGCCCCGGCCATACTTTCGAGCGCCGCGAGCTGCTCTGGCGAAACCGCCCGCAAGCTGTGCGGGGCGAGACCGAGCACTGCCTCGTCCAGTCCGGCAAGGGCGCCGCCCGCACCTTCGAGCAAGCGGGCGAAACCGTCGAGGTCGTGGAGGAAGCGCCGCTGCCCCTCGCTCGGCGGCAGCGCGCCGAAGCCGGAATGGGCGTAGAACACCGGCAGCAGGGTGAGGCCGATGCCCGTTTCCGCCGCCGCGCGGGCAATGGCGACGCTCATTTCCGCCGGGTCGGCATAGGCCCGCCCATCCGGCGCGTGATGGAGATAATGAAACTCGCCGACGCGGGCAAAGCCGCTTTCCAGCATCTCCAGATAGGCCATCGCCGCCACCGCATGGAGATCGTCCGGCGTCATCCGGTCGAGGAAGCGATACATGACCTCGCGCCAGGTCCAGAAGCTGTCGTCACTATGGCCGCGCCGCTCCGCAAGACCGGCCATGCCGCGCTGGAAGGCGTGGCTATGGAGGTTGCCCAGTGCAGGGATGACGCAGCCATGGCGCTCGTCGCCCGCGCGCACCGCCGTATCGCGCTCGATGCCGGAAATTCGCCCCTGCCGGAGTATGATCCGCACGTCTGCGGCCCAGCCGTCCTCCAGCAGGGCGAGGTCGGCAAAGATCGCACGGGGAGAAAGGTCGGACATCGCTTTCGTAGCTCCTTCGCTATTTTGTCTATACATTAAAAACGACCGATGCAATAACCGGGGCAACCAAGGAGGATCGACTCGTCATGCGCTGCGACAGGCTCTGGAAACATGCCCGTTTGGCAACGATGGCGGGCGAGGGACTCGGACTGGTCGAGAACGGCCTCGTCGCATCGCAGGACGGCGCGATCTTGTACGCCGGTCCCGAAGCCGGGGCTCCCCCATTCGACGCCGCCGAAACGATCGACTGCGCGGGCCGCTGGATCACGCCCGGCCTGATCGATTGCCACACCCATCTCGTCTTCGGCGCAGACCGCTCGCGCGAGTTCGAACTGAGGCTGGAAGGCGCTTCCTATGAGGAAATCGCCCGCGCCGGGGGCGGCATCGTCTCGACCATGAAGGCCACGCGCGCCGCCAGCGAGGACGAACTGGTCGCCTCCGCCCTGCCCCGCCTCGACGCGCTGATTTCGGAAGGCGTTACCACCGTCGAAGTGAAGTCCGGCTACGGCCTCGACCTTGCCAGCGAGCTCAAGATGCTGCGCGCCGCGCGGCGGCTGGGCGAACTCCGCCCCGTGCGGATCGTCACCACCTTCCTCGGCGCCCATGCGCTACCTCCTGAGTTCGCGGGCGATGCGGAGGGCTATATCGGCCACATCTGCGAGGTCATGCTGCCCGCCGTCGCACAGGCGGGCCTTGCCGATGCGGTGGACGCCTTCTGCGAGGGCATCGGCTTCTCGCCCGAGCAGACCGAGCGCCTTTTCGTCGCCGCCAAAGCGCATGGCCTGCCGGTGAAGCTCCATGCGGAGCAGCTCTCCAACCTCCACGGCAGCGCCCTGGCCGCCCACCACGGCGCGCTTTCGGCGGATCATCTCGAACATCTCGATAGCGAAGGCGTGGCCGCCATGGCCGCTTCCGGCACCGTCGCCACGCTGCTGCCTGGCGCCTACTATTTCTGCCGCGAAACCGTGCTGCCGCCGGTCGCCGCCCTGCGCGCAGCCGGCGTGCCGATCGCGCTGGCGACGGACTGCAATCCCGGCACGTCGCCCCTCACCTCGCTGCTGCTGGCGATGAACATGGGCGCAACCCTGTTCCGCCTCACCGTGCCCGAATGCCTCGCCGCCGTGACGCGTAACGCGGCGCAGGCGCTGGGCCTTTCCCACCGGCTCGGCACGCTCGAACCCGGCAAGGCCTGCGACCTTGCGATCTGGGACATCGAGCGCCCGGCCGACCTCGTTTACCGCATGGGCTTCAATCCGCTCCATGCGCGCATCTGGAGTGGACAATGAACGACATCCTCCTCACGCCCGGCAACGTTTCGCTTGCCCAGTGGCGCGCGGTCTATCGCGGCGCGGGCGTGACGCTCGACCCGGCCTGCGCGCCGCGCGTGATCGAAAGCGCCGCCGCCGTCGCCCGCATCCTCGCCAGGGGCGAGCCGGTCTACGGCATCAACACCGGGTTCGGTAAGCTTGCCAGCGTGCGCATCGGCGACGAGGATCTCGCCACGCTCCAGCGCAACATCGTGCTGAGCCATGCGGCGGGCACGGGCGAGCCCTCTCCGGTTCCCGTGATCCGCCTGATGATGGCGCTCAAGCTTGCCAGCCTCGCACAAGGCGCCTCGGGCGTGCGCCCGGAAACCGTCGCCCTGCTCGAAACGATGCTGGCCAAGGGCCTGACGCCGGTGGTGCCCTCGCAAGGTTCGGTCGGTGCCAGCGGCGACCTTGCCCCGCTTTCGCACATGGCCGCAACGATGATCGGCGTGGGCGAGATCATGTTCGAAGGCCAGCGCCTGCCCGCTATCGAGGCGCTCACCCGCGCCAGTCTCGATCCGCTTGAACTCGGGCCGAAGGAAGGCCTCGCACTGCTCAACGGCACCCAGTTCTCGGCCGCCAATGCGCTGGCCGGCCTGTTCGAAGCCGAACTGCTGTTCCGCTCCGCGCTGGTGACGGGGGCACTTTCCACCGAAGCGGCCAAGGGCTCCGACACGCCGTTCGACCCGCGCATCCACGCCCTGCGCCGCCATCGCGGCCAGATCGAGGTGGCCGACGCCCTACGCGGCCTCATGGCGGGCTCCGCGATCCGCGCCAGCCATGTCGAGAACGACGCCCGCGTGCAGGACCCCTATTGCCTGCGCTGCCAGCCGCAGGTCATGGGCGCCGCGCTCGACGTGCTGCGCCAGGCGGCAACGACGCTGGAGATCGAGGCCAACGGCGTTTCCGACAACCCGCTGATCTTCCCGGAAGCGGACGAGGCCCTCTCCGGCGGCAATTTCCATGCCGAGCCGGTCGCCTTCGCCGCCGACATGATCGCGCTGGCCGTCTGCGAGATCGGCTCGATCGCCGAACGCCGCATCGCCATGCTGGTGGACCCTGCGCTGTCCGGCCTGCCCGCGTTCCTGACGCCGCGCCCCGGCCTCAATTCGGGCTTCATGATCCCGCAGGTCACCGCCGCCGCGCTGGTCTCCGAAAACAAGCAGAAGGCCTATCCGGCATCGGTCGATTCGATCCCCACTTCGGCCAATCAGGAAGACCACGTCTCGATGGCCGCCCACGGCGCGCGGCGCCTGCTCTCGATGGTGGAGAACGCGACGGCGGTGATCGGCATCGAACTGCTCGCCGCCGCCCAGGGCATCGAGTTCCACGCCCCGCTCGCCTCCAGCACCTGGCTCGAAGCCGCGCGCGGCGTGCTGCGCGCCGAAGTTCCCGCGCTGGACGACGACCGACATTTCCACCCGGACATGGAAGCCGCGAACCTGCTGATCCGCTCCGGCGCGCTGGCCGACACGGGGGCGGACCTGCTCCCGGCGATTTCGTGATGGACCGCCTGCCGTCCACCCCCACTTTCGTCATGGCGAGCGTAGCGAAGCAATCCAGAGTCGCGCAGAGCCGTTCCGGATTGGCGCGTTGGCTTCGCCTCCTCGCAATGACGAAGATGGAAACGGGAACGACGGTCGGTACGGAGCGAAGCACATGAACCCGCCCTTCACCCTTCATCGCGGGGAGGCGCCGCTCATCGTCGCCTTTCCGCATGTCGGCACCGACCTCGCCGACGTCGCTCCCGCCTTCCGCTCGGAATGGCTGGCACGGCGCGATGCCGACTGGTGGGTGGACGATCTCTACGCCTTCGCCCGCGAACTTGGCGCAACGACGATTGCTGCGCGCGTCTCGCGCAGCGTGATCGACCTCAACCGCGATCCATCGGGCGCCTCGCTCTATCCGGGGCAGGCGACGACGGAACTCTGCCCGACGACCACCTTCGACGGCGAGCTGCTCTACAAGGACGCTGCGCCGGACGAAGCCGAGATCGCCCGCCGGCGCGCGCTCTGGTTCGATCCGTACCACGCCGCGCTTCGCTCCGAGATCGAGCGACTGCGCAGTGCTCACGGCAAAGTCGTGGTCTATGACGCGCACTCGATCCGCAGCCACGTGCCGCGCCTGTTCGATGGCGAATTGCCGCAGTTCAACATTGGCACCAACCTCGGCCAGACCTGCGATCCGGCGCTTTCCGCCGCCGTGACCCAAGTCTGCAAGGCAAGCGGTCTGAGCCACGTTCTGGACGGCCGCTTCCGTGGCGGCTGGACCACGCGGCATTATGGAGAGCCTGCCAGCGGCGTCCACGCGATCCAGATGGAACTCGCCATTCGCGGCTACATGGATGAGCCCGAAGTGCCGAGCGAAGCCAACTGGCCCTTGCCCTATTCGGCGGCGCGTGCCGCCGCCCTCACCCCGATCCTGCAAGACGTGCTGAAGGCCGCAATCGCCTTCGCGCAATCCTGACCAGAGGAAATACAATGACCCGCCTCGACAACAGCCGCGTCATCAAACCTGCGACCGGCACCGAACTCAGCACAAAAAGCTGGCTCACCGAAGCCCCGCTGCGCATGCTGATGAACAACCTCCACCCCGACGTGGCCGAACGGCCGGAGGAACTGGTGGTCTATGGCGGCATCGGCCGCGCCGCGCGCGACTGGGAAAGCTACGACAAGATCGTCGAGACCCTGCGCCGCCTGAACGAGGACGAGACGCTGCTGGTCCAGTCCGGCAAGCCGGTCGGCGTGTTCCGCACCCATGCCGATGCACCGCGCGTGCTGATCGCCAATTCCAACCTCGTGCCGGAATGGGCGAACTGGGAACACTTCAACGAACTCGATAAGCGCGGCCTTGCCATGTACGGCCAGATGACCGCCGGTTCGTGGATCTACATCGGCACGCAGGGCATCGTTCAGGGCACATACGAAACGTTCGTCGAGATGGGCCGCCAGCACTACGGCGGCGACCTTTCGGGCAAGTGGTTGCTGACGGCAGGTCTTGGCGGCATGGGCGGCGCCCAGCCGCTGGCGGCGGTGATGGCCGGCGCTTCCTGCCTTGCCATCGAATGCCAGCCCAGCCGCATCGAAATGCGCCTGCGCACCGGCTATCTCGACGTTGCCGCCGAGACCATCGACGAAGCGATGGCGATCATCGAAAAGGCCAATGCCGAAAAGAAGCCGGTCTCCGTCGGCCTGCTCGGCAACGCGGCGGAGCTGCTGCCCGAGATGTTCGCGCGCGGCATTCGCCCCGACCTGCTGACTGACCAGACTTCCGCTCACGATCCCGTCAACGGATATCTCCCCGCCGGCTGGACCGTGGCCGAATGGATCGAAAAGCGCGAGCGAGAACCCGAAGCCGTCGCCAAGGCGGCCAAGGCCTCCATGGCCGTCCACGTGCAGGCCATGCTGGACTTCCAGGCGGCGGGCGTGCCCACCACCGACTATGGCAACAACATCCGCCAGATGGCGAAGAACGAAGGCGTCGAGAACGCGTTCGACTTCCCCGGCTTCGTGCCCGCCTATATCCGCCCGCTGTTCTGCCGCGGCGTCGGACCGTTCCGCTGGGCCGCGCTCTCCGGCGATCCCGAGGATATCTACAAGACCGACGCCAAAGTGAAGGAACTGCTGCCCGACCATGCGCACCTGCACAACTGGCTCGACATGGCGCGGGAGAAGATCCAGTTCCAGGGCCTGCCCGCGCGCATCTGCTGGGTCGGTCTTGGCGATCGCCACCGGCTGGGCCTCGCCTTCAACGAGATGGTGGCGAACGGGGAACTCAAGGCCCCGGTCGTCATCGGCCGCGATCATCTCGACAGCGGCTCGGTCGCCTCTCCCAACCGCGAGACCGAGGCTATGCGTGACGGTTCGGACGCGGTTTCGGACTGGCCGCTGCTCAACGCCCTGCTCAACACTGCGTCGGGCGCAACCTGGGTTTCGCTGCACCACGGCGGCGGCGTCGGCATGGGCTATTCGCAGCATTCGGGCATGGTGATCGTCGCCGACGGCACCGAAGCTGCCGCCAGGCGTCTGGAGCGCGTGCTGTGGAACGACCCGGCGACGGGCGTGATGCGTCACGCCGATGCCGGGTACGAGATCGCGCTGGATTGTGCGCGGGAGAAGGGTCTGGACCTTCCCGGCATCCTCTGAAAGCTGGCGGGAGCGATCGCCGCAACCGGTCGCTCCCGCCCTGCGTTCAGCCCAGCTTCTGCAGCTCGGCGATGCGTTCGTCCACGCGCTTGTCCAGCATCGAAAGCGGCATCACCCCTTCTGCCAGAACCGCATGGAACCATGGCAGGGTGAACTTGTCGCCCAGGGCCGCCTGCGCCCGCTGCCGCGCCTTGACCCATGCGGTGTGGCCCATCTTGTACGAACAGGCCTGCCCGATCATCGTGCAGTAACGCTCGACCTCGCGCAGGGAACGCGGACGCGCGAATCCCACCGTCTCGACCATGTAGTCCGCCGCCTTCTCGCGGCTCCACTTGTAATGGTGGAGCCCGGTATCGATGACCAGACGCGCGGCGCGGAACAGATAGCTCTGGAGATATCCCGCACGTTCAAGGCCGCTGTAACCTCCCAGCTCGTCGGCAAGCTGCTCCGCATAGAGCGCCCAGCCTTCGCCATAGGCGGAGATGAAGCTGTTCCTGAGCAGCATCGGCAATTCGCCCCCGGTCTGGGCATAGCCGCCCTGCAGGTGATGCCCGGGAACGCCCTCATGGTAGGTGAGCGAGGGCAAGGTGTATTTCGGCCAGTCCCCCACGTCCTTCAGGTTGATCCAGTAGATCGCCGGACGCGACCCATCGAGAGCGCGCGATAATAATAGCCGTTCGAAGCGCCGTCCTGAATCTCGGGCGGCACGCGGCGGATTTCGAGCGGCTGCTGCGGTGGGTTGTCGAAGACCTGCGGCAGCTTCGCATACATCTGCCGGATGCCCTCGTTGAGGGCGGCGATCAATTCGGTGCGACCGGCATCGGTGTTCGCGTAAAGCTGGTCCGGCCGCTTGTTGAGCGCATCGAGACGCGCGCCGACCGGGCCTTGCGTCAGCCCGGCGGAGCGCAGGATCGTATCGAGCTGCGCCGAAAGATCGGCAACCTGTTCGAGGCCGATCCTGTGGACTTCCTCGGGCGAATACTCGGTGGTGGTCGCTTGCTTCAGCGCCTCGGCATAGATTTCGTCGCCGCGCTTGAGGCGCCACGCGCCGTCGCCCGCCGCGGTGTTCGGGCGCTGCGCCCTCAGCAGGGCGATCTGGCGGTCCAGCGCGGGATGAACCTCCTTTTCGAGTATGGCCGATGCCCGTGCCGCCCAGTCACCCGCGATGCCCTTGGCCGCCGCGCGCCTCGCCAGTGAAGTGACCAGACCGCTCTGCGCGGCAGGCGTGTCGCGCAGCTTCGCCATCTGGCCGAGCGTCAGGTCCAACGACCAGCCCGGCGCGACCACGCCGCGCGCGCCATATTCCTTCTGCAGGTCCGTCTCGTCGTCAAGCGCGGTCCTGAAGGCGGAAAGGCGCGAGAGATAAGCCTCCGCATCGTCCTTCGTCTCGATCGTGTGGCGGCTGTCGAGGAAGTCCGGCAGCGAGAAGTAGGCGCCGCCCTGCTGGGTTATGAGATAGGGCCGCTGCGCGCTTTCCAGATCGAACCGGTCCTGCGCCGCCACCCGCTGGCGAAGCTGGTAGAGCGAGAGTTCGCGGTTGCGACGGCCGGTTTCGCTGAGCGGCGCGGGATCGACTTTCTCGACTTCGGCGATCGCCTTGTGGCCAAGGGTGAGATCGGCCTCCCGTCCCTTGCGGCTTCCGTCCGAAAGGCGGGACTTCAGCACCGCATACTTGCCCTTGTCCAGGCCAAGCGAGGTGGCCATCTCCGGGCTCTGCGCCAGGCTTTCATAGAACAGGCCGTCCAGCTTTGCATAGAAAGCGGTGTCGGCACCGTTCGGCGCGGTCGCCGCAGCCATGGCGCTGCGGGATGAAAGCAGGCTCCAGGCCAGTCCGGCCCCAGCCGTAGCCATGAATTCGCGGCGCAGCATTCTGTTATCTCCATCAAGAGCAATGCCGCGAACGTGCCGATCCTTTCACGCCTCCGCAACGCAAGTGTACTGGTTCAAACGATTAAATTCACAGCCGCGCAAAAATCCGATCGATCAGGCGAGAAAGCACGGCAGGTTCTCTTGCCAAACTGGATCGCAAGAGGAATGAAAGAAAACCAGATCGGTTATATGACAGGACATCCCATGATTAACCGCATCCGCGACATTCGCCTTCAGAAAGGGCTTACCCTGGCCGATGTCGCCGCCGCCTGTGAACCGCAGACCACGCCGCAGACCATCGGCCGTCTCGAAACCGGGATGCGCAACCTCTCCCTCGTCTGGATGAACCGGATCGCAAGGGCGCTGCAGGTCGAGCCGGAAAGCCTGCTGCGAAGCGAGGCGAACGCACCGGCCATGATCGTGGCGGTGCTGTCCGAAAGCGGGGCCGAGAGCCCGCGCACCCGCCGCGAAGCCGTGCTGCCCAGCGACCTCGCCGCCGAAACGCCGTGGATGGTGATGGAAGTCGAAGGATCCTGCGGCGAATATCGCACCGCGGATCAGGTATGGCTCAGGCAAGGTCCTGCGCAGGACGCCGCCCGCCTGCTGAACCGCGACGTGCTCGTGCCCCTTCCCGGCGGCCGGTTCGCGTTCGGCCGCCTGATCGAGATAACCGGAGAGACGCTTTCCCTCCTGCCTCCCGTCAGCGGCCAGCGGCCGGTACCGGTGGAACATCCGCAGTGGATAGCCGTTGCCGAAATGCTCGTCAGGAAGCTCTAACCTTATACAGCCAAAGGCAAACCCATGCGCATCCTGTCCATCGCCACGCTGTTTCCCAATCCTGTCAGACCTTCGTTCGGTATCTTCGTCGGCAACCAGATGCGCGCGATCGTGGCGAGCGGCGAGGTGGATCTGACGATGATAAGCCCGATCGGCATCCCGCCATGGCCCCTCGCCCGCCGCCATCCCTACGACAAGCTGCGCCATGTTCCGGAATGCAGCGATGCGTCCGGATTCGAGGTTCACTATCCCAAGTTCACCCTCATCCCGAAGATCGGGGGCGACAGCAATCCCGGACGAATCGCCACGGCCGTGCTGCCGCTGGTGCGCCGCCTTCACGCAGAGAAGCCGTTCGACCTCGTCGACGCCCAGTTCTTCTTCCCGGACGGGCCTGCCGCCGCCATCGTCGCACGGGAACTGGGACTGCCGCTCACCATCAAGTCGCGCGGGGCGGATATCCATTACTGGGGCCAGCGCCCCGCCGCGCTGAAGCAGATGCGACAGGCCGCGCACCAGGCGGCAGGAATGCTCGCAGTGAGCCGGGCCCTGCGCGAAGACATGATCGCCCTGGGCATGCCGGAAGAACGGATCGGCGTTCACTACACCGGGCTGGACCACGATCGCTTCCACCCCATCGAGCGCGGTGCCGCGCGCGCGCTGGTTTCGGCCATGCCCAACCTCGGCATCTGGTCGGTCGGTCCGCTGATCGTCACGCCCGGCTCGCTGATCCCGCGCAAGGGCCAGCGGCTGGTCATCGAGGCCCTGGCCCTTCTGCCCGGCGCCAGGCTGGCGCTGGCCGGCGCCGGCGAGGACGAAAGACCCCTGCGCGACCTTGCGCAGCGGCTGGGTGTGAGTGACCGGGTGCAGTTTCTCGGCCTTGTCGGGCACGACCTGCTCCCCCACGTCCTGTGCGCGGCCGACGTTCTGGTGCTCCCTTCGACCAGCGAGGGCCTTGCCAATGTCTGGATCGAGGGGTTGGCCTGCGGCACACCGATCGTCATCCCCGATATCGGCGGCGCACGGGAAGTCGTGAAGGACGACAGCGCCGGCCGCATCGCCCCGCGCACACCGGAGGCGATTGCCGATGCGGTGAGCCGGATTCTCGCCGATCCGCCGAGCCAGCAGGATGTTTCGGCCAACGTCAGCCGTTTCTCATGGGGCGTGAACGCGCAGAATCTCGTTCACTTCTGGCGCGGTATCCTCGCGGGCGACCCCGTCAACACCGGAGCATGAATGAAAAAAGGGCCGCTCCCTTCCGGGAACGGCCCTTTTTCTCAAGACCTCAAAGGCCGATCAGGGCTGTGCGCCACGCTCGCGAGCGAGGCGGTCCTGACGGTCGATCTCGCTTTCCTGCTTCACGAAGGTATCCGACTTCACGCCCAGCCAGACCAGGATCGGCGCGGACATGAAGATCGAGCTGTAAGTGCCGATGAAGATACCCAGCGTGATGGCGGCGGTGAAGCCGAAGATCACATCGGGACCAAGCGCCAGCAACGAGACCAGCATGATGAGAACCGACAGCGAAGTCGCGATCGTGCGCGACAGCGTCTCGTTCACCGAGAGGTCGAGCAGCTCGTTCATCGGCATGCGCCGGTGCTTCTTCATGTTCTCGCGGATACGGTCGTAGACGACGATCTTGTCGTTCAGCGAGTAACCCAGCAGCGTCAGCAGAGCCGCGACGATGTTGAGGTCGAATTCCATCTGGGTGAGCGAGAACATGCCCACGGTCAGCAGGATATCCTGCACCAGCGCGAAGAGCGCGCCGACCGCGAACTGCCACTCGAAGCGGATCCAGATGTAGATCGAGATGAACACCATGGCGAGACCGAGCGCCAGCATACCGGTGTGGAACAGCTCGCCCGAAACCTTGCCGGAGACCGAGTCGACACCGTCGACGCGGGCGTCCGCGAAGTCCTGACGGACCTTGGCGGTGATCTTGCGGGCCATGCCGTCAGCCAGCTTCGGATTGTCCTCCGAACCTTCCGGCAGCTTCATGCGGACCGAGACCTCGTTCGGCTTGCCGAAAGTCTGGATGACCGGCTCGCCGAAGCCGAGCGAATCGACGCTGTCGCGCAGCTTGGCGACCGGAGCGGTCGCGCTCTGTTCGAAGGTCACGCGGATCATCTGGCCGCCGACGAAGTCGACGCCCAGGTTGAGCCCGTATGTGAACAGCAGAACGACCGAGGCGGCCATCGCCAGGATGTTGGTGATGAAGAACGGCCACTGCCAACGAAGGAAGTGGATGTTCGTGTGATCGGGAATGAGCTTGAGGAGCTTCATGCGCCAGTACCTTTATACGTTCAGGTCGCTGGGACGGGTGCGACGCAGCCAGCCCGCAACCCACATCCGGCTCATCGTGACCGCGGTGAACACCGAGGTGACGATGCCGATCATGAGCACGACGGCAAAACCGCGAACCGGGCCCGAACCGAAGGCGAACATCAGCACGGCGGCGATGGAGTTGGTGATATTGGCGTCGAAGATGGCGCGGCTCGCCTCCTTGTAACCCAGTTCCACCGACTGCACGACGCGGCGTCCGCGATGGCGTTCCTCGCGGATGCGCTCGTTGATGAGCACGTTGGCGTCCACCGCAGCACCGATGGTGAGCACGAAGCCGGCGATGCCGGGCAGTGTCAGCGTCGTTCCCAGCACGGCCATGATGCCCAGGATCATCAGCACGTTGAAGATCAGGGCCAGGTTCGCATAAGCGCCGAAGCGCCCATAGGTCAGGAAGATGAACAGCATCAGCAGCACGGTGCCGACGCCCATGGCGACGACGCCCTTCTGGATCGAATCGGCGCGAGGTCAGGCCCGACGGTGCGTTCCTCCACCACGGTGAGGTCGACCGGAAGCGCACCCGAACGCAGCGCAATGGCGAGTTGGGTGGCCGACTGGACGTTGAAGCTGCCCGAAATCTGGGCGCTGCCGCCAAGAATCGGTTCGTTGATGCTGGGCGCGGAAAGCACCTTGCCGTCGAGGATGATGGCGAAGCGCTTGTTCACGTTCTCGGTGGTCAGCTTGGCGAACTTCTCGCCGCCCTGCTGGTTGAACGTGATCGAGACGACAGCCGCGTTGGTCTTCGGTTCGAAGGCCTGCTTGGCGTCGGTCAGTTCGTCACCCTTGATGCCGCCGAGGCGCTTGACGGCCAGGACCGGAACGCCGCCCGAACCGGGCGCGCTCGGATCGGCCCATGGCACCAGTTCGTCACCCGGGGGCACGATGCCCTTGGCGATGTCGCTGGGCACGGCGGTCTCGTCGACCATCTTGAATTCGAGCTTCGCGGTCTGGCCGAGCAGGTTCTTGAGCGCCTGCGGGTCCTGAAGGCCCGGAACCTGCACGTCGATGCGCGTGCCGCCGAGGCGGCGGATGTCGGGCTCCTTGGTGCCCAGCGCGTCGATACGCTTGCGCACCACCTCGACCGCGGTTTCCATCGCATTGCTGATCGCAAGGTCGATACCCGCCTGCGTCGGCACGAGGATGAAGCGGGTGCCGTCCTGAACCGTGATGTCCCAGTCACGCTGGCCGGTAAGGCCTGCGCCGGAGGTCAGCGGCAGGATCGCCTCGCGCGCCGCATCGACCTGCGAGGGATCGCGCACGGTGAAGGCAAGCTGGCCGCCGGTGCTGGAGAAATCGCCGATGGCGATGGCCGGGGAGGCCTGGCGCAAACGCGTGCGCACGGATTCTTCCATGCCTTCGAGGCGCTGCTGCACGACCTGCTGGCGATTGGCCTCCAGCAGGAGGCGGCTTCCGCCGGCAAGGTCGAGGCCGAGATTGATCTTGGGCTCGGGCAGGAAACTGGGCCAGCGCGCGTTGGTCAGCGAGACCAGCGAGGGCACGGCGCAGAGGGCGATGACAATCGTCAGGCCCCAGTACCAGAGCTTCTTCCAGGTGGGAAATTCGAGCATAGCCTGTGGCTTCTCTCCGAAAAGAGCGCCCGAATGGCGGGGCGCCCTATGTGATCGGACCTACTGTGTGATCGGACCTAGCAAACGGGCATCGCCGGCAACACCCGGCGATGCCGGAAACTCAGTCGTTCGCGGGCTTCGAACCGGCCGGCGGGATCACGTCGACAATGGTCGACTTGACGGCCTTCACGATAACGCCCTGTGCGAGCTGGACGTCGGCATAGTTGTCGTCGATCCTGACGATCTTGCCGACGAGACCGCCACCGGTCAGCACTTCGTCGCCCTTCTTGAGCGCCGACAGCTTGTTCTTGTGCTCCTTCTGCTGCTTCATCTGCGGGCGCAGGATGAGGAACCAGAAGATCACCGCCATCGGGATAATGATACCGAAGTTCGCAATAAACGAACCAACACCACTGGGGGCGGCTGCTGCGGCGAGCTGGTTGAGAATCGAGCTTTGCATTGAACTGAAGGGCCTTCTCGTCGTTTCGTCCCGGCGGGCGGGCGGCATCCGATCTGCCGCACGCCTCGCCGGAAAAATCCATTCATGGACTTTGCCGGATGCGCGCGGTTAGCAATAAAGCGAAGCACTGGCAACGCGCGGCCTTGCTGCCGAAAGCCGCCCATCCCCCGCGACCTGCCCGCAGATAGGTATCCACAGGCTTGCTTCAACCGGCATGAAGAAAGTCTCAATCAGACGCTTGCGCTCTCGAAAAGACCCTCCTATAGGCCGCGCTCCGGTCGGGACGTAGCGCAGCCTGGTAGCGCATCACACTGGGGGTGTGGGGGTCGGAGGTTCGAATCCTCTCGTCCCGACCAATTTTCCAAGACATCGTTGGCAGAGAATTTCCCCTCCCGGGGACACGGCATTCTCTCGCGGTCTTGCTACCCATTTTCCTACAGGGCCGGTTTTGGCTATCTGGTTGCGGGCCACCATTCCGGGAGTGCCCCAAGAATGCCACTGCTCGATTCGATTCTCTCGCCCGTATCGAAGATCATCGACAAGGTGATCCCCGATCCCGAAGCGCGCGACCGCGCCAAGCTCGAATTGCTCAAGCTCGAAAATTCCCAGGAACTCCAGATGCTTCAGGCGAGCCTCTCGCCAATCGTCGCAGAAGCGAATTCAAGCGATCCCTGGACCAGCCGTGCGCGGCCGAGCTTCCTCTACGTAATCTACATCATGATTCTCTGGGCCTTGCCGATGGGCCTGATCGGCGCGCTCAGCCCGGCGACGGCCCATGCCATCGGCGATGCCATGACCGCTTACCTCAACGGCATCCCCGAGCCCCTCTATGCCCTCTTCGGCACCGGCTATTTGGGCTACTCGGCAATGCGCCAGTGGGGAAAGACCAAGGGTTCCGACCGTTAAGACAAAGCCAAGCCTTGACCGCTAAGCCTCCTTGCAAGAGCGCGCGCCATGCCCGCCCTTGCAAGGAGCAACTGGTGTTTCGGATTGTCGCGCGCATCGTGCTGGCCACGACCCCTGCCCTGGCGCTGGTCGCCTGCGGACCGAGCCGCGAAGAGGAGCTGGAAAAGCAGCTGGCCGAGGCCAAGGCATCGGCCGAACAGGAAGCCTCCGCCCGCAAGCAGGCCGAACGGGAAGCCTCGGCTGCGCGGCTCAAGGCGAACGACGCGGAACTCGCCCGGTTCTACCAGGGTGACGGCGGCGCGGCGGGGGAACCCGAAGCGGAAACGCCTGCCGACACGGCGCCCCCACCCGAAGGAACACAGGCCGACGGGCGCCCTGTCGCCGACGAGATGCCCGCTCCGCGCTGACCGTGCCGGCATCTCGCCCCGCGACATGTTTTGCCGCATTTTCCGGCGGGCGGGCGATTCCACCTCGCCTGAAAATGCTCTAGAGCCGCGACCGGAAAGCAACCGCACCGGGAATTCGCGAAATGGCCAGCAAGCTCGTCTACGTCCTCAACGGACCGAACCTAAACCGCCTGGGCAAGCGAGAGCCCGGCATTTACGGCTCCCAGACGCTGGACGACATCGGCGCCATGCTGGTGGAACGCGGCGAGGCGCTGGACTGCACCATCGAAATGCGCCAGTCGAACCATGAAGGCCACCTCGTGGACTGGCTCCATGAAGCAGAGGACGAAGGCGCGCACGCGGTGCTGATAAACCCCGGCGCCTACACGCATACCTCGGTAGCGCTGCATGACGCGATCCGCTCGATCAAGGTGCCGGTGATCGAGGTCCACCTTTCCAACCCCCATGCACGCGAGGAATTCCGCCACAAGTCATGGGTCGGCATGGCCGCCAGGGCGACCGTCGCCGGCTTCGGTGCGACGGGCTACCTGCTGGCGCTGGAGGGTGCCGCAGCCCTTTGAGCGGCGATGCAATCCTGCGCCTTGCCCCGCTCATCCCTGACCGAGACGATATGCTGGATATCGACGTAGACCCCACTACGCGGTCCGGGCTTCATGCCGTCCGGAACGACGGCAACGTCGCAAATTGACGCCCGCGCAAGATCGAGAAGCATGGGCCGCAGTTCCTGCGGCCCCTCATCCGCGGCGATGGCGATGGCAAGGTAGGAACGGGGCTTCAATTCCGAGATAACGTCGTCGCCATGAAAGGGACGGACGCGATCGCCGATCGCAGAAATGGGCCGCCCCCGGTCGCTCCAGGCGCCGTGAACGACATCGAAGCGAGGAAGTGACGGAAGGACATCCGCCGTAATCTCCACTTGCTCCCATGTAGTTCCAAGCACGAAGTCGGGCTCGGGCGCCTGCTTGCCGCGCATGAACCACCAGAGGTTCCCTCCAGCCAGCAGCAATGCCGCGCCGACCAGCAGGGCACGGCGCGGCATTGCCATCATCGTCACGCGCGAATCGCTGTCAGGTTTCGAGCGGCACGCCCGGCACGCTCTTGGCAGTGCGGATCGTCAGCGAAGTCTTGACGCTATCGACGTTGGGAGCCGGCGTCAGCTTGCTGGTCAGGAATTCCTGGAAGCTCTGAAGATCGCGGCTGACGATCTTGAGGATGAAGTCGATCTCGCCGTTGAGCATGTGGCACTCGCGCACCTCGGGCAGACCCTTCATGTGGTCTTCGAAGGCCCTCAGCGATTCCTCAGCCTGGCTCTTGAGGCTAACCAGCGCGAAGACGGTGATCGTGAAGCCCAGCTTCGAGGCATCGAGGTCGGCGTGATAGCCCTGGATGATGCCCGATTCCTCAAGACTGCGCACGCGGCGCAGGCACGGAGGGGCAGTGAGACCGACACGCTGGGCCAGTTCGACATTGGTGATCCGGCCCTCCTCCTGCAGCTCGGCGAGCAGGCGGCGGTCGATGTCATCGAGATTAATCATGCGAAACTTTCCTTGCGGGCGCGCAGCGTCATCCGACATGCAATATCCACACGAAAACACTGACGCCCCTGTAATAATATTATCCCATAGCGTAATCGTCCCGCATTGCAACGCCTACAATCTACCGACTTCCGCTGTCTGCACAGTTTGCTAGGCCATGAGTGACGCGGGTTTAACCTCTATCGGGCCATACTGTGGCGGATATGCGGAAACGGCAGCTTCGCAATGGTTTGCGGGTCGCCTATGGAACGGAAATGCACTTCGACGATCGCCTTGCCACGGTACTGCGCCTGCCGTCCTCCGCGGACACGCTGGCCCGTATCCAGTACAGGCAATTGATCGATATCCTCGGCCGCCTGCCCGCCGACGCCCAATCCGCCGCGATCGACGCCGGATTCGCGCGCGTCGTGGAACTGGGCGCGGTGATTCCCGCCGCCGATCGTGCCCGCCTTGTCCGCCAGCCGCTTCAACCGCTGACCAACCCCCGGTTGCTGGCGATTTTTGCCGAAGCGGAGCCCGAGGTCGCGACGGCGGCAATCGGCACCGCGAGGCTCGATACCGAGGCGTGGGTCGGCCTCGTTCCCGCCCTGCCCGTGCGAGCGCGCGGCATTCTTCGCCATCGCCGCGATCTCGGCCCCGAAGTGGAAAAGCTGCTCGAAAGGCTCGGCATTCTCGATCGCGGACTGCCGCCTTGCGAATCGGCCGAGGCGGTCGACGAGCCGCTCGAACCCGAACCGCTCGATCTGCTCGACGAGATTGCGCCGCCCGAGCCGGCCCAGATCGAGCCCGCCCAGATCGAGCCCACCCCGCCCGAACAGCCGCCGATCCGCGCACCTGCAAACCACCCCATTCCCTTCGCCGAGTTCGAACAGGCTGCCGCCTCGCTCAAAGCGCCGCCTTCTCCGACGACGAACGAAGCGGGCATCGGCGCCATCGTCCGCCGGATCGAGGAATTCCGCAAAGCGCGCGAGAGCCATGCGAGCGACGCCGCGCCCCGCCTGCCGCTCGGCGATTCGGCTGCTGCCGTCTTTCCCGCCGCGATGGACTTCACCACCGATGCCGAAGGACGAATCTGCTGGGCTGACGGCCCACATGCCAGCGCGCTGATCGGGCTCAACCTTGCTGCGCATGATCCGGCCATGGCCGAACCGCATCATGCACCTGCCCCCCATCCCGCCGCGCATATGCCCGGCCTCGCGCTTTCGATGCGCCACCGCCAGCCCCTGCGCGGCGTACCCATCGAGATCGCCGGCGCTCCGGCCGTCAGCGGAGACTGGCAGGTCGATGCCGTTCCGCACTTCGATTCGGCGAGCGGCCGCTTCACCGGCTATGCGGGCCGACTGCGCCGTCCCGGCAAGGTTGCCGCTGTCGATGCAGTGCCCACCGCCGAGCCCAGCGAAGCGGACCGCATGCGGCAGGTGCTTCACGAACTGCGCACCCCGGCAAACGCCATCCAGGTGGCCGCCGAGATCATCCAGCAACAGCTCTACGGCCCGGCCCCGCATGAATACCGCGCGCTGGCCGCCGCCATTGCCGGAGACTGTGCACACATTCTCGCCGGATTCGAGGAACTCGACCGGCTGGTGAAGCTCGAATCGGGCGTCCTCGGGATCGAATCGGGCGAGTGCGATCTCGCCTCGGTTCTGGAAGAGACCGTTGCGCGCCTCAAGGCCTGGACCGAACCGCGCCGCAGCGGGTTCGCCCTGCCCGAAGGTCAGGCTCCCGGCCTTCTTCTCGCGATCGACCGCACAGAAGTCGAACGCCTAGTATGGCGGATATTCGCCGTGCTGGCGGGCATGACCGCGCCGGACGAAATACTGCGCCTGACGTGGACCTGCGAGGGCGGGCGAATCGGACTGCGGATCGCCCTGCCCACCCTGCTCATCGCCCGCACCGCACAAAGCCTGTTCGAAACGCCGGCCAGCGAACGTGGGCAATCGCTCTCCACCGGCATGTTCGGCATCGGCTTCACGCTTCGCCTGGCGGCGGCGGAAGCGTCGGCGGCCGGCGGCGGGCTTCTGCGCGAGGACAACGACCTGAAACTCTGGCTTCCGGCTTTGACCGCGAGTGCAGCAACACACAGCCAGGGAGCCTGAATCCGCGTTCTCCGGGATGCCCCGCCTTTACCGAAGCGGAACGTTTTACCGCCTATTCTCGTTTCTGCCGCAAGCATCGAATCGCAGGTTCTTCCCCGATCCGGGCACGGTTTTCATTGTCGCCACCCTGTCGGATGCGACCCGATCGAGGGAAAAATTCTTTCTTGCAGGGGTCAAATCTCCTCCAGCCGCCGGCAACCGATGCGCTCGCACGATTTCGCGAGGGCTTCGGGCAGCGTTTCATCGTCACGGTCGACACCGAGGAGGAGTTCGACTGGGAGCCCCGCTCGACCGTAGACGGCACAGCACGCTGACCCTGCCCGCCCTGCGCAAATTCCAGCAGTTCTGCGAAGGCTTCGGCGTCGTCCCGATCTATCTGCTGGATTATCCGGTTGCCGATTCGCCCGATACCGTTGCCGCCATAGGGGACGCAGTGGACGCTGGCCGCGCCGAAGTGGGGGTCCAGCTCCACCCATGGGTAAGCCCTCCGTTCGACGAGGACGTGAGCGAGTTCAACTCCTACGCCGGCAACCTCCCCTACGAACTGGAGCGCGAAAAGTTCGCCCGCCTCCATCGGCGAATCGACCGGGCCTTTGGCCAGGCCCCGCGAATCTATCGTGCGGGCCGTTATGGCCTCGGGCCGCGCACCGCCGAAATTCTCGCCGAATTCGGAATGGCCATCGACACTTCGGTACGCGCCCGGTTCGACTACAGTTCAGCCGGCGGCCCCAATTACCGCGAACACCCGCTGCACCCCTACTGGGCCGGGGGCGAGCACGCCCTGCTCGAACTGCCGCTGACCACCGTTTACTGGGGCCCGCTGCGGCAGATGGGCAACGTCATCTACCCCCACCTCTGGCGCGCACCGCAAGTGCGCGGCGTACTGGCGCGGGCCGGACTGCTGGAGCGCATTCCTCTCACGCCTGAGGGAATCACCGCCGAGGAAGCCCTGCGCGGCGTGGATATCGCGATAGACGAGGGCCTGCCCGTGCTGGTCTTCTCTTTCCACAGCCCCTCGCTGGCCCCCGGCCACACGCCCTATGTGCGCAGCGAGGCCGATCTGGGCGCTCTTTACGACTGGTGGCGCACGCTTTTCGCCCATCTGGCGCATCGCGGCGTGCGTCCCACCCATGTTGCCGACATCCTTTCCAGCGTAGTGCTTGCCTAGACGGCATTGCCAAGCTAACGGGCTTTTCGTCCGGCCATCGTCGATGGGGTCGGGCATGGCAGTTGGGGCCTGTAGCTCAGCGGTTAGAGCTGGCCGCTCATAACGGCTAGGTCGCGGGTTCGAATCCTGCCGGGCCCACCAACGGCCACCAGGGCACAGGCCTTGGATACATCATCGACGACCGAAGGGTCGGGGAGTGGCGCAGCCCGGTAGCGCGCTTGCTTTGGGAGCAAGATGTCGCAGGTTCGAATCCTGTCTCCCCGACCATTCGTTTTTTCCAGAACACCGACACCATTCAGGATCGAGGCCCGCATTCGGCGCTGCGCGGCCGCTGGCGAAGCGATGATGGATGTGCTTTGTGCAGGCCCACCCTGCCTCAAGACCGATAGCGCAAGGTCTCGACCAGCAGGGCGAAGGCGGGAGAAGCGTGGCGACGGCTCGGGTAGTAGAGATGGTGACCGGGAAAAGGTCCACACCAGTCTTCCATCACCCGGATCAGGCGGCCTTGTGCGATATAGGGCAGAACCTGATCCTCAGGCAGGTAGGCAAGGCCCAGGCCATCCAGCGTCGAATTGAGCCGCAGGCCGATGTTGTTGAACACCAGTTGCCCCTCGATCCGAACATTGACTTCGTGCCCGTCCTTATCGAGGTCCCACGGGAAAATGCCGCCATAGGTGGGCAGCCGGATACCGATGCAATTGTGCCGTGTCAGGTCTTGCGGCGTATGCGGAACGGGATAGCGGGCAAAATACTCGGGCGACCCGACAACGGCCATGCGCAAATCTGGGCCGATACGAACTGCAACCATGTCCTTGGCCACCTGATCGCCCAACCGAACCCCTGCGTCATATCCTTCGGCCACGATGTCGGTCAGACCGTTGTCGACAACGATCTCGACGCGGATGTCGGGGTTATCGGGCAGGAATTTACGCAGCGCCGGCTGCAGGACCGCCAGTGCCGCATGTTCCCCCGCATTGATGCGGATGGTGCCGGACGGCTTGTCGCGCAACTGGCTTAGCGAGACGAGTTCCTGCGCGATCTCCTCGAAGCGCGGCGCCAGGGTGCCGAACAGGCGGTGCCCCGCCTCGGTCGGCGATACGCTGCGGGTCGTGCGGGTGAGCAACCTCAACCCCAATCGCTCTTCGAGCCCGCGGATCGTCTGGCTGAGCGCCGATTGCGAAACGCCAAGCTTTGCAGCCGCGCGGGTAAAACTGCGCTCACGCGCGACCATCACGAACGCTGCGAGCTCGTTATAGTTCTCACCCGCCATTAATTAGCGTACCTTATAGTGACATACCGATTACGGCGTCTAATCGCATTCCGGCTGCCAGACTATATCCGATCCGACAATTTTCCCGGCGGCCTGCGCCGTATTGGCCGGCAACCTGACGCGAACCTCGGGTAATCGCCATGAGTCAGGCCGAGACCGCACATGATCGCCGATCTGAACCAAAGGATGCCACATGCCCGAGTCCGTCCCCAATGTGACCCTGAACAATGGCGTGGAAATGCCGAGCCTCGGCTTTGGCGTTTTCCAGGTTCCCGACCCCGCTGAATGCGAGCGCAGTGTGCGCGACGCCATCGATGTCGGTTATCGCCTGCTCGATACCGCAACCTCCTATGGCAACGAGGAAGCGGTTGGACAGGCCATCCGCAATCATGGCATCGCGCGTGGCGAACTTTTCGTCACGACCAAGCTGTGGATCGAGGACGTCAGCTATGAAGGCGCCAAGGCGGCTTTCGAGCGTTCACTGAACAAGCTGCAACTCGATTATCTCGACCTGTGGCTGATCCATCAGCCGTATGGCGATGTGTACGGCGCCTGGCGCGCCATGCAGGACCTGCACCGCGAAGGTCGCATCCGGGCTATCGGAGTGAGCAACTTCTATCCCGACCGGCTACTCGATTTCGTGCTGCACAATGAAATCACCCCTGCGGTCAACCAGATCGAGATCCACCCCTTCCACCAGCAGCACGATGCTCAGGCATTGCTGGAGGAATACAAGGTCCAGCCCGAAGCCTGGGGCCCCTTCGCGGAAGGCAAGAACGGGCTGTTCAGCAACGAGTTGCTGGCCTCGATCGGACAGAAGCACGGCAAGACCGTTGCCCAGGTCGTCCTGCGCTGGCTGAACCAGCGCGGCATCGTCGCAATCCCCAAGTCGGTCCGCAAGGAGCGCATGGCCGAGAATTTCGCGATCTTCGACTTTGCTCTGGACGATGGCGATATCGCAGCGATTTCCGCGCTTGATCAGAAGGCCAGCAGCTTCTTCGACCACCGCGATCCGGCGATGGTCAAATGGCTCGGCACCCGCAAGCTTTGACCGGGAAAGCACATTTTCCGGCCTAGCGCTCCCGCAGCGCTTCTTGCGCCTTGTTGATCGGCTTCATCAGGTACTGGAGTATGGTTTTCCGACCGGTGCGGATTTCCACCGTAGCCACCATTCCCGGCATGATCGCATGCTCGCGCCCGTCTTTCGTCCGCAGGCTGGAATTGTGGGTGCGAACGTAGACGCGGTAATAGACCTGATCGCGTGGACCTCGTCCTGCAAGGTATCGGGAGAAATGCGGTCCACCGTTCCCGGTAAAGTGCCGTAGATGGACGGATCGTATGCCGTGATTTTTACGGTGGCCGGCTGGCCGGGCCGGATGAAGGCGATGTCGCGCGGGGAAACCCGCGCTTCGATCAGGAGCTGGTCCTCCAGCGGCACGATCTCCATCAGCGAGCCGCCCGGCTGGATGACGCCGCCGATGGTCGTGACTTCCAGGTTCTTTACGATCCCGCGGACGGGCGAATGAAGCGTCGTGCGGTCAAGCTGGTCGCGCCTGCCGCCGATCACCTGGATCACCTGATCCAGTTCGGCGCGGGCTGGCATAGTCTGCACTGGCATCGATGACGTACTGGTTGCGCAGTGAATCGAGCTTGGCCTGGATCTCATTCTCCTGACGGCGAAGCTGGATCACTTCCACCTGATTGGCCGCGCCGAGTTCGACGAGCGGCTCCGTCATGGCAAGCTGGCGCCGGGTCAGCGCCAGCGACTGCCGCATGCTCGCAGTGGCGACGGCCAGGTTCTGCCGGCGCGAATGCATCAGTTCCATCTCGCGCGCGACGAGGCCGGGTGTATCCTTCACCGCCTGCGGAAAGCGAGGCGTTCCGCCATTGATCTCGGCTTCAAGGCGGGCTGCTGATGCTTCCAGCGCGCGGGCCTTCGCTTCCGCTTCGCCAAGCATGGAACTGAAGCGTGCACGGTCAAGCGTGGCCAGCTTCTGGCGCGGGCTGACGATATCTCCTTCATGGACGAAGATTCCATTGACGATACCCCCCTCCAGACTTTGAACAATCTGGGATCGGGAGGGCGGCGTCACTTTGCCTGGCCCCACGGCCACTTCGTCAAGCACGCCGAAGTAGCTCCAGACCAGGAAAGCCAGGATGCCGATCGAAAGGATCGGCACGATGCGCAGACGCCCCAGGGTACGCAGCCAGCGGCTCTCCTCATCGCCGCCGAAACCCGCCGGCAGGCTCGCGGAAACCGGCATGGTCCGGTTCATGAGCGTTTCTCCTTCAGCGCAGCAGGCATCGCCAGCGCCGCGAGCACGGCCTCCTTGGCTCCGTCGAGCGCGACCCGCCCGCCGTCGATCAGCACGATCCGGTCCACCAGTTCGAGCAGGCCCGGCCGGTTGGTCGTCACGACAAGGGTCCTCCCGTTCAGCCACTGGCCGAGATTAGCCACCAGATTGCGCTCGCTGATATCGTCCAGCGGCGCGGAAGGTTCATCGAGCAGCAGGATATTGCCACCTCGCAGCAGCGCCCTGGTCAGCAGCAGGGTTTGCCGCTGCCCGCCGGAAAGCCCCGCCCCGCCCTCCTGAAGCAACAGGTCTAGCCCGTGCGGCTGGTTCTGGACGATCCCGGTGCCGCCGGTCACCGCCAGCGCCCGCAGTATCCGTTCGTCGCTAGTGCCGGGCGCGCCGATCAGCAGGTTTTCGCGAATCGTGCCGAGAAAGAGCTGAGCCCCCTGCCCGAGATAGGAAATGTCCCGGCGAACATCGGCCGGGCTGATCTGCGCAAGACTACTGCCGTCAAGCAGCACATCGCCGCCCGATGGCAAGGCCAGCCCCGCAAGAACTCGCAGCAGAGTCGACTTGCCGGCTCCGATCCGTCCCAGCAGGGCAATCCGCTCCCCGGCGCGGATGGACAGCCGCTCGACCTTGAGGGCCAGCGGCCCCTCGGGATCATAGGCATATCTCAGATCGATGATCTCGTAGTATCCCTTGAGCACGGGGCGACGCAGTAGCCCTCGCTCGGGATCATGATCGACCGGTTTCCCGAAGAGATCCTCAAGCCCGCCAAGTGCGACCCTGGCATTCTGCCATCGGGTGAATATCTGGCCGAACGGAACGAACAGCACCAGCGCGCGGCTGGTCAGGATGGAGCAGGCGATAAGCGCGCCCATCGTCATGTCGCCGTCCATCACGCGAAATGCCCCGGCGACGACAACGACCGTGTAAGCTAGTTGCTGAAGGGTCTGCGTCCAGTTGACGAAAAACGAGGACAGGAAACGCTGCTCCGCGCCGACGCGCGCCCCCGTAACCGAGAGCCGCTCCCACAGCGACTGGAAGCGCGGCTCCGCCTGCGCCATCTTGATCTCGTCGATACGCTCGATCGATTCCACGAGGATCGCGTTTCGCAATGCCCCTTCCTTCATGCCCTCCGTCGCCAGCCGGGCAAGCGGCCGCTGTAGAAGGAGGCCTGGCAGCACGATCAGCACAGCAGCGCCCACCAGCACAAAAGTGAGCGGCCCTGCCAGCAGGGCGAACAGCACGAGGAAGAGCGCGACGAACGGGACGTCGATCAGGGCCGATACGGTGGTGGAGGTGAGCATCTCGCGGATCTGTTCGACATCGCGCAATTGCGCGATCAGGGCCCCCGTCGATCGCGGGCGGGCATCGTTGCGGATGTCCAGCGCACGGGCAAATATCCGCGAGGAAATTGCAAGGTCGGCCCGCCGCCCGATGCGGTCCACCAGTTGCACCCGCGCCGTGCGCAACATGAATTCGAATAACAGCGCCAGTCCCGTCCCCAGCGCCAGCACCCACAGCGTGGGAATGGACTGGGCGGGGATCACGCGGTCCCAAACCTGCATGGCGAAAAGCGAGGTGGCGAAAGTGAGCAGGTTGCCGAACACCGACGCCAGCAGCACCTCCCCGTAGCCGCGCCGGTCCGCGGTGATGATATCCCACACCCAGGAACGGGATGGCCGCCGCAGGAACTCCTCCAACCGGGCATCTCGCGATCGCGTGGACAGGGGTTCGACGAAGCCGACCCGCCCCGAAACCTGCGCGCGGAATGTCTCCAGCGCGAGTTCGACCGGTGTATCCCTGTGGAGCCATGGCATCGTGACGCGGACATGCCCTGCATCGCGGCTGTGGACGATGGCCGCCCCTTCGCCGCGCAGTTCGAAGATGGCCGGAAGCAGCATTTGCGGCACATCCTCGATGCCCATCGCCACGATCTCGAAATCGAGGCCGGACAGGCGCGCAGCCTCTGCCAGGCCTTCTTCCGCCCCCCTGCCCTCATTCCAGTAGAGCCGCCTCGTCAGTTCAGGCACGCCGACCGGCACGCCCTTCAATGTAGCGAGCGCCGCGATGGCGGCGGCCCAGGGATCGTGCAGCACTTCCGGACTGTCAGCCATGCAGGTCTTCTTCCTCGATGAGGCGCGCGGGAAGGCCCAGCGAGGGACGCAGCGTCCCGCAAAGGTTCTCGAACCGGACGCGCGCGCCCATGATGTCATGTTCGGCCACGATCCGGGCACTGGCGGCGCGGTAGATTTCAAGCTGGGTGTTGAGCAGTTCGGTCAGCGTTCGCTTGCCCAGCTTGTATTCCTCGAAGAAGATGCGGCTGGCGGTGATCGCCTGCTCTTCCTGATGCGAATAGGCGGCGATCCGCAAATGGCCGGCACGGATTTCCTGCCGCGCGGAAAGAGCCTTGCCTCGCGCTTCCAGGATGGCCGCTTCCCGCGCCGCGTCAGCCGCGCGGCGGTCTTCCTCGGCAGCATCGACGAGATAGCGGTTGCCCCGGCGGTAGACGTCGCCCGTCACCGTCACCAGCGCCGTGAAGGCATTGTCCCGTGTGTTGTAAGTGTAGTTGTTGCGGGTGTAGCCCATTTGCAGCCCAAGCCGGGGATAGCGTTCGGCCTTGGCCTGCCCGATCCGGGCCGCAGCGGCGTTCTCCGCTTCCTGCGCGGCGGCGATGGCGGGCAAGCGTTCATAGTCCGGCTCTTCGTCACCGGCTTCGAAGCGCGAAATCTCGGCGGATGGATCGGCATAGGTCAGGGCGACCCCGCCGATCAGGTTCGCCAAGGCCGAGCTTGCGATCGCAAGCGCGGTCTGTGCCTGGATCGCTTCGCCGCGCGCGCTTTCCACTCTTACGTCGGCCAGCATGAGGTCGGACTTGTCGGATATACCGGCGCGAACCCGAAATCCGATCAGTTCCCGCAACCGCTCCAGTTCCTCGACCTGCCGCGCCGCTTCGGCCGACAGCTGCTCGAAACGGCGCACTTCGAGAAACGCCAGGGCACCCTGTTCGGCAAGCTGATCCGCCACCGATTCCAGTTCGAACCGGCGCTGGCTCGTCGTTGAACGGGCCGCGCCGATTTCTCCCCTGGATCGTCCGAAGTCCCAGACCTGCTGCTGCAGAAAGACGCTTGGCCCGGCCATGTTCTGGTTGAGCCCGGAACCGTTCCTGTCCGTGAGCATGTTCGGCCCGAGATTGGCCTGGTAGGAAAGTTGCGGATACCAGGCCGCGCGCGCCGCGCCGAGATCGGCCCGGCCCCGCGCCAGCGCGGCATTGGCCCGGGCGATCTGCGGGTGCCGTGCCAGCGTCAGCGCAACGGCCTGCGCGATGTCGAGGTTGGCCGGAACCCGTTCAGCCAGTTCAGGGCCAGCCGGTTGTTCGAAGTTTCGTGAAGCTCCTTCGCCATCTTGCGCTGCCAACTTCTCCGCCATCATCCCGGCCATAAGAAACACGGCCGCTCCGGCGATCCTGCGCCACGTAAAGGTCATGAGTCCCCTTCATGATCCGCTTCCCATATTCGACCGGCACGCTGGCCGGATACGCTCTCCCCGGCGGCTCAAACCACGACGAGAACCGGGTGATCGACGAAGATATCCGTCGTTCCCAAAGTGTAGTGGTTGTAGGCTTCGCCATTGATCAGGGTTTGGCCCTGGAAGACCGCTCCGGTCATGGTGACCCGGTCGCTCCCGTCACCGGCGATCGTCAGTTGGTGGTTGCTGTCGGTCGCGCGCAGCACGCCGGCCTCGGTCAGGGTGATCTGCCTGCCGGCATCCCCGGTTCCCAGATCTATGCGTTCGATGTTGCGAATGTTGCTCACCGCATCGAGATTGAGCACCTGCCCGGTTCCACTATCGATCAGCAGCGTATCGCTTCCCGCACCGCCGTCGATCAGCGTATCGCTGGCATCATAGACGAGCGTGTCGTTGCCCGCGCCGCCGTTGAGCGTATCGGCACCCGCCCCACCGCGCAGCAGATCGTTGCCGTCATTGCCGTTCAGCACGTCATTGCCGGCAAAGCCGTAGAGGCGGTCGTTGCCGGTCGTCCCGCTGAGGGTGTTCGCGCCGGCATCGCCCTGGATCACGTTGGCCGAGCCACCGGAATTGAGCAGGCTGACATCGAGCAGCGAACCTGTGGCGGCACTGGCGGAAAGGCCTGTCGTATCGGTTGCCGTGATCGTCGTCGCGTTGAGCACATCGAGGCCGAGAAGCGAGAGATTCTGCTCGAAATGCACGGTGCCGAGCAGTTCGTTCACGGCCATGTTGCTCATCGCGCCATTGTCGATAGCGGTGATCGTCAGCGTGGAGGAAGGCGCCACGATGCCGAGGATGCCGGAAGAATTGCTGATCGAGATATGCAGCCCGAGTTCCGCCGCCAGCGCTGCCGAAGCCGTGAGCGTATAGGCGCCGAGAGCCAGCGACAGCACCGGGGCATACTTGACCTGCACCGTCTTGAGGTTGTTGTTGGGATCCACGGCGGTAAGCGACTGCGAGCCGAGGTCCAGCAGGTTCAGCGCCTCCACGCCGACCAGTCCCAGCAGTGCCGAATTGCTCGCCTGCACCATCGGTGCCTGCGCCGGAATGCTGGTTATGCTGATCGTCTGCGAGGCATTGTGACCCACGTTGCCTGCGGCATCGACGACGCGAACGGCAACGGCATGCGATCCCACGGAAAGGGTGCCCGGCCCATAATACCAGCTTGTGCCGGATACCGAGGCATTGACCCAGGTTCCACTGTCGATCTGGATCTGCACCTGCTCGCCCGTGCCGAGAGCCGAACCGAGAGTTCCGCTGATGGTGGGGCTGTTGTCCTGCGTGCTCCAGTCACCGACGGTGCCCGTATCGACCGACAGCGTAGTGATGGCGATCGTGGCGGAAGGCGGCGTCTGGTCCAGCGTCACGCCGTAAGTGTTGGACGCGGCGCTGGCATTTCCGGCCGTGTCCATGGCAACAGCCGTGAAGTTATGCGTACCGTCGCTCAGGCCCGAGGAAGGCGTGAAGGTCTACGCGCCGCTCGCATTGGAGGTGGTGCTGCCGATGACCACGCCATTGTCGTAGATCGCCACGGCTGTGTTGGCCGAAGCCGTGCCGGTCAGTTGCGGAGTGCCATCGTTGGAAACGCCGCCATTCGCGACGGTACCGGTGTTCGGCGCCACGTCGTCCACGATGCCGGTGATGACCGGCACTGACGGGGGCGTGGTGTCCACCGTGATGGCGAAGGCATTGGAGGTCGCTCCGGTGTTCCCTGCGGCATCCGTGGCGGTAGCGGTGAAGCTGTATGTCCCCTCGCCCAGCGCCGGCGATGGACTGAACGTCCAGTTGCCGCTCGCATCCACCAGCGTCGTGCCGATCGACACTCCGTTCGCCAACAGCGTCAGCGTCGATCCCGCCTCGGCGGTGCCGCGAAGGAGCGGCACTGTGTCGTTGGTCACGCCGCCATTGGCGACCGAGCCCTGCACGGTGCCGACATCGTCGGTAACGCTGGAGATCGTCGGCGCGGCAGGGGCGCTGGTGTCGACCCGGATCGCGAATGGCGAAGAGGCAGGGCCAAGATTGCCTGCGGCATCCGTTGCCCGAACGGTAAGGCTGTGATCGCCCTGGGCAAGTGCGGCAGGAGGGGTGTAGCTCCAGGCGCCAGACCCGTTCGCGGTGGTGGTGCGACCAGCGTGCCGTTGTCGTAGATCGAGACGGTGGCATTGGCCTCCGACGTGCCCGAAAGCGTTGGCCGGGTATCATCGGTGGCCGCGCCGTTCGCCAGCGCGCCGGTACGGCTTCCCACATCGTCTGTAACGCTGGCGATCAGCGGAGCCGAGGGAGGCGTGGTGTCCACGACGACGACGTAGGCCGTGGACGATGGACTGACGTTGCCCGCTGCATCACGCGCCGTGACGGTAAAGCTGTGTGGTCCATCGGACAGCGGAGATGGCGGCGTGAAGCTCCAGGCACCCGCCCCGTTCGCCGTCGCAGTACCAAGCAGGACCGCGCCGTTGTAGACCGAGACGATGGAGTTTGCCTCGGCGGTGCCGGACAGGAGCGGCGTGGCATCGTCGGTAACGCCGCCGCTGGCGACCGGCCCCTGCGTCGTGCCGACGTCATCGGCGGCGCCAGTGATGGCAGGCGTTGCAGGTGCGCTGGTATCGACGGTGAGATTGAAGACGGTGGTTGCACCGCTCTGATTGCCTGCCGCATCCGTGGCCGTAACGGTCAGGGCATGCGGTCCGGAGGACAAGGGGCCGGAAGGCGTGAAGCTCCATGCGCCGGAGGCATTTGCCGTGGTCGTGCCCACCAGCGTCGCCCCATCGAAGATCGATATCGTCGCATTGCCCTCTGCCGTTCCGGCAAGGGTCGGACGGGCATCATCCGTCGTCGCGCCGTTGGCGAGCGGTCCCTGGATCAGGCCGACATCATCCGTGACCGATGCCAGGACCGGCGTGCTCGGCGCCGTGTTATCCACCGTCAGGCTATAGGTGTTCGATGTCGCGCTCTGGTTGCCTGCCGGATCGGTGGCAACAGCGGTCAGGTTGTGGAGCCCGCTCGACAGCGGCGTGGAAGGCGTGAAGCTCCATGCGCCGGACCCGTTGGAAGTGGTGGTGCCGACCAGCGTCGCGCCCTGATAGATCGAAACCGTCACATTGGCGGGAGCGGTGCCGACCAGCGTCGGCCGCGCGTCGTCGGTTACCCCGCCGCTGGCGACCGGCCCCTGGATCGACCCCACGTCATCGGTGGCGCCGGTGATGACAGGCGTTGCCGGCGCCGTGGTGACGACCGTGACCGTATAGGCCGGGGAAGGCAGACTGACATTGCCGAGCGTATCGGTGGCAGTGATCGTGAAGCTGTGGCCGCCTTGTCCCAGCGGTGTCGTGGGCGTGAAGGCCCAATTGCCCGCGCCGTTGGCCGTGGTCGTTCCCAGCAGCGTTGCGCCGTCGTAGACGGTTACGGTCGCATTCCCCTCGGTCGTGCCGGAAAGCGTGGGCCGCGTATCGTCGGTCTGGCCGCCGCTGTTCACGGAGCCTGTCACCGGACCGACATCGTCCGTCACCGTGGCGATGGCCGGCGGCGAAGGAGGCGCGCGGTCGATCGTTGCCGTGCCGGGAGGCGAAGCGTTTCCGGCAGGGTCCACCGCCACTGCCCTGACCACGGTCCCGTTCGAGAGCGGCGTCGGCGGTGTATACGTCCAGTTTCCGGACGGGTCCGCCAGCACCGAGGCATCGGTGTTGCTATCGCCATCGAAATCGAGATTGACGGTAGCGCCCGCCTCTGCCGTGCCTGTCAGGGTGGTGCCATTGCTGGCATTGACCGTGGGCGCCGCGGGAGGCACCGTATCGACCTCGAAGGCGAGCGGCGGGCTGTTGAGGCTCTGCACGCCGTTGTCCGTAGCCGTGGCGGTAATGCTGTGTGCGCCGTCTCCCAGCGCAGGGGAGATGCTCCACTCGCCAAACGTATCGGCGATTACGGTGCCGATCTGGACGCCATTGTCATAGATGGTGACAAGCGAGCCCACTTGCGCCGTGCCGTGAATCTCGGGAACCGGATCATCGGTAACGCCGCCCGGACCGATCGGCCCCTGCGTGGTGCCGACGTCATCCGCGATTACGGGTGCTGACGGGATCGGCGGCGGTGTCGTATTCATGCCGGTATTGACGATTTCGGAATCGCTGCCCGAAACGTTGCCGGCCGCATCGACGGCAACGACGGTGATCTCCGTGCCATTCGGAAGTGTGGGGCTGAAAGTGACGCTCCACTGCCCGAAACTGTCTACCGTGGCAGTCGTATCGGGAACGCCGATGGCATCGGTATGAACCTGGATCACCGCGCCGGCCTCTCCGGTGCCGGACACCGTTGTGCCGTCGGTCGGGTTCAGGGTCGGGTCGGCGGGAGCTGTCGTATCCACGCGAACGGTGTAAGCGACCGATTGCGGGCTGACGTTACCGGCCCGGTCGGTTGCCGTAACGGCGAAGTTGTAGTTGCCTTCAGGCAAGACGGGCGAGAACGACCAGTCTCCGTTGATGTCGGCAGTGGTCGTGGCCGGATAGGCGGACCCGTTGATATAGAGGGTGATCGTCGCACCGGCTTCCGCCGTACCGGAAATGACCGGTTGCGTATCGTTGGTGGAGCCCCCGCTCGCAACCGTTCCGGTCTGCGGCAGGACATCATCCGCAACGGTCAGGATCGTAGGTGCCGGCGGCGCATTCGTGTCCACGGAGAACACGAAGGGAGCCGAGGCCGTGCCGGTGTTTCCGGCTGCATCGGTCGCGGTGATCGTGATGCTGTGCGATCCCTGCCCCAGCGGTGCCGAGGGCGTGAAGGTCCAGTTTCCGGCATTGTTGGCCTGTACGGTTCCGATAGCCGATCCGTTGTCGAGTATCGTGACGGTCGCATTCCCTTCCGCCGTTCCGCTGAGCACCGGCAGTGTATCGTCGGTGGAGCCGTTGGCGCTGACGGCCCCCACAACCGCGCCCTGATCGTCCGTCACGGCGGTAAGCGCGGGAACCCCCGGCGCAACCGCATCCACAGTGATCGTCGTCGCGCCCGAGACGTTCCCCGCCGCATCCACCGCCGTTACCGAAACCGGCGTGTTGTTCCCCGGATTGCTCGGCAGAGTGTAGCTCCACTCTCCCGAAGCATTGGCCTGTACGCGCGTGTCGATCGACCCGTTGTTGCCGATATCGATATCGATGAAGGCGTTCGCCTCCGCCGTGCCGGACAGAATCTGCCCGTTACTGGGGTGGACGGAAGGTGCGCCCGGCGCGGTTGCATCGATGGTGAAGGCGAAGGGCGACGAGACCCCGCTGGTGTTTCCAGCCGAATTGGTCGCGCTGACGGTGATGCTCTGCGCGCCTTGTCCCAGGGTTGGAGTGTAGCTCCAGGCGCCGCTGCCATTGGCCGTCGTCGTCGCCAGCAGCACGCCATTGTTGAAAATGGATATCGTGGCATTGGCTGCAGAGGTGCCGCTGATGAGAGGCGTGGTGTCGTTGGTGAGCCCTCCGTCCGTGATCGGTCCGGTTATGTTGGGCGCGTTATCCGTCAGCGACGTGATCTGCGGCACCGGAGGAGGCACGGTATCGATCGTCACGGCATAGCTGTTGGAAAAGGCGCTGACATTGCCCGCGCCATTGGTTGCCATGGCGGTGAAGCTGGGTGTTCCGCTCAGGGCGCCGGTCGGCGTGAAGCTCCATGCGCCTGTTCCGTCCGCCGTCGTGGTGCCGAGCAGGCTGCCGTTCGCATAGACGGAAACCACGACATTGGCGGCCGAGGTGCCGGTTACGGTCGGCTTGCTGTCATCCGTTGTGCCGCCATTGGCGACCGTACCCTGAGTAGCGCCGATATCGTCGCTCACAAGCGTGATGACGGGTGCTGCCGGCGTGCTCGTGTCAAGCGTGACGGTATAGGCCGGGGAAGCCGGGCCGAGGTTGCCGGTGGCATCGGTCGCCGCTGCGGTGAAGGCATGCGGGCCGGACAGGAGCGGCGTCGAGAGGGTCAGGGTCCAGGTGCCGGAAACGCCCGCCACCGCCTGCCCGATCGCGGCGCCGTTATCGTAGATGGTTACCGTCGCACCATGCTCGGCGGTGCCGCTGATGACCGGCAAAGTATCGTCCGTGGCGCCGCCGTTCGCGACGGTCCCGGTCTGCGGCCCCACATCGTCCGTCACGCTGACGATGGCCGGAGCGGCGGGCGCGGTGCGATCAACCACGATGCTTTCGGGCGCGGAGGTATTGCCGGCCGCATCCGTGGCCGTGACGATCACGGTCACCCCGTCCGCAAGTTGGAGCGGCGGATTGTATGTCCATATGCCGGAACCGTTTGCGGTTGTCGTCACGTCTACCGTGCCGTTGCCGTCGAGATCGAGGTTGATCGTCGCATTCGGTTCGGCCGTACCGCCAAGGGTGGTTCCCGTGCTCGGATTGATCGTGGGATCAGCGGGCGGCGTTACGTCGACAACAAGGGTAAAGGTTCCCGAAGGCACGCTCACGTTGCCGGCCGCATCGGTAGCGACGGCGGTGAAGTTGTGCGGCCCCTCCGCCAGCGCGGTGCCGGGCGTGAAGCTCCAGATGCCAAGGCCGTTCACCGCCGCCGTGCCGATTGCATTACCGTTGTGGAAGATGGTGACCGTCGCTCCCGGTTCGGCGGAACCTGCAAGCGTGGGAAGAATATCGTCAGTGACCGAACCGCTCGGCAGCGGCCCCTGAACGGTGCCGACATTGTCGTTCGCGCTACCGAACAGCGGCGCGGCCGGCGGTGTCGTGTCCACGGTGACAACGTAAGGCGATGACAGCGCGCTTTCGTTGCCGGCCGCATTGATGCTCATCACGGTGTAGCTGTAAGTGCCCTGCGCCAGAGGCGCCGCAGGCGTATAGTTCCAGCCGCCCAGGGCATCGGCCGATACCGTGGCCACGGGAATACCGCCGCGCAGGATCGTAACGGTGGAGTTGGGGGCTGCCGTGCCGGAGAGGCTCGGCTGGGTGTCGTTGGTGATGCCGCCATTGACGACGGCGCCCTGCTCCAGCCCCACATTGTCCACTGCGATCGCGATTGCGGGCGTGTCGGGCACGGAATTGTTGATCGACACCACGTAGGCCGGCGATTGTGCGCTGACGTTGCCAGCGGCATCCGCAGCAGTGACGACGAAGCTGTGACTGCCCTGCCCCAGCGCCGAAACCGGCGTGAAGCTCCATGCCCCAGAACCGTTCGCCGTGGTCGTGCCCAGCAGCGCGCCGTTGTCGTAAACGGAGACGGTTGCATTGGCCTCCGATGTGCCGGTCAGCGTGGGGCGTGCATCGTCCGTGGTTCCGCCATTGGAAACGGGCCCCTGGCTGTCCCCGAAATCGTCGGCAATCGACGAGATGGCAGGCGCTGCCGGAGGGGTATTGTCGATCGTCAGAGTGAAAGGTGCGGAATTGGCGCTGACATTGCCTACCGCATCGGTCGCCGTAATCGTGAGTGTATGGGTTCCCTGGCTCAGCGGCGCGGTGGGCGTGAAGGTCCAGCTCCCCGCCCCGCTTGCCGTGGTCGTTCCCAGCAAGGTTGGGCCGTCGTAGACGGATACCGTCGAATTGGCTTCCGCCGTGCCCGACAAAGCCGGTTGACCGTCATCCGTGGACGAACCGCTCGCCAGCATGCCCTGGCTCGCGCCGACATCGTCGGCTGCTGATGTTACGACGGGCGCTGGTGGCGGGCTGCGATCAATGGTGGTCGAACCCTGAAGCGAGGTATTCCCGGCGGCGTCCGTAGCGGTGGCGATCACCGTACTGCCATCGGCTAGCGGCGTGGCCGGGGTGTAGGACCACGAACCCGAAGGGCCGGCCTGCACCGTGGCATCCACGGTGCCATTGCCGTTCAGGTCCAGCCGAACCACGGCGCCTGCCTCGGCCGTGCCGGAGACCAGCGATCCGTTGGAAGGATTGATGACAGGCGCCGCAGGGGCCGTCGTATCCACGGTCAGGCCGAAGACAGGCGTGGCCTGGCTTTCGTTACCCTCGCTGTCGGTAGTGGTGAAGGTCAGGCTATGTGCGCCCTGTGCAAGGGTCGGGGTAAAGTTCCAGGCCCCCGAGCCATCAGCGACGACCGTACCGAGGAGGTTTGCGCCGTCATAGATCGAGACCAGGACACCCGCCTCGGCCGTGCCCGCCAGTCGAGTTGGGTGTCATCGGTCACCGCACCATTGGCCAGCGGCCCCTGCACCGTGCCCATGTCATCGGTGGCCGAAACCAGCACGGGAACCGGGGGCGGTGTACTGTCCAGCTCGGCATCCACGGTGGTGGTTGCCGCAGGCGACGGATTCCCAGCCGCATCGGTGGCGATCACACTGACGACAGTTCCATCCGCGAGCGGGGCGGCAAAAGTGACGCTCCACTGCCCACCGTCTCCGGCGATCACGCTGGCGTCCGGGGTTCCATCGCCGTTCGTGTCCACCGTAACGGTCGCCCCGGCCTCGGCCGTGCCGGACAGGGTTATGCCATCTGTCGGGCTGAGCGTGGGCGCGGCGGGTGCGCTGAGGTCGATCGTAACGGCATATCCGGAAGACGGCCCGCCTACCCCGCCCGCCTCGTTTACGGACGTGACGGCGAAGATGTGGTCTCCTTCGGGCAAGGCCGCCGCCGTGAACGTCCAGTCGCCCGATCCGTTCGCGATGGCCGTGCCGAGCAGCACGTCATTGTCGTACACGGAGACGGTAGAGCCTGCTTCGGCCGTGCCGCCGATCGTCGGCGTGGCATCGTTGGTGAGACCTCCGCTGGGCACGGTGCCGGTCTGCGGCGCGGCATCGTCAACGACCCGGAGAATGATAGGCGCGACGGCCGCTTCGATATCCACGACCACGGTCACGGGCGGCGAACTGTTTCCGGCCGCATCGCTCACCGTGATGATGACGGTCGTGCCGTCGGGAATGTGTGTGGTGGGCACGAAGACCCAGTCCCCCGCGGCATTGGTGAGCGCGGTCCCGTCGATCGTGCCGTCATCGCCGAAGTCGATGTTGACGACCGAACCCGGCTCGGCCGTGCCGGTCAAGGCCGCGCCGTTGCTGGGGTCGACCGTGGCGGCCAGGGGCGGCACGGTATCGACCGTGAACGCGAAAGGCTGCGACGGGGCGCTCTCGTTGCCGTCTCCGTCGCTTGAAGTGAAGGTCAGGCTATGGCCGCCCTCTCCCAGTGGAGGAGACGGGGTGAACTGCCAGTCCCCATCGCCGTCAACCGTGGTCGAGCCGATCAGCACGCCATTGTCGTAGACGGAGACGGTCGATCCCGGTTCCCCGCCAGACCCGCTGAATTCGGGCGTGGAATCGTCGGTAATCGCCCCGTTCGCGAGATTACCCTGGATCGCGCCCGTATCATCGTCCGCGCCGCCCACGCCCGGCACGGGCGGCGGGGTCGTGTCGATGTCGCCATCCACCGTGACGGTCGCTGCCGGCGAACTGTTCCCGGCCGCGTCTGTCGCCGTGGCACTCACCACCGTGCCATCGGCAAGCGGCTCATCCAGCGTCACGCTCCAGCTGCCGGTAGGCCCGGCAACGGCGGTTGCATCGGGGGTTCCATCACCATCGACGTCGATCGAGACAATGGTGCCCGCCTCGGCGGTGCCGGAAACCGTGATCCCGTCCGTCGGATTGAGCACGGGCGCCGTCGGAGAGGCGGTGTCCACCGTCAACTCGTAAGCCGGAGATGCCGCGCTGACATTACCGACCGCGTCCTTCGCGGTGATCGTGAAGCTGTGATGGCCTTGTGCCAGAGCGCTGGGCGGCGTGAAGCTCCAGGTGCCTGTCGAACTCGCCGTAGCGGTGCCGATCAGGGTGCCGTTGTCGTAGATGGAAACGGTCGATCCCGCTTCGGCCGTGCCCGATAGCGCCGGACGGGTATCATCGGTTGCGCCGCCGCTTGCGACATTGCCCTGGATGGCCCCGACATCGTCGGCAGCCGCGCTGATCGTCGGCACCGCGGGAGGCGCGGCATCGACCGTGACCGATGCCGGCGTGCTGACGTTCCCGGCAGCGTCCACCGCTCTTACTGTAACCGTGGTGCCGTCGGCGATCGGCGTCGTCGGCGTATAGGTCCAGCTTCCGCTTGCGTTGGCCGTCACGGTGGCATCGGTGGTGCCGTCACCGTTGATGTCGATACGCACTGTGGCGCCGGGTTCCGCCGTTCCGCTCAGGACAGTGCCGTTTGTTGCCGCCACGGTCGGCGCGGCCGGAGGTGTCGTATCCACCGGTTCGTCGGAGTGACCACCCCCGCCGCTGGCAGCAAGCGCGATCCCCCCGCCCACACCCAGCGCGCCCAGCGCGAGCAGAGCGCCCGTGCCGATCCCGCCGCCGCCAGCCGCACCCAGCGGCGACATGCTGAAATCGAGAGGTTCGGTCGAAGCGTCGGCAGGCGCGAAGCAGGCGGCATCTCCAAGATGGACGAGCCACTGTTCGCCGCTGCCCGGATCGCCGAAGCTGAGCTGGCCGATATCGTCCGCCGGACAGGCAAAGTAGCCGTCCAGACGAATGGTGGAGCCATCCGAGAACGTTATGACGAGATCGTCACCTTCGCGGACCATCGAGGACACGCTGCTGGGCGGCGCCACTACCTTCACATTGGAACCTGGCTGGACGGCGATCTGCGTGACGCCTTCCCGTGCCGTGGTGGTATTGACGGTCCGGGTTGTGCGATTGGTGATTTCGACACGCTTTTCCATCGAACGTCTCCCAGAAAGAAGGATCGCCTCGCCGCCTGGCGGCGCGTTTTGGGCAGCGTTCTGGAAAGACGCGTGCGCGGGGAGAAATATCCGCGTGTTAGCTCCGTCATATTACGGCTAAATCAGCGTTTATCCGGAACGTGCAGATCGTATTCCAGGCCATACGAACTTTCGTTACGTCATCATGGCCAGCAAAATTGCGATAGATATCGTGGATACTATTATGAGGTCACCACATCCCTGACAGGTTTATTCTATTTTTACTGAGTGCATCGATAGGTTCGCGTCTCAATCGCGAACAGCACTTTCCCGTCCGCTTCGGATGGATTGCCGCAGTGAAATTGGGAATGCGGATCAAGAACTTCGGTCAGGAAGTGCGGCATCGGGCGCTGCCGGATAGGGATGCGCGCAGTATTGAACGCAAGGCGGCCCCTCATGGGCGGCATCTTCCCCGGCTTTGCGGGGTAACGCCGCAATGCGCCCGATCATCGTCAAGTTACCGAAAATCCAGTCTTATGCGTCGTTTGCACGCTTTCCGGATCGAGACGGCACGGCAGATCTCCCCGGAAAAGTCCGTAATCGCACGGAACTGGATGAAACCCTTCGGAATTTCCTGCTCCGACCGGATAGCCCAAGCCTGCCGGTCAGAACGCCCGGCAATACGTCAGGTGCAGTGAGACTGCCCGCCGCTGCCGGTAATGCCGTCTGTCGAGCCGGTCGGATTGAGACTGCGGTCGTCGCGGATCAGAAAGGCCGCCTCCTGGTGGAAGCTCGTGTTCTTGACGAACATGTCCCCGAACAGCGGCTGGTAGTGGAAGAAGACCTCGACATACATCACCGCCGAATTGGCGGTCGCGTAGATCTTGTGATCGGTCTGCCCCATGCCGTCGAGCACCTTGCCCGTCTTGCCGGTGCCCGAAATCCCGTAGCTTGACGCGCGATCAAGCTCCCCGCGGCACCTCTGCCAATGGATATACTGGCGATTGGAAGCGGAATCGATTTCCAGACTGGACAGGATGATCCTGCCGTTCGCGTTGAAATCGAAGGAAGCACCTTCCGACAAGGCCCCCCACATCACTGAATCGACCTGGGTTTCGGTAACGGTGGGCGTTACCGAACTGTTGTCGGTCTGGCCGAGCCGAGAGGCGTTGTCCGCCACCGACGTGGCGATCTCGCCGACCTGCATCTTTATCATCGACATGTAGGCCAGTTCGGTACCGTAAAGCCCCAGCGTCAGCAGGACCGGCAGGACGAGCGCAAACTCCAGGATCGACACGCCGCTCCGATCCCGGAGCAGTTTGCCAAGACAGGTGGCAAGCGGGCGCAGCAATGCAACTCGCCGGTTCATCTGCAGGTCCCCGCCGCGGAACCATAAGCCTGTTGCAGCGAGTAGGGCTGGTTCTTCTTGACCGCCGTTGCGCTGAGCGTGCGCGTGGCGTCGCGGTTGGTCAGGCCGGGAATGGGGAACAGTGGGCTGTAGGTGACATTGACCTTGTAGATCACGACATCGTTCGCGCCGCCGTTACCGCTTTTTCCGACGTCGGCATCCCACTGCCCGTTCTTGTTCTCGTCCGTATAGGTCTCGCCGTTATCGCATATGCCGTTGTTGTTCTTGTCGTTCCACGATTCCGGCCGGGCAATGTCGGTAAAGTCGTAGTAGCTGGAGCGCGAGAATTCCACCACGGCACCGGGCGCGACGCCGCCCACGATCTTGCTGACGAACGCATCCTCCGTTGCCGTGTCGGCGGTTTCCAGCGTCGCGTTACGGGCAACCTGCTGGACCGCACCCTGAAGCACGGCCCGGACATAGGCCATGTGTCCGATGTCGAAGATTCCCATCAGGAGCATGATCAGCACCGGCGCCGCCAGCGCGAACTCAACGGCCGTCACGCCTTCCCGGGCGGCGCCGCAGCGGCGCAGCAGGGCCGCGAAGCGACGCACCGGGCGATGATGCCCGCTACGCTTCACTGGGTAATCCTGAGCTCGCCGACCTGCTTGGCGATTTCCTGGAAAGCGGAATCGAGTTCCGTGGAATTGTTCGCGGTGAACGAACTGTCATCCGAAGCGCAGGTCTGGAGATCGGTGGACAGGGCCGAGGTAAAGGCGATCACCCAGACCCGGATGCCCTTCGCCTTGATCGCCTCGCAGACCGAGAGGAAGCGCTGCGTGTGGCGTGCGTCCTCCTGGAGCTTCGAGCCATCGCTCGTCGTGCGGCGATCCCACCATTCCATCCCCCACGCGGTAGGCACGTAGTTGGCGGTATCCATGTAGCCGTCGGTCATGAAAATGATGTGGCGCGAAACTTCGCCGCCGTTCGACGGATCCTTGTTCACCACGGAACCGAAGATGCCGTCGGGCGAAAGCAGACGCCCACCCCAGATCATCCCGATATCAAGATAGGTTCCGCCCACCGCCGTCAGCGAATCCGCGTAGGCATTGAAGCTCTTCTGGTCCATTTCCTGGAGCAGTTGCGATTTTGCCGGGCAGTAGGTTCCAGCCGAAGCGCCTGTCGTGCCAGGATCGAGCGTGTAGGTGTTGGCGCGCTTCCGGCGCGGCGATAGGAAATCTCCGGCCACAGCGGGGCCCAGCGCGTCGCATTGCCCGTTCCCGGCGCAGTATCGATATCCACGTCGAGCGCGCCGGAAGGGGACATGCCGGTAATGGAGGAGTAAGAAAACTTATCGCTGTTGACCGTCTGGCGCTCGATGATGCAGCCGCCCCAGGTATAGGAAACCGACGCGCCGTTGGTTCCGTTGTTGACCGCGGTTGCGGCAAAGGTCTTGAACAGGCTCGTGTCGCGCGTCAGCTTCATGTATTCGAAGTGATCGAACGTATATCCCGACGTCGGCGCATTGGTCGTGGCGTTCGTGTAAGGCTGGGTCGTGACCTTGTCGCGCGTGTACGTATAAGTATAAAGGTAATACTTGCTGCCGGACTTGGCGCAAGAATACTCCATCTTGCGCTGCGGCTGCGTGGTCACGACGTTGACGACGACATTGGGGCTCGTTCCCGAAGTCGAAGTCGTGCTCGTGGCGGAACCGTAGTCCTTGTAGTCCGTATCGTTGGCAGAGAGCGCCGAATTGCAGGCGCTCGACGAATTGTAGCTCTTCGACGTGTTGCTGCTGCCCGCGTTCTTGTACTCGACCGTCGATGTGCCCTTCGTCCCTTTCGAGACATTGTAGAACACCGGCTGGCGCGACTGGTAGTCGGCGGAATTCGCCAGGAACGCCGGATTGAGTTCGGAAAGCAGGTGCCCGACGTTGACCGTGGAACTGTAGGGAACGAACCCGTAGCGGACGCGGGCGTTGGTATCGTTCGTCGCGGTGGAGAGCGTCTTGTAGAAGTTCTTCACGGCGGAACGCAGGGCGGCGATGCGGGTGGAACTGCCCAGCGCTTCCCCCATCGACCCTGTCGTGTCGAGCACCATCATGACATCCGCGTTGCCCACGCCCATCGAGGACGTGCAGTGAACGTTGACCGGAAACGTATCGTAGCCGACCAGTCGCATGATGAGCGTGTTGACGGTGGTGGAAGCCGTGCCCTTCACCGTCTGGCCATCGTCGTCGGACGTGGAGTCGAAAGTGGTTCCCGTGCTCTCGTGCACACCATCGTTGAAATTGGTCGCGAAATAGTTCCTTGCGATCGCCTTAGACGCTTCGTCGAGTCCGTTCGTCGTCACCGAGCGACGTCCGGCGAGTACTGCCGCGTCACAAGCGGCCTGAAGCTGGTTCTGTACCTTGTAGGTGCGGCTGATATCGACCGCGGCACCCACCACGACGACCGCGACCAGCATTCCCACCGCAGCCATGGGCAGGATATTGCCCGAGGCATCCCGAAGACAGTCTCGCAACCAGTGATGGATTTGGCGCATCGGTTAACCAGTCTTTCGGCTAGGATTTTCCGCAGGATTTCAGCCGTCTCCTAGAGGAGATTGCTTAATGAAACCCTCACCCAGCGTGGACCGCCTTCCTTCACGAAGCGTCCCGAATTTCGGGAAACACAGGATTTACCACGATTTCTCCGGAACCAATCGCAACGCAGTGCGTTCAATCTCCCGATCCGGGGACCGTCTCGAATTTTTGGGGGAAGATTCGGTCCGCCTGCAGCCGGCCTTTTCCCTTGAGATTCGTAATGTCGCCCAGCAAGGCTCTCAGTTCCCACGTCCAGCTTGCGCTTGTCATCATTGTCGTTCTGGGCCTTGCCCTCGTCATCGACATCACGATCCCGCTCGGCACCGGAGTCAGCGTCCTCTACCTGCTGCCCACGGTGATCGCCTTCGTCGCCAGGCGGCCGATCACGCCGGTGCTGGCAGCCATTGCCGGCGTAGGCTGCGCGATAGCCGCCTATTTCATCGCGCCGCAGGGACTCGGGCTGGAAATTGCGCTGACGAACCGGGCATTTTCGGGCGTGACCAATTTCCTGCTAGCGGCGATCGGCTTCGTCCTGATCCGCTATCGCAATTCCAATCGCCATGAACAGTGGCTGCGCGAGTGCGAGGCCGACCTTGCGCGCGCCACGGCCGGCAGCATTCCTCTGGGTGATCTCGGCGACCGCGCCCTCGCCTTCCTTGCGGAGCGCTTCGGCGCGATCGCCGGAGCGCTCTATGCAACGACGACGGCGCGTTCCGGAAGATCGCGACATATGGCGTGCCCGCCGATGCAAGCGTCCCGGAACGCATGGAGCCCGGCGAGGGTCTATTGGGCGAAGTCATGCGCCACGGCCGCACCACCACGATCACGCAAGTTCCCGCAGGCTACCTCTCGTTCGGCTCCGCTCTCGGCCAGTCCACGCCCGCTCGTCTCGTCCTCGGCGCACTCAGGTGGATGACAAGGTCAACGCGGTCCTGGAACTCGGCTTCCTGGACACGGCCGATGCCCGCCCGGAAGATCTCGTCTCGTTCCTGGACATCGTGGCGAATTCGCTCGGCATCACCCTGCGCTCTGCGAAGTACCGCGCCCGGCTCGAACACCTGCTCGCGGAGACGCAGCAACAGGCGGAAGAACTCCAGAACCAGAGCGAGGAACTGCGCGCCACCAATGACGAGCTGGAAGCGCAGAGCAAGCTGCTGCTCAACTCGCAGTCCCAGCTTGAGGAACAGCAGGCGGAACTCGAACGCAGCAATTCGCAGCTTGAGGAACAGGCCCAGTCGCTCGAAGCGCAGCGCGACGAATTGACCCGCTCGCAAGCGCGCCTGCGCGGCCAGACCGAGGAACTCGAACAGGCCAGCCGCTACAAGTCCGAATTCCTCGCCAATATGAGCCACGAGTTGCGCACGCCGCTCAACTCCCTGCTGATCATGGCCCGCCTGCTTGCCGATAACCGGCAAGGCAACCTTTCAGGCGAACAAGTGCGTTATGCCGAGACCATCGAGTCCTCAGGCAACGACCTGCTCACGCTCATCAACGACGTGCTCGATATCTCCAAGATCGAGGCAGGCAGGCTGGAACTGGACCCCCGCGACGTCCCGGTAGGCGCCATCCTCTCCAAGCTCGAAAACACGTTCGCGGCGGCGGCGTCCGGCAAGGGCCTGAAGCTCAGCATGAACCTCGCCGAAGGCGCGCCGGGAACGATCGAGACCGATCCCCTCCGGCTTGAGCAGGTTCTGAAGAACTTCCTGTCGAATGCAGTCAAGTTCACCTCGGACGGCGAAGTCTCCCTCACGGTCGGCGCGCTGGCGTCCGGCCGGGTTGCGTTCTCGGTCCGGGATTCCGGGCCCGGCATCCCGGAAGACCAGCAGGACGCGATCTTCGAGGCATTCCGCCAGGCCGATGGCGGCATTGCCCGCAAGTACGGCGGCACCGGGCTGGGCCTGTCGATCTCGCGCGAACTGGCGCACCTGCTCGGCGGTGCGATCACGCTTCACAGCATTCCCGGACAGGGCAGCACCTTCACGCTGGAAATTCCCGAGCGCTTCGCGCCTCGCGAGGCAGGCAGCGCGCCCGGCGTGCCCGGCAAGGCCACACCCACCCCGACCCCGGCCGCCACGACAAACGACTCGCCCGGAAAGCCGCCGCGGCCCCTCCCCGCAGGACGACCGTGAAACGCTGTCGGGCGATTCCCGCGTTATCCTGATCGTCGAGGACGACCCGGCCTTCGCGCGCATCCTCTGCGATCTGGCGCATGAAGTCGGTTTCGAGTGCCTGATCGCCGGCACCGCAGACGAGGGAGCCCTGCTCGCCCGGCAATACCTGCCGCAAGCCGTGATCCTCGACATGCACCTGCCCGATCACACCGGGCTTTCCGTGCTGGACCGGATCAAGCGCGATACCCGCACGCGCCATATCCCGGTGCACATCGTCTCGGCCGACCACGACGACCATGCCGCGCTCGCCAGCGGCGCCGTAGGCTACCTGTTCAAGCCGGTGAGCCGGGATACGCTGGTCGACATGCTCGAAGGCCTCGAGGCGCGGATGGACCAGCGCCTGCGCCGCGTTCTGGTGGTGGAGGACGATCCCCGGCAGGCCGAAGCGATCCACCTTCTCCTCGCCTCCCGCGATGTCGAGACGGTGGACGTGCAAAGTGCTGCGGATTGCCTCGCCCGGCTGGGCGAAGAGACGTTCGACTGCATGGTGCTGGATCTCAACCTGCCCGACATGTCCGGGCTGGACCTGCTCGAACGCCTCTCGCACGACGAGAGCGTCGCGTTCCCGCCGGTCATCGTCTATACCGGCCGCGAGCTTTCCGAAGAGGAGGAGATGCGGCTTCGGCGCTACTCCAAATCGATCATCGTCAAGGGCGCCAAGAGCCCGGAACGCCTGCTCGACGAAGTGACGCTGTTCCTGCACCAGGTCGTCTCCGAACTGCCGGACGAGAAGCAGCAGCTGCTTGCCCGCTCGCTCGGACGCGATGCCGCGCTGGAAGGCCGCCAGATCCTCGTCGTCGAGGACGATATCCGCAACATCTATGCGCTGACTTCGGTTCTCGAACCGCACGGCGTACAAGTGCGCATCGCCCGCAACGGCATCGAGGCGCTGAACGAACTGGCCCGCGCGGCGGACAGTGACGGCGCCCCGGTCGATCTCGTATTGATGGACGTGATGAT
The DNA here is from genome assembly GCF_001298105.1 of Novosphingobium sp. ST904. GTDB lineage: Bacteria > Pseudomonadota > Alphaproteobacteria > Sphingomonadales > Sphingomonadaceae > Novosphingobium. Next base: position 115,466 of record NZ_LGJH01000163.1, on the reverse strand, counting down.
GCCGGAGATGGACGGCCTCACCTGCACGCGCGAAATCCGCAAGCAGGGTCAGTGGCATTCGCTGCCGATCATCGCACTGACGGCCAAGGCCATGGAACGCGACCACCGCGAATGCCTTGAGGCGGGCGCCAACGACTACCTGTCGAAGCCGCTCGACGTGGACAAGCTGCTCAGCCTCGTGCGCGTGTGGATGCCGCGATGAAGCCGATGTCACGAAGGTTGGCGGAGGCCGTCGAGGATATCGAAGTCGATCTCCTCGTCGAGGCCATCTGGCGGCGCTACCAATACGATTTCCGCGACTATTCCCGTGCCTCGCTGCTGCGCCGCCTGCAACGTGCGCAGTCCCATTTCGGCTATCCCCATCTCTCCAGCCTGCTCGACCGCATTCTCCACGATCCCGACAGCCTGAATGTCCTGATCGGGTTCTGACCATCCAGGTCAGCGAGATGTTCCGCGATCCCGAGTATTTCCGGGCGATCCGCGAGCAAGTGATCCCGCACCTTCGCACATGGCCCTCCATCAAGGTCTGGGTTGCAGGCTGCGCCAATGGCGAGGAGTTCTATTCGCTGGCGATCCTCTTCCGCGAGGAAGGGCTGGACGATCGCACGATGTTCTACTGCACCGACATCAACCCGGCAGCTCTCCTCAAGGCAGAGGCCGGGGTCTACGAGATCGAGCGTATTGCAGGGTTCTCCCGCAATTATATGGAAGCAGGCGGGAAAGGTTCGCTTTCGGACTATTACACCGCCAATTACGGCGTCGCCCGGTTCGACCCGACATTGCGCAAGCGCGCGGTCTTTGCCGATCACAATCTCGCCAGCGATGCCGTGTTCTCGGAAGTCCAGCTTGTCTCTAGCCGCAACGTGCTGATCTATTTCGACCGGGCGCTTCAGGACCGCGCACTCGGCCTTTTCGCCAGTTCGCTGCCGCCCGGCGGCTTCCTGGGCCTCGGTTCGAAGGAGACCGTCCACTTTTCCGCCGAGGGCGATAGCTTCGCCGACTTCGCGCCGATCGAGAAGATCTGGCGCCGCACCAAGCACGACGTGCAGGAGGCCGCCTTTGCTGAATGAGCCGCTCAAGATCCTTGCGGTCGACGATATCAGGGACAACCTTCTCGTGCTCGAAGCCGCGCTGGACCAGCCCGGCGTCGAACTGGTCACGGTTTCCTCGGGGTTCGAAGCGCTGGAAGCCATGCTGCGCGACGATTTCGCACTGGCCCTGCTCGACGTGATGATGCCGGAGATGGACGGCTTCGAACTCGCCGAGCTCATGCGCGGGACCGAGCGCACGCGTGCCGTGCCGATCATATTCCTCACCGCCCTGGCCACGGACGAGCGGCGCAAGTTCCTCGGATACGAGGCCGGCGCCGTGGATTACCTGCTCAAGCCGCTCGACATGGTCGAACTCAATTCCAAGGTCGCGGTCTTCGTCGAACTCGCCCGCCAGCGGCGCGAGATCGCCCGCCAGCGCGACGAACTCGGCCTGGCCCTCGGCCGCCTTCGCGCGCATGGCGACAACTCCCCCCTCGCCGTTCTGGAAATCGACGCCAACCTGCGAATCGTGAGCTGGTATCGCAGCGCCGAACGCGAGATCGGCTTCGCGGCGCAGGATATTCTCGGCCTCAAGGTAGAGGACGCCCCCTTCCTCCCCGTGGCAGACCGTCCGCGCTTCCTGGACGGGATGCGGGCCCTGCTCGGCGGTGAGGACCGCAGGGAGAAGCAGGACCACCGCTTCGTGCGCGCCGACGGTGCCCTTCGCGAAGGCGAATGGTACTGCTCCTCGCTGGTCGGCACTGGATCGCGCGGCGCCAGCGTGATGATCGAACTGATCGACGTGACCGAACGCCTGCGCGCCGAAGAGACCCAGCGGCTGCTGATCGGGGAATTGAACCACCGGGTGAAGAACACCCTCGCGACGGTTCAGGCCATCGCCTCGCAGGGGTTCCGGCACGCCCGGTCTCCCGAGGGCTTCCACCAGTCGTTCACCGGCCGCCTGCAATCGCTTGCCCGCGCCCATTCGCTGCTGAGCGCAACGACATGGGAGCCCGCCAGCCTGCGCCGCCTGATCGCCGATCAGGTCGCCATCGGCGCGGTCGGCGAGGATCGGCTGAAGCTCTCCGGCCCGGACGTGGACCTGCCGCCGGAACTCGCCCTGCGCTTCTCGCTCATCATCCACGAACTGGCGACCAATGCCCACAAGTACGGTGCACTCTCGAACGAGGCCGGAACGGTCACGCTCGACTGGTCGCTGAAAGGACAAGTGCTGTCGCTCGCCTGGAGCGAGCACGGCGGCCCTCCCGTTTCCGTCCCGGAACGGCGTGGCTTCGGGTCCACCCTGATCGAGAACAGCATGGCGGGTGACGGCGCCCGGATCAGCGCGGAATATGCACCGGAAGGCGTGCGCTGGCAGTTGGTCCTGCCGCTCTCAGATGCCGCCGCCGAAGCGCCTGCTACCGTCGATGAATCGCCGCTTTCTCAGCCTGCCCCGGACGCCCCTACTGCGGAAGCCGCGCCCAGTCCGCAGGCGCTCAGGGTGCTCGTGGTCGAGGATGAGCCGCTCGTGGCCATGGAGCTCATGATGGAGATCGAGGACTGGGGCGCATCGCCCCTCGGCCCCGCGACGTCGTGCGATCAGGCGATCCACATGATCCGAGACACCGTGCCGGACCTGGCCCTGCTGGACGGCAACCTCAACGGCGAGAGGATCGATGCCGTTGCCGACGAACTGGCCGCACGCGACATCCCCTTCGCTTTCGTCAGCGGCTACGACCGGCAGCACCTTCCAAGCGGCCACAGCCACAGACCGATGCTGGGCAAGCCGTTTCTCGGCACCGAGGTCTGCGCCATGGTCAGGAGACTGGCTGCCGAAGCCGGCGCCGTGACGCCCTGAAATGGCAACCGGCGGCGCAGCGGGGGAACCTTTCAGCCTTCCTTCGGGTTTCTTCGGGACGGAAGAAGGAGCATCGCCTATGGCCTTGACGCAAGAACGCACCTACCGATCCGAACGTATCTGGACGCCCCGCCCACCACTGGATCCCGGCCTCCGCCGGCGTTTCCATGGGCCGATCCAGCCGATGGAAGAGCCCACGTTCCTCGAACGCCTGTTTGGCCGGCATTGAATGATCGTTTGAGAACGATCCTGCCCGGCGCTAGGTCGGAAGCATGTCTGCAACGCCTCCCCCATCCGTCCTGTTCGTCTGCCTCGGCAATATCTGCCGCTCCCCGCTGGCCGAGGCGGCGTTGCGCCATGCCGCGCAGGCAGCCGGACTGGAACTGACCGTTGATTCGGCCGGAACCGGGTCCTGGCATATCGGCAAGGGGCCCGATCCGCGTTCCTGCGACGAGGCATCCCGGCACGGCATCGACATCGCCCACTATCGCGCCCGGCAGGTCACGGCCCGGGATTTCGACCGTTTCGATCGAATCGTCGCGCTGGACGCCAGCAATCTGGCGAACCTCGAACGGATCGCACCCGCCAGCCCCCACGCCCGGCTTTCGCTGCTGCTGGACCATGTGCCGGGCATGGAGGGGCAGGATGTCGACGATCCCTACTTCGGTGGTCCGGAAGGTTTCGTGACGACGTGGGAACAGGTGAGCGAAGCCGCGCGGAACCTCGTCGCCGAATTTCTCGATGAACGCGCTGGTCGAGGGCACTGATTCGCAATCCGGGACACGGACTTCCTGCCCGTTCAGGGCACGGCTCGAGGTTCGCCGGGCAATCCTCCGCAACGGCATGCCCCGGTCGCGGCCCGGTTCGATCCCCCTGCCTCAAGCCCCGTTTGCTTTTGGGCCTGCTTTCATTATATGCCCGCTCGAACGCCCCGGCCCGCAGTCGCCAAAGCGACTTCAACGTGCCGGGGCTCGCTCTTTTACAGTTTCAAGGACGAACACGCATGTCCCGTCGCCGCCAGATCTACGAGGGCAAGGCCAAGATCCTCTACGAAGGCCCTGAACCCGGCACCCTGATCCAGTACTTCAAGGACGACGCCACTGCGTTCAACGCGCAGAAGAAGGGCACGATCCAGGGCAAGGGCGTGATCAACAACCGCATCAGCGAGTACGTGTTCACGCGCCTCAACCACATCGGCGTGCCCAACCACTTCATCCGCCGCCTCAACATGCGCGAGCAGCTCGTCCGCCAGGTCGAGATCATCCCGATCGAGGTCGTGGTGCGCAATGTGGCCGCCGGTTCGATCTCGAAGCGCCTCGGCATTCCCGAGGGTGAGCCGCTGCCCCACACGCTGATCGAATATTATTACAAGGACGATGCCCTGGGTGATCCGATGATCGCCGAAGAGCACATCGCCTGCTTCGGCTGGGCCACCAACGAGGAGATGCAGGACATCGCCGCGATGGCCATCCGCGTGAACGACTTCATGTGCGGCATGTTCGCGGCGATCAACATCCGCCTTGTCGACTTCAAGCTCGAATTCGGCCGTATCTGGGACGGCGACTACAGCCGCGTCATCCTCGCGGACGAAATCAGCCCCGATGGCTGCCGCCTGTGGGACATGTTCACCGGCGAAAAGCTGGACAAGGACCGCTTCCGCCGCGATCTCGGCGGCGAGGAAGAGGCCTATCAGGAAGTCGCCCGTCGCCTCGGCCTGCTGCAGGACGATAACGGCCCGAGCGAAGTCTTCGACCTGTCGAAGCACCGCAAGCTGCGCGGCAAGTAAGGCCTTCAGCGATGCTCACGAAGGCCCGGCCGCCGCAAGGTGTGCCGGGCCTTCTTGCGTCTGGAGCATTCACAAGTCCTCACAGTTCACCTCTCTCTCCCCTTGTTATCAAGGGACTGCTCGGGCACTGGCGCCATATGCGAATCGTTCTCATTACCGCGCTGGTCCTTGCCACGCCCCTTCCCCTGTCCGCCCGGGAAGCACCGCTCCGTACCGAGGAGACCCGTTGGGCCTTCGAAACGAGCGACGTGCCGGTCGATCCCGATTTCCGCTTCGGCCGCCTGACCAACGGCATGCGCTATGTGATCCGCCACAATGCAACGCCCGCCGGAACCGCCGTGGTGCGGATGGAAGTCGCCGCCGGCTCGCTGGACGAACAGGAAGCCGAACAGGGCTTCGCGCACTTCGTCGAACATATGGCCTTCAACGGCAGCAAGCGCGTGCCCGAAGGCCAGATGATCCCCCTGCTGGAACGGGACGGCCTCGCTTTTGGGGCCGATACCAACGCCTCGACCAATTTCGAGCGTACGATCTACAAGCTCGACCTGCCGCGCAACGACGCCAAGTTGCTGGACACCGCGCTCATGCTGATGCGCGAAACGGCAAGCGAACTGACCATTTCACAAGGCGCGATAGACCGCGAGCGCGGCGTGATTCTCTCGGAAATGCGCGACCGCAATACTTTCGGCCTGCGCAACAGCATTGATTCCACGCACTTCTTCTATCCGCAGGCGCTCTACGGCAGCCGTTTCCCGATCGGCACGGTCGCCACGCTCAACGGCGCGAATGCGGCGAACCTGCGCGCTTTCTACGAGCGCGAATATGTGCCCGCACATGTCACGCTGGTCATCGTCGGCGATTTCGACACTGCCGCCGTCGAGGCCGGCATCACCCGCCACTTCGCTGACTGGACCGGCGGCCCGGCCGAGGTCCAGCCCGACCCCGGCCCGGTTGCCTCGAAGGATCGCGACCGCACCGGAATATGGATCGATCCGGCGCTGTCGGAACGCCTCGTGATCCAGCGCAACGGCGATTGGCTGGACGAACCCGACAGTATCGCCCAGCGGCGCGAGAACCTGCTGCGCTCCATCGGCTATTCCATCGTCAATCGCCGTCTCCAGCGCCTGTCGCGCAGCGCCACGCCGCCGTTCCGCGGTGCCGGGTTCGGAACCGGAGACGTTTTCGAGACCGCCCGCTCGACGCGCCTCATCATCGACAGCGTCGACGGCAAATGGGCCGATGGCGTAACCGCAACCGCACAGGAATATCGCCGCGCCCTCGCTCACGGGTTCAGCGCGGCGGAAGTGGCCGAGCAAGTGGCGCAGCTCCGTACTTCGATGGTCAATGCCGCCGGCTCTGCCAACACCCGCAGCAACGCGGCGCTTGCCGGCATTGCACTGTCGGTGGTCGAGGACCGGGTCGTGCCTTCCACGCCCGCCTCGGCACTTGAGCGATTCGAAACCTTCGCGCCTGCCATCACGCCCAAAGCGGTGCTGGCCGCGCTCAAGCGGGAGGCGCTCGCTCTCGACAGGCCACTCATCCGTTTCGAAGGCCGCAAGGCTCCCGAAGGCGGAGAACAGGCCATCCGCGCCTCATGGCTCAGCGCGATGCGCGGCCCCGTACCCCGGGAAGCGGACCAATCCGTGACGGAATTCGGCTACACCGATTTCGGCACGCCCGGCACCATCGTCAGCGACAGGCGCGACCCCCTGCTCGGCATTCGCGAATTGCGCTTCTCGAACGGCGTCATGCTGAACCTCAAGCCCACCGAGCTTGAAAAGGACCGCATCCGCGTCAGCCTTTCCATCGACGGCGGCGACATGCTCGACACCCGGGAGAACCCGCTCGCCACCGAAATGGTCGGCTGGCTCGACAAAGGCGGCCTCGGCAAGCACAGCCGCGACGAACTCGATACGATCATGGCCGGCCATACGCTGGGCTTCGGCCTTGGCAATGGCGCCGCCAGTTTCGATGCCGAAACCGCGACCACCCCGCGCGATCTCGAATTGCAACTACAACTGCTAACCGCACTCATGACCGATCCCGGCTACCGTGCCGAAGGCGAAGTCCAGTACCGCCAGCAGGTCAACAACAGCTTCGCCCAGCTTCGCGCAACCCCGGCTTCGGCAATGGGCGCGGACCTCGGCAGGATCCTGTCAGACAACGATCCGCGCTTCAGCCTTCAGCAGGTGGACGACTATCGCCACCTCACTTACGGCAAGCTGCGCGACACCATCTCCGAACGCCTCGCCCACGGCGCCGTCGAACTGGCGCTAGTAGGTGACTTCGACGAGGACAAGGCCATCGCGGTGGTCGCGCGAACGCTGGGCGCCCTGCCCGCCCGCGAGGCCGCCTTTCGTCCCTACGCGGATCAGCCGCCGCGCACCTTCACGGCTGACCGCAAGCCCCGCGTGCTGCGCCATACCGGCCCTGCCGACCAGGCGCTGCTTCGCCTGACCTGGCCCACCCGCGACGATTCCGACCCGCTGGACGCGCTGAAGCTGCAAATGCTCGAACGCGTCGTCCGCATCGAACTGACCGACAGCCTTCGCGAAGTGCTCGGCAAGGCTTACTCACCCTCTGCCGGCAGTTCGCTCTCGCACTACTGGAAGGGCTACGGCACCTTCACGATCAGCGCCTCGATCGACGTGGCCGACGTGCCCGCAAGCCGCGAAGCCATCGGGAAAGTCGCCCGCGAACTGCGGCTCGCCCCCGTCAGCGATGACGTGCTGCAACGTGCCCGCGCGCCTCTGCTCGAAGCCTATCAGAATGCGCTCAAGGGCAACGGCGGCTGGCTTTCCCTGGTGGACCGCGCCCAGACCCAGGCCGACCGCATCGAACGCTTCACCAAGGCCCGCGACCGTCTGCTGACGATCACTCCGGCCGATGTCCAGGCCATGGCGCAGCGCTATCTCGATCCCGCCATGGGGCTGGAGGTCCTGGCCCTGCCCGAAGGCGTGGAAGCGCCCGCAAAGTAAGGGGCGCGTAAGCACGCGTGCGGAGGACGAGGCTTGATGGACCGCCCCTCAAGCCTCGCCTCGGTTTTTGTTCGCTTACCTCGCGTGATTGGGGCGTGTCGGCCGCCCCGTCCGCTCCGCCCATTCGACGATCAGATCGTCGTAGAGGTTCTGGTCGATCAGATCGTATTTCTCCGGGAAGTTGGTGAAGGCCGCCATCGCGCTCTTCACGCGCCGGTCTCCATCAGTTCGCGCGCCATGGCGAGGTGGCCGACGGCCGCCGAAACCCAGCCCCAGCCGGTCGAGAGCGTGAAACCCGTATCCGGAAGGTTGAAGCCCAGCGTGCAGACCGGGATCGGCATGTGCGGGATCACTTCGGCCTGCTGCTCGGGCGGGGCGCTGGCGAAGACGATGGCATCGGCCCCTGCCTCGGCATAAGCCTTGCCGCGCCGGATCGCCTCCTCGATCGAGCCCGTACCGCCCCCGCCATTGGCGCTGGTATAGAGCTCGTCGCAGCGGGCGATGATGACGAGCCCGGAATCGCCCCGTGCCTTTACGCCGGCCTCGATGCGAAGCTGCATGTCCTCAATCGAACAGAGACCGTTGGCATGCTTGGAATGCTTGGGATTGACCTCATCCTCGACGTGATAACCCGCGACGCCCGCGGCCACGTACCTTCGCGTGAAATGATAGGCATCGGCCACGGTTTCGCCCAGGGTATCGGCATCCACGATCAGGGGAATGTCGATGGCCTGCGCGATCCGGCCCGACTGTTCGATCATTTCGACCTGCGAGAAGATGCCATTGTCTGGCACCGCGTAGTGGAAGGCGGAGCAGGCATGTCCGCCAAGATAGGCCGCCTTGAACCCGACATGCTGCACCGCGCGCCCGGTCAGCGCGGAATAGGCCTCGGCTGCCACGAAATGCTCTCCGCTTTCGATCAGCGCGCGCAGTTTCTCACCCGGTGTCGGCATCGTCCTCATCTCCCGTCCTCGCGGCCCGTTCCGAGCGGCGCCTTCATCGCAGAGGGCTCGCATGATCGGAGGGCACCGGCAAGCGGAGCGGGCATCGCCGCCGCGTTCATCGTTCCCACGAACAAGGCACGCGGCCGCGCCGAAGCCCAGCCGCGTGCAGTTTTGCAGGCAGGAACTGCCGGCAGGCCGCGAGGGAGCGGCTGCCGGAACCGGAGCGATCAGAAGTTGACGGTGCCCTCCACGCCGAAGGTGCGCGGCGGATTGAAGTTTCCGTAAGCACCCAGGGTATTCGCGTTGGCGTAGGATAGGCGATAGATGTGCGTTTCGTTGAGCAGGTTGCGGCTCCAGACGGAGACGGTCAGCCTGGTTCCGTTGTCGCTCATCGGAATATCGGCAAGCGCGATGCGGCCGTTCACGATGAAGCTGGACTGAGCCTTCACGGCCTCGTCCTCGAAGGTGTACTGGCGGCCGGAATAAGCTGCATCCAGATGGAACTGCACGCTCTCGTCGCCGCTGCCGACCGGTATCGTGTAGTCGATGAAGCCGGATGCAGCATGCCTCGGCGTGTAGACGATGAAGACATTCTGGTAGACCGGATTGGTAGCGGAACCGAGGAACGGGTTCAGCGTCTTGGGCACCTTGGTGTAAGTGTAGGCATAGGACGCGCCGAGCGAGAGGTTGCTCGTCGGGTGGATGTTCAGTTCCGCTTCGAGCCCGCGGATCTTCGTGGTGCCCGGTGCATTGAGCGTCTCCTGCGTGTGCAGGTTGAAATACGGGCTGTTGGGATCGATGTTGACGTTGTCGAAATCGACCTGCGTGCCGTCACGGTCCATGATGTAGCCGGCAAGGTTCAGGCGCACCTTGCGATCGAGGAACATCATCTTGGCGCCGACTTCGTAGGAATTCACGGTTTCCGGCCCGAAGGCGTCAAACGTCTGCGAACGGTCGTTGGCGCCGCCGGCCCGATAGCCGGTCGCATACTTGGCGTAGAGGTTGATGTCCTGCGTGGCGTCCCAGGCCAGCGTCACCATCGGGTCGAAACGGTCCTTCCGGTAATGGAAGCCGTAATCGACCACGGCGCCGTTCACCATGTCCAGCACACCGTCACGCTTGTCATGCGTGAAGCGGCCGCCCGCCGTCAGGTGAACCTGGTCGAGACCGGCGGGCGTGTAGGTCGCCTGGGCGAAAGCGGCGATGCTCTGCGCCTTCGCGCGGCTATCTCGCTGGAGGAACAGCGAAGAGTCGTCCCAGCCCTGGTTGCCCGAGGTTACCGTGCCGGTGACGCTGGGGCTGAGGATGGTGTAGCCGCTGCCATCCGCATTCCACTGGTTCGAACTGGGCGTCGCGGCATATTCGCTGGCGTGTTCGTTGTAGTAGAAGGCGCCCGCCACGAAATCGAGATGCGGCAGGCTGCCGACGATCTGCAGTTCCTGGCTGAACTGGTTCTGGTCGAGGAACGAGAGCGAGTAGCGGCCGAACTTGGCATTCGGGAGGAAAACCGAGCGATGGGCACCGCCGGAATTGTCATACTGGTCGGTATGAACCTCACGCCATGCCGTGATCGAGCGCAGCGTCAGGTTCGCCCCCAGATCGTAGCTGAGATTGCCCATCACGCCCTGTGTCTTGTCCACGCTGGGCTGCTGCGGCACGCCGATGTCGGCGGTCTTCATGCGCTTGTCGCCACTGACCTGCACGAGCGGTGAAAGCGGGGCAATCGTGCCGCTGGGCAGCTTGCCGCCATTGGCCGCGATCTGCGCCAGCGTGGCAACCGGCAGGTTGTTTGGATTGTAGTTGATGAGCTGGCTGTACATCGGCGTGTTGTCATCACGCGACTTGTCGAACGAGATGTTCGCGGTCAGCCCCTCGAACGGCTTCCACTGGGCCTGGATACGGCCACCCACGCGGTCGTAGTAGTTCCAGCCCGTCTGCCCGGCGAGCGGGTTCTTCACCGTGGCGTCCTGGTGCTGGTAAACGCCGTCGACCTTGATCGAGATGTTGTGGAATTCGGGGAAGTCGATGTGCGCTTCGCCATTGCGCTGGCCGTAGTTGCCGATGCCGGCCTCCACCCGGCCGCCAAATTCGCCGGTCGGCGCCTTGGTGACGATGGACAGCGCGCCGCCTTCCGTATTGCGGCCGAACAACGTGCCCTGCGGCCCGCGCAGCACTTCGATGCGCTGCACATCGAACAGCGCCGCATTCAGTCCCTGCTGGCGGCCGAGGTACACGCCGTCAAGGTAGACGCCCACGCCCTGGTCACGCGCGGTCTGGTTTGCGTCGAAGGGCACGATGCCGCGAATACCGACAGTAAGCGCCGACTGGCGCGCCTCGAACGTGGCGACGCGCAGCGACGGCAGGTTCCGCTGGCAAGGTCGATCAGGCTCTGGACGTGCTGCTTCTCGATATCCGCGCTGCCGATGACGGCAATCGCGATCGGCGTCTTCTGGAGATCGGTCTCGCGCTTGGTGGCGGTGACGATGATCGGCACCGAGGCATCACTTTCGGCGGCCGCAGCGCTTGTTGCTGCTTCGTCAGCGAAAGCGGCGACCGGCGCCTGGCTCAACGCGACGATGCTGCACGTAGCCGCCAGACGGATGGCGTGGCGAATCATGTAAAACTCCCTGAAATGCTTTGCTTTCCGCCTTGCAGTCGCGGCAAGGGGCTCGCCCGTCGGGGCGACAGGGAGGCTGACTAAGCGCGGCCCGCGTCACATCCATGTTGCTTTCTTGTAATTTTTTTGACGTGATTGTGACGGCCAAACATGACAAATTTGACACGTGAATGGCAGCCGATGTGGCACTATGTGGGCGGATCACTCCTGTTGAAACCCGGGACACCATGATCAAATCTGGCGACATCGTGCTGACTTCGGGCGACCTTGCCCATGTCAGCGCCGTTCGTGACAGCTTCCTCTCCTTCGAGGCGGAAGTGACGAATGCCACCGACCTTTGCGTACGTATTTCGAAGGCACCGACCTGGGTCTTCCTGGACTGGCTTCTGCCTGAAATGTCGGGACTTCAGCTGTGCGGCCTGCTGCGCGACCGTATTCACGACCACCCGCTCCACGTGACCATGATCCTGCCCGAACCTGACCAGCGCGCCCAGGCACGCGCGCTGGATGCGGGGGCGGATGACTACCTGATTGGGCCGCTTACCCCGGCCGCTCTCGTTCGGCGCCTGCGAATCTACCAGCCGGCCGCAGCCGCGCGGAAGGAAACTCCGGCGATCCAGATCGGCGATCTCCTGATCCAGCCCGACTCGCATCTGACGCGCTACAAGGGTCTGGTCGTGCCCCTGCAATCCAACGAGCAGCGCCTGCTCAATCATTTCGCACGAAACCCCAACCGGGTGTTCACGCGCGGCGAACTGATCGGCGTGCTTGGCAAAAGCGTGGACGTCTGCGACGAACGCACCGTGGATTCGTGGGTCAGCCGCCTGCGCCGAAAGCTGCGCTCGATGCAGGTGCCCCACCTGCCCCGCACCGTCCGCTCGTTCGGCTACGTCTTCGACAGCGCAGAAGCCTGAAGCCCGACGCCGAACGACGTCAGAGGCTTTCGAGAGCCGGGATCAGTTCGTCGAAATGATCGATCACCACCGTCGCGCCCAGTTCGCTGGCCGGCTTGTCGTTGAAGCCGAAGCTGACCGCGACGCAGGGCAGCCCCGCCGCCGCCGCCGCGCCCGTATCGTAAGTGGTGTCCCCCACGAAAGCGGCCCTGACGGCACCGGAACGGCCGCTCCCCGCGCGCTCCAGCATGAGATCGATGAGGTCGGGTTTCGGTTTGGCCCGCCCGGGGCCCAGCGTGTCGCCGCCGATCACCGTGAAGAAATGATGAGAAAGCCCCATTTCCGCGAAGATCTTCACCGCCAGACGTTCCAGCTTGTTTGTGACGACCGCCAGCTTGACCCCCCGCTCCGCCAGTCCCCTGAGCATCGCTTCGCCGCCGGGATAGAGCCGCGTCTCCACGGCGATATGGTCGGCATAGTAAGCGATCAGCTCATGATGCAGTTCGTCGAGCCGTTCCTCGGAAACCGGGCCGCCGGTAACGTCCAGCCCCTTCGCGAGCATCTTCCTCGCGCCGCCGCCGACCAGATCGCGCACCTCGCTCACGGGAATGGCTGGCCGCCCCTCGATCGAGAGCGCATGATTGAGCGCCACCGCAAGGTCTCCAAGCGAATCAAGCAGGGTTCCGTCGAGGTCGAAACCGACGATGTCGAAGGGAAAGTCTGTCATCCCCCCCTCAGTGGCTTCCCGATGTGGAAACCGCAACAATTTGCTGGCAAGTGATACACATGGTCGAACAATCCACGCCTCTCGCAATCGTCGTCCTCGCCGCCGGCAAGGGCACCCGCATGAAGAGCGATCTCCACAAGGTGCTCCATCCCATCGCGGGCCGTCCCATGCTCGAACACCTGCTGGACAGCGCCGCCGCACTGGCACCGCAGCGGCAGGTCGTCGTCGCGGGCCATGGACGCGAACAGCTTGAGCGGGCTCTCGGCAGCCGCGCGACAATCGCCGTTCAGGAACCGCAACTCGGCACCGGCCACGCAGTGCAGCAGGCCGAAGCGGCGCTGGCCGGCTTTTCCGGCGACGTGCTGATCCTTTACGGTGACGTGCCTTTCGTCAGCACCGAAACGATGCAGGCCATGATCCATCGCCTTCATGCCGAGGATTCGCCCGCCGTCGTCGTGCTCGGTTTCGAGCCGGAAGACCCGCTTCAATACGGCCGCGTCCTCGCTCATGACGACGGGCGCATTGCCATGATGGTCGAATACAAGGACGCGAGTGAGGAACAGCGAGCCTGCCGACTGTGCAATTCGGGCCTGATGGCGGTAAAGTCCGCCGACCTGTTCGGCCTGCTTGCCCGCGTCGGGAATGAAAACGCCCAGGGCGAATACTACCTCGTGGACATCGTCAACGTGGCGACACTCGACGGGCAGTCGTGTGCTGTCATCGTCACCCCCGATCCGGGCGAAGTGGGCGGCATCAACAGTCGCGGCGAACTGGCCGAGGCCGAAGCGCGCTGGCAATCCCGCCGCCGTATCGCCGCCATGGCCGACGGCGCCACCCTGATCGCGCCGGAAACCGTGTTTTTCGCCTGGGACACGAATCTCGGCCGAGATGTGACCGTCGAACCCAACGTAGTCTTTGGCCCGGGCGTCACGGTGGCGAACGACGTGATCATCCACGCATTCTCGCACCTTGAAGGCGCCACGATCGAAACCGGCGTCTCGGTCGGCCCTTATGCGCGCCTTCGCCCCGGCACCGTCCTGCGCGAGGGCTCGAAGGTCGGCAATTTCGTCGAGATCAAGAACGCCGAACTGGGCGAAGGCGCGAAGGCCAATCACCTCACTTACGTTGGCGACGCAACGGTAGGCGCCAGCGCCAATCTCGGCGCAGGTACGATCACCTGCAACTATGACGGCTATTTCAAGCACCGCACCGTTATTGGCGAGCGCGCCTTCATCGGCTCCAACAGCGCCCTTGTCGCCCCGGTCAGGATCGGCGCGGATGCCATCGTTGCCGCGGGCAGCACCGTCACCCGCGATGTGGCTGATGGCGAGCTTCGCCTCGTCCGCGGCGAGCAGCTGGTCAAGCCGGGCTGGGCCGACCGTTTCCACGATGCCATGAAAAAGAAGAAGGCCGAAAAGTCAGCAGGCTGATACGAAAACGGGCGGTTCAGCACCGCCCGTTTCAAGATTTGCAGTGCTTGCGAAAGGTCAGGCGCCGATGGCCTTCTTCTGGGCAATGAAATCCAGTTCGCTCTTGGCTCCCGCATTGGCGGGATCATATTCCAGCGACTGGCGGAATAGCTTCTGCGCTTCGTCGAGCTGACCCATCTCGATCTTGTTGTAGCCCATGCCGCGAAGAGCGCGGGCGGCGACCGAGGCGTCGTCACCCTTGGTGTCCTTGTCGACGATTTCCCATGCATGGGAGAACAGATCGTAGGACCGTTGCCATTCCCGGCGCGACTTGAACAGTTCTGCATATTCGTTGGCGAAGTGGGCATTATCGGGCGCGAGTTCGGTAGCACGGCGCAGTTCGGCTTCCGCAAGGTCGCCGCGTCCAAGATCGACCAGCGCAAAGCCCTTTCCGAAGTGTGCATCGCAAACCGCGCTGCTCACGATCACGGCCTTGCCCGCAGCAACAGACCCTTCAGCCGCTTCCGACTGGCAGAGCCGCGGACGGACGTCACCGGTCAGCGCCTGTTCGCTCGCGAGGATCACCGAATCGAACATCTTTACCGCCTGCGCAGGCTTGCCGGCACGAATCAGCGCGAAGCCTTTGCTGACGCCGTTCTGGCTTTCGATGTGGAGCGCGGTGTTCACCACCGCCCCGCCGCCACCGATGTCGCGCGCGAATGCAGGCCCGGTGCTGGCCACGGCGGCAAGCCCGATGAAAACAAATGAAACCGACTTCATGGTGAAGTGCATCGGCGTTATCCTCTCCAGGAACACCGATCGCGCACCGATCTTTGCCGGGCGATTTTCGTCGGAACAGTGTTCGTCGAACTGCGTAGACTATCCAACGGGCGCGGTTTGACAAGAACTTTCACGAAACCCAGATAGCGGTCACCGAATCTTTCCCGTCCACCGGAGTATCCATGCCGAACAATCCCTGGAGCCACAGCCGCAATTCCGCGATCGCCGACGATGTCGACTTCGAAATCAAGGGTGCGGAACTCCAGTTCGTCGAGATCGAACTGGACCCGGGCGAAAGCGCGGTAGCGGAAGCGGGCGCGATGGTCTGGAAGGATTCGTCGATCGCCATGTCCACCGTGTTCGGCGACGGTTCCGAACAACAAGGCAGCGGCTTCATGGGCAAGCTGCTTGGCGCGGGCAAGCGCCTCGTCACGGGCGAGAGCCTGTTCACCACCGTATTCACGCACGAAGGACGCGGCAAAGCCCGCGTCGCCTTCTCCGCGCCGATCCCCGGTTCGATCGTGCCGATCAAGCTAGACGAGGTGGACGGCCGCCTGATCTGCCAGAAGGATGCCTTCCTCTGCGCGGCGCGCGGCGTCTCGATCGGTGTTCATTTCCAGCAGAAGATCATGACCGGCCTGTTCGGCGGGGAAGGCTTCATCATGCAGCGCCTCGAAGGTGACGGCTGGGTCTTCGTGCAAATGGGCGGCACCGTTATCGAGCGCACGCTGGAAGCGAGCGAGGAACTCCACATCGACACCGGCTGCGTCGCCGCCTTCACGTCCGGCGTGGATTTCGACCTGGTGCGTGCAGGTTCGGTGAAATCGATGATCTTCGGCGGCGAAGGGGTGTTCTTCGCCCGCCTGCGCGGCCCGGGGAAAGTGTGGATCCAGTCGCTGCCGTTCTCGCGCCTCGCCGGGCGCATGATGGCCGCCGCCGTACCCTATGGCGGACAGAACCGCGGCGAGAGCACGCTGCTCGGCCTCGGCGCCGTTGGCGGAATCGGGGCCCTGCTCAGCGGCGACGACTGATCGCTTCGGATTACATCCGATAACCCATCCGCTTTGCACACATTACCAAGCCTTCATGGTGGCGCCACAAACGCCAACCATTATCGGTGTATGGGCAAGGCAGTTTCGGCTCGAACAAGGTAACGCAAGCGCAATGTGTGGAATCATCGGCATCGTCGGCAAGGAAGAAGTCGCGGATCGGCTCGTCGACGGACTGCGCCGCATGGAATATCGCGGTTATGACAGCGCGGGCGTCTGCACGGTCGAAAACGGCCAGCTGATCCGCCGCCGCGCGCAGGGCAAACTGGTGAACCTCGTTGACGAGCTGGCCCGCGATCCCGCGCCGGGCCTGATCGGCATCGCTCACACCCGCTGGGCCACGCATGGCGCGCCCACCGCCGTCAACGCCCACCCGCATGCGACCGAACACCTTGCCCTCGTCCACAACGGCATCATCGAGAACTTCAAGCCGCTGCGAGAAGCCCTCGAAGCGCGCGGTCGCAGGTTCGAGAGCCAGACCGATACCGAAGTTGTGGCGCATCTCGTTTCCGAGCAGGTCGAAGCGGGGCTCTCCCCGCAAGAGGCGGTGAAGGTCGCGCTGCCGCAACTTCGCGGCGCCTTCGCGCTCGCGATCGCTTTCCGCCAGCATCCTGACCTTCTGATCGGCGCCCGCCTCGGCTCGCCGCTGGTCGTCGGTTACGGCGAGGGAGAAACCTACCTCGGCTCCGACGCCCTCGCCCTCGCCCCGCTGACCCAGCGCATCACTTATCTCGACGAAGGCGACTGGGTCGTCATCACCCGCGAGGGCGCGCAGATCTTCGATGCCGACAATAATCCGGTGGAGCGCGAGATCGTCTCCTCCGGCGCCTCGGCCGTCGCCATCGAGAAGGGCAATTACCGCCACTTCATGCAGAAGGAGATTTTCGAGCAGCCGACCGTGGTGGCGCAGACCCTGCGCAGCTACATCCACCAGGTGGACCAATCGGTCGCCCTGCCGCAGATCGATTTCGACCTTTCGGCCATCAAGCGCATCACCATCGTCGCCTGCGGCACCAGCTTCTACGCCGGCATGGTAGCGAAATACTGGATCGAGACCTTTGCGCGCCTGCCCGTCGATATCGATGTGGCCTCCGAATTCCGCTACCGCGACCCGGTTCTGGAGCCGGGCGGCCTTGCCCTTTTCATCTCGCAGTCCGGCGAAACCGCAGACACGCTCGCCGCACTGAAGCACTGCAAGGCGGCCGGGCAGACCATCGCCGTCGTCGTCAACGTGCCCACCAGCACGATGGCGCGCGAGGCCGATCTGCTGCTGCCTACCCATGCCGGCCCGGAAATCGGCGTCGCTTCCACCAAGGCCTTCTCCTGCCAGCTCGCCGTGCTCGCCGCCCTGGCGGCGCATCTCGCGGTAAAGCGCGGACGGATGGACCGGAATGAGGAAATGGAAGTCGTCCATCACCTCCTGCAGACACCCGCCAGCCTCAACGCGGCGCTCGCTTTCGACGAAGAGATCGCCGCCATGGCACATCTCATCGCGCCGGCCCGAGACGTGCTCTACCTCGGCCGCGGGCCGGACTATCCGCTTGCCCTCGAAGGCGCGCTGAAGCTCAAGGAAATCAGCTACATCCATGCCGAGGGCTATGCCTCTGGCGAGATGAAGCACGGCCCCATCGCCCTTATCGACGAAGCCGTGCCGGTGATCGTGCTCGCCCCCTCCGGACCGCTGTTCGAGAAGACGGTAAGCAACATGCAGGAAGTGCGCGCACGCGGCGGCAAGGTCGTGCTGATTTCCGACGCCGAGGGCATCGCGGAGGCAGGCGAAGGCTGCATCGCCACGATCGAAATGCCGCGCGTCCACCCGCTGATCGCGCCGCTGGTCTATGCCGTACCGGTTCAGCTCCTTGCCTATCACGTCGCCTGCGTGAAGGGCACCGACGTCGACCAGCCTCGCAACCTCGCAAAGAGCGTCACCGTCGAATAACCCGCGCGGCGGTGACCGCTTATGCTTTACCTAGTAATAACCCTTTGCCCGATATAGGCTGAAGGCGTGAATAAGCGGTCACTCCCCACCAAGGCCCTTCCCCGGGAGTTGCCTGTTCTCGCCGTTCTCGGTTTTACCGAACCCGCGGAAGGGGATTGGGCTCGTCTGCGTGGCATCCAGTATTCCAGCCTCGGCCGCGCGCCGCTTGCACGCGTCTTGACGCAGCTGGCGGCCATGGCTGCCGCGGCCGCCCTGCTTCTGCCCCATGTCCATCCGGCGGCGGTCGCCTGCTGGGCCATGCTGGTCTGCTTGACCACCTGGCACGGTGCCCGCATCGGACGAACGATGGCCGATGCGGATAGCCGTCCTCGCCACCGGGGAGAAGCTCGCGCGCAGATCGTCAGCACGGCTGCGAAGTGTCTGGTCTGGGCCATCCCGGTGTGCGGTTTCGGGCCGTTCGTCGATCCGCAAGTCCAGATCAAACTCTGGACCGTGCTGGCCATGCTGATGACCGCCTGTGCCGTGCTGATCCCGGGCTTCCCGCTCACGACCCTGCTTTTCATCGCCATTGTCGGCGGTTCCGCCATCGCCTCCTTCCTTGCCGCCGGGCTCTACGACATCGCGCTTATCGCCTCGGCTTTCATCGCCGTGGTCGTTGCGGGGACGATCCAGTCCGCCAGGCAGTACCTGACCGGCAAGCTGGCTGAGGCTGGGATGGTCGAACGGGACGAAGTGGTCTCGCTCTTGATAAGCGAATCCGAGGAAGGTCACGGCGACTGGGCCTGGCAGATCGACCCTTCACGCCGCCTCCGCGCCGTTTCACGCCGACTCGCCGGGGCGCTCGACAGGACTGCGGAAGAGCTTGAGGGGGTACCGTTCCTCCAACTGCTGGCTGGTCCAAGCTGGGAAACCGGCGAATTTCCGGCGAGCCTTCACGAACTTGCCGAACGGCTGAAACGCCGTGAGAGCTTCTCGAACCTGCTCGTCCGCGTCTCGGTGGGCGGGAGGCCGCGCTGGTGGGACCTTTCAGGAGATCCCAAGCTCGACGCGAACGGCCGGTTCGACGGTTTCCGCGGCAACGGCACCGATGTGACCGAGGCTCGGGAGAATTCGGACAAGATCGCCTGGCTTGCGCGCTACGATCCCCTGACCGGGCTTCCCAATCGCCTGATGCTCACCGAAGCCCTGGATGGAGCGCTTGCCTACGCAGCGCAGTGGCGCACGCGTTGCGCCTTCCTCATGATCGACCTCGACCGCTTCAAGGCCGTGAACGAGACCCTGGGGCACCATGTCGGCGACCAGTTGCTGGCGCGCGTATCGGAGCGCCTGAAGGAACAGATGACCGATCGCGAAGTCTGCGGCCGCCTAGGCGGGGACGAGTTCGCGGTCGTCATTCGCGATGCATCGGACCTCGACTACGTGCGGCGCGTCGCGCAGCGCATCATCCAGAGTCTTTCCCAGCCCTACCAGGTCGACCACCACACTCTCTTCGTGGGCGCATCGGTAGGCTCGGCGATCGGCCCGCGCGACGGCGCAACCGTCGAAACCCTGATGCGCAACGCCGATCTCGCGCTCTATCGCTCCAAGGACGAGGGCGGCAACGCACACTTCACTTACGAACCCGTGCTCCACGCCCATGCCGAGGAACGGCGCAAGCTGGAATTCTCGCTCCGATCGGCGGTGGAACGCAAGGAATTCGCGCTCCACTACCAACCGGTCGTCGATGCCGGAAGCGAAGCCGTCGTCAGCTTCGAGGCGCTCCTGCGCTGGAACAGCAAGGAGCATGGCTTCGTCAGCCCGGCCAAGTTCATTCCCCTCGCCGAAGATACGCGTCTTATCGTGCCGATCGGCGAATGGGTGCTTCGGGAGGCTTGCCGCGAGGCAATGAACTGGCCGGATCATGTCCGCGTTGCCGCCAATGTGTCGGGCGAACAATTGCTCGACGCCAACTTCGTCACCAGCGTGGTCTCTGCGCTGACGCAAAGCGGACTTCCCGCCGCCAGGCTCGAACTGGAAGTGACCGAGAGCATCTTCCTACGCGACGCCACGCTCGCCCGCGCCGCGCTGGAGCAGGTCATGGCACTGGGCTGCAAGGTCGCCCTCGACGATTTCGGCACCGGCTATTCCTCGCTCGGCTACCTGCGCAAGCTCCGCTTCTCGACCATCAAGATCGATCGCTCCTTCGTGCAGGGCGCCGCCACCGGCAACCCGGAAAGCCTGGCGATCATCCGTGCCGTCGTCGCCATGGCCGACAGCCTCGGCATGTCGACCACCGCCGAAGGCACGGAAACCGAGAAGGAGGTGGAGATGATCCGCAAGCTCGGCTGCCGCAAGATCCAGGGCTACTTCTTCGGCCGCCCGATGTCGGCCGCGGACGCCGGCGCGCTGTTCCGCAACCGCGCCTACTCCGCCGCCTGAAATTCCAGAAAGCCCAACGAAAAGGAGCGGGAAAGGCATGCCCCTCCCCGCTCCCGATCTTTCCCGATTGGGCAAACCTTCGATAGTCGGTCCGCAGCGGGTCCTGCAATCGCCGGACCCGCCCTGGCGGCCGCTTAGGCGCCGACCATGCCGCGAATCGCGCTTTCGAACAACGCGCGGCCATCCGTGCCCCCGTGCGTCGCCTCGATCGCTCGCTCCGGGTGCGGCATCATGCCCAGCACGTTGCCGGCGGCATTGAGCACGCCGGCGATCTGACGGGCCGAACCGTTGACGTCCTCGGCATAGCGGAAAGCCACGCGGCCCTCGCCCTCGAGACGGTCGAGCGTTTCGTCGTCGGCATGATAGTTGCCGTCATGGTGAGCGACCGGAACGCGGATATGCTGGCCGGTCTCGTATCCGGAGGTGAACAACGACTGCGCGTTCTCCACCTTGAGCGACACTTCGCGGCACACGAACCGGATGCCCGAATTGCGCAGCAGGGCGCCCGGCAGGAGGCCGCTTTCGGTCAGCACCTGGAAGCCGTTGCAAACGCCGAACACCGGCACGCCGCGATTGGCGGCCTCGATCACCGCCTGCATGACCGGCGAACGCGAAGCGATCGCGCCGCAGCGAAGGTAGTCACCATAGGAGAAGCCGCCGGGCAGGCCGATGAAGTCGAGCCGTTCGGGAAGTTCTGCATCACCGTGCCAGACGCGGATGCACTCGTTCCCCGAAACCTTTTCCAGCGCCACCGCCAGATCGCGGTCGCAGTTGGAGCCCGGGAACGTGACGACAGCGGAGCGGAAAGCCATCAGGCGACCTTCTCGATGCGGTAGTTCTCGATCACCATGTTGGCGAGGAGCTTCTTGCACATGTCGTCGATCGCTTCGTCGCTGACCGATTCTTCGACATCGAGTTCGAAGAGGCGGCCGGCGCGCACATCGTTGACACCGTCGAAGCCGAGGCCTTCGAGCGAATGGTGGATCGCCCGGCCCTGCGGGTCGAGAACACCGGGCTTGAGGCTGACGTGGACGCGGACTTTCATCGCAGGGCCTTTCGCTAAAGCAGCGCAGATTCGTTTCATGCGCCTATGGCCTCGCGAACGCTCCGGGGCAACCCGTGAGGAGGCCAAACCGTGCCACCTTTGCAATTGAAGGGGCTCGCGCAACCTGCCATTCCCGGCTGATGCAGTCCTTCATCTCCTTTGCCGATCAGGTTGCCGTGGTTACCGGAGCGGGCCACGGCCTTGGCCGGGCCTATGCCCTCGAACTCGCGCGGCGCGGTGCGAAAGTCGTCGTCAACGACCTTGGCACGGCGCTTGACGGCTCGGGGCATTCCGATTCCGCGCTTGCCGTCGTCGAAGAAATCCGCGCGCTCGGCGGCGAGGCCATGGCCGATGGCGGGGACGTTTCGGACTTCGCGCAAATGGAAGCCATGGCCGCACGCGCCAGGGAGGCGTGGGGCGGCATCCATGTTCTCATCAACAATGCCGGAATCCTGCGCGACCGCACTTTCGCCAAGATGGACATGGCCGATTTCGAACGGGTCGTAAGGGTCAATCTGCTAGGCAGTGCTTATGCGACCAAGGCCGTGTGGGAAATCATGCGAGAGCAGAACTATGGCCGCGTACTCATGACGACGAGTTCCAGCGGTCTCGGCGGCAACTTCGGCCAGGCCAACTACGGAGCGGCAAAGCTCGGCGTTCTGGGCCTTGCGCGTACGCTTCGCATGGAAGGGGCGAAGTACGGCATCCGCGTCAATTCGCTTGCCCCCACCGCCGGTACGCGGATGACCGCGGACATCTTCCCCGACGAAGCCTACTCAGCGTTCCGCCCCGAAGCCGTCGTGCCCGCCGCACTGTTTCTCGTATCGAAGGACGCCCCCAATGACGCCATAGTCGGCGCAGGGGGCGGTGTCTGCCAGAGCGCTTTCGTCACAATGAATGACGGCATTCTGCTTGGCGAGGACAACCTTTCCGTAGAAGGGTTCGCCTCAGCCTGGCCCAGGATTGCCGACCGCAGCGGTGACAGCGTGCTGGAAACGGGCATGGAACAGGCCCAGCACGCTCTCTCCCTGCTGCTGAAAACCCAAGGTTAAATTCCCGAAGCCCAAATTGTAACCCAGTTGACGTCGCGCTTGCCGCAGGGCAGCCTCCCGTGAGGTGCGACGGGGGAATACTGGAACATGCGGGGGCATATCACGCCGCAAGCTAACGCGCGGCTGGCGACTTATTCGATCTTCACCCAACTGGCAGCAGCAGCTTATGTCGTTGCCCTGATCATCGCGATTGTCGCGCTGGCCTGGGCCGAATACAGGCGGCAAATCGGCTATATCGAGCTCGGCGACCCGAAGATGGTTCCCTTCGTGATCGCGGGCTTGGCGATTATCGCCGGTCTGGTCACTTTCATCGTAGCCATGATCGCCTTCCTGCTCTGGTTTCACAAGGCCATCGCCAACCTCCATGCTGTCGGGCTCGCCGGCCTTCGCGCGCGGCCGGTCTGGTCCGGCGCCAGTTTCTTCGTTCCGGTGGCGCAGCTCTTCGTGCCGTTCCTGGCCATGCGCGAACTGTGGAACCGCAGCCACGGAGAAGACGAGTACCAGTCGCGCACCGGCGTCACGCAAGTGGCGATCTGGTGGATGAGCTTCGTCACCGGTTCCTTGCTGGTGTTCTTCGTGACCGGCCTCGGGCTGTTCAACCTCGTTTCGCCGGTGAAATTCATCGCGCCCAGTCTGCTCAACCTTTCGCTCATGCTCTCAGGGCTTGTCTTCTGGTGCGTGGCTGCTGCCGGCCTCGTGGTGATCCTGCGCGCAATCACCCTCGCGCAGGCCACGCTCATGGACGAAAAAACCGTCTTTGCCTGAACGACAATCCTTCCCGAAAGTAGCTTCATCATGCCCGAAACCGCGCTTTCCGATGGAATCGCCTCGCTCGCCCGCCGTACCTCGTGGTACGGGTTCTGCTGTGCTGCCACATCGGAACCACCGGGCTGACCCTCGCGGCCATAGCAGCTTCGCTCGCCAGGGGTGCCGCCCCGGAAAGCCCGCTGGCGATTTTCGCCGCCACAGGTACCGTCGCCGTCCTGGCCGTCTATCTGGTCTGCGCAGTCGCGGTGTCGCTTTGGATCCACAGGGCCCATGCGAATCTCTTCGCGGCCGGGATGGAAGGCCTGGAATTCTCGCCCGGGTGGTCCGTCGGCTACTTCTTCATTCCGATAGCCTGCCTGTTCAAGCCATTCGAAGCGATGAGAGAGTTGTGGAACCGGAGCCACCTGCATGGCCATGATGCAGACCAGCCTACCGATCCGCGCCTGGTCGTCTGGTGGACCTGCATGATCGCCGGTACTGTCGCAGGAACGCTCCTGTCATTCAGCATAAGCGCACCGCCGGCAGGCGCCGTGCTGACCTGCATCCTTTATGCCTTGCGAATTGTCGCCGCCGGATCCCTGCTTGCGATTGTCAACGGCGTAGCCCGCGCGCAGGAGGCGGATCTGGACATGCATCACGCATTCGCCTGACCGCATAGGAGCCCCTGAGGCTCAGTCTTCCACCACTTTCAGCAGCTTGCGCTCCAGCGGGCTGAGCACGCCGGCCAATTCATGTCCGCGCTTCAGGATTTGCCCGGCCTCGCCGAACAGTGTCCACATTCCCTGTTTCGTACGCAGCGAAGGGCGCTTCTCGATTCGGGCCTGCGGACGCTCGGCAGCGCGGCGGAAGGCAGAGAAGTTGGCGGCCTCCTTGCCGAAATCCATCGCATAATCGCGCCACATGCCTGCTGCCACCATGCGGCCGTAAAGATCGAGAATGCGCTGGAGTTCGAGCCGGTCGAACCCGATCTGCAAGGGCGTGCGGCCGGGAAAGGCCAAGACGCTGCCGGTACTGGAATTCGCGCCTGCGGGGCCTGACACCATTCGGTTCAGACGCCCTTCACGGCCGGCTCGGCCTGCGGCTCATCCTCGCGCGCATGCATCAATTCGGCCACTTGCGCGCGCAGGGCGGCAATCTGCTCCTCCAGCTCGTCGATCCGCTGGTTGCCCACCGGCTCGCACGGTTCCTTGCAGGGCGTGCCGTAAGGCATGAAGTCCTTCGCGTAAGTTTCCGCCTTCACCAGCGTGGAGCGCGCCTTGACGCCGATCATCGTCGCGCCTTCGGGCACGTCCTCGGTCACGACGGCACTGGCGCCGACACGTGCGCGCCTGCCCACCGTTACCGGGCCGATGATCTGCGCGCCGGAGCCTACGATCACATTGTCGAGCAAAGTCGGGTGGCGTTTGCCGCCCTTGCCGTTGGTGGGGTTGGAACCGCCCAGCGTGACGCACTGGTAGATCGTCACATTGTCGCCGATCTCGGCCGTTTCGCCGATGACGGTGAAGCCATGGTCGATGAAGAAGTTCTTCCCGATGGTGGCGCCGGGATGAATGTCGATCGCGGTCAGGAAGCGGGAGATGTGATTCACCACGCGGGCCAGGAAGAACAGGTCCGCACGGAACAGGCGATGCGCGATCTTGTGAAAGAACAGCGCCCACACGCCCGGATAGAGCAGGACTTCCCAGCGTGAACGCGGCGCAGGGTCACGCGCGACGACGGAGTCCAGGTAGCGGACAAGATTACCCAGCATCGCGCGAATCTCCCATCAATCGGCCCGCAAGGCAAGCCGTCCGGTCAAGTGGTCTTCGAGTCGCCGCCTTTAGTCTCGATCAGAGCGTCGCGCCAGATCGCCAGAGTAGGCGGCTGCTTGCGTTCCAGACTGAGCCGATCAATGGCAGTGACCAGATTTTCGACGCCCAGATGGCTACGCACGACGCGCGGTACAAGATAGTCGATCGCAGTGGGATCGAGATTGAGTGCGCGCATCTGGGCGTGGATCTCGATCAGGGCGGCCAGCATCTCGTCGTCCGGCTCGACGATCTCCAGTTCCAGGGCGGCGCCAAGCCGGGATCCCAGGTCCGGGAGACTGACCTGCCAGCGCCCTTCCCCGCTGCCGCGGCGGCGACTGGAGACGATCAGCAACGGACGTCCGGTTTCCTGCGCACGGTTCCAGCTGTGGAAGATCACGTCCTCCTCCATCCGGTCGGCGTCATCCAGCGCATCGCCGTGACCGGCCTCGACGAACCAGCGTGCCAGCAGGGACTTGCCCGAACGCGGAGGACCGGAAAGGATCGCGCTGCGGAACGGCCATGCACCCGGCTCAAGCAAGGCGTCGATCGCCTGTGCGTTGGCACTGCCGACGACAATGCGCGGCGGGCTGTCGCTCGCGGCAGACAGTGGGAGGGCGATCTGCTTCATCACCGAGGAACCTAGCGGGTGATCCTCAGCGCACCGCCGCCGTTCGTCACTTTCCAGCCTTGCGCACGCAGCGCGGCGGCAAGACGCTCGCTACCGCCCTCGACGGTCACGCGCATGACGGACGTTCCGCCGACAGCAAGGCTGACGGTGGCGGCGCCGCGCACACCCGGAACGCCGCGCACGGCGGCAAGCGCCGCATCGACGGCTGCCGCATCGGGCGAAGCGAACTGTACGGAAACCGTCTCGGTCGGGACGACGACCGCCGGGACCGGTGCGATTGCAGGGGGCGCGATGGGCACGACATCCCCCGGAACCCCGCCCTTGGGCATGAGCTTCTGGCGCAATTCGGCAAAAGCGCGGTCCAGCACCTGCCCGCTGGTCGTCAGCGTGGGATCAGGACGCAGCTCGCCGCTGGCGAGCGCATTCCGGTACAGGCCATCGATCCGCTCCACCGCCTGATTGAGCATGACAGGAAGATCCTGCTCGCTGGCGGCATCGAGTTCGAAGGTGCCGAGGAAAGTGTTGTCCGGGCCATAGCGCGCGGTAAAAGTGCCGTGAATCGGGCCGCCGGGCCATTGCCGCTCAAGACGGGCGACCGGGATCACCACATCCGCAGCGTCAAACTGGTTGAGGATGTTGCGCCACCACAGGCGGCTGCGGCGAGAAGCCTGGCCGGCGGTGAGAATCAGCGATTCCCCCCCTGCGCCTACCGGCCGCACATAATCGATCGGGCTTTGCGAGGCCTGGAACTCGGCCCATGCCTTCTGCCAGGGCCCGCGCACTTCGAACACCTGCTGCACGCCGCCCGAGTACAGCACCGGCAGTACCAGCATCGGCGCCGACCGGATCGCCGCGCCGCCTGCGCCCACGTACTGCCCTGCACGCGCCTTGTTGAAGATGATGCCGAGCGTGGCGATATAACGGCGAGGCCCGACCTGCTCATGGCCGATCACGACCGACGAAACCATGGCATCGATAGCCTCGACCGGCATGTCCGGCCCGCCGAGCTTCTTCCAGGCGTCCTTCTCCGCCTGTTTCCAGCCTTCGAGCCGGGCATCGGCGCCGGTTTTGGCCGTAACATCGACCTTGATGCCGTTGACCTGGATATCCTCGGAATTGGCGAGCGGAGCGATGCCGCGATCGCCTTCCACCTGCGCCACGAGTCGGTAACCACCCACGGTGCCCAATGCGAGAATCGCCGCCCCGCCCAGCGCAAAGGCCAGGCCCCGCGGCGAACGGACGCGCGCCTGCCCAAAGGCCAGACCGCTGCCGGCCACGCGCCGGATTTTGTGGGAGAAGGTGATTGCCATTATCGAAACCGACCGGCCTTTTGCCCAAACGAATCCGGAAATCCAAGCCGTAAAGCGACGACATCCCCGGAAGGCGGGACGCGCGATCGGCCAAGGCCCCGGAAATCCGGCGGAACGCCGCGCACCGGCGCCTCCTGCACGAATTTTTCCGCCCGAATTGTTCACCTGATTGCTGCCTCGGGCGTGACAGGAGAGCGTTTGCACACTATGCGCGCGCAATGTCCGACGATAACTCCCCGAAGAGCTACTCCTACGAGCAAGCCGGCGTCTCGATCGCCGCAGGCAATGCGCTGGTCAAAGCCATCGCCCCGCTCGCCAAATCCACCGCGCGCCCCGGCGCCGATGCGGAACTGGGAGGCTTCGGTGGTTTCTTCGACCCCCGCGCGGCCGGCTACAAGGACCCGCTTCTGGTCGCCGCGAACGACGGTGTCGGCACCAAGGTCAAGCTGGCCATCGACCATGACCGGCACGACCAGATCGGCATCGACCTCGTCGCCATGTGCGTGAACGACCTTATCGTACAGGGCGCAGAGCCCCTGTTCTTCCTTGACTACTTCGCCACCGGCAAGCTCGAGAACGGCGTCGCCGAACGCGTCGTTGCCGGAATCGCCGATGGCTGCCGCATCTCGGGCTGCGCCCTCATCGGCGGCGAAACCGCAGAGATGCCCGGCATGTACGCCGCGGGCGATTACGATCTCGCAGGCTTCTGCGTCGGCGCGGTGGAACGCGGCGAACAGCTCACCGGTGAAAAGGTCGCGGACGGCGACGTGCTGCTCGGCCTTGCATCCTCGGGCGTGCATTCCAACGGCTACTCCTTGGTGCGCCGCCTCGCCGAGGACAAGGGCTGGAAGCTGGACCGCCCGGCCCTGTTCGATTCGGACACCCTGCTGATCGACGCGCTGATCGCGCCCACGCGCATCTACGTTAAGAGCCTGCTGCCCTTCATCCGCGCCGGCCGTATCAATGCGCTGGCCCATATCACCGGCGGCGGCCTGCTCGAAAACATTCCGCGCGTGCTGCCCAAGGGCCTGCACGCCCGTATCGATGCCGGCGCCTGGGAGCAGCCGCGCCTGATGGCGTTCCTGCAGGCGCAGGGCAATATCGAGCCGGGCGAGATGGCGCGCACCTTCAACTGCGGCATCGGCATGGTGCTTGCGGTCTCGCCGGAAGAAGTCGCCGCGCTCAAGGCCGAGCTGGAAGCAGCCGGCGAAACCGTCTTCGTGATCGGCATCGTCGAAGAAGGCGACAAGGGCTGCACCGTTCAGGGCAAGACCGAGATCTGGTCCGCCCGCGAGGACTGGGAAGCCGTTCATCTTGCCTGACAAGGCAAAAGTCGCCGTCCTGATTTCGGGCAGCGGCACCAACATGGCCGCCCTGCTCTACGCCAGCCGCGCCGAGGACTGTCCCTATGAGATCGTCCTCGTCGCCAGCAACCGGCCCGATGCAGGCGGCCTTGCACTCGCCTCCGCCGAAGGCGTGCCCACCTTCGCGCTCAGCCACAAGGGGCTGAGCGCGAGGAGCACGACGCCGCGATGGACTCCGCCATCCGCGGCTCCGGCGCGCAATGGGTCGCGCTCGCGGGATACATGCGCATCCTGACCGGCGGTTTCGTGGGCAAGTGGGACGGCAGGATGGTCAATATCCACCCGTCGCTCCTGCCGAAGTACACCGGCCTGCATACCCACCAGCGCGCCATCGACGCGGGCGACAGTCACGGCGGCGTCAGCGTCCATCTCGTCATTCCCGAGCTGGACGAAGGTCCGATCCTCGGCCAGACGCCGGTTGCCATCGTGCCGGGAGACACCGCCGATACGCTCGCCGCGCGCGTACTGATTGCCGAACACCAGCTCTATTCACGTTGCCTCGCCGCGCTTGTCGTGCGCGAAACGAGCCCGGAATGGCTGCTTGAGTGCGTACGGGAACGGGCCATGGCCCTGCCCGAAGCGGACGAGATACAGAGCCACGGAATGCCCTGCTTCGGCGTGACCAAGGGCAAGAAATTCGCCTACTTCACGTCGAACCATCACGCCGACGGTCGCACCGCCCTGCTGGTGAAGATCAGCGGCCCGGACGAACAGGCGATGCTCATAGAACAGGACGAGGAACGCTATTTCCGCCCCGCCTACTTCGGCGACGGCTGGATCGGCATTCGCCTCGATCTGGGCGAGAACGACTGGGACGCCATCGGGACGTGGCTGGCCCGGTCATGGCGCGCGATCGCCCCGAAGAAGCTGACCTCGCTCGTGGACGTGGCCGAGCAGTTCTGACGCGAAAAGGGCAGCGCGGCCGGCCGCACTGCCCTGTGTTCTCCAAGGGTTCAAGCCAGCCGCGTCTCGATCGGCAGGCCCGACTTCAGGGTCAGTGTAACCGGCGTCCGCTCCGCGATGTCGGCGAGGCGGCTTTTCTGGTCCTCGTCCAATCCCGAGATCACGAGCGTGCGCTCAACATGCATGTCATCCTTCGAGCCCCTCAGCTTCAGGTCGACATCGAGCGATTGCAGCGGCCAGCCCTTGCGCACGGCGTACATCTTCAGCGTGATCGCGGTGCAGGCGCCGAGACTGGCGAGCAGCAGGTCGTAAGGCGCAGGGCCGGCGCCCTGCCCGCCGAGCGCTTCCGGCTCGTCGGCAACGATCGCATGGCCGCCGACGACGATCTCGGTGCGCCAGGGGGTTTCGCCGATATGGGCGGTTCCATGTGCCATGGCGTGATGCTCCTCAGGCCGGAAGGGGAATGAATTCGTTTTCGTCGGGCACGCGGTCGAAGCGCTGTTCCTTCCAGTCTTCCTTGGCCTGCTCGATACGGTCGAGCGAGGAAGAGACGAAGTTCCAGAAGATATGGCGCTTCTCCGGCAGGGGTTCCCCGCCCAGCAGCATCAGGCGGGTGCCGCCCCTGGCGCGGAGCACGACTTCGGCGCCCGGCTTGAAGACCACGAGTTCGGTTTCCTTGAAGCTGCCGGTCTGGCCTTCGACCTCGACTTCGCCGCCGACGACATAGATCGCGCGTTCGACGTGCTCGGCCTTCACCTGATAACGCGCACCGTCGAGCATGACGATATCGGCATAGACCATGTCGGAGTAGGTCTTGAGCGGCGAGGTCAGGCCGTCGGACGTACCGGCGATCAGCGTCAGCCGGGTTCCGGCGTCTTCGGTCACGGGAATCTCGTCTGCCTTGTGGTGCGCAAAGGCCGGGGCGATCTCTTCCGCTTCCCTGGGCAGCGCGATCCAGGTCTGGAGCCCGAACAGCTTGCCGCCGCTGGCGCGGATTTCGGGAGAGGTGCGCTCGGAATGGACGATGCCGCTGCCTGCGGTCATCCAGTTGACCTCACCGGGGCGGATCGCCTGGACCGAGCCGAGGGAGTCGCGATGAAGGATCTCGCCTTCGACGAGGTAAGTCAGCGTGGAAAGGCCGATGTGCGGATGCGGGCGCACGTCGAGGCCTTCGCCGCTGCGGAACACCGCCTCGCCCATCTGGTCGAAGAAGATGAAGGGGCCGACCATGCGGCGCTGCGCGGTGGGCAGCGCACGGCGGACCTGGAACCCGTCGCCAAGGTCGCGGACGGGGGGAAGAACGACAAGGTCAACGCCTTCGATATCGGATGAATGGACGGTCATGGGGGCAATCCTTCCTTGCGCTTCTTTTGTGCGTTTGAGCGCCGGGGAAGAACGTCGGCGCCGATAAGGGAAAATGCAATCGGGCAATCTGGCAGAGAAGAGATGGGAGCGGGCGATTTCCGCCCGCTCCCGGTTCTTCAGGCAGCGTCGACCAGAACGATCTCGCTATCCTCGATCGCGGTGATCCGCAGCACGTCGAGGTCGCTGATCGCCACGCCGTCCCGGGCATTGGCGCGCACATCGTCGATCTGCACCGCACCGATGGCGGGAACGAGGTAGGCCTTGCGGTCCTTGCCCAGCGGGTATTCGGCGGTCTCGCCGGCCTTGAGCGTGGCGCCCACGACGCGGGCATTGGTACGGATCGGCAGGGCTTCGTTGTCGTTCTCGTAGCCAGAGGCGAGCGTCACGAACTGGCCCGAGCGGTCCCCCTTGGGGAAGGGCTTGGCGCCCCAGCTCGGTTCCTCGCCGTCGCGGGTCGGGATGATCCAGATCTGGAAGATCTTCGTCGTCACGTCCTCGAGGTTGTATTCCGAGTGCGTGATGCCCGTGCCCGCGCTCATCACCTGGACATCGCCGGCCTCGGTCCGGCCCTTGTTACCCAGGTTGTCCTGGTGGGTGATCGCGCCTTCGCGGACATAGGTGATGATTTCCATGTCGCGGTGCGGATGCGGCGGGAAGCCGGTCTGCGGGGCGATCGCATCGTCGTTCCAGACGCGCAGGTTGCCCCAGTGGACACGTGCCGGATCGTGGTAGCCGGCGAACGAGAAGTGGTGCTTGGCGTCGAGCCAGCCGTGGTTGGCACCGCCGAGGCTGTCATAGGGACGAAGTTCGATCATGGCCTATCTCCTGAAGGGCGGCGGGGTTAGGTGCCGCCCTCTCTTGAAAACCCATATAGACCTCGGCTCATTTCAAGTTCAGAGGGATAAAATCGACCTGACTGTTCGAGGAGATTGAAAAGTGAGCAACCCCGGCACGCCGACCCTGGACCAGCTGCGCATCTTCCTGGCCATCGTAGACACCGGCAGTTTCGCCGCCGCCGGGCGCAAGCTGAACCGTGCGGTCTCCGTCATCAGCTATGGAATCGCCAATCTCGAAGCCCAGCTCGGCGTCATGCTGTTCGAGCGCGAGGGTACGCGCAAGCCCGTCCTCACCACGGCCGGGCGTGCGGTCCTCTCGGAAGCGCGCGGCGTGGCGGAAGGGATCGACGGATTGCGCGCCAAGGTTAAGGGCCTGCTCGACGGGCTTGAGGCGGAAGTCGATCTCGCCGTGGACGTAATGTTCCCGGCCGAGCGCCTCGGCGTGATTCTGCGCGCTTTCGCCGCCGAGTTTCCCACCGTCCAGCTGCGCCTCCATGTTGAGGCACTGGGCGCGATTACATCGATGGTGCTGGACGGGAATGCCGTGATCGGCCTGTCGGGCCCTCTCTTCGCGGGGGTGGACGGGCTGGAAAGCGTGTCCGTAGGCTCGGTGGCGATGGTGCCGGTGGCCGCCCCCGATCACCCGCTGGGCCGCATGGACCCGATCCCGCCCGGCGCGGGGCGCGAATTTACCCAGCTCGTGCTCAGCGACCGTTCGCGCTTTACCGAGGGAAAGGACTTCTCGGTAATGAGCCCCAAGACATGGCGCCTCGCCGACCTTGGCGCCAAGCATGCCCTGCTGCGGCAGGGAATCGGCTGGGGCAACATGCCGCTGCCGATGATCGAGCCGGATCTCGTTTCGGGAACACTCGTGCGCCTGGCCATGCCGGATCATCCCGGCGGCATCTACCGCTTCGGCGGGATATGGCGCCGCGACGTTCCTCCCGGCCCGGCAGCGGCATGGCTGCTCGACCGTTTCGTGGCCCAGTGCGAGTTGGACAACACGTTTAACGAACTTCCCGATATCTGACACCGAAAGCGAAGTTTTCCGATATCTTTCGTATAATACCTTAGTAAAATTCCCCCTTCCACCTAGCGTAGCAAGATCGCAATCTCTGCAGGCGATTCATGTTCCAGCGGAGAATCGGGTTGTCGTTCCGAAATACTGTGCGACAATCCGATTCGCCGAGATTGGAGAGTTGGTCATGCTTCATGCGAACTTGAGCACGACAACAATAAAATCGGGACGGGATCTACCAGCTATTTTCGAAGACAGGGTTCACCCCGCCGGCATTTCGGCGGGAGAAAGGCCCGAGAACTACCGCGCCCTGTTGCTGCCGGTGGCTCCGCCGGCGGACCTGACATCCGATCCTTCGGCCAAGGGCGGCCTCGCCGGCTGGCAACTGCACAGGGTGGTCCGCCATGTGGACGACAATCTTGCTCACCCCCTCGCCTGCAGAGACCTTGCCATGGTTGCGCGGCTCAGTACCGGCCACTTCTGCCGGGCCTTCAAGACCAGCATGGGCGAACCGCCCCACGCCTATGTCATCCGGCAAAGGATCCGGCGGGCGCAGCGCCTCATGCTCCAGACCGACGATGCGCTTTCGCAGATCGCCTGCACATGCGGATTGACCGACCAGGCGCACCTGACGCGGCTTTTCCGCCGCGCGGTGGGCACCACGCCCAAAGTGTGGCGCAGCCGCTGGCAGCCCGTCGCACGCGCCAACTGATGCTTCGCGTCAACTCCGTACAAGACCCTGAACCGCGAAAGGCCTAGGTCGTAAACTCCTGTCCGGCAAAGCCATTGCCTGCCGCGACCGTATTCATTTGCAACCTTGATGCCAGCCCGGGCCGGGCCGTTAATCCCGCCTGATGGGCAAGAGTTACGGGCTTGGCGGCGACTACGCCAAGGCCCTGTTCGGAGCCCGCACGGTCGGCCTGCGAACCCCTGAGGGACTGGCGGCGACTCCCCCCGCCCTGCCGCCAGTCCCATTTTCCACGATCTACCATTTCAACTTTATCGAATGTGAAGATCAATTTTATCAGGATTTCTGGAAATCCGATTTTCCGGCACTTCCCTGTCATCGAGGCGCCGCAGCATCGGCCGCATGACGCGGACTTACGGCTCCTCTTCAACGCAAATGCCAAGGGGAATCGCCATGAATACCGCAACCGCCAAGACCGCTCCCGCCACGCTCGACAACGGCATCGCCAGGTTCCTGCCGCTTATCGGACGCATCCTGATAGCCGCCATCTTCATCCTGAGCGGCGCATCCAAGCTTGCCGATCCATCCGGCACGATGGCCTATATCGCCTCGGCCGGGCTGCCGCTGCCGGCTGTTGCGCTTGCCGGCGCGATCATCGTCGAACTGGTGGGCGGTGTCGTCCTGATCTCGGGCTATCGCCTGCGCGCCGTGGCCGCGGTGCTGGCGCTGTTCAGCCTGGCGACCGCCCTCTTCTTCCACGCCCAGCTCGGCGACCAGAACCAGTTCATTCACTTCTTCAAGAACGTCGCCATGGCCGGCGGCATGCTGCAGATCGTCGCCTTCGGAAACGGCCGCGACTGACGGGTTTGCAGACCGAAAACAGCAAGGGCGGGCCGAAAGGCTCGCCCTTTTCGCGTCTGGAACAGAACGACACCTAAAGGCACCAGAACGGCACCTGGCATCACCCTGCCCGCTCGGGCGGGCGCGATGACGTTGGCGAGGCGATCAGCCCGCCCGGATCAGGTCGACCACCGCCTCGAACTCGCGCCGGATCGCTGCCCGGGACGTTTCGCCCTCCGCCCCGGCATGGTTGCGCGTCAAGGACGAAAGGAAGCTCGACAGCAGCGCCGCTTCGAGATTTCCCGCCTGACGCCGCCCCTGGATCAGCGCCTCCAGCAGCTTGCGCGAGGTTTGTCCGCGCAGATAGCGCAGTTGCGCCGCGAACTGGTTCAGCGCCGGGTCGCGCGCCACGGCGATGTGCAGTTCATCCATGCCCCGGCCGCGGACGCTGTGGGCGATGAAGCCCACCATGTTGTCCAGCGCCTGCTCGATCGCGGCTTCGGCGGCGGTGTCGCTGCCGGGCAGGGCATCGGAGCGGAAGCGGGTCACGCCGCTCAGGTAGGTTCCCTCGAATGCGGCCTGGACCAGTTCCGACTTGGTGCGGAACTTGTGCGAGACCACGCCCAGCGTCAGCCCCGCGCTTTCGGCAACCGCGCGGTGAGTCAGCCCGCTGGCGCCTGTCTTCTCCAGCAAGGCGGCTGCGGCCTCGACGATGCGGGCGCCGGTGGCGTCGCGTTCGGGGAAGGCCGGAAGCTCGCGCAGTGCCTCGGCCCGGGCATAGTCGCGCCATGGCGCTTCCGGGATCGGCCTGCCCGACAGCCACGCCGCCAGCCCCCGCGCAAATTCGTCCAGCCCGGCGCGGTCCACGGTGCGGCGCCAGCGGAACATGTGCAGGAAGCTCTCGTTCTCGAAGACCCGCTCGGCAACCACGGCCCGGTCCGCCAGCCCGAACTTTGCCGCCGCGACCTGCCAGAACCCCGCCCAGAGATCGCCGCCACTCCCCCTCCGCCTGCAGGAAGGCCGGGCTGGTGGCGGCCAGAAGCTGCCCTTCCCGCCAGGCGAAGGCCAGCCCCCGCCGCTCGTTCGCCCAGCCATCGACGATCTGCGCGAAGAAGGCCGGGAAATCGCGATAGTCCCCCGCGAACCCCGAAACCTGCCCGAGCTGCTCATCGCACCAGAGCCGCGCCTGCTGCCGCGCGTGATCCTGCGCAACAACCAACAACTGTTCCAGAGAGCCGAAATGATGGTAGATCGACGATACCGGTATATCGGCAATCCCGGCGACCTGCCGCGCGGTAACCCCGCTGCCGCCAACAGCAGACCATTGCTCGAAAACAGCCTCCAACAGCCTGTCATTAGAGGGTTTTCTAGGATTTTCCGGCATCAGGCCCCGCTCCGGTTCGGCATGTCGTCTGCCTGACAATAGCAAGCGATCCCGCCGATGGCGAGCATCGTGGCCACGATGCATGCCATGGAGATTGACGATACCGATGTCACACAGGATACATACATCCGTTCTACATCGGCCACGATCAAATCCGCGCCGCCGGGCCTGTCGCCGCTACGTCCGTTCATCACGGGCCGATCGGAACCACGCTGCCCCCTGCGCCACTGACCGGGAATCCCAGAAATGACGCGCAAGACCACATCCATCGCCCTGATCGCCGCCATCACGGCGCTTTCCGGCACAGCCGCCACCGCGCGCGAAATCGCCGCGCTGACCCGGCTCGACGCGCAGACCGTCCAGCTCACCCGGCCGGACACCGCCCCGGTCGCGGTGTGGATCAGCGCCGATACCGTGCTCGACAAGGGCGACCGGCGCTTTGCCGCCGCCAGCACCGAGAGCACGCTCACCCTGCCCATCCCCGCAAGCGAGCGCCGCTACGTCATCCTCGAAAGCCGCAAGGGCAAGACCGCCGTGGTCGCCGAGCGGGTCCTGCCGCTCCAGCAGGGCAGCAACTTCCGCGACATCGGCGGCTATGTCACTCGCGACGGCCGCACCGTGAAGTGGGACAAGGCCTTTCGCTCGGGCGCGATGCCGCTGCTGACAGATGCGGACTATGCGCTGCTCGACCAGGTTCATCTGGGCGCCGTGGTGGACCTGCGCTCGATCGAGGAACGCGAAGTCGCGCCCGACATGCTTGACGACCGTACCGGCGCACTGTTCCTCGCCAACGACTATTCGCTGAAGCCCCTCTTCGCGAAGATGGCAAAGAGCGGCGGCGAGAACATCTACGAGGGCATGGAAATCATGCTCGTCCCGCAGTTCCACGCCCTGTTCAACCGGCTCCTCGCGAACGAGGGCGCGGTGGTCTACCACTGCTCGGCCGGGCAGGATCGCACCGGGATCGCCACCGCCCTGATCTACGACCTGCTCGGCGTGGACCGGGAGACGATCCTCAAGGACTATCACCTCTCCACCACGTTCCGTAAGCCGCAGTGGGAAATGCCCAAAGTCGACCCTGCCGACTATCCGGGCAACCCGATCCTCAAGTATTACGCCGCCCGCGCCGATGGTCAGCCGCCCAAGGCCGAACCGCTCTACACCCCCGGCGGCATCTCTCACCTCGCGCAGTTCTTCACTTACCTCGACAAGCAGTATGGCGGCACCGAAGGCTACCTGAAGCAGAAGATCGGCCTGACCGACGCGGATATCGCCAGGCTGCGCCAGACCATGCTCGACTGACCGGGCCGAACGAGGCCGCACTTCGCGTCGCAATACGAAGCGCGGCCTCGCCAAGGGCCGGAAACGGCGCCCCCCGGCCTGCGGCCGGCCCTTGCGGATCTCAGGGCTTGTGCAAGGTCACCGCGTCGAGCGGCTCACCCGTCGCCGTATAGGCCCGGTAGGTCAGCGCGGCGGGGCTGACGTCGATCACCTGATAGGCCTGCGTGCGGGAGGCCGACTTGCGGGCCCAGGGCAGGCTGCCGACATCGTACATCTTCGGCCCGGCGACCGAGACGGCATAAGTGGTTCCGGCATCGTCCGCCGATGGGCCGTCCTTGCCGATCGCGCCGCGCGCATAGCCGTGATCGTGGCCCTGCAGCACGAGGTCGACATGATACTTGTCGATCAGCGGCTTCAGCGCGGCGCGGACCTTGGGATTGTCACGCCCCGGCTCGCTGGAGAACAGCGGGAAGTGCAGGAACAGCACCGTCCAGCGGTTCGGATTCTTCGCCAGCAGCCCGTCCAGCCATTTCACGATGGCCTTGCGCGCGGTCTCGTCCCGATCGACCTGCATGGAATCGATCGAGATCAGGCGCAGGCCCTGATAGTCGGTGTACCAGCTCGTTTCCCGGCTCGCCGGAAGCTCGGCCGGGCCGTTCTCGGGCAAGGTGAACTGGCGGCGCCACTGGCCGTTGATCGAGGAACCCGCCCGCGCGGCTTCATCCCTGACGTATTCGTGATTGCCCGGCGTCGGCATCTGCGGCGTCTGGGCATAGAGGAACCCGCCCGAGGCGAACCACTCGCCCCATTCGGCATCGCTGTCATGCCGGTTGATGAGGTCTCCGGCGTGGATCGTGAAGGCCGCGTCCCCCGCCTGGCGGAAGGCCATGCGCAAGGTGCGCGAGGCTTCCGACAGGATCTGGTTCTGCATGTCGCCCATGTAGATGAAGCGGAACGGCTTGCCCTCGCGGGCGGCGGTGCGGAACTGGAACCATTCGGACCAGTGCGCGCCGTCCCCCACGCGGTAGGCATAGACGGTATCGGGTTCGAGCCCGGTCAGCACCGCCGAGTGATAGGCGGCGCGGAATGCCGGGTCCTCGCGGACCGGCAAGGTGGCATCGTCGGTATTCGCCGCCACGGTGAGCGGCGCCTTCACGAAGTCGGGGCTGCTGGTCGCCTTCGCATATTGCACCTGCCCCGGCAGCCCCGGTGCCGAGCGCCAGGTCACGGCCATACCGGTGGCCGGATCGGCAGTGAGATTCAGGATCACGCGCTCGGGCCGGACGGTGGCGGGCGCCAGCGGCTCCTGCTGCTGGGCCGGAGCATCGGCGGCGAAGGCGGGAAACGGCAGGCACAGCGGCAGAAACAGCGGCAGGGCCGGGGCCAGCGCCCCCAGCAGGATGCGGGTCTTGGTCTTCATGGCAGGTATCCTCAGAAGATCAGGTTGAAGCCGAGCGTCATGCTGCGCCCGTTCTTGATGTAGGCGCGGCTTCCCCCTGTCCCCGACGACACGGTTTCCCAATAAGTGTGCGAATCGAAGAGGTTCTGAACCTGGAACTGCACCGAGGACTTTTTGAGGAAGGTCTTGCGGAAGGTCAGGTCCACGAAGCTATAGGCCTGCTCGTAGGGATTGTTGCCGAAGTCCTGGATGCCGCCGAGGAACCGCGACTGGTAGTTCCATGCACCGTAGATTTCCCAGCCCTTGCGCTCCCAGAACAGTTGCAGGTTGGCGATCGTCTCGGGCGTTTCCATCAGCGGCAGGGTGTAGCCGTCGGGATGCCACGAAAGCCCAGTGACCGCCTTCGAACGCTGCAGCGTCAGGTTGCCGCCCACGCCCAGCGAACCGAGCACGCCCGGCAGCCAGTGCAGGAGCTGCTGGCCGCTGATCTCCACGCCGTAGACTTCGGCCCACTTGCCGTTGTTGGGCATCGAGATCGCCACGCCGGTAGGGTCCACGTTCTCGCCCAGCGTCCCGTCGCGGATGTTGCTGGAGGAGGAGCGGAACAGGAAGTTGGTGATGTGCTTGTAGTAGAGCGCCACCGAATAGGCCCCGGTGCGGCCGGCATAGTGCTCCAGCGACATGTCGAGGTTGAGCGAGCGCATCGGCTTGAGGTTCGGGTTGCCCTGCGCGATCGAGGTCAGCACCCACTGCGAAACCGGGTTTTCCTCGCCGTCGCCATCGGGGTCCGTGTCGTAGCCATATTCGCGCGCCGAACTCATGCGGGCGATGTCGGGACGGGCGAAGCTGGTCCAGACCGCGCCGCGCAGCTTGGTGCGGTCGTCCAGTTCGTAGTTCACATGGACCGAGGGCAGCACGTTCACGAAGCTGGACTTGTCCGAGACGAACCGCTCGCCCTGGATCAGGTCCATGTTCCAGGCGTCGATCTTGTTGCGCGTCGCTTCCATGCGCACGCCGGCGATCACTTGCGCCCGGCCGAAGCGGGCCGTGCCCATGGCATAGGCCGAGATCACCCGTTCGTTGAAACGGAAGCTGTCCTCGTTCGAAAGCTCCGCGTCATTGGGATCGACCGCGAAACCGTCGAAGATCTCGCTCTGGCCGTCCTCGGCGCGCTGGAGTTCGGCCAGCATCTTGCGGTTGTCGATCGTCGTGCCGAGCCGGTAGAGCCCGCTATAGGCGCCGCCGAACAGGCTGTTCACGTCCTTGCCGTAGAACTCGGAAAAGTCCGCCAGCGTGCCGTCCGCCTCGAGGTTCAGGAACGAGCCCTGATAAGTGCGGCGGCGCGAATTGTAGAACTTGGCGCCGGTCTTGAACGATTGCAGCCAGGAATCGACCGGCTTCCATTCAAGGTTGAACTGCGCCTGCCAGAGCTTCTCGCTGCTGCCGCCCACTTCGCCTTCAAGGCTGCTGAAATCGTACTGCGACGGGTCCTGCACCGCTTCGAGCCCGGCGGAATTGAGCAGCCACTTGGGGAAGCGCGAATCCTCGCTGCTGCTGAACAGCACGCCCTCGTTGCCGAGCCAGCCGTACTTGTCGCTGCGGAATTCCAGCGTGTACCCGTCGTCGAGATTGTCTTCCGACTGCGAGTAGGAAACGTCGTAGTCGACCGTCAGCTCGCCCACGCGCGAGATTCCGCCGAGGTTGGCCGAAGCGAGACTGCCGGTCTCGCGCGAACCTTCCCAGAAACGGCGCAGGCGGAAGCCCTGCGGGTCCCACGTACCCGACCCGCCGTTGAGGCTGTAGAACGATTTGCCCTTGCGGTCCGCGTCGGTGATGATCCCGTCGCCGTCCTGATCCACGATCTGGTCGAGCGAATAACCGTAGATCCGGCCCAGCGCATCGTCGTACCCGGTCACGTTGTCGTCGGGCTGGAGCAAGGCGGTATCGGCGGAATCCACCTGCACCAGGCGGGTCGAGTTCCGGGCGGTGTCGTTGCGGAAGTTCAGGCGGTTGAGGAATTCGTCCTTGCGGTACTTGTTGTACTGCCCGCGGAA
Organism: Novosphingobium sp. ST904; assembly: GCF_001298105.1. GTDB lineage: Bacteria > Pseudomonadota > Alphaproteobacteria > Sphingomonadales > Sphingomonadaceae > Novosphingobium. The sequence goes on along the minus strand of NZ_LGJH01000163.1, from coordinate 75,312 downwards.
GTGGAAATCGTGATTGTCCGAGCGGTAGTCGATGCTGGTATTGGCGCCCCAGCGCTTCACGTCGGTTTCGCCGAAGCCCAGGTCCATGCCGCGCATGACGAAGCGGTTGGGGTCCCAGCCCAGCGTCTCGCTGTCATCGTACCAGGTGTCGGGCTGGTTATCGCCGTCGACGCCGTTCTGCTCGAACTGCGACTTGCGGCGGCTCCAGTTCGCGGCGACGTATATGCCGAAATGGTCGCTGAACTGGCGCGAGAGCGCGCCGGAAACCTGGCCGGACTTGCGATGGTCGTACTTGTCGAGCATCCCGCCCTCGGCGGACAGACGCGTGTACATCGGGGTCTGGTCGAAGGCGGTCGGGGTGGAGATATCCACCGAGCCGCCCAGCGCGTCACCGTCGCGGTCGGGCGTCAGGGTCTTGTAGACGGTGATCTGCTTGATACCGTCCGGCGGCAGGACCGAGAGGCGCACGCCGCGATAGAAATTGTTGTCGCGCGAACCGGCCCCGCCCAGGCGAACGCCGTTGATCGAGTAGTTGTTCAGCTCGGTGGAAAGGCCGCGCACGGTGATGCGGTCGCCCTCGCCCGTGGTCGGGCTGCGCACCGCGTTGACGCCGGGCAGCCGCGCGAGCGCCTCGGAAACGTTGTTGGCGGGCAGCTTGCCCATGTCGTCGGCGCTGATCGTGTCGGAGACGGTGTCGTTCCTGCGCTTGATGTCGAGCGCGTGCTGCGCCGCCTCGATATAGCCGGTGACGACGATCTCGCTGTCTCCGCCCCCGGCAGGCTCTTCGGCAACGGCGGCGGCGGCCACCGGCGCGGCGCGGCGCGCCGGAGCGGTCACGGCGGCGGGGCGCGGCGTGGCCGCCCGCGCCTTCAGGATCACGGTGCCCCCGCGAAGCTGCGTCTCGACATGGCGCCGCGCACCAGCCGGGCGAGCGCCTGCTGCGCGCTCATCCGGCCCGAGACGGCCGCGCTCCGGCGCCCCCGCACCGCTTCGGGCGCCGCCGCCACCTGCAGCCCGGTAACGCGCGAGAATTCCTGCAGCGCATGGCCGAGGTCCTGCGCCGGAATGGCGAAGCTGTACTGCCCCGTGGCGGCCGCCTGCGCAGGCGCCGCGGCGACCCCGCCGCTCACCGTGGCCAACGCGATCGCCCATGCGGATACGCGCAGCAGGGCATTACTCGAACGAAACATCATTTCCCCCCTAGGATAAGGCATTCGGGGGGAAGACGTGCAGGCCCGGCCTAACCCGACAATTATTTTTTCTTACATTTTCATTACGTTATCAAGTATTCTTGATGACACCAAGAGCCTGCCGCCTAACGCGAAAGCAGGTAGCGGCCGCCTTCCCTGTGCCACTGGAGATCGTGGATCGCGGCCAGAGCATCCAGCACCATCTCCGGGTCCGACGTCTGGAACCGGCCCGTCACCGGAAGGTCGCCCAGGGCCGGATCGGACAGTTCGATCGGCCGCGAGGAACCCCGGTTGAGCCGCTGCACGAGTTGCCGCACCGATGTATCCTCGGCATCGAACCAGCCGTCGATCCAGCCGGGATGATCGCCCGGCACATCGCCAAGGCTGCGGACCTTGCCGCCGCCCACCTCGATGCCGCTGCCCGCCGGCAGGCGCCATTGCCGCCCGGCACCGGCATCCACGCTCACCAGGCCGCGATAGACCCGCACCACCCGCGTCTGTTCGTCCACCAGATCGATGTCGAAGGCGGTGCCGAGCACGGTCACGCTGGAGCTGCCGGTATCGACGGCGAAATTGCGGACTTTCTCGTGCGCAACGTCGAAGAAGGCCTCGCCCTCGCGCAGGACGACCTCGCGCGACCATGGGGTGAAGCGCACGTCCATCCGGGTATCGCCGCTGAGGCGCACTTTCGATCCGTCCACCAGCTGGACATCGCGGGTTTCGCCGCGCGCCGTGCGGTAGCTCGCCTCGCTCACCAGCAGCCGCGCCCCCAGCGACACGACCACCACGAGGCAGAGCGCCACCGCGGTGAAGGCCGCGAACTGCTTCCACGCCTGCGCGGCCCAGTTCGGGGCCTCGCCGTCTTCCGGCAGGCCGGATTCGTCCGTACCCGTCCGGGTGCCGCCCGCCGCGCCGGGCCATGACCCGGCCGCCGCGCCCGCGCCTGCCTCCGCTGCCGTCAGCGCGTCCTGCATGGCGCCGGACTGCCAGAGCCCCTGCATCCGCGCATAGGCTTCCACGTGGCGGCTATCCTGCAGGATCCAGCGATCGAAAGCCGCCGCCATCTCGGCATCCTGCAAGGGGCGGTTCATCCGGTCCGCCCATTGCGCGGCCTGACGGTCGATCTCGCCGAAGTCCTGCCGGTCGGGCATCATTCAGCCATGTCCCGCAAGGTCCACGCCCGCGCGTTCGAGCGCCCGCCGCAGGTCGAGCAGACCGCGCGTGATATGCTTCTCCACCGCCTTCGCGCTGATCGAGAGATCGTCACCGATGGCGCGGCAGCTTTCATGATTGAGGCGCCTGCGAATGAGCACTTCCCTGCGCAAGGGCGGCATCCGCCGCAGGCAGAGCGAGAGCACGTCCAGCGCGCGGCGTGAATCGAGAACCCTGTCCAGCGAGGGATCTTCGCTTTCCCATTCTTCGTCTGCTTCCCCGGACTGGCGCGACCCATGGCAGTAATCCTGGCGCATCTCCCGCCGCTGCAAGTCCACGATCAGGTTGTCCGCGATCCTGAAGCCCAGTGCAAAGAGACTGCCGATCTGCTGCGTCTGGCTGAGAGCGATCAGCCGCGCAAGCGTTTCCTGCGCCACGTCATCGGCCACGTCGGGCCGCGTTCCCCGCGCCCTGAGATAGCGCACGAGCGCAGCGCCGACCGCATTCCAGTCCTGCGGCGGCGACGCGGGACGATCCATGGCATTCGACAACACGATTTTTCACCCAGCGCCCCGCCGTCTCGTGTCCGGCCGGCGGTCCCTAGGGCCTGTCCATGACGGTTTGAGGAATACCGGAAACTGCGGGAACGGCAGCGCCCGGTTGAGTATTCCTGCGGGCTTCCCTTGGCCCCGGCCCCACGCGCGGCGCTGGACCATTGACTCGGGCGCGGGCTGAATCTAACCGGCGCACTGTTGCGATTGATTTGCAATATACAGTTGGACGATGGGAAGACGATGGCGAGAAGTGCCGCGAACGGCAGGACGACGGGGCGCGGTATCGGCCGCTGGAACGTGACCGCACGCATTCTCGCGGCGGTCCCCGCGAACTATCTCGTCACCTCGCTGGCAACGGCCTGCCTGGCCCGGCTGCTGGCGCACGGACTTTCCGTCAACCCGGCGGAGGCCAGCGTGGCGGCCACGCTGCTGTCCTTCGCGCTTTTCGCCACGATCGCGCTGCTGGCCTTCGGCTTGCGCTCGGCAGGGCAGCTCTGGCTGTGGCTGGCCGTTTCGGCAGCGGTTCTTGGCGGCGCGCTGTGGCTCTCGCTCGACATGGGAGGCCGGCTGTGAAGGAAGGCCTGCGCCAGTCGATGGCGCTGCTCCACACCTGGACCGGGCTGCTGCTGGGCTGGCTGCTGTTCGCCATGTTCGCCACCGGCACCTCGGCCTATTTCCAGGACGAGATCACCCGCTGGATGCAGCCGGAGATCACCGGCGGTGCCGATCCGGTCGCCTCGGCGCAAGGCGCGGTACGGTTCCTGCAGCGAACGGCCCCCGATGCGGCGAGCTGGTACATCTCGCTGCCCAACAGCCGCAGCGCCACCACGCAGGTCTACTGGCAGCCCGGCGAAGGCAGCGCGCCCGCAAAGCGCGGCGAAACCAGTGCCCTGCTCGACCAGACCGGCAAGGAAGTCTCCACCCGCGAGACGCGCGGCGGCTTCTTCCTCTACCGCTTCCACTTCGACCTGCACTACATGCCGGTGCTCTGGGCCCGCTATCTCGTGGGACTGGCGGCGATGTTCATGCTGGTGGCGATCCTTTCGGGCATCATCACGCACAAGAAAATCTTCGCGGACTTCTTCATGCTGCGCTTCAACAAGGGGCAGCGCTCCTGGCTGGACGCGCATAACGTGACCGCCGTGATCGCCCTGCCCTTCCACCTGATGATCACCTTCACCGGGCTGGTCACGCTGGCGGTCATGTACATGCCCTGGGGCATCGCCGCCAACTATGCCGATCGCGCCACCTTCCAGGACGCCGTCTTCGGCCGGACCGAGGACGTGGCCCGCAGCGGCAGCCCCGCGCCGCTGGCCGCCATCGCGCCGATCATGCAGACGGCCTCCGCCCGGTGGGGCGGCAAGCGGGTGGGCTACCTCAACATCTCCAACCCCGGAGACGCCACCGCCAGGATCGGCGTGACCCGCGCGGCGGAAGGCGCCATCGGTTCGCGGGGCGAGGAAATCTCGTTCGGCGGCGTCACCGGCCGCCCGGTGGATGCCAGCATGGCCAAGGGCGCCGCGCTCGCCACCGAGAGCGTGATGATCGGTCTCCACGCCGGGCGCTACGCCCGATACGGCCTGCGCTGGCTCTACTTCCTCTCCGGCCTCGGCGGCACCATCATGGTCGGCAGCGGGCTCGTGCTCTGGACGGTCAAGCGCCGGGCCAAGCTGCCCGATCCCGCTCGCCCGCACTTCGGGTTCCGCCTCGTGGAGAAGCTCAACATCGCCACGGTCGCGGGCTTCCCTGCGGGCCTTGCGACATACTTCCTGGCGAACCGCCTGCTGCCGCTGGACCTTGCGGAGCGTGCCGAGCGCGAGATCGACAGCCTGTTCCTCGCCTGGCTCGCGGTGCTGCTCTGGGCGCTGGTGCGCCCCTCGGCCCGCGCCTGGCCGGAAGCGCTCGGCCTTGTCGCCGCGCTGTTCGCCGCCGTGCCGCTGGTCAATGCGCTGACGACCTCACGCGGGCTGCCGGTCAGCCTGCTCGCGGGGGACTGGCTGTTCGTCTCGTTCGACACGGTCATGCTGCTGCTGGCGGCGGGCTTCGCGATGGGCGCGCGCAAGGCGGCCCGCAAACGCGCGGAGGGGCCCCGCCCCGCCCGGCGCAGGAACCAGACGGCGGTGACGGCATGATCCAGCTCCTTTGCATCGTCCTTGCCGGCGGCGCCTTCGCCGCGCTGGCCCTGTCGATGAAGCGCCACCAGCGCGACCTTGCCGGGCGGGCGCTGACCCAGCGGGAAACCCGCCTCGCCCGCATCGGCGGCTGGACGCTCGTGGTGCTGGTGCTGGGAATCGACGCGGCGGCATCGGGCTGGGGCTACGGCACGGTTGCCTGGGCCGGGCAGCTCACCGTGGGCGCGTGGGCCAATGTCGCCTGGCTGATCTGGCGCGGCCGTTCCTCGCGCGGGGCCTGAACCTTCGCAGCCCGCTTGCCCCGCTCGCATGTCATGGACATGTCGCCGCGCGGGAGCGATAGAGCGGCCCTGTCCATCCTTGCGGGAGCCTGACCATGGGAATGCTGATCGAAGGCCAGTGGCACGATGTCTGGTACGACACGAAGTCCACCGGCGGCCGCTTCATCCGCAAGGATTCCGCCTATCGCGGCTGGATCTCCGCTGACGGTGCATCCGGTTTCAAGGCCGAGGCCGGGCGTATCACCTCTATGTCAGCCTTGCCTGTCCCTGGGCCCACCGCACCCTGATCGTGCGCGCGCTCAAGGGGCTGGAAGCGCTCGTCCCGATCTCCGTGGTGAACTGGGTCATGCTCGAAAAGGGCTGGACCTTCGCCGATGCGCCCGGAGTCATTCCCGATCCCGTCAACCGCGCCGACTATCTCCACCAGGTCTATACCGCCGCCGATCCCGCCTACAGCGGCCGCGTCACCGTGCCCGTGCTCTGGGACAGGCAGACCGGGACGATCGTGAACAACGAATCCTCCGAGATCATCCGCATGTTCAACGAGGCGTTCGACGGGCTCGGCGCCGCGCCGGGGGACTTCTATCCCGAAGCCCTGCGTGCCGAGATCGACGCGGTGAACGCGCGGGTCTACGACACAGTGAACAACGGCGTCTACAAGGCCGGCTTCGCCACCAGCCAGGATGCCTACGAGGAAGCCCTCGCGCCGCTGTTCGATTCGCTGGACTGGCTGGAGCAACGGCTCTCCCGCAGCCGCTTTCTGGTGGGAGACAGGCTGACAGAGGCCGATATCCGCCTTTTCACCACGCTGGTCCGCTTCGATGCCGTCTACGTCGGTCACTTCAAGTGCAACGTGCGGCGGATATTCGATTATCCCGCCCTGCAAGACTACCTGCGCGACATCTACCAGACGCCGGGCATCGCGCCGACGGTGAACTTCCAGCACATCAAGGGCCATTATTACGAAAGCCATCGCGGCATCAATCCAACCGGGATTGTGCCCAAGGGCCCGATACTTGACCTCGACACGCCGCACGGACGATCCTGATCGGGACTCCCGCGGCAACTTTGGGCTGTTCCCTCTCGGGCAAATACAGGTAAGCTGTATTCCGATCCGCACTATCCCTCAGTTCCCAAGGAGGCGCCCCCATGCGCAAGGATGCATCCCTCTACTCGATCGATGGTTCGTCGCTCTCCGGTGCCTCCTCGGATGAGCCCCTCACCGACCGTCTGAACCGGGTGCTGGAGATGCTCCGCGCCGAGTTTCCGCACGCGGTGGACATCGGGCTGGAATTCGACGGCAAGCTCCACGCCCATATCGACGTGCGCGGCGGCGAGGAAGTCTGCGGGGTGGAATCGAAGCTGCCCAACCTGGGAGAGGGAATGTTCACCCAGATCGCCCACGGCGCCACGCCGCACCATCCCTTCTTCCACCGCATCAGCTCGGTCGTCGAAGGATAAGCGGCAGAGCGGCGGGGCGACCTGTCGCGAAACCATCATCAAACGGTGATCGTCCCGTCACTTGCGGAGCCTATCGAGCCCTGGGCGGCATCGAAGGCGCCGTGAGGGAGGCAAGGTCTCGATGCCCTTGCCGCTTTCGTGGTATCCTGCCGCATCCATCGTTCGAGCGAGGGGGCAGAACATGATCGACGAACCGACCCGCCATTTCTGCGCCGGAATCGGGGCACGCCCATGATCTTCGCCGTGCTCGCGCTTGCCCAAAGCCTGGCTCTTGCCCTGCCTCCCGCTGTCGCGGTCTCCGGCGCGGCGCCCGGCGCGCCGCTTCCCGCCGCAACCGAACTGCGCCGCATCGCCGCCCCCGAAGCCCGGCAGGGCGCGGCCGGCGGCCATGGCTCCGTCTATGCCGTGGGCGATCACGAGGTCGCCCGTTATGACGCCGCGAGCGCCCGGCGCGTCGCGCACTGGAGCGGCGATCCGGTGATCTACCCGCATCTCAACAGCTGCGAACTGGACGGTTCCGAACTGGTCTGCGCGGCCTCGAACTATCCGCAGGTTCCGATGGACAGCCAGGTGCTGTGGTTCGACGCGGCCAACCTGAAACCGCTGCGCAGCCATGCCCTGGGCCATGGCCACGGCTCGCTGACATGGTTCGTCCGCCACGAGGGCAGCTGGTGGGCCTGCTACGCCAATTACGACGGCAAGGGCGGCGAGCCGGGCCGCGATCACCGCGCCACCACACTTGTCAGGATGAACGACCGGTTCGAGGAAACCGGCCTCTGGACCTTCCCGGAGACCGTGCTTTCCCGCATGGCCCCGCGCAGTTCCTCGGGCGGTTCGTGGGGCAAGGACGGCTTGCTCTACGTGACCGGCCACGATCTGCCGGAAATCTATGCGGTCCGGGTTCCCAGGCAGGGCGGCGTGCTCGAACATGTGGCGACGATCGCCATGCCGACCGGCGGCCAGGCCATCGGCTGGGCCCCGGACGAGCCGCGGGTCATATGGTCTATCGAGCGCAAGACGCTGGAAATGGTGGCGAGCAGGGTTCCTCCGGTGAAGAGCGGAAGGAAGCCGTAGATCCGATCATCGCCCTGCCGGACCGCCCGGCAGGAAACGGCGGAACAGGGGACGACCATGATCTTGCACAGGGGCAGGCACGCAAGGGAGTTCTTGAAAGCATCGGTCCGCTGGACCGCAAGAGACCGCCGGCCGGTCTGGCTGGCGGTGCCGCTCGCCGCCGCGCTCGGCCTTGGCGGCGCCATCGGGGGGGAACCGCGCGATCCGGTCCCGATCGCGGCGGCGCCGCTGCCGGAGCCAGCAACGGCGGGAGCAAGGGAGCCGGGCACGATTTCCATCCTCACCTACAACGTCAAGGGCCTGCCCTGGCCGCTTGCCAGCAACCGCCCCCAGGCGCTCCGCCGCATCGCCGAGCGGCTGGCGGGGATGCGGCGCGAAGGGCGCCAGCCACATGTCGTCGTCCTGCAGGAAGCCTTCACCGCCGATGCCAAGGCGATCGGGCGGCGTGCCGGATATCCCTTCGTGATCGAAGGCCCCTACGCCCGGCGCGCGCCCTCGCATTCAGGCGGTCGCGACTGGCATCTGGGCGAAACCAGCATGGCAGTGGTGGACAGCGGGCTCGTCCTGCTTTCCGACTTTCCCGTGCTGGGCGTGGAGCGCGCCGCCTTCCCGCCGGAGGACTGCGCCGGGTACGACTGTCTTGCCGCCAAGGGCGTGCTGATCGCCGAACTGGAAACCCCGGATCGCGGCCCCGTGCTGGTGGCGACCACGCATCTCAACTGCCAGAGCGCATCGGGAGCGCCCAAGGCCCGCACCACCGCCGCTTTCGGACGACAGGCGGCCTTCCTCGGCGCATTTCTCGCAAGGGCACATGCGCGCGGATTGCCGGTGGTGGTGGCGGGAGACTTCAACCAGGGCCAGCGCCCCCGCCGCGCGGCCCTGCTCCGCACGGCGCTGGGCGAGGTGAACGGACTGCCGGTGCGCGATGCCCTCAGCCGGAGCCTTCTCCCCGGCGCGTCTGACGATCCCGCCCGGAACGCCGATCTCGCCGCGATCCGCGAGCACGCACGCGATCTGCAATTCGCCTTCGACGCACGAACGCGCGCATCGTGCCGGTGGGCGCGGAAGTGCCCTTCGGCCGCGAACCGGACGGCCGGATGCTTTCCGACCACATGGGCTACACGATCCGCTACCGGATCGAGCCATTCCGGGCTTTGCGGCCCCGGATTGCTACGAACTAGGCCTGAGCAAACCTAGGGTTGCGGCGAAGACGAAGCGGCAGGTGCCGGATCGGTGCGGCGTGGCTGCACCAGTTGCTCGATGACCTGCCGCCCGTCGATCTGGAGCCCCTTCTCGTCCAGCTTCACGTCCACCGGAGCGCCGCCGATCTGGGTGGAGAGCACCGCCTTGCCCTCCTCCACGCGCAAGCTGGAATCGCCCAGCGGTATATCGCCGATATCCGGCACGTCGAGCGGCTGGACCGGGCCTTCGGGATCGGGGCTCCCGGTTGCACGGGGACGCGGCGCGGCGCGCTCGCCCAGCGCCTGCTGCATGAAATCGCGCCAGATACGGGCCGGAATCGTGCCGCCGGAAACCCCCTTGAGCGGCGTATTGTCGTCATTGCCAACCCACACGCCGACCACGAGATCCTTGGCATAGCCCACGAACAGCGCATCGCGGTTCTCCTGGCTGGTGCCGGTCTTGCCGTAGTTCGCGGTTTGCAGCCGGGCGCCGCGCCCGGTGCCGCGATTGACGGCGCCGCGCAGCAAGGTCTCGATATCGTCGTGCTCGCTCTGCGACAGGCTGCGGCGGCCGCTGATGAGCCCGTCGAACCAGCCCTCCTCCTTGGCCTTGAACGCCGTCGGCGCGACCGGGAAGCGATTGCCGGCCACGCCCGCATAGGCCGCCGTCAGTTCCATCAGCGTCATGCTGGACGTGCCGAGCGCGAGGCTGGGATCGCCATGCGGCAGCGGCGCGGTGACGCCGAGCTTGCGCGCCATGTCGATCACCGCCTTGTCGCCCACTTTCTGGAACAGGCGCACGGCCGCCACATTGCTCGAATGGGCGAAGGCATCGGCCAGCGTGATCGTCTGCGAATAGGCGCCGCCGGCGTTCTGCGGGCGATAGTAGCCGATTTCGAACGGGGTGTTCTCGATCGTGTCGGTCGGCTTCCAGCCGTCATCGAGCGCGGCAAGATAGACGAAGAGCTTGAACGTCGAACCCGGCTGGCGCCGGGCCTGCGTCACGCGGTTGAACGGCGACTTGGCATAGTCGCGCCCGCCGACCATGGCCACGACCTCGCCATTGGGCCGCATCGCCACCAGCGCAACTTGCGCCTTGCCCAGCGGCGCATTCTCGATGGCGCGGCGCGCGCGGCCTGGAGACGGGAATCGAGCGTGGTCTTGTAGGTCTGCGCGGCATAGCTCGCCTCGTCGAGCCCGCGCGCCTGCGGCAGCGCCCAGTCCGCGAAGTAGGTGCCGGTGGGCAGGTCGTTCTGCGAACGCACGTCAAGGCGCGGCGCACGGATGGCGCGGGCCTGCTCCGGCGTCATGTAGCCCGCCTCGACCATGGACTGGAGCACCAGTTTCATGCGCTGCGCGGCAAGATCGTAGTTGTTGGTGGGCGCGAGGCGCGAAGGCGCCTTCATCAGCCCCGCCAGCATGGCCGACTGCGCGGGCGAGAGGTTCTCGGGCTTGCGGTGGAAGTAATGCATCGAGGCCGCCCGCAACCCGTAGGTATTGTCGCCGAAGTAGGCGTTCGACAGGTAGCGTTCGAGGATCTCGTCCTTGCTCAGCCAGGCTTCCAGCCAGAATGCGATCAGCACTTCGCGCGCCTTGCGCGTCAGGCTGCGTTCGGAGGTGAGGAAGGTGAACTTGGCGAGCTGCTGGGTGATCGTGCTGCCGCCCTGGGTGCTGCCGCCGCTGACGTTGCTCCACAAGGCGCGGGCGATGCCGCGCGGATCGATGCCCCAGTGGCTGTAGAACCGGCGGTCCTCGATGGCGATGAAGGCCTGCGTGACGTGGATCGGCAGCTTCTTCACCTCCACCGGCGCATCGACGATGGCGCCGTTGCGCGCGATCGGGGTACCGTCCGCCGCCAGCAGCGTGACTTGCGGCGGCGAAATCGGCTGGAGCGACTTTGACAGCGGCGCCGTCACCAGCAGCCAGCCGATCAGCAGGAAGAACAGCATCAGCACGCCGGCGGTCCCGCGCGAATCCACCACCAGCGCGAACGGCCGCGCGGCGGCGCCTCGGCGGAAGGCGGCGGGTTCGGGGAACTGGGGGAATGGTCGTCCTGGTCCGGCCCGCCTTCCGGCAGGCTTTTCAGGTTATCCAACGTCAAGGCCATATCGCGGCTTCGCCTGCACTTCCCATCCAACAAGGCCCGCAGCGGGCCGGATTTCGCCAATACGGGGTTCCGTGGCGCCTTGCGAGGCAAATGTTGTCGCAAAATCGACAAACCGATGACCGGAACCGGCGCAGGTCCATCCCTTCCGGTACGGTGTGCGTGCCATCCCGTCTATCCGGCAGGGGTAGCCCCGTTCCCGGAGGGCTAGGCCATGCGTTCCGGCGCGGGCATTCGGGAGTATAAGGTCCTGTAGATACACGCCGTCCGGCCCGCCCGGTAGCCTGCTTGCATATCGATGGCAGGAGAGATCGAGCGTGACGGCACATTCCAAGATCGAAGCCCGGATCGAGACCCTCGGCCCGGACGCGCCGGAAGACCGCAAGCTGCTGTCGCTGGAGCAGAGCCTCGCGCTGGACGGCGATGCGGCGATGGACCTCTATGCCGCGCACCTCAACAAGTACATGCTCCAGGTCTTCGACATCCTCGGCCTGGCGCGCATGGATATCGAAAGCGCGCAAGGCGCCGAGATCACCTTGCGCGACGGCCGCACCATCCTCGACTATTCGGGCGGTTTCGGCGTGCTCGGGCTGGGCCACAACCACCCGCGCGTGATCGCCGCAGAGCGCCGCTGCCACGAACTCAAGGTGCTGGACTGCATCAAGATCGCGCCGCACAAGCTGCAGGGCGCGCTGGCCTACAACATCTCGCGGTTCCTGCCCCGCCCGCTGGACGTCTCCTTCCTCGCGGTATCCGGCACCGAGGCCAACGAAGCGGCGATGAAGCTGTGCGAGCGCGTGCAGACCCCCAAGGGCAAGACCAAGTTCCTGTGCTTCCGGGGCGCCTTCCACGGCAAGACGCACGGCCCCCTCTCCCTCACCACCGCCACCGACGTGCAGAGCGGCTTCATCATGGGCGTTCCCCGGGAGAACGTCGTCTTCGCCACCTATGGAGACATCGAATCCGTGATCGAGGCGATCCGGCAGGAACGGACCGCAGGCGGCAACCGGATCATCGCCGGGATCGTCGAAACCATCCGGGGCACCTCCTGCGAAGTGCCGCGCCCGGGCTTCCTCACCGAATTCGCGGCGCTGTGCCGGCAGGAGGACATCCTGACGATCTTCGACGAGGTGAAGGTCGGCATGGGCCGCACCGGCAGGTTCTGCGCCTTCCAGCACGAGGACGTGGTGCCCGACGTCGTCACCCTCGCCAAGACGCTGGGCGGCGGCAAGCGCGAACTGGGCGCCATGGTCACCTCGCAGGCCCTGTTCGACAAGGCCTATGGCAACAAGCAGGACTGCAACCTGCACAGTTCCAGCTTCAGCGGCATGGGGGAATCCTGCGCGGTCGGCATCGAGACGCTCAACGTGCTCGCGGACGAGAAGCTGATCGAGCGGGCCGGACGTATCGGCGCTTACCTGAAAGCCGGGCTGGAACGCCTGCGCGAGAAGTATCCGCGCAAGATCGTATCCCTGCGCGGCAAGGGCTGCTTCCAGGCAATCGAGCTGAACTTCGGCCAGCAACTTGCTGAAAAAGCGATAGATATACGCAATAACCCGCTTTTCGTGACTTACGAGACGGTGCTGATCGGCGCCGTGGCGCGCGAACTGTTCGAACGCCACGGCGTGCTCGTCCATTTCCAGCCCGGCGCCCGAGACCTGCTGCACTTCATGCCGCCCTACATCGTCGAGGAGGCACAGGTGGACCATCTGCTCGCCGCTCTGGACGACGTGCTGGGGCGCGGCGTGGCGGATGCCACGGTCCGCTTCGTCGCCAAGAACATCAAGCGCGTGCTGGGCTGAGCCGATGGCAACGCCCGCCGAGATGGCCCGCCCCTTCGCGGCCACCGCGCCCCGCCCTCCCCTGGGCCTTGGCAATGCCGCTTCGGTCCGGCAGGGCCGGATCGCCTGCGCGCTCCTGGTGCTGGGCTCGCTGGCGTTGCTCCAGTTCAACGTCCACCACGGGCTTTCCGTCACCCCGGACAGCACCCGCTACATGGGGATCAGTCCGATCCCCTACGACGCGCCGGTCTACCACTGGATGCTCGTGCTGCCCCATGCGCTGGGCGTGCCGCTGCTGACGGCGGCCATGGCCTGGGCGATCGTCACGCTCTGCACCAATGTCGTCATGATCTTCGCGCTGCTCCGGCGGGCCGCGGGGGACTGGCGCCATGCGGCGGTCGGCACCGCCCTCGTGGCGCTGGCACCGCAGTTCGTCGCCCTTCATGCCAGCGTGATATCGGAGCCGCCGTTCATTTCCTTCGTGTTGTTCACGCTGTGGTTCGTGCTCGACTACTTCGAACATGGCCGCCAGCGCGACCTGGTGATCGCCTCGCTCATGCTGGGCATGGCGACGCTTGCGCGGTTTACCGCCCCCCCGCTGGGCGCCGCCATCGTGCTGGTCCTGCTCACCACGCCGCGCCTGCCGCTTGCCCGGCGCGTGGCCGACAGCGTGCTGATGGCGGTCCCGGGGGCCGCGCTGTTCTTCGGCTGGGTGATCCTGAGCACGCTGACGGTGGGCCATTCCATCGGCCGCGAGATGCGCTTCTACGGCAACATGGGGCCGGCGCAGTGGCGGGCCAATCTCGAAACCACCGCCGCCTGGCTGTTCCCCGACAACGTGCCGCTGGCCTTCCGCGTCAGCCTGCTCGTCCTGCTGCTCGGCTTCGCTGGCTGGCAGTTCACCCGCCAGCTTGCCGCCTGGCGGAACGAGCGCGCCGATGCGCCCAGCGATGCGCGCACCGCCCTGTCGCTGGTCCTCGGGCTGTTCTTCGTGGGCTATCTCGCCTTCGTCTGGCTCTCGACGATGCTGGAGGCGAACCTTTCCTTCGTGGGGCGCTACGGTCTTCCCGCCTATCTGGTCCTGGCGATGCTGCTTACGCTTCAGGCAAGCGGGCTCGACCGCCGACTGGCCGCCCCCCGCGCCATGTGGTTCGCGCTGGCCGCGCTGGCGGCGGTGATCCTCGCCTCGCACACCGTGCGCACGGTCAGCCGCACCCATGACGCCTATCGCGAGGGTTCCGGCTTCCACGCCCGCATCTGGCGCGAATCCCCGACGATCGCGGCAGTGCGGGCGCTTCCCGCCGCCTCGCTGGTCTATTCGAACGGCCCCGAAGTCGTCACCCTGCTGACGGACCGCCGCGCGGGCATGGTGCCGATGGAGCGCCTGCTGCGCACCAACCGGCCCGATCCCAACGATCCGCCCGAAGCGCAGATCGCCCGCATCCGCGGCGAAGCGGCCGCATGGCCCGAGCGCCCGGTCTATGTGGTCGCCTTCGACAACATCGACTGGCGCTTCTACCTCGCCAGCGAAGACCGGCTGCGGCGCGCGCTCTCGCTGGTTCCCGTCGCCAGCTTCGCCGACGGACGCATCTACCGCGTGTCGCCCGCGGTGCAGCCATGACCCCGCCGCCGCCATCGGCATCCCCGCCCGCGATCGCACCGCCCATCGCAGTGGCGCCAATCGCCTCCGGCCCGGTCGGCCCCCTCATTTCCGGAACAACAGCCGTTCCATCCGCATCCGTTTCACCGCCAGCCACCCCGCCCCCTCCGCTCCAGGAGAATCCCCCCATGCCCTCGACGGCCACGCTTGACCGCAAGACCGCGCGCCTGCGCGATTACCTGACCCTTGCCCGCTTCGATCACATCACCAAGCATGTGTTCATCATACCGGGCCTGATCCTCGCCTATGCACTGCGCGAGCCCTCGCTGCTGGACGCCCCGCAGCGCGTGGTCATCGGCTTCGTCGTGGCCATCGCGATCGCCTCGGCCAACTACGTCATCAACGAATGGCTGGACCGGGAATTCGATGCGCATCACCCCAGCAAGCACCACCGCAAGGCCGTGTCGCTGCAACTCTCGCCGGCGCTGGTCTATGTGGAATACCTGGCCTTCGCCGGGGTCGGCCTTTCGCTGGCGGCTTGGATGGGAGGCAGCTTCTTCGTCTTCTCGATCGTGTTCCTCGCCTCGGGCCTCGTCTACAACGTGCAGCCGATCCGCTCGAAGGACCGCCCGTTCCTCGACGTGATCTCGGAATCGGTGAACAACCCGATCCGCCTGACGCTGGGCTGGCTGATGATAGACCCCTCCAGCATGCCGCCCGTCAGCCTCCTGCTCGCCTACTGGACCGGCGGCGCCTTCCTCATGGGTTCCAAGCGCCTGTCCGAATACCGCGACATCACCGCCGCCGTCGGCCTTGAAACGCTGACCCGCTACCGCAAGTCCTTTGCCGGCTATACCGCCGAGAGCCTGGTGGTGAGCTGCCTCGTCTATGCCATGCTCTCCTCGTTCTTCCTCGGCGTGTTCCTCATCAAGTACCGGGTCGAATACGTCCTGGCCTTCCCGTTCATCGCCGGGCTGTTCGGCTGCTATCTCTGGCTGTCGATGCTGCCGGACTCGATCGCGCAGCGGCCGGAACGGATGTTCCGCTCCCGCCGCCTGATGGCAACGCTGGGCGTGACCGTGAGCGTGCTGCTGGTGCTCTCGTTCCTCGACCTTGCCGGCCTGTCCACGCTCACCAACCGCAGCTTCACCCCGGCGGACATGCTCCCCGGGCACCGCAAGTGAGGGAAGGAACGATGACGGAGTGGGGCAACATGTCCGAAGTGGGCTGGAAGAAGGTCGGGCTGGTCGTCTTCGACCTCGACGGTACGCTTTACGACCAGCCGCCGCTGCGCCGCGCCATGGCCATCGAACTGTGCAAGCACAGCCTGCGCCAGCGCAGCCTTCGCACCGTGCGCACCCTGCGCGCCTTTCGCCAGATCCGCGAACTGCTGGGCGAGGTGCAGGGCGACGATTTCACCCATGAACAGTTCAGCCTCACCTCGCGGCGCTGCGGCTGCTCGGAAGGGGAAATCCGCGCCATGGTGGAGGAATGGATCGAGCGCCGGCCGCTGGCGCTGCTCCCCCGCTACAAGGCGCGCGGGATCGACCGGCTGTTTTCCGCCCTGCGCGCACCGGGCGGCGGATCGCGGTCTGGTCGGACTACCCGGTGGACGCCAAGCTCGCCGCGCTGGGGCTGCGTTGCGACCATACGATCTGGTCCGGCTCGGGCGGGGTCGGCCGCCTCAAGCCCAACCCCGCCGGCCTGCTGGCGCTGCTCGCCGAAACCGGCATGACGCCCGGGGAAACCCTCGTGATCGGAGACCGGGCGGATCGCGATGCCGCCGCCGCCGCCGCCATCGGCGTTCCCGCCCTCATCCGCACGCACGGCAAGACCGCCGAGCCCTCGGGCTTCCGCCGCTTCGACGATCCCCCCTTCAAGGCCATCCTCGCGGAGGGAGCCCATGCCTGAACGCGCCGCCATACCCCATTCCGGCCGGACCGGAGGCGGGATGATCCGATCCTGCATCGCGGCTCTCGTGGATGTCCTGGTGGAGGAAGTGCGCCCCGGCCTCTCGCCATCCGACCGTGCGACCGTGCGCGACTATGTGCTCGCCACCAGCGCGGCCATGCCCGATCACTTCCGGCTCGGCTTCCGGGGGCTGGCGCTGCTGTTCGAACTGTCGAGCCTGCCGGTCCATGGCCACCGCTTCTCCCGCCTTGCCCCGGGCGAGCGCGCCGCCCATGTCCGCGCCTGGCGCGGATCGCGGATCGGCTTTCGCCGCTCGATGATCGCGTTCTATTCCACCTTCTCCTGCTACGGCCTCTATTCGCTGCCCCTACGCGAGGAACAGGCCCGCGCGAAACGGATCGCGGCATGAGCACGCCCGGCGAGATCCTCACCGAAGTGCTGGTGATCGGCTCCGGCCCCGGCGGCGCGGTAAGCGGCACGCTGTTCGCGCAGGCGGGCCACCGGGTGACGATGGTGGAGGAAGGCCAGCATCTCCCGCTCGAAGCCGCGCCGCACTTCTCGCGCGAGGAGATGCTGCTCAAGTACCGCAATGCCGGGGTCGGCGTCGCGCTGGGACGGCACAAGCTGGCCTGGGTGGAAGGGCGCTGCGTCGGCGGCGGCAGCGAGGTCAACCGCGGGCTCTACCACCGCACGCCCGCCTATGTGCTTGACGACTGGCGGCGCCGGTTCGATGTGCGCGATCTCGACCTTGCCGGAATGACGCCCCATTTCGCCGCCTGCGAGGCGATCGCGAAAGTCGAATATGCAGGCACCGCCGCCTCCGACATGTCGCGGCGGCTCCAGCAGGGCGCGCAGGCGCAGGGCTGGTTCGCGATCGAGGCGCCCCGCCTGTACCAGTACGCCGCCGATGGTCGCGGCGGTGAAAAGCAGTCGATGTCCGCCACTTTCGTGCGCCGGTTCCTGGAGGCGGGCGGCGAACTCCTGCCCGCCACGCGGATCGCCCGCCTGCGCCGCGAAGGCGGCATGTGGATCGCCGAAGGGTTCCGCCGCGGCGAGAACGGCCTGCCCCGCGCCGTGACTTTTCGCGCCGAAACCGTGGTCGTCGCCTGCGGCGCGGTGCAGACCCCTGCCCTGCTGCGCCGTTCCGGCATCTCCCACAATGTCGGCAACAGCCTGCGCTTCCATCCGATGGTCAAGGTCTCGCGGAATTCGACCGCGACGTGAACCAGCCGGGCGATTTCGATCCGGTCCACCAGGTCAAGGAATTCGAGCCGCGCTTCGGCATGGGCTGCTCGATCAGCAATCCCGCGATGCTGGGCGTGGCGCTGGCCGGGCGCGAGGGCCACTGGGAACTCGTGGCCGAACGCTGGCGGCGCATGGGTATCTACTACGTGCAGTCGGGCGGCGGCGTGGCCTCGGTGCGCAACCTGCCCGGCTTCGACGATCCGCTGGTCCGCATCCGTTTTTCGAAAGGCGATCTCTCCGTGCTCGGAGAGGGGCTGCGGCGGCTCTGCGAAGCGCTGTTCGCGGCGGGGGCCCGGACGATCTACCCCTGCGTCACCGGCTACCCGGACCTGCATTCCCCCGCCGATCTCGCGGACCTTCCCGAACTGCTGGAAGCAGGCGACGGCAACGTCACCTCGGTCCATGTCTTCTCCTCGTGCCCGATGGGCGAGGACACGCGGCGCACCGCCACCGATTCCTTCGGCAAGGTCCACGGCGCCCAGGGCCTCTACGTAAACGACGCCTCGCTTCTCTGCGGACCGACCTCGGTAAACCCGCAAGGCACGGTCATGGCTCTGGCCCACCGCAACGCCATGGAAGCCATGACCGCCGCTTCCACTAGGGGCCAAGGGGCCGGTTGCGGAATGGCGGGTTCGGAGTGATGGAACACAAATTGCTGTCGTTCCCCGAAATTTTGATAGGAGGGCACCAACTCGTAGATATTCTGGAGCTTTCGCCCCCGTTCCGGGAGCTCCCAACATCCGGTCGATCGTCGCAATCGCACGATCCTTGTCGGCTTGGACATCCTCGCTGACCTGTCTGCTTCCCAATATGCCCTTCAATTCTACAAGATCACGCCGATACCCCTGCGCAAGGAGCTTGTTGACGATATCCATCTGGCCAAGGGAGGCAGAAAATGTGGCGATGTCCTGATGGTTACCAAATTCGACGTTCAGATTGGCACCGGCATCGAGCAGATAGTCGAACATCACAAAATCGATTTTCGGATCATCCCCACCGCGCCTCAGCGCATCGCCCAAGTCGGCATTAAGCGCCACAGCCAGCGGAGTATAGTCAGCCGGGTCATTCGATACATAGTCGATATTGGCACCATGGCGCAGCAACAGGCTCACCACCTCCTTGTCATGATAAGCCACGGCCACCATCAGGGGCGACCAGCCTTCAGCATAAAGCACCGCATTGGGCGAGGCGCCGAGGTCTAGAAGCCTGGTCACCGCCTCGCGGTCATGCGCGAAGACCGCCTGATAGAGCGGCAAGGCAGCAGGCGCGCGTTCGCCGTTCGGCCCGGAGACCTCCTGCCAGAACAATTCGGTGTCCGAGTCGCTTATGGACGCCCAGGGAGCCGATTCCTTCGGCATCAGGTAATCGCCTCTCGTGGCTAAGGCCGCGGAACCGATAATGATGGCGAGCGACTTCAACGCCCGTTTCCTGAAGTCGTCCATACCATGAATATTTATCCGTCATGAGAGCGAGTACTTCGCGGCAAGGCTTGATGCGCCAAACAGGCATTGCAACCTGTTTACCGAGCGTTCCCGGACTGTCGGCTACTTGGAACGTCAAATCAATGGCGTAGCGACCCAGATGGGCGCCGGGCCGACCTCCTGGCCTTGAAGGCTGGGCACGAAGCCCCCCCAGGCCGTCGAAAAATTTAGCCTGAGACCGGCCCAGCAGCTTGCGCCCCATTGCGGAAATTCACAGCGACGCGGGTTTGTGCGAGAAGCGCACGTTAGATCATACCAATGAGGCGCAAAATGCTTGAGACCAGAAATTGGTTTGCGAAACAACCGGCGAGCGAGGGGGAACTAGCGGAAATCAGGCATGCGCTCCCCACGACCCTCCCGTTGGCCTATTTCGATTTGCTAGCAGAGACGAATGGCGGTGAGGGGCCCTTGCCGGTGAATCCATACAACTTCTGTCTCGACCCAGTCGTGACCGTGTTGGACGCATTCCGCTCACGCAATTACGATAGGCCTGATCTGGACGGCTTCCTAGTTTTTGGGGGTGACGGAAGCCGCGAATTGATCGCGTTCGACATGCGCAGCGGTCTTCCGGGCGCTATTGTGACAATCGATATGGTTGTCGGGCCCGAGAGCGCGGAAATCGTTGCCTCTAACTTCGACCAGTTTGTAAGCATGCTCGGGCACAGTTCTGAGGATTACCGGCGGCTTTAATCTTACGAATTCTGAAAGCAGCCTGACCGCTTCCCACCCTGACCGCTTCCCACCCTCTTCACCGCCGACCGCTCAGGTCGGTGCAGGAGACCGGACCGGCAGGTTTCTGGAGCGTCAAATCGGCCATCGAACGACTGACAAGGGCGCAATCCAGTCGCTAAAGCCGGCTCAACCTGCTCTCAGCAGCCGCAGCGGGGAGCCGGTTCGTGCTGCTGCCAGCCAGCCGAGTGCGAACAGTGCGGTCGGCAGCCAGAGCATGAGATGTGCCAGCAGGATCGTCGCGGTGGCCTGCTCGGCGCCGACACCTACCGCGCGGTAGGAAAGCATCCCGAAGAATTCGTAGGAACCAAAATGCCCCGGCAGCGCCGGCACCAGCGTGCCCAGCGTGGAAAAGGCAAAGGCCACCAGCGGCCGCAGACCCTCGGTCACGCTGCCGCCCAGGCTCACCCATGCCCCCAGCATGACGAGGCTTTCGAGCAGCCAGAGCGCGAAGGACAGCAGCACCATCCCCGCGATCCGCTTCGGGCCGCCGCTTCCCCGCACCGCGCGCGCCACCGCCCGTGCCGTTTCCGCCAGTTTCGCGGCGGCGGCGAACGGCAGTTTCCGCTCGATCAGGCCGGCCAGCCCCTCGATCAGCGCCGGCGAAAGCAGCACCGCGAGGCTCGCGATCACCGCGACCGCCAGCACCAGCCGGAACTGCGCCACGATCTCGGCGGGAAGCGTACTGTCCACCAGCATCAGCGCCACGCCGGCAACCATCAGGATCGACACGAGATCGAGCACGCGCTCCACCACCATCGCCCCCAGCACATGCCCCACCGGCAGTGCGAACCTGCGGTGAAACCAGTAGACGCGGAACACGTCGCCAAGGCGAAAGGGCAGGATATCGCTGATGCCGAAGCTTGCCACGAAAGGCGCCACCGTCGGCGCGAAGGGCACGTCCCGCCCGCCGGGATCGAGCAGCAGCCGGAACCGCCACGCGCGCAGCAGGAAGTCGAGCGCATAGGCCAGCAGCGCCAGCGCCAGCGGCGGCCATGTCGCGCGCACCAGCAGCGCGCCGACAGCGGCCATGTCCACCGTGAACCACAGCACCGCGAGGAAGGCCGCCCCCACCACCACGCCAAGCCAGAACCGCAGGCGGCCGCCTTGCGCAGCGGGTGGGGGCTGCGCAGCCATGGTCACTCCTGCTCGCTGCGCTGGGCCTGATACTTCACGAACAGCGTCGCCAGCGTGGTGCGGCTGGAAATGTCGAGCTTGCGGTAGATGTTGTGGAGGTGAATGCTCACCGTCCCCTCGGTCGACCCGAGCATCCCCCCGATCGCCTTGTTCGAGAACCCCCGGCAGACCAGCGCGCTGATCTCCCGCTCGCGCGGAGTGAGGTTGCCGATATCGGAGGCGATGTCCACGCCCCCGCCCCGCCGCCCCTTGGCGACCAGGTCCTCCGGCAGCCACTTGCGACCGGACACCACCTCGCGCAGGCAGTCGAGCAGCGAATTGGCAGCATAGTCCTTGAGCAGCAGGCCCCAGACCCCAAGCGCGATGGCTTCGGCGATCTGCCGCCCGCTCATCGTCGCCGACAGGAAGATGACCCGGACCGGCCAGCCCGCCTCGCTGATCGCGCGCAGGATCGCGATGCCGCCGACATCGGGCATCGACACGTCGAGCACCGCGACTTCGGGGCGCTTCTCCCGGATCACCGCCAGAGCGCGCGTGCCGCTGCCGGTGGCCTCGATCAGGTCCACCTCGCCCGTGCCGCGCAGCATGTCCGCCAGCCCGCGCAGCAGCAGGGGGTGATCGTCCGCAACCAGGACCCGGCAAGCGCTCGCGGGCATGTTCATGCGGCTTCCTCCAGCGGGATGACCATGGTGACGCGCAGTCCGGTTGCGCTGTCGTCCAGCGCGATCGAGCCGCCCAGTTGCATGGCCCGGCTGCGCAGCGAAGCCGGGCCGATCCCGTTCGCGGCCGGTCCTAGCCCCCGCCCGTTGTCGGCCACGCCCAGTTCCAGCGCGCTGCCGATCAGCCGCGCCTCCAGCGCGATCTGCGTGGCGGCGCCGTGGCGCACGGCATTGGCGGTCGCCTCGGAAAAGAGCTGGATCACCTCGTCCACAAGGCTGCGCGGCAATTGCGCGGCGCGTCCGTGCCAGTCGAACAGGACGGTGACGCCCCACTTCTTTTCGAGAATGTCGGCCTCCCGGCGCAAGTCGGCCACCATGTCGGTGGGCGCTCCGCCGTCGCAATCGCGCTGGTCCTCCACGAAGCTGCGGATGCGCCGCTGCTGCTGGG
This sequence comes from Novosphingobium sp. ST904, assembly GCF_001298105.1. Classification (GTDB taxonomy): domain Bacteria; phylum Pseudomonadota; class Alphaproteobacteria; order Sphingomonadales; family Sphingomonadaceae; genus Novosphingobium. The sequence goes on along the minus strand of NZ_LGJH01000163.1, from coordinate 53,192 downwards.
TCACGAGTTCCTCGATGTCCTTGAGTTCGGCCGCCAGCTCCCTTGCGCCCGCCGGATCGCGCGCCGCCAGCCCGCGCAGCTTGAGCGTCGTGGCGGTCAGGTCCTGCAGCACGCTGTCATGCAGGTCCTGCGCGAAGCGGCTGCGTTCGTCGGCACGGACGCTGTCGGCATGGCGGGCCACCAGTTCGACATGCTCCAGTTCGGACCCCGTGCGCGCGGCGATGATCTCGGTGAGCGCCAGCGCGTCCTCCGGCCGCCCTTCGGGATCGACCAGGATCAGCGCCCCGCGGAACCGCAGCCCGGAGAAGCCGGAGCGCACCGCATAGTCGTGCGAACGCGGACGCGGCAGGCCCAGCCCGCCGAGCATGAGCGTAAGCGCCAGCATCTCGTCCGGTCCAAGCTGGCTGGCCCGCGTGCGGTCCATGAAGTCGAGCCGCGCCTCGGAAAAGGCGCTGCGGAAATTGGCGCGGTCCAGCGGCCGCAGGTCGAGCCCCTGCTTGCGCCAATGGGCGATGAAGCCGGTCGGCTCGTCCTGCTCGCGCCAGATCAGGATCAGGCTTTCGCAGCCGGTGACGGTGGCGGCATGGCGGCACAGTTCGGACAGCCAGCCGCGCCGGTCGCCGAACCCAGCATCCATCGGCCAGCTCGCCAGGCGCGCCAGCCGTTCGCGGCTGCTTTCGCGGTAAGCCCCGAAATAGCCGAGCATCACCGCGCAGACCAGGAAGTAGGCCGCCCGGATGATGAGCACGTTGAGTTCGGATTCACCGTCGAGAATGTCGGGAATGCCGACCGCGAACAGCACCATCTCCAGCATGACCGCGCCGACGATCGCGCCCGCGAACCCCCAGCGCACCGCCATCGCCAGCAGCGCAAAGGGCAGGAACGAGAAGAACGGGCTGGTCAGTTCGTTGGTGAGGAACGCCAGCCAGCCGAGGATCGCGGTATCCAGGACGTGAACGGCGAAGTGGACCGGGCTGTCCACCGGCTTGCGGATCGGCACCGCCACCAGCAGGATCGCCATGACGAGGTAGATCGCCAGCACGTCCTGCGCCTCGTGCCGGTAACGGCCGGGCTGCGTGGGATCGAGATAGATCGCGATCACCGCGAAGATCGCGGTCATCAGGCGGCCATAGCCGATCAGCCGGTTTGGATCGGTGATCAGCAGCGCCTGGCGCGCCCGGCTCAGGCCGGATGATCTCGCGTCGAATGTCCGCCCCATGTTCCTAGCTGTCTTGCCGAACCGCCCGGCGAAGTGCCGGAAGCGACGGGAAAAACCTACGAAGGCCGGGGCTCCGCGTCGAGTCAGCCTTCCTGCTGATACCCCTGCTCGAAATCGCCGGAACCGTTCTCCGATTGATGGTCCGGCCCGTCTTCCGATTGACGGCGGACCGGGATCGGCCTAGCAGACGCCCCAGCATCAAGAGTCGGGATAATGCCCGGCACCAACCTGCTCCCGAGCAAGGTGGTACCTTCGCAGACATGCGAAGGGATGTGGCCGGACCGGCAACAAACGGGTTTTCCAGCTGCATCGCCGTCATTTTCCTCCCGGCTCGCCGAGCCCAGAAGGAAATACCGCATGTCCCAGATCCGTCCCGCCCCGGCCCAGCAATTCGCCAGCGACAATTATGCCGGAATCTGCCCCGAGGCCTGGTCCGCGATGGAGCTGGCCAATACCGGCTCGGCCACCGCTTACGGCGAGGATGAATGGACGCGCCGCGCCGCCGACGCCTTCCGCGCGCTGTTCGACACCGATTGCGACGTCTATTTCGCCTTCAACGGCACCGCCGCCAACTCGCTGGCGCTTGCCGCGCTGTGCCAGTCCTATCACTCGGTGATCTGCTCCTCCTCCGCCCACGTCGAGACCGACGAATGCGGCGCGCCGGAGTTCTTCTCGAACGGGTCCAAGCTGCTGGTCGCCCAGAGCGCCGACGGCAAGCTGACGCCGGAGGCCATCCGCGCGCTCGCCACCGGCCGGTCGGACATCCACTTCCCCAAGCCGCGCGTCGTCACCATCACCCAGCCGACCGAGACCGGGCAGGTCTATTCCGTGGCCGAAATCGAGGCGATCTCCGCCACCTGCCGCGCGCTCGGGCTGAAGCTGCACATGGACGGCGCCCGCTTCGCCCATGCCTGCGCGGCGCTGGACTGCACCCCCGCCGAGATCACCTGGCAGGCCGGCGTGGACGTGCTCTGCTTCGGCGGCACCAAGAACGGCATGGCCGTTGGCGAAGCGGTGATCTTCTTCGACCGCACGCTGTCGGAAGACTTCTCCTACCGCTGCAAGCAGGCCGGGCAGCTCGCCTCGAAGATGCGCTACCTCTCGGCGCCGTGGATCGGCGTGCTCGAAAGCGGCGCATGGCTGGCGAACGCGCGCCATGCCAATGGCTGCGCCCGCCGCCTTGCGGATGCCTTCGCGGGTGTGGCCGGGCTGGAACTGATCTTCCCGGTCGATGCCAACGCCGTGTTCCTCTCCGCGCCCGAACCGGTTCTGGATGGACTGCGCGCGCGCGGCTGGCGCTTCTACACCTTCATCGGCGGCGGTGCCCGCTTCATGTTCGCGTGGGACGCCGACCCGGCACAAGTGGACCGCCTTGCCGCCGACGTGCTCGATCTTGCGCGAGAATGTGCCCGCCCCGTCGCGGCCTGAAGGCAGGAGCGGCGCGCCTTGCGAAGGTCCGCCCGCGCCGCTCCTGCAAACGAATGAAATCTCTGTTGCTATTGCAAGTTGATCGCATTAGCGAAGCTCCTTCGAGGGAAGACTTGCGAAAGTCCAGAGGCCGAACGGCACGCGCTTTCCCGAGGGGCCGGCGGGCGGCCCCGGCAAGATCAAGCGGGAAGCGAAGACGTGACGCGGCAGGTACTGTTTCAGATTCACTGGTTCCTCGGAATCACCGCCGGCTTCGTGCTCGCGCTGATGGGCGTGACCGGGGCCACGCTGAGCTTCGAGAACGAGATCATGCGCCTGCTCAGCCCGGGCATCGTCACCCTTTCCCCCGGTAAGGGCCCGGCGCTTTCCCCTGACGAGGTGATCGCCCGCGCCTCCGCGCAGCGCGCCGGTCTCAAGGTCGAGCGGCTGACCGCCGAGCACGACCCCGAGGCCGCCTGGCAGGTCCAGTTCGCCGCGCAGGGCAAGGAGCGGCGCGGCGAGCGCAGCTACGTGGACCCGCGCAGCGGCATCCTGCTGGGACAGCCCAGCGGCACCGGCTTCTTCCGCACGGTGGAGGACCTGCACCGCTGGCTCGCGCTGCCGGGCGGCGGCAACGGGATCGGCCGCCAGATCACCGCCTTCTCCGCGATCTCGCTGGTGTTCTTCGCGATTTCCGGCCTCTACTTGCGCTGGCCCCGCCGCACGTTCGACTGGCGCGCATGGCTCGTGCTGGATCTGCGCAAGAGCGGCCGCAACCTTTATCGCGCGCTGCATGCCGTGATCGGCGGCTGGGTGGCGCTCGTCTATCTGCTGAGCGCGCTGACCGGGCTCTGGTGGTCCTACGACTGGTACAGGCAGGGCGTGCTCTACGCGCTCACCGGCAAGACCAGCCGCGAGGAAAGCGGACATGGCGGCGGCGCGAACGGCAAGGAAGGCGCGAAGGAATCCGCAAAGGAAGCCGCAAAGGAAGCCCCTGTGCCCAGCCTGGCCCGCGCCTGGCCCACGGTGCTGGCCGCGATGGACGGCCGCTATCGGTCGATCTCCATTTCCATGCCCGAAGACGGCGAGAAAACGGCCACGTTCCGGGTGCTGCTGGAAGATGCCCGGCATGACCGCATGACCGACGACATCAAGGTCGATCTTGCCGACGGCAAACTGGTCAAGGCCGACCGCTACGACCGGCGCAGCCTGGGCAAGGTCATCACCACCAGCATGTACGAACTGCATCGCGGCGCCTTCTTCGGCATCGGCGGACGCATCCTGCTCCTGCTGACCAGCCTGACGATGCCGCTTTTCACCGTTACCGGACTACTGCTCTACCTTGTGCGCCGCCGCAAGAAACGGTCGCTCAGGGAAGTGGTGGAGGCCCAGCCCGCCCTGTCCGCCGCTAGCGGCGACCTGCTTGTCGCCTTCGCCAGCCAGACCGGCGGCGCCGAACGCCTTGCCCGCCAGACCGCCGCCGCGCTTGGCGGCGCCCGGGTCGTGCCGCTTTCGGCAGTGGACGATGCGCTGCTCTCCGATGTCGATCGCGCGCTCTTCGTGGTCAGCACTTATGGCGAAGGCGAACCGCCCGACCCGGCGCGCCGCTTCGCCCGTCAGGCGATGGCGACACCGCCCGCGCCGAACACCTCGAATATGCCGTCCTCGCCCTTGGCGACCGCGAATATCCCGAGTTCTGCGCCTTCGGCCATTCCGTTGACCGCTGGCTCCATGCCGGCGGCGCGCGGCGCCTGTTCGATATGGTGGAAGTGAACGGCGAGGATATCGACGCCCAGCGCCAGTGGCAGCAGCAGCTCGCCGCGCTCGGCGCCGAACCCGACATGCCGGACTGGGAGCCCGCCGCTTACGAGAACTGGCAGCTTGCCGAACGCCGCCTGCTCAATCCGGGCAGCGCCGGAGGCCCTGCCTTCCTCGTCAGCCTAAGGCCCGCTACCGGTCCGATGCCGTCATGGCAGGCGGGTGACATCGCCGAAGTCCTGCCCGGCGCCAACGATCCCGCGCGCATCGCCGCCTACCTTTCGGCCTGTGGGCTGGGCCGCGATGTCGAAGTGGAGGGCAAGTCCCTGGCCGATCACCTCTCCCGCGCGCTCATTCCCGACCACCCGGTGGAAAGCGCCGGGGAACTCGTGGCCGCGCTCCGTCCCCTGCCGCACCGCGAATACTCGATCGCATCGGTCCCCGGCGACGGCAGCCTCGACCTGCTGGTCCGCCAGGTGGAACGAACGGACGGCACGCTGGGTCTCGGTTCCGGCTGGCTGACGCATTTCGCTTCGCCGGGCGGCGCAGTCTCGCTTCGCCTGCGCGCCAACGAAGGCTTCCACGCTCCCGCCGGGGGGCGCCGCCTGATCCTGATCGGCAATGGGACCGGTCTTGCCGGGCTGCGCGGCCACTTGCGCCAGTCCCGCGCCGAGGGACGCGGCGGCCACTGGCTGCTGTTCGGCGAACGCAGCCGCGCGCATGACGCCCTGCTGCCGGGCGAAGTGGACGGCTGGCTGGCGGACGGCACGCTCACCGCCTCGACCGCGCATGGTCGCGCGATGCGGACTGCGGGCGCTATGTGCAGCACCTGCTGGCCGAAGCCGAGGCGGACCTGCGGGACTGGGTGGAAAACGGCGCCGCGATCCTCGTCTGCGGCAGCCTTCAGGGCATGGCCCCGGCGGTTGACGACGCCTTGCGCCGTGCGCTGGGCGACGAACGGGTGGAAGCGATGGCCGAAGCCGGGCTCTATCGCCGCGATATCTATTGAAGCCGTGATCTCTTGAAAGTTGCGGGGCTCCCTTCGCGGAGCCCCGCAACCTTTCCGATCAGGCCGAAGTGACCAGCCTGCGCGTGCGGGCATAGAGCATGTAGACCAGCGCGAAGAACAGCACCGTGCCGCCTGTCAGCGCCGGCCCGGCGAAACCGTCGCCCACCAGTGCCAGCGGTGCGTCGCTGCCCGAAGCCGCGACGATGCCCGCAAAGCCCACGCCCCACAGGCTCTCGCCCACGATCAGGCCGGTGGCGGTCAGCACGCCCATGCGCTCGGCGAATTCCGGGTCGCGCTGCTGCCTCGCCCAGCGGTCGTAGAAGAAGCCCAGCACCGAGCCGATCACCGTCGGCAGGATCACGCTCATCGGCAGGTAGATGCCGATCCCGACGCCCAGGGGCGGCAGGCGCAGGCGGCCCATCAGCCCCAGCACTTCGTCCAGCGCGACGAACACCACGCCCGCCGCAGCACCCCAGCCGATCATCGTCCAGTTGAGATTGCGCCCAGCACGCCCTTGGCCAGGGTCGAGATCAGCGCCGCCTGCGGCGCGGGCAGCGCATTCGGCCCGGCATTGGCCGCTCCGGCAAAGCCGAAGGCGGTGTTCAGCAGGTCCAGCACCGGCGGGATCACCAGCGAGCCGAACAACACGCCGATCACCAGCGCCACCTGCTGCTTCCACGGCGTAGCGCCGATGAGTTGCCCGGTCTTGAGATCCTGGAGGTTGTCGTTGGAGATCGTCGCCACGCCGAAGACGATGCCGGTGACGATCAGCGCATAGGCGACCAGCGCATCGGTCATCTCGGCGCCCTGCCCCCGGCCGAACAGGCCGACCAGCATGAGCGAGGCGGCGACCACAGAAAGGATGCCGATGCCGGAAACCGGCGAATTCGACGCGCCGATCAGCCCCGCCATGTAGCCGCAGACCGCCGCGATGAGCAGGCCGATCACGAGGATGAACAGCAGCGCGCCAAAGATCAGCAGCATTTCCGAACCGGCCAGCGGCCCGCTGCCGATCACGCTCCACAGCAGCACCGCGATCGGCACCAGCATGGCCAGCGAGCCCACGAACACGATCGAGATCGGCAGGTCGCGCTCCTCCACCGCCAGCACCGTTCCGGCATGGCGCGCACGGCTGGCCGCCATGGCCGAACGCACGCCGCCGATCACCGGACCGGCGATCCGCAGCAGGGTCCAGACCGCCGCAACGCCGATCACGCCCGCGCCGAAGAAGCGCACATTCTCGGAAAACACCGTGGTCGCCCAGACTTCCGCGCCGCCCGGCAGCGGGTTCTGCGCGGTCAGCATCGGCAGGAGCACCCACCAGCCGACGACGAGACCGAGGAACATCGCCATGCCCACCGAGATGCCCACGAGGTGGCCCACGCCCATCAGCGCGAAGGACAGGCCCCCGGAAATGCCGGTGGCCCCCGGCCCCGCCCGGAACCAGAGCGAGGCTTCGGCAACGGCAAGGCGCGTCTGCGTGAGGATGCGAAACCGGCCGAAGCCAGCGCATTCCACAAGAGCACCGAAAGGCCCTTGGCGCTTTCCTCGGCCCCTTCGCGCGATTCGGAACCCACGCGCAGCACTTCGGCCGCGGCATGGCCCTCGGGATAGGGAAGCGGCGTGTCGATCACCAGCGCGCGGCGCAGCGGCACCGAGAACAGCACGCCGAGGATGCCGCCCGTGCCGGTGATCGCCGCCGTCGTCCAATAGGGGAAGCCCTGCCAGTAACCGATCATGACGAGGCCGGGCAGCACGAAGATGATCGCCGCCAGCGTGCCCGCAGCGCTCGCCACGGTCTGGACGATGTTGTTCTCGAAGATCGTCGAATCCTTGAAGCCGCGCAGGATCGCCATCGAGATGACGGCGGCCGGGATCGAGGTCGCGAAAGTCAGGCCCACCTTCAGGCCGAGATAGACGTTGGCCGCCGTGAACAGCAGCGTGATCACGCCGCCCAGCAGCACGCCGCGCAGTGTCAGTTCCAGCGGCGAGCCTGCTCGCGCGCTGCCTGTTTCTTTTGCCATGTCTTTCCGTTCGGGAAACAAAGTGATTGCCGCCCTCATCGCACGGCCGCCGCCTGCGGGGCAAGCATCGCAAGGCCCCGCAGGCGGAGGCATAGCAAGCCGCCCGATCGCCCTGCTTTTGCCCCGTTGGCGCAGGACCGGCGCCGTGCTAGCCGCTAGCGATGCTGACCATCAGGCAGATCGAGATCTTCCGCGCGGTAATGATTACCAAGACGGTGAGCGGCGCCGCGCGCATGCTGGGCACCTCGCAGCCCGGCCTCAGCCGCATGCTCGGCCACATGGAGGACAAGCTCCACTTCCGCCTGTTCGACCGTACGCGCGGCCGGCTGGTGCCCACGTCCGAAGCCCGCGTGCTGTTCGAGGAGATCGAGCAGATCTACAAGGGCTTCAACGATCTGGAACACGTCGTCCGCCGCCTCGCCAAGGGGGAGGACCGCACGTTCAGGGTCGGCGCCTCTCCGTCGCTGGGGCATTCGGTGGTCCCGCAGATGCTCTCTCGGCTGACCGCCAATTATCCCGGCCTCACCATCCAGTTCGACATTCTCTCGGTGGAGCAGGCGGACGACTGGCTGGCACTTCAGCGCGGCGACTATGCGTTGACGGTGTTCCCCATCGACCATCCCAACGTGCTTTCCAGCCGCATCGGCGCCGGCCGCATGGTCTGCGCCGTGCCCGCCGGGCACCGCCTTGCCGAACGCGAGCGGATCACCGTGGCCGACCTCGGGGGCGAGCGCATCCAGTCATTCCGGGAAGACACTCCGCACGGCCGGATCATCGCCCGGATGTATGCGGATGCGGGCGAGGAACTGGACATCGCCACCTATATCCGTTTCGCCGAAACCGCCGTGGCCTTCGTGGCGCAGGGCATGGGCATCGCGCTGGTGGACAGCTTCACCGCCATGCAGCCCCACGCGGACACCGTGCGCTTCCTGGAATTCGAGTCGCCCGGCGTGCTGCCGGTCTACGTCAGCCGCAACCTCGACGTAGCGCGCACTCTCGTGGGAGAAACCTTCGAGGAGATCGCCCGCAACATACTGATGAACCTGCCAAGAGTTATAGGCCATAACATAACGCTATAAGTCACATCGTCGTGATGTCTGGCAATGCACCCCGGGATCAAACACCGTGAAGATGCCCGCAAGGTTCATACAGTCCCGGCGCCGGCCGCCGGACGACAACAGGCGCAGCCAAGCGCCGCTGAGGATGGGAAAGGCGTTACCATGGCCAGCTATTCCGCCGCCGGATCGGTATCCGTGCGTCCTTACGTGACGGTGGGCGAAAGCGCCTCGCAGAACGTCGACGGCTGGACCGCGCGGCAGGTGCTTGTGGTCGCCATCTGCTTCCTCCTCAACATGCTCGACGGGATGGACGTGCTCATCCTGTCCTACGTCGCCCCCGCCCTTTCCGCCGACTGGAAGGTCAATCCCGAGAGCCTGGGCGTCGTCTTCAGCTCCAGCCTCGCCGGCATGGCCGCAGGCGGACTGCTGATCGCGCCGCTGGCCGACAAGTTCGGCCGCCGCAAGCTCATCATCGCCTCGCTGGTGATGATGACGGTGGCGATGTTCGGATCGGCGATTGCCGGCTCGATCGCCGAACTGATCGCCTCGCGCTTCCTGGTCGGCATCGGCATCGGCACCGTGCTGGCCAGCATGGCCGCGCTGACCGCCGAATATGCGCCTGCCAAGCACCGCACTTTCGCGGTGGGCTTCCTGCAGGCCGGATACCCGGTCGGCGCGACGATCACCGGTTTCATCGTCGCCCACCAGATCGACACCCACGGCTGGCAGGCCATGCTGCTGGGCGCCGCCACCCTCTGCCTGCTGGCGCTGCCGCTGGTCTGGGCGATGCTGCCCGAATCGGTCGATTTCCTGCTCGCTCACCAGCCCAGGGGTGCACTCGCCAAGGCCAATCGCCTGCTGGCCTCGCTTGGCCGCCCGACGCTGGAAGCGCTGCCTGAACGCCGCGTCGCCGAAGCCCACTCCGTCGGCCTGCGCGGCGTGCTCGGCGAAGGCCGCACTTCGGGAACGATCCTGCTCTGGACCGCGACGATCTTCGGTTTCATGACGCTCTACTTCGTCATCAGCTGGATTCCCAAGCTCGCCGTCGAGGCGGGCCTGCCCGCCACCCAGGCAATCTACGCCGGCGCGGTCTACAACATCGGCGCCTTCATCGGCATCACCTCGATCGGCCTGATCGCCAGCCGCATCGACCTGCGCCGCCTGATCCTGCTCTACATGGTTCTGGCCGCCGTCGCCCTCGTCGTGTTCGGCGCGGTTTCCATGACGATCGCCGCGACGCTGCTGACCGCCTTCTTCATCGGCGCCTTCATCCAGGGCGGCTTCAACGGCTGCTACCCGCTCGCCACCAGCTTCTACCCGCCGCAAGTGCGCAGCACCGGGCTCGGCTGGGCGATGGGCGTGGGCCGTATCGGCGCGGTGATCGGGCCGATGCTGGGCGGCGTCCTGCTGGCCGAGAAGGTTCCGCTGGCGGCGATCTTCGCGATCTTCGCGGTCCCGGCGGTACTGGCCGGACTGGCCGTCACCCTGATCCGGATGCCCGCCGAGCGTTAAGCCTTCCTCCCTACCCAAGGACCAAGATCATGCTTCAGTCTCCCGTCGCCGTCACGGGCCCCGCGCGCTCGACCATTCTCTGCGGCCTGATCGGCTCCGGCATCGGCGGTTCGCGCAGCCCGGCGATGCACGAAACCGAAGCGAGGGCGCTGGGCCTGCCGCTGGTCTACCGCATCCTCGACAGCGACGTGATCGGCTTCGGCGCGGATGACCTCGGCACTTTCCTGAAGACCATGGCCGCCCTGGGGTTTGACGGCACCAATGTCACCCACCCCTTCAAGCAGGCGGTCGTGCCGCTGATGGACGAGCTTTCGGAAGCGGCGGCCAAGCTCGGCGCGGTCAACACCGTGCTGCTGCGCGGCGGCCGCCTGATCGGTGACAATACCGACTGGTCCGGCTACCGCGCCAGCTTCCTCGCCTCGCTGGGCGTGCTGCCGCGCAAGCGCGTGGCCATGGTCGGCGCGGGCGGCGCGGCTTCCGCGGTGGGCTATGCCCACCTCGACCTGGGCGCCGAGCGGCTGGCGATCTTCGACCCCGCAACGCAGCGCGCAGAGGCGCTGGCCCGGCGCCTTGCCGCGCTGTTTCCCGACGCGGAAGTGATCGCGGCAGGTTCGGCCGCAGAGGCGATCGCGGGCGTGGACGGCGTGGTGCAATGCTCGCCCGTGGGCATGGAGAGCCACCCCGGCCTGCCCTTCGACCCGGCGCTGCTGACGCGCGACATGTGGGTTTCGGACGTGATCTATTTCCCGCTGGAAACCGAACTGCTCAAAGCCGCGAAGGCCATCGGCTGCGCGACGCTGAACGGCGGCGGCATGGCGGTGATGCAGGCCGCGCACGCCTTCGCGCGCTTCACCGGGCGGGAGCCTGACACCGAGCGCATGCTCGCGGACTTCGCGGCGGCCAGTCAGGCAGTTTAAGGAAAAGGAAAAGCAGGGGAGCATAGCCCCCCCCTGCACTATCCGGCCGCGCCCCGTTCGTCGGAAGACTTATTGGCTGCGCCGCAAGTAAATCGCGCGCGGCGCTGACATTCCGAGGGTCTGGGGGATCATCCCCCAGGACTTTGCTCTTACTCGGCCACCTCTTCCACCGCACGAAACCGGTTCTGCGCCGCCAGCCTGATCCCGGCATTCGGCGCGCCGTAGCCCGTGTAAGTCCCGCCGCGCTCGACGAATTCGAAGAAGAACAGCTTGTCGAACGCCCGGCTGTAAAGCTGGCGATAGGCATTGCCGGCACCGTCCTCGTCATAGAGCACACCGGCCTGTTCCATGCGCGCGGCGGCCTTGCCGTCGAACCCGAAGCGGGCGACGAGATCGTCGTAATAGTTCTCCGGGATATCCAGCATCGCCGCCCCCCGCGCGCGGACGACAGCCGCCGTGGCGAGCAGGTCGTCGCTGGCGAGCGCAACATGCTGGAAACCGCCGCCCATGCCCTGCGCAAGGAAGCGCGAGGACAGCGTCTCGCGCGCGTCCGAGGCGTTGAGGGTGAGGCGGAAGCCTCCGTCCGGCGATTGCAGCGCCTGGCTGTGGACGAGGCCGGAAGGGTCGATCACGTCGTTGGCGTCGCGCCCTTCGAGGCCGAACAGGGCGCGCCAGTAAAGCTGCCAGGACAGGAATTCGTCATTGTGGACCACGGCGGCAAGGTGGTCGATCGAGCGGGCGCGGGCATCGTCGGTGAGATCCTCCACCGGCACCGCCTCGAACTCGCGCGCCCAGAGCGCCTCGGCGCCGTCATCCTCGACCAGATAGACCAGGCTCCCGCCGACGCCGCGCAGCGCGGGCATGGCCATGCGGCCGGGGCGGCCCTCGGGGCTATAGGCACGGATGCCGAGCGCGGCGGCGCGCTCCATCACCGCGGCGGCGTCCTTAACCCGCACCCCGATGGCACAGATCGAAGTGCCGTGGACGATGCGATAGGACTTGGCGAAACCCTTGGGCTCGGCATTGATGACGAGGTTGACGTTGCCCTGCCGCCAACGCGTCACCTTCTTGGTGCGGTGAGTGCCGATATGCGAGAAGCCGAGCGTTTCGAAAGTCTCGCCCAGCCGCGCGGTGTCGTCGCCGGTGGCGGTGAACTCGACGAATTCGGCGCCGAGCGGCGGCTGCGGTGCGGGCATCGTGGTCGGCTGGCCAAGCAGGCGCCTTGCCGCATCGCGCACGTATTCGAGCGAGCGGTGCCCGTCCTGCGCCACGAGGCGCGAGGAAATCGCGCGGAACCGGTCGTTGAAGATTTCGAGCGAGAGCGGGCCGTCATAGCCGGTACGCAGGATTTCGGCGACGTAGCCCGGCAGGTCCAGCCCGCCCTGCCCCGGCAGGTTGCGGAAATGCCGGCTCCAGTAAAGCAGGTCCATGTCGAGCAGCGGCGCGTCGGCAAGCTGGACGTAGACGATCTTGTCGCCCGGAATGTCGCGGATGCTCTCGTTCGGGATACGGCGCGACAGCGAGTGGAAGCTGTCGAGGATGATGCCGACCGCCGGATGGTCCACCTGCCTGACGATGGACCAGACATCGCGGTGATCGTTGACGTGGCGGCCCCAGGCCAGCGCCTCGTAGCCGACGAGGATGCCGCGCGCGGCGGCCCTGTCGCCCAGTTCGCGGAAGTCGTCGACGATGCGCTGGCGCTCGCCCAGCGCATGGGGCGAGCAGTTGGAGCATACGAGAATGCGGTCAGTGCCCAGTTCGCCCATGAGGTCGAACTTGCGCTCGGCCCGGTCCATGGCACGGCCCCGCATCTCGCCGGGCATCCCCTCGAAATCGCGGAACGGCTGGTAGAGCGAACAGTGGATGCCGAGGTCGGTCATCAGCTTGCGCACGTCCGCCGGGCGCAGGGCCGAACCGATCAGGTCGTTCTCGAAAATCTCCACACTGTCGAACCCGGCGTCGGCCGCGGCCCTGAGCTTTTCCTCAAGCGTCCCGCGAAGCGAAACGGTGGCGATAGCGTTGGCGGCGGCGCTGGACATGGTGACCTTCCGAAGCTGTGATACGCCAGATATCGTACCAAGGCAGCGCGGATTGAAGCGCCGCCATCGCACTCAGCCATGCCTTGTTGTTATGGCAGAGGCCCTGCACGGTAGCGGGAGGCCCGCCTCAGTCTCCGCCCCCTTGCGCCAGCACCAGCGAGAAGTCGCCCCCGGCATCGCTCCAGTGCTCCACCTCGCCCCATCCGCTGGCGGCGAGCAGCAGGCGGATTTCTCCGGGGCGGTACTTGTGGCAATTCTCGGTATGGATGGTCTCGCCGCTTTCCATGTGGAAGGCCTGGCCCGCCACCTCGAAACGGATCGCCCGGCGCGCCTGCAGATGCATCTCGATCCGGCTGGCATCCTCGTTCCAGCGCGCGACATGGCGGAATTCGCCGACCGGGATGGTGCCCCCAAGCTCGCGGTTGATCCGCTGGAGGAGGTTGAGGTTGAACAGCGCCGTCACCCCGCCCGCGTCGTCATAAGCCGATACCAGTCGCGCCGGGTCCTTGACCCGATCGATCCCGATCAGGAGATGCGCCTGCTCGCCCAGCGTCTCGCGCATCGAACGCAGCAGGTCCACGGCGGCGAAAGGCGTGAGGTTGCCGATCGTCGACCCCGGGAAGAACCCGAGCATCGCCCTGCCCTCGCGCCGCAGCGGCAAGGACACCGGGTTCATGAAATCGGCCTCCACCGGCACGATCCGCAGCGCGGGAAACAGCCCCTGCAGCGCCAGGCAGGCCTCGTCGAGGAACTCGCCGCAGATGTCGATCGGCACATATGTCGCGCGGGGCAGCGCCTTGAGCAGGATGCGGGTCTTGATCGAGCTGCCCGAGCCGAACTCCACCACCGTGGCATCGGCGCCAAGCCTTTCCGCGACCGCCGCCGCATGGCCGTGAAGCAGCGCGGTTTCGGTGCGGGTGGGGTAATATTCCGGAACCTGGGTGATCGCCTCGAAAAGCTGCGATCCGCGCATGTCGTAGAACCAGCGCGCCGGGATCGCCTTGCCTGCCTGCGCCAGCCCGTTCAGCACATCTTCGCGAAAGGCAGGATCGGGCTGGAACCTCCGGGGAGTAAGGCGCTGTTCGGTAAAGATCTCGTCGCTCCGGGGGGCCGTGAACATCTCAGAGACTCCTGGCAAGGCGCAGGCCGGTGAACTGCCAGCGCTGGTGAGGATGGAAGAAATTGCGGTAGGACGCACGCATATGACCGCGCGGGGTGGCACAGCTTCCGCCCTTGAGGACGAACTGGCCCGACATGAACTTGCCGTTGTACTCGCCCACGGCGCCCGCCGCCGGGCGATAGCCGGGCCACGGGCGATAGGCCGAGCCGGTCCATTCCCAGACGTTCCCGAACAGCGAGGCGAAATCTCCCGCCGGCGCTTCGGCACGGGGCATGACCGCGCCTGCGGTGTCCAGTTGCACGCCGCCGCGCGGATCGCGGCCATGCGCGGCCGCTTCCCATTCCTGCTCGGTCGGCAGGCGGGCGCCCGCCCATGCCGCGAAAGCATCGGCTTCATAGAACGAGACATGCGCGACCGGCGCATCGGGATCGACGGGAAGCCAGCCGCCAAGCGTGAAATGCTCCCATTCATCGCCGCCGCCCCGCCAGTAGAGCGGCGCCGCGATCCCTTCACGCCGGGTCCAGTCCCAGCCGTCGGAAAGCCAGAGCGCGGCGGTGCCGTAGCCATTGTCGCGAATGAATTCCGCCCATTCACCATTGGTCACCGGCCGACTGGCCAGTGCATGGGGAGCCAGCCATGCGGGGTGCCGGGGCGTTTCGTTGTCGAAGGCGAATGGATCGTCCTCCAGACTGCCGATCCGGGCCAGCCCTTCCTGCCCTTCGATCCAGCGCAGAGCCCCCCCGTCCGGCGTGGCCCGGGAAGCGAATGCGGATGCATAGGCCGGGCCGAGCGGATTGCGGGAGAACAAGTGCTTGATATCGGTCAGCAGCAGTTCCTGATGCTGTTGCTCGTGCTGGATGCCCAGCTCGATCAGGTCGCCATGCCGCGCCAGAAGCTCCGGCAGCGCCGCGCGCATCGCCGTGTCGACATGCTCGCGATAGGCCATGACCTCGGCCAGGTCGGGCCGGGTCAGCAGGCCGCGCTCAGGCCGCGCCATCCGCTCGCCCTCGGCTTCGTAATAGCTGTTGAACAGGAACGGCCAGCGCGGGTCGAACAGGCGGTAGCCGGGAACGTGATCGCGCAGCAGGAAAGTCTCGAAGAACCACGTCGTATGCGCCAGATGCCACTTGGCGGGCGAGGCATCCGCCATGGACTGCACCGCCGCGTCCGCCTCGTTCAGCCCCAGCACGAGCTCGCGGCTGAGATGCCGGGTCGCGGCGTACCTTGCAGCAATGGCGTGGATGTCGTCGTCAGGTCCCCCATCGGGCATGGGATGCAGGTCCGCATTGCTTGGCCGGTGCGCCATGGCCTCTCCTTCTCGCTACCCGCGTGGGCACGCTTCGCCCTCGCCCGCCATCCCCGGATGCTATCGCGCCGCGACGGTCCGCTGAATGAGACGAAAGTATGGCTAGGTAGTGCGCGGGCGGCTCCGAGGTTCCGGGCAACGCGAAAAAGGCCGCCGGAAACGCGCCCGCGTGCGCCGAGCGGCTATGGAAGCAGGCCGGTGCCCCATGTCAGGTGCCCGATATCAGGCGGCCGATCGGGCCTCGATCACTTGCGAGGCACGGACGAGGTCTGGGACGGAGCGGAGCTGCATCTTCTTCATCAGGCTGGAGCGGTGGAGCTTCACGGTGATCTCGCTGATCTCCAGCTCCCAGGCGATCTGCTTGTTCATCAGGCCCCGCACCACGCCTTCCATCACTTGCCGCTCGCGCCCTGTGAGGGCCGCGAAGCGTTCCGCGACGGCGCGGTGGCGATGAACCAGTTCCCGCCTGTCCCGGTCGAACGCGAGCGCTGCATCGACGGCATCGATCATCTGCTGGTCGCCAAAGGGCTTGGGCAGGAAATCCATCGCCCCCGCCTTCATCGCCCGCACCGATAGCGCCACGTCGGGATGGCCGGTCATGAACACGACCGGAATCTCGTCGCCCCGCCGCTTGAGCTGCTCGTACAGTTCGAGCCCGCCGATGCCCGGCAGGCGCACGTCGGCGATGAGGCAGCATTCGCGGTCGGGAAGCGGCGCATCCAGCACGGCCTGCGAGGATGCGAACCCCTGCGGGCAAAACCCTTCCACACGCAGCAGGCTGCCCAGCGCCGAGCGCATTTCGGGATCGTCATCGACGATCAGGACCGTGCCCGATGCCCTGTCGGCAATCGGGGCGGGCGTCGCGGGGGTGACGGGTTGGGGAACCACCTGGGGGGGCAAGGCGAGACCTCCGGTTTTTTGCGATGCACAAAAATGCCTCCAAGTGCACATATCGGGCAATCCCCCCATTCGGGGGGAATTGCCTAATCCGGCCATCGCGCTCAGGGTCTCCCCATGGACATGCCCGCTTCTGGCGAAACCACCTCCGCACCGGCAACACCCCCGGAAGCGCCGATCCGCGTGCTCGTGATCGACGATCATCCGCTGCTGCGCGACGGCGTCATGGCGGTGCTGGGCACGCAGCACGACATGGCACTGATCGGCATGGGGGAGGACGGCGAGGCCGCCGTGGCGCTCTACCGCGAGCTTCGACCCGACGTCATGCTGCTGGATCTCCAGATGCCGGGCATCGACGGGCTGACCGCGATGGCGCGCATCCTTGCGGATTTTCCGCAGGCCCGCGTGCTGGTGCTGACGACCTATTCGGGTGACGGCCGAGCCCTGCGCGCGCTCAAGGCGGGCGCCGCAGGCTATCTGCTCAAGAACAGCCTGCGGACCGAACTTCTCGACGCCATCCGCTGCATCCACCGGGGCGAGATGCATTTCGACGCCGGTCTGGTCAGCGCGGACGGTTCGAGACAGGCCGCCTCCGAAAGCCCCCCTCACCTCACCGCTCGCGAAAGCGACGTGCTGGAACTGGCGGCGGCGGGCAACTCCAACAAGCAGATCGCCGGTCGGCTCTCGCTCTCGGAAGAGACGGTGAAGGGCTATATGAAGGCGATCTTCGCGCGGCTGGGGGCGATGGATCGCACCCACGCCGTCGCGATTGCCGTGCGAAACGGCCTGATCGAGCTTTAGCCGGCAGACCGGCGCATTCGCTCAGGGCCTGTGCGGCGCGGCAGAGGCCGGATCGCGGGCAAACAGCAGCGTTGCACCCAGCACGATGGCGCCGGCCAGGATCAGCGGAACCGCCAGTCCGACATGGAGCAGCAGCGCGGCACCCACGGCGGCGCCGAGGAAGATCGACAGCACGGCGGCGAAGCGGCGCAGGAAGTTGGGAGAGCGTCCTCCCACCTGATCGGCGGCGATGCCGGTGATCGTCAGCGTCAATACGGTGGTGGTCAGGTCGGGCACCTTGAGCGAGCGCACGGTCGCGTTGCGCAGACCCATGGCGAAACCGGTCAGCACGATCACCGAAAGCACCGCGATCTCCGGCGCCTGCGCGGCGATGTCGATCCTGGTGGAAATGGCGGCGGCGATCCACAGCAGCGCGGCTTCGACCACGGCGGCCCAGAGCAGCCAGCGGCGCAGTGGCAGGTCCACATGGGCGCGGGCAAGGCGTCCCGCCCCAAAGGCGCCCACCATGAAGGCCAGCAGCGCCATGACTGCCGGCACAACCTTGAAGCCGGGCGTTCCCGCCGCCGCGAAGCCGAGGAACACGACGTTGCCGGTCATGTTGGCGGTAAAGACCTTGCCGAGACCCAGCACCGAAGCCGCATCGACAAGGCCGGTGGTGGCGGAAAGCAGCAACAGCAGGCGCGGCAGGGTGGACTTGACGGGGGAAGCGGCGGGTGTTGCGGTCATGTCGATCTCCGGGATTGGGGGGATGCCGGTGGTCTAGGTCGGGGCTGCTATCTCAGGTATCCGAATAAGATCGTCCGGTTTGTTCGATGAAACTGAAATGCCGGTCAGAACCGGAAATTGCTTTCGAGACCGAGCATATGGATCGTCCTGGCGGAGCCGGTCTCGCGAATGAAGGCTCCCGGCGCGAAGGCGGAAAGCGAGGCGGAGAGTTCGAGCTCCGCCGTCGCCTGCCAGGCCAGCGTCGCTTCCACTTCCTTGCCGACGAATTTCGCGCGGCTGTCTCCCGCGTCGCGGATCAGGTTGCCGGGAATATCGTAGATGCCGTCCCCGCGCGAGGCGCGCCAGTAGGCCATGGCAGCAAGGCTGGCCGAGATATCCGGGGCAAGTTGCAGGCCCAGCGAGGAATAGGCGTTGACGATGTTGTAGGGGCCGACCGGCGAAAGCTCGCCGAAGTATTTGCCCTTGGGGAACATCGCGTTGAACGTGCCGAGGCGATTGTCGGCCTTGTCCTTGTCGCCGCTCACCACATTGACGCGGACGGTAAGGTCGGGGGCGAGCGGTGCGTCCGGGAAGGCACGGCCGAGTTCGGTGCCCAGCGTCCAGGCCGAGATCGGGCCATCCGCGAAACGGCCGAACTGGTAGACGCCCTCGACGTTCCAGTGCCAGTCGTCGCGGCTGCCGTGCCAGCGCGCGCCAAGACTGTGGCGGGTTTCGGTGCCCCCGCGCGTGCCCCAGTGGGCGGCTTGGTTACGATAGCCGAGATAGTAGAGGTCCAGTCCCGGCAGCACGGCATAGGCGCCCCAGAGCGACTTGTCGGGCGACGTGCGATCGTCGAAGTCGCCCCGGCGGGCCTGCACGGGCCTGACCGCCAGCAGGCTGACTTTCGCCGCGCCCAGCGTCACGTCCGCACGCAGGCCATCGAAGGCGAGCGGCACGTTGGGGCCGTAGCGGGTGCCGATCAGCCGTTCGGTGCCGAGCGAGAGCATCTGCCGCCCGCCGCGCAGGGTTACGGGGCCAAGGTCAGCCTCGACGAAGCCTTGCAGCAGGTCGATGCCGGTGCCGTCCACCGGGCCCGGCGAAGGCGCGACGCTGGCCGATGTCGAGGCGATCGGCTGCACGAAGGCACGCACTTTGCCGACATGCAGGTCCGCATAGGGCAGCGCGCGCAGCCAGACGTAGCTGTCGTTCGGCGCATCCGCCCCGCCCCAGAGGTTGTTTTCGAGGTTCTCGTTCCTCACGCGCAGTTCGATGCCGGTGGAGAGCCAGACGTCATCGCTGATCGGGATGTACTTGAACGGCCCGGTCCAGTGGTGCGCACGCTTTTCGGCGTCGGCAAGGTCGGACCAGTCCTCGTCGTAGCGGGTGATCGAGAGGGTCGGGGCCTGCCAGGCCTCGGTGGGTTCGGCATGGGCAAGATGGGGGAGAAGGGTTGCGGCAAGCGCCGCAAGCGGGGCCAGCCTAGGCACGTCGCTTTGCCCGGCAGGCGAGGATCGCCACGAGAATGAACCCGCCGACGAGGCCCATGTGTTCGAAGAAGGCATTCGTCGCCCCGAAGCGCTCGGGTCCGGCGGGCATGGCCCAGAAGGCATTGGCCACCATCGCGGCGAAGAACGTGAACACCCCCAGCATGCCCGCGCCGAGCCAGACCAGGCGGTTCGTCAGGATCAGCATCGGGCCGACGAGCTCCACCCCAATGGTGAGCGCCGCCCAGAGCGCGGGCGGGGTCAGGCCGAAATGGGCCTGCTCCGCCACGGCGCCCTGCCAGTCGGTCAGCTTGGTGAGCCCGCCGACGAGATAGGCGCCCACCAGCAAGAGGCGGGCAAGGAAGCCCGTCGGCGCGAAATCCAGCACCGAGGCGACGAATTTGGGCGTACCGGTGCCGGACATGGTTCAGTAAACCTCACCCGAGTGGATTTCGGCGATGTAGCCGCCGGGGAAACGCACGATGGCGGCCTGACGCTTGCCTGTTCTGTAAGGCGCGACCAGCGTTTCCGCGCCTGCCGCCGAAGCCCTGGCAAGCGTGGCATTGAGGTCGCTCACCGCATAGCCGGTCATGTCGCGGCCATAGGGCCAGGGTAGTTGGCCGTCCGAAACGTAGACCACCATCTTGCCATAGCCGCTGGTGATCGACACGCGGCGGATGGTCTTGCCGGGCTCGCCGATCTCGGCGCCATTGGCGGCCTTGTCATCGGCGGTGATCTTGGCGTGAGCGAAGCCGGTCCAGCCCTTGATGAATGTCTCGGCGGCATCGGCGGTCAGGTAGACGCGGTTTTCCGGGACCGTCTCAAGCGGCTTGTAGCTCGGCTTGGCGGTGTGCCAGTAGAGCTGCATGTTCACGCCGCCCGGCCACTGGATCACCGAATCCCGGCCGATGGGATCGGGGAAGGTCTCCAGACGGCGCACCGCCCCGTGGCTGCGGGCAGACTTCACCGCCGCATCGAGGTCGGTAACCAGATAGCCGGTGCGCTCGTCGCCGAAGGGAACGGGGATCGGCGTCTTGAACCCGAAGACCGAGACGGTGCCCGCAGGCGTCAGCACGAGCTGCGACTTGGTGAGGCTTTTCGTCGGCGTGACCTGGAATTCGCCCTGCTTGCTGGTGGTGCCGCCGAAGGTGGCGACGAAGCTGGAAACGAACGTGTCGAACTGGTCCTGCGGCACGTAGACATGGGTGGTGTCGTACTGCGCGCCGACGGCGTAGTCGGCTGCGGGAGCGGCGATGGCAGGCGTGACTGCGGGGCTCGCGGCCACCAGGGCGGCCGCGATGATCAGGGTGAAGTGCTTCATGTCTGTGGCTCCGATGGGAGAGGGACAGTGCCGCTCGGTCGATGGTGCAGGCCCGGTGTAGGGGGCCGTCGGCTATCCATCGATCCGAATAATCTAGACTGGAATGTTCGAAATAATGGAAAAGCAGTAAACGCGGCCCCTCCTCGACCGGAGGGCGCACCGGATCAGACCGCCCAGCAACCGCAGCCGAGCGAGCCCCAGAAAGTCTGGACATCGGCGGCAGGAACATTGGCGCCGAGCGCGGCGGCATGGTCGTGCCCGTGGACGCCGCAGGAACTGGCGCAGCCGCAGGCAGAGGCCAGCTTCTGCTTGGCTTCCGGCGTCTGGTAATAGCCGCCGAAGGTGGCGACCGGCGACCAGTCCGGCATCGGGCGCGGCAGCTGCGGGGCGAGCGGGCGATAGTCACCCTCGCCGTGCACCACCTTGCCGCCCAGCAGCGTCAGGATCGAGCGGATGTGGACGATCTCGTTATCGGGCACGCTGAAGTAGTCGTCGGAAAGCAGCGCGAGGTCGGCCAGCTGGCCCGCCTTGATCTGGCCCTTCTTGCCCACTTCGTTCGAGAACCAGGTGTTCTCGTGCGTCCACATGCGCAGCGCCTTTTCGCGGCTGACGCGGTTGTCGCCGCGATAGAGCGAGAGGCCGCCCACGGTGCGCCCGGTGACGAGCCACGAGAGCGAGACCCAGGGGTTGTAGCTGGCGACGCGGGTGGCGTCGGTGCCGCCGCCCACCGGGATACCGGCAGCCAGCATCCGGGCAATCGGCGGGGTGCGTTCGGCCGCCTTGGCGCCGTAGCGCTCGACGAAATCCTCGCCCTGATAGGCCATGCGGTGCTGCACGGCGATGCCCCCGCCGAGCGCGGCGATACGGTCGATATTGCGGTCGGAAATGGTCTCGGCATGGTCGAAGAACCAGTTGATGCCTTCGAGCGGGATGTCGCGGTTGACCTTCTCGTAGACATCGAGCGCGCGGCCGATGGTTTCGTCATAAGTCGCGTGAAGGCGCCAGGGCCAGCGGTGCTCGGCAAGCAGGCGGATGACCGGCTCCAGATCGCCTTCCATGCTCGGCGGCATGTCGGGGCGTTCGACGCGGAAGTCCTCGAAGTCGGCGGCGGAATAGACCAGCATCTCGCCCGCGCCGTTATGCCGGTAGGTGTCGTCGCCCTGTCCGGGGCTGACCTGCTTCACCCAGCCGGAAAAGTCCGCCAGTTCCTCTTTCGGCTTCTGCGTGAAGAGGTTGTAGCTGATGCGCACGGTCAGCTGGTCGTCGGCGTGGAGCTTTTCGATGATGTCGTAATCGTCGGGATAGTTCTGGAAACCGCCGCCCGCATCGATCACCCCGGTCACGCCCAGCGCGTTGACTTCGCGCATGAAGTGGCGGGTGGAGTTGATCTGGTATTCGGGCGGAAGCTTCGGTCCCTTCGCCAGCGTGGAATAGAGGATCGTCGCGTTGGGCTGGGCCAGCAGCAGGCCAGTGGGGTTGCCATTCGCATCGCGCACGATCTCGCCGCCCGGCGGGTTCGGCGTGTCCCTGGTATAGCCGACGACACGCAGGGCCGCGGCGTTCAGCAGCGCGCGGTCATAGAGGTGGAGGATGAACACCGGCGTATCGGGCGCCACCGCGTTCAGTTCCGCGATGGTCGGCAGGCGCTTTTCGGCGAACTGGTGCTCGGTAAAGCCGCCGACCACGCGGACCCACTGCGGGGCGGGCGTGTTGTCGACCTGCCTTTTCAGCATTGCCATGGCTTCTGCCAGCGAGGTCACGCCGTCCCAGCGAAGTTCCATGTTGAAGTTGAGACCGCCGCGGATGATGTGCATGTGGCTGTCGATCAGGCCGGGGATCAGGCGGTGCCCCTTGGCATCGATCACCGTGGCTTCGGGAGCGGCGGCGCGCACTTCCTGTTCGCTGCCCACGGTCAGGAACTTGCCGTCGCGGATCGCCACGGCTTCGGCCTGCGGGTTCTCCCGGTCGAGCGTGGTGATCCTGGCGTTGACGATGATCGTGTCGGTCATGACGGCTTCCTTGGAACGTGCGGTTTGCGAGAGTAATGTGGGCAGGAGCGACGTTGCGGCCGCTCCGGCAAGTGTCTGGCGGCGGGTGATCACGCTTCCGCCTTGTGATCGGCGGTGCGGCAGGGGAACTTGTCTCCCGGCAGGCGGCCGAGGACGTGCTTGCGGCAGTCCGTCTGGACGAAGTGGGCGATTTCATCGTCCGCCCAGATCCTCTTCGCCAGCGGTACGATCTGCTCGCCCAGCAGGATGCCCAGAAGCCCGAGCAACGCGATCATCGGCGGGGCCGGCGAACGCACGCCGAGGAGACTGTAGACGATACCCACCAGCAACCCGGCAGCGATCGAGAGAAGGTAGGCTTTCATCGTGGAGGCTCCCCGGCGTCTTGGTTCAGGCCTGCACGAAGGCGAGCAGGTCGGGGTTGATCACGTCGGCGTGCGTGGTCAGCATGCCGTGCGGGAAGCCGGGATAGATCTTGAGCGTGGCGTCCGGCAGGATCTCGGCCTGGAGCACACCGGCGTTCTTGTAAGGCACGACCTGGTCGTCATCGCCGTGAAGCACCAGCGTGGGCACCGTGATCGCCTTGAGATCGTCGGTCTGGTCGGTTTCCGAGAAGGCCTTGATGCCTTCGTAATGGGCCTTGGCGCTGCCCATCATGCCCTGGCGCCACCAGTTGTCGATCACCGGCACGGAAACTTCGGCGCCATCGCGGTTGAAGCCGTAGAAGGGACCGGCGGCTACATCGCGGAAGAACTGCGCGCGGTTGGCGGCAAGCCCGGCGCGAAGGCCGTCGAACACCTCGATGGGAAGGCCGCCCGGATAGGCCTGCGTCTTGAGCATGATCGGGGGGACGGCGCTCACCAGCACGGCCTTGGCGACCCGGCCCTGCGGAATGCCGTAGCGGGCGACATAGGCCGCGACTTCGCCGCCGCCGGTCGAGTGGCCGATGTGGACCGCGTTCCTGAGGTCGAGATGCTCTGCCACGGCGGAAGCGTCGGCGGCGTAATGGGCCATGTCATGACCGTCGCTGACCTGCTCGGAACGGCCATGGCCGCGGCGGTCATGAGCGACGACGCGGTAGCCCTTGGAGAGGAAGAATAGCATCTGCGTATCCCAGTCGTCCGACGAGAGCGGCCAGCCGTGGTGGAAGACGATCGGCTGGGCATCCTTCGGACCCCAGTCCTTGAAGAAGATTTCGACGCCGTCCTTGGTGGTGACATATGCCATGATGCTGATCCTTCGGTGGGTTGGGTTGTCTATGCAGCGGCTTCGACAAGCTCAGCCCGGGCGGAGCTGGAACTGAGAGGGCTCTTTCCGCCCATCCTGAGCCTGTCGAAGGATCACGAACTCAAATCAGTGAGCGCCCTCGGACGCGCCGAACATGGTCTTCGCGTAATTGATGCCGATACCGTAGGCACCGCCCCACTTCTTGGCGATTCCGGTGGTGCTGTCGTAGGTCTCGGTACGGGCCCAGTCGCGCTGCAGTTCGAGCAGGTACTGGAGCGAGGTCATCGGCACCGCGCCAAGCTGGATCATGCGTTCCACGGCCCGTTCGTGCGCCTCGGTGGAAATATCGCCGCAGGCATCGGTGATGACATAGGCTTCGAAGCCCTGGTCGATCGCCGAGGCAACCGGGCCGACGATGCAGACCGAGGTCCACAGCCCGGCGAAGACGATGCGTGGGCGGGCGATGCGATTGATTTCGGCGATCACGCCTTCGTCTTCCCAGGTGTTCATGCTGGTCCGGTCGAGCATGGCCTGACCTTCGAAGGCTTCGGTGATCTCGTCGAACATCGGGCCGGAGAAGCTCTTCTCGGCAACCGTGGTCAGGATGGTGGGAACGTCGAAGGACTTGGCCCCGCGCGAAATCAGCGCGGCGTTGTTGCGGAGCAGTTCGGCCGAGATCGACTTGGTTGCGAAGGCCATCTGCGACTGGAAGTCGATCAGGACAAGCGCATGATTGTCAGGCGAGATCAGCGACTTGCCGGGGGTTGCAGTGGCGGTCGGCGTGGCGGTCTTGGTCATTGGGAAGCTCCTGTCGTTGTCTGGTGAAGCTGTTTTCGCGTCATTTTCGCTTGCAGTGAAGCTGGATAAAATGACCATTATTGTTCGATAAACTTGAAAAGCCTGCCCGAGGCAGACCTGCATGGCCTGGCGGTACAGCCGAACGCCCGCCCACCACGCGCAGCACTTTTGCCTCGGTCGTGCCGGAATTCTAAGCCAACCATTGGTATGGTGAGGGCCGAACGGAGCGGCTGTTCCCAGGGCAGGCGGCGTGGAAGAATTCCGCATGGCCACGGCCGCAGCCCAAAGCCGTCAATTCAAGAAGGCGCGGCGACGGAATATGTCCGCGCCGCCTAGACTTGCATTGCATCGCAACGTAGTCCGGTGCGGCCGGCTGCTGTTTCAATTCTGTAAGCGCAGTTCTGCCAGAATTCGAATTGACGAGGGGCGAATATCGATGAGCCACATCAGGTACCGGCGCGATATCGATGGGCTACGAACGATCGCGGTACTGCCCGTCGTGCTGTATCATGCCGAACTTCCGCCATTTTCGGGCGGCTTCGTCGGTGTCGACATCTTCTTCGTCATTTCCGGGTTTCTGATTACCAGCGGCCTTCTCAAGGATGCGAACGAGCAGAAGTTCAGCCTGCTGGCCTTTTACGACCGCCGCATCCGGCGTATTCTGCCCGCCCTGCTGGCCGTTACCATGGCGACTCTGGCCTACGGCACGTTCGTCATGCTTCCCGGCGAACTCCTCGCCCTCGGGAAATCCGCGGTGAGCGTGGCCCTGTTCTCGTCGAACATCTGGTTCTGGTCGCAGCTCAACTATTTCGGGCCGGCGCCTTACGAGAGCCCGTTGCTGCACTCCTGGTCGCTGGCGGTGGAGGAGCAGTTCTACATCTTCTGGCCGCTGGTCGTGGCCCTGTTCACGCTGAAGCCGCTTCGCCGCTGGTTCCTGCCGGCGATCGTGGCCGCGATCGTCATCTCCTTCGGCCTCTCTGAATTCATCGTCCACAAATCGCCGAACTTCGCCTTCTACATGTTCCCCACCCGTGCATGGGAACTGCTCCTGGGCGCGCTGCTGGCGGTCGCTCCATCCCTGCGCATTCCGAACCCCGCCTTGCGCCTTGCAGCCGCCCTCGCCGGTCTCGGCCTCGTGCTGGTTCCCATGCTGACTTATACCGGGGCAACGCTGTTCCCCGGCCTTTCCGCGCTGCCGGTCTGCGTGGGCACGGCCCTGCTCCTGCTGGCCAATGCCGAACAGGACAACGTGGTGGCCCGGCTACTGGGCAGCGGCCCGATGGTCTTCGTGGGCAAGCTCTCCTATTCGCTCTATCTCTGGCACTGGCCGGTCATCGCCTTCTTCTGGCTCCAGCGCGGCGCGGCGCCCTCGCCCGTCGAAGGCGCGCTGCTGGTGGCGGCCAGCTTCGTCCTGTCCTACCTCAGCCTGCGCTATGTGGAAGCGCCCTTCCGCCAGCGCAGCAGCACGAATATCGACACCCGCACCGTCCAGCGCCGCGTCGTCGCGTTCGGCGCGCTGGCGCTGCTCGCGATCGGCCTGGCATCCGCGCCGCTGATCGTCACGCGCGGCCTGCCCGGCCGACTGCCGCAGCCCGCCCTGCTGGCGACCGAATTCTCCCCCAAGCCCTTCACCCCCGAAATCGGCTGCGCGCTCGGTGGTTCGAAGGGTATCGAGAACTGCGCGAAAGGCATTGCCGAGGATGACAGGTCGACAGTCGTGCTGTGGGGAGATTCGCACGCCCGCGCTCTCGGATTCGGCTTCACCAAGGCGACCGAACAGGCCGGAATCCCCCTGCGCACGGCCGTGAAAAGCTCCTGCTCGCCGCTGCCCGGCACGCTCGAAACCGACGGGACCCTCGTTGCCGACGACAGTTGCCGCCGGTTCAACGAAATGATCTTCGAGGCGATCAGGTCCAATCCGCATGTAAAGACCGTCGTCATCGCCGGGCGCTGGGCACGCTTCGTGAACGACAGCGCTCCCGGCAGCAACGAGGCCATCACCTCGAAATTCCTGCTCGACGAACAGGAACGCGTTGCCGGACCGGAACAGACCAAGGCGGTGCTGCAGCGCTCGCTCGAACGGGTGATCTCCCGGTTCGGCGCGGCGGGCAAGGAAGTGCTTCTGGTCGAACAGGCCCCCAGCTTCCCGGACAATGCCCGCAAGTGCGTGGCCCGTTCGCTGTGGCGCGGCAAAAGCGCGGAGGACTGCTCCGTCCGTGAAACCGACGTCCGCCGCCGCCGACTGGCGCTGACCACCATGTTCGAGGATATCGCCGCGCGGCATGACAACGTTCGGCTGATCGACCCCCTGCCCGTCATGTGCCGAGGCGGCCTGTGCCCGGCCGATGACCGTGGCCTGCCGCTCTACGCGGACGAGCACCACGTCACCGAACGCGGCAGCGCCCGTGAAGCGACATCGATCCCGCTGCGCGACCTGAGGTCATGAGCGGCTGCGAAGCTGCAGGATAGAAGGCCTGAACGGGCCGAAGCCCGGATCGGAAGGGTCCGCCTACAAGGCGTTGTAGCGGACCAGTTCCTCGCAGTCGCAGCATGGCGTTTCTACCGAACAGCCCGGAATCCTGTCCGGGCAGAAGTTCGATTCACCGATGCATCGTTTCAGCCACGCAAGAACCGCGTGGCCCCACCCTTTTCTCATGTCGCCCCCCGACAACGTAAACGCGGCGCTTACTATGCAGACCAAGGGTGCACAAGGGTTTCACGGGCGGCCCGCTAGTTCGCGCTCCGGGCCTCCTGCCAGCGGCGATAGCCCAGCACGGCAAGGGCGATCATCGCCGCATAGAGGCCCGCGGTGAGCCACAGCCCCTTGAAGGCGAACATGCCCACATAAAGGATGTCCACCGCGATCCACAGCAGCCAGCTCGCCGCGTGTCGCCGCGCTGTCCAGTATTGGGCCACGAGACTGAAGCTGCTCAGGGCGGAATCCATCCACGGCAGCGCCGCGTCGGTATAGCGGCTGGTGAACCAGCCGATGGCGACGGCGCCCGCCGCGCCCGCCGCCAGTCCCGCCCATGCCTGCAGGGGAAGCAGCGGCTCCACCATGACTTCCCCGGCATCGCCCTTCCCTTTGATCCAGACGATCCAGCCATAGACGATGGCCACGCCGAACAGCGCCTGCAGCACCATGTCTGCGTAGAGCCGCACGTCGAGGAACAGCTTGAAGTAGAGCGCACAGGCCAGCAGGCTCGTTGGCCAGCACAGCAGCCAGCGCTTCGCGGTGAGCCAGATTGCCAGGAAGCTGACGACGACGGCAACGATTTCGAGTGCCGACATCAGGCCGCGCCCCCGCTTTCGAGTTGGTTCAGGAAGTCCCGCCCCGGCGGGGAGAGGAACCAGTCGGCATGGTCCACGAGATAGCCCTGCCATGCGAGCTTCGCCTGAACGCCATCGCGCAGGATGCCCGCGAAATAGTCCACTTCCGAAAGCGCGAATTCGATATGGACGAGCGGCAGCAGGCGGACGACCGTCTCGACATCACTGCGGGTGAGCGGCAGCACCGTGCGGTAGCCGGCAAGCAGCGCCAGCGCCGCTGCCGCATCGGCGGGTCCGTCGCCCCGCCCTTCCGCAAGGTCCAGCCACGGAATGGCCGTGCGCTCGATCGCGGTGGCGAGATCGTGGTGCGCCGAGGTCCGCGCCGCCAGCCCGAAATCGAACACGGTGCGCACCGCGCCGTCCTCGCTCCAGAGAAGGTTGGAGGGGTGCCAGTCGTTATGGGTCCAGAGCCGCGGATGCCCGGCCAGACGCTCGGGCAGCCCGGTGCCCAGCGCGGCGAAAAGGCGCGCCAGTTCCTGCCGCCAGGGCTTGTCTTCAAGAAATCCGGCCAGCGCCGGACGGGCGGCGACATAGTCCGCCGCCGCCGCCAGCGGATCGCGGGAGGGCAGGATGGTGAAGCTGGCGACAAGCGGATGCGCCGCGCGATCCGGCGCCGCGTAACCTTCTGAGGCACGGTGCAACCGCGCCAGCGCCACGCCCGCCTCGAAGGCGTGACGGTGCGAAAGGAACGGCGTCCATGACAGCCTGTCGCGGTAGATATCCCGGCCCGGCGACCTTGCGTGAACTTCGTATGTCCAGTCGTCCCGGGTGACGGCCCCGCCGCCGCCTGCCGCCGGCACGACCTCCGGCACCGGCACGCCGCCGGCCCGCAGATGCGCCATGAAACCATGCTCTTCATCCAGCCCCTCCGGCGTGCGGAGCGACTGGTGATGGCGCTTGAGGAAGAACGATCCCCGTTCGGTCTCGACCAGAGCCCCTGCCGAGAACGGTCGCGGCGAATGCCAGTGCAGCGCCGCCAGCCGTCCGGCGGAAGGGAACCGGGCCAGGATCGCCTCGGCCTCGCCATGCGTGATGGCGGGCCAGGTCGGTGCCTCCAGCGCGGTTCCCATCCCATGCACCATGTGGCCGGGTTCGGTGCGGCCGGACACGAGACGGGGCACCGCGCCGCTCACGGTCAGAAGGCGCGCGAAAGCGTCGCCACGAAGGCGCGCCCGCTTCCGACGTAATAGGCCGGCGACGAGCCCGAAATGACGGTGCCGCCGCGCCCCGTCGTATCCAGCGCATTGGGCGTGATCGAATAGACGCCCGACAGCACATGCGGGTTGGTCACGTTGATCGCATTGAGCCGCAGGTCCATCCGCTGCACGTCGATCAGCCCGGCAAGATGCACGCCCACGGACAAGTCGAGCGTGGCATAGCCCTTGATGCTCTCGTCATTCATGAAGGTGGCGTACTGGCGGCCAACGTACTTGAGCGCGCTGCTGCCGAACAGGCGGCCGTCGTCATAAGTGGTGCCCATGGCGAACTGGAACTCGGGGCTGGATACCGCGCGCTTGCCCTTGGTCGGCAGATAATCGCCGCCGATGGCCAGGTCGTCGTTCAGGCGTGTGTGCAGGTATTCGCCCGAGAGATAGACGCTGACGCCCCTCGCCGGGCGATAATCGATCTCGCCGTCCAGTCCGTAGGAGGTCTGGCTGCCCCCATTGATCGTCGAATTGACGAGCGCGCCGCCGCTGTCGATCACGGTCGCCACCTGGCGGTTGCGGAAGTGATAGTGGAAGGCGGTGAGCGAGAAGGACAGGCTGGGGCCGATGTAGCGATAGCCCAGCTCCTCGGAGACCGAATATTCGTTCTTGAGATCCCCGCTCCCCTGGCTGACGAGTTCGCCGCCGTAATAGCTGTTGTAGAGCGCGAACTCGTTCGGGGTGCGGAAGCTCGTCGTGATGTTGGCGAAGAGCTGCTGCCGGTCGTCCAGCTTGTAATGCACCGCGGCGCGGGGCAGCGCGGCGAAGCTGTCGGCGCGCACTTTCGACTGTGGGCCGGGCAGGTAATTGCGGCCGTTGCGCAGCACGTCCACGCCCTTGAAGCCCAGGTCGACGCTCAGGCGCGGCGAAACCGCGATGCTGTCGGCCAGGAAGAAGCCTTTGGTGACGGTGACGGTCCGCGCATTCTCGTAAGCCAGCAGGCGGCCGTCGGCCGTGCGGATCGCCTTGTCCTGATAGCCCCACTGGTCCACCGGATGCCCATCGGCGCCGATCGAGGTGTAGGACTGGGTAACACGGTCGGTCCCGTAATCGAACCAGAGCCCGGCGGTGAGCCTGTGGGCGCCTGCCTGAAGCGTAAGCTTGCTGACATCGCCGACGCGAAGCTGCTTGCCGGTCCAGTTGCCAAGCACGGTGGCCACCCCGTCCACCGCGCCGGGCAGCGCGATCGGCTGGGTCAGTTCCTCGGTGCCGAGAAAATTGCCGGTCGTGGCGAGCTGCGTGCCGTAAGGCGCATTGCCGTGGCCGAGCTGGAGATAGGCCGAACTGTCGAACGCCAGGCGATCGCCCAGCTTCAGATGAACCGGCGCCGCCACGTAGAAGTTGCGGAACGGCGCGCGGTAGAGCCTCCAGTAGTTGGTATTGCCCTCGGTGTACTGCCGATCGTAGTTGAAATCGCGGCCGGAGGCTTTCCAGTCGGCGAGCGTG
The DNA here is from genome assembly GCF_001298105.1 of Novosphingobium sp. ST904. Lineage (GTDB taxonomy): Bacteria > Pseudomonadota > Alphaproteobacteria > Sphingomonadales > Sphingomonadaceae > Novosphingobium. The sequence goes on along the minus strand of NZ_LGJH01000163.1, from coordinate 22,603 downwards.
GGGCTCGGATAGCTCGATGTCTTGGCGTCGTTGTACGAGAAGGAGATGCTGGCGCGGTTCCCGTCGCCCCATTCGCGCAGCAGCTTCGCATCGATATGCTGGCGCTTGTCGTATCCGGCGCCCCGCCAGTTGTCCGCGCGGTTGTTCGAATAGGAGACGAAGGCCTTGAGCCCGCTCGCCCCCAGCGTGCCGGTGTCCAGCCGCACGAAAACGCGGCGGGCATCGTAGGAACCGGCAGAAAGATTGACGAGGCCGCCCAGCTCCGATTTCGGATCGTCGAGCGTCAGCGAAAGCAGCCCGCCCGCCGCGGCGACGACAGGCGCGTCGATATCGGCGGCCCCTTGCGCCAGCGCGATCTGCCGCACGTTCTCGGCATCGGCGAACTGCGAGGGATAGGCGTAGAAATAGCCGATATCGTTCTGCGGCGCACCTTCCATCACGACGCCGATCTGGTCCTGACCCAGCCCGCGCAGGGTCAGGCTGGAACCGGTGGAGAGGCCGTAGGGATCGCTCGAAGACACGTTCGCGCCGGGCAGGAGGTTGACGAGCTGGAACGCATTGAGCGTCGGCGCCTGCTTGAGGATGAAGTCCGCCGAAATGGCGCTTACGGCCTTGGGCGCGGTCTGGTCCGGCAGCAGCCCCTCGGGATCGGGATGCCCGATCACCTGGATGTCGGACGGGCCGGCATCGTCGGCCGCCTCCGCCATCGCAGCGGGCGCGGCCAGCAAGGCCGGCAGAACCAGCGCGGCACCGCCAATGCCGGTCAGGCCGCGAAGGCAGGAAAAGTTACGGAAATTGGGCAGATTAATGGGCATCGTCTTACTGGGCATCTTCTCGCGTCCACTCCATCTGGAGGGACAACGGACCTGCCGCCAGCCCTCCCTACGCCGGTGTCAACCGGATCAGGTTCAGCGGGTCGTGGTCTGCAGACCACCTCTCAGCCGCGCATAAGCGGCCCCCCGGGGATAGGGCGCCTCTAGGCGGTCAGATGCGGGCTGGGAAGCGTTATTGAGAGCAAGGCACACCATTACCGCCCTACCGGCGTCCACGCGCGAGGATCCTGATCCACAGTCTTGCGGGTCTTTGCCTCCGCGATTTCATCCCGCCGCCCGCGCACGGCCTCGATCTGGCCGGCAGCGGCGAAAGCTTAGGCGGCCCAGACGCGTCCCGGCTGGCATAGCGGCGTGGATAGATCGCGGCCCTTGAACAGTTCGATAAGGCGAAAGGATCTCGTTCAACAAGGAAGCGCGCAGCCGCTATCTCACTTTTGCGATGTCCCGGGAGGCCCACTGGAACGGCAACTTCCGCGACCTCGCCGCCAGCGTCACGCGCATGGCCACTTTTGCACCGAAGGGCCGCATCGATCTGGCGACGGTCGACAACGAAATCGCCAGACTTGGGCGCCTCTGGTCAGTCAGCAACGCCAGCAATGAGGATAAGCTGGCAGCATTCCTCGACGCGGAAAGACTGGACGAGATCGATCCCTTTGACCGCGTCCAGCTGGCTTACGTCGTGGACACATGCCGCGAAAGCACATCCCTGTCCGAAGCCGGACGGCACCTGTTCTCCGCCTCGCGCGCGCGACGCAACAGCACCAACGACGCAGACCGGATCAGAAAGTATCTGGCTCGCTTCGGATTGGATTTCGCGACAATCCGATAACGCACGCTAGTTATGCCTGTTCACCGCAGACTAAAACTTAAAAAGACTTGATCTCAATTATGATTGTATAATTAGTCACCCATTGCCAGCATCGTTCCAATGCGACCACGGGATGTCGCCTGCGGCCCCATCAACTCACAACCATTCTCGGACGCTTCTCGGCCACCAAGTAAAGTCGATGATTTTCTAACTTAGTATTCTACGGTTTAAGGGGTAGCCTATCAAGCAGAGTTCTGGTGATATGGTCGCCTATCAATACCTTGGGAGAGATGATGAAGGGTGGCCTTGCATGGCGATCAGCAGTCGCACTGTCTCTGCTCTTAGCCTGTTCCGGATCGACGCACGAGGTCGAAAGGGTGGGCATCTACTATCTCCAATCGGAGCGCCTCTCCGGCGCGGAGACGGTCAATGGTTACGGATCAGCCAATGTCGGCGTCCTGGTGACCATTGACGTGAAAGGCCATGTCATCGACGCTCGGGTAGGAGACAACTTCTACAAGCTCGACCCCAAGCCAGCTCTTGAAGCTGCGCGGAAGTGGACATTCAAGCCTCAGTCGTTCGACGGGCATCCTGTCCAGGCAGTTGGCTTCATAACGATCAACTACGAAGCCGCCGAAACTGCTCCTGACCCGAAAGTCCCGTTCCCGGAAGGTAGCCCTCAGGATACCGAGGTTACGCTGCGAAGGACCGCCTGTTACGGATCGTGCCCCGATTATGAGGTTTCGATCAGGGGAGATGGCCGCGTCCGTTTCTCCAGCAATTATCCTCGCTTTCCCGGAAGCGCCGCCGACGTGCATCGTGCATTCAACGGGTACAATGTACTTTGGCCCGACCCTCATGAAACGAACGTCGAGCCTGAAGCGGCTGCCGCCTTGTTCCAGAAATTTCGAGATGCGCACTTCATGGGGATGAAGCCGGATTACACGGCCGGCGTCACGGATAGTCCGACCTATGAACTCACCCTGAGAGTCGGCACAACCTCCAAGGTTGTGGTCGATTACGTGGGCCGGTCTGTCGGCATGCCTCGGAGCATGACCCAACTCGAGGATGCCGTGGATACTCTGGCTCAGACAGATCGGTGGATTCGGGGCAACGGCGGTACTGTCGCTCTACTCAAGCAGCAGCGGTTCGACTTCACTTCTCAAGCCGGCGCAGACCTCGTTCAAAGTGCCATAAGGCTTGCGCAAGCCTCACTCGGAAGGAATGATCCGACAGACCTTGTCCGAGCTGCTCTTGCCTCCGGAGTCCGTCTGGACGCTCTCATTAAGGCCGGACCGCAGGATAATTCCCCTTCTTCGCTGGCTCTTGGCGTTCTGATCGCCGAATTTGCGGCAGAGAGGGGAGATCAACAGCTGTTCGACCGGATGGCAAAGCAGGGCTATGTTTCACGGATACCCAAGCCACGGTTGACGGCTCTGCTTGCCGAGGGAGTCGGCTGCAACGCCACGATAGCTCGAGCCCTGGTGAATGCCGGTGCCGACCCCAAAGGGCAGGATAATGACGGGAATGCCCTGCACATATTTCGCGGAACCTATGGGGCTTGCGGGAAGGCTTCCAGCCGGGACCGTGCTGCAATGGCGCGCACCCTGATCACGCTTGGCGTTCCACTGGAGGGACGCGATAGCCTGGACTGGACTCCACTCATGGGAACCAGCGATCTGGCGGTGACGAAAGTTCTCATCGAAGCGGGGGCGAAGCTGGACGCCAAGTCCAATGACGGCACCACACCTGTCCTTTCAGTGGATGACGATCGCATCGCACTCACAATGTTGCGGGCAGGCGCCAATCCCCGCGTGAAGGACCCAGACGGAACCCTTCTGGCTGCCGCGAAAAGGCGTCATTGGCCTGCCACTTTGGAATGGCTCGCTGCGCATGGGATACAGTGAAATGGCGGGCCGCTTCCCCATCGCTCGCCGTGTGAACGTGTTCTGCCTGGTCCTGGGCTCGCTCCTCATGGTTCAGTGCACAGGTGGATTGTCATCTCCTGATCCGTCAGGCAGCGAGGATGCCGAATTGACGGAACCAGCAGGGGCTGCGCTAGCCTATGATGACGGCGATACCGTCTATGTCTCAGCGTCGACCCTTCGGACGCGCGACGCGCCTTCAACCAAAGGGCACATCACGGGAAACTTCCGCAGCGGCGATAACGTCGAGATCATCAAGCGGTCGGGCGAATGGCTCCAGGTCATGAAGGACGCCCGGCGCGTGTGGATCTCAGCGAACCATGTCTCCTCGTCATCTCCTGTCACTCGCCAGTCCTTTGCCTCGCGCCCCTCATCGACAGGAGTATCAACTGACGACTCTGGCTCAGGCGGTGGATTTTCATGGTTCGGCAAACGCTGCAAAAAGGGAAAGCCCTGCGGCAACGCCTGCATTTCAGTCAATCGTGTCTGCCATAAGTGACAACGCCCCTCCCGAGACAATACCCTCCCCCAAGCTGCTCGAAGTCCCCGCTTTCGTAGCTGTTCGTGGGAGAGGCATGAAGTAGACTTTCATTACCTCTTGCCCAACGCCACGCCTTCTGTTGATGGCGGGGCTCGAACACCCCACAAAACCGACCCATGCCGGTCGTTCAGCCACCGATGGCTCCCCCGGGAGCCGGGACCGGCAGCTCGTCATCGTCCTACCGGGAGGATGGGGCCAATCGGCTTCAGTGCGCAGCCACCCAATCCTTGAGGGCTGCATCGATCCGCGACTGCCAACCGGGGCCGCCGGATTTGAAATGCTCGATCACCTCGGGCGAAAGGCGCAGTGTGGTGCTGACCTTTTTTGGGGCCTTCTGCGGACCGCGCGCGCGAATCGTCTTTGCGAGGCCCGGGAACGCCTCAGCGAAAGGCATTGCCCTCGCGAAGTCCTCGGCTGTCAATTCGGGGTTATTGCTGACCGCATCCATATCGGCCCTGGTGTATCCGGGAGCGGCGTGTTTCGGGTCGGTCATGGCAGGAGCGTCCATCCTTCGCAGGGATCACCAGAGCGGAGAGGAAGAACCCTTCGCCCACATCGGCAAAGTCGATCCCGTGCTTGACGAGGCTCGCTTGCCGTTTCGGTTCATCCCATACAATGATCATGGCTTTTTGTAGCTACGATTTGATTGGTGGTCAATCGCTTTTAGTAACTACAATTCGCCTTTGGCGTCGGGATCGATCTTCCAGTTCATCAGGCGTCGCAGGCTCTTGAACATCTTGCCCAGCGTGGCGGCGGGCGAGGCGAGCGCGCTGGTCGAGCAAAGGCTTGCGCGGTTCCGTCGGCGAGCCGTCAAAATGGTACGTTATCGGCCCTGCGGCTGAGGTTCGAGCGCCGACGGGCCGGTCCCAACTTGAGCGCAACGCGGCGGCGGTGGCCCAAGTAAGCAGCGTGAACACATGGCGTCTCTGGTTCGATCACGCCTCCGGCTTCCATCTTCACCGTCGTACCCAGCGATGGCACGAACCAGATCCGGCACTTCCTGTAGCGGCACGCGCGCCATGTGCTTCACTCGTGGGCGGGGCTTCAAGGCGCCAAGCAGGTGAACAGTTGGATTCTCGCGCGCCCACCCGTTGGCGATCGCAAACCGATAGACCTGGCTTACGCATTGGTTGGCGCGCCGGCTGATATCGAGAGCCCCCTCGCCTCGATCTTTCTGATCATGTCCAGAATCTCGGGGACGGATATCTCAGTGAGAGGACGGTGACCGATCGCAGGAAAGACATCCCTTTCCATCCGGCTGATTACCCGCTGGGCGTGGGCGGCATTCAATCCGCCGGCGCGATTGGCCTGCCAATTGCGCGCGATTTTTTCGAAGGTACGCTCTGCTGCCTGCTGCTCCTCCGCTTGGGCCACCCCCGGATCTCGCCCCTCGGCAAGGCAGGCTCTGGCTTCATCGCGCTTGGTCCGCGCAGCCGCGAGCGGAAAGTCGGGATATTTCCCGAAGCTCAGCAGCTTTTCCTTGCCGGCGAATCGGTACTTCATCCGCCACAGCTTCGAGCCGTTCGGCTGGACGAACAGATGCAGTCCGCCGCCGTCCGTCAGCTTGTATGCGCGGCTTCGGATCGCCGCGTATTTAACTTCAAGTTCCTTGAGGGCCATCTGGGGGTATCGCATGTTGGGGGGGGGCTGGCCAAAAATACCCCCAATTCCACCCCAATTCAAATCGACGTGGGCGGTCTCGCATGGACGAGAGTGGACGCCAGCGGATGACCGCGAACGCCGTAAGTGTTTGAATTTGTTTTGAAAAAAGATGCCCCGAGACGTCGACGGACAAAGCTGGACGGTCTCTGAAAATGGGCAATGGTAGCGGAGGAGGGATCTTCCTAAGCCGCCCAAATGCTTGATATGTTTGTACAATAATTAACTATTCTATAAAAATACCCCATCAATACCCCCAATATGAATTCTTTGCGACAGAGCGAGCCGGGATTCAGGCAGCCGGATCTAAACGTAAAATCACAGTGGAATTACGCACCCGACGTTGGGGCGAGGACAGCACTTACGCACACCGGAGCAGTTGCACTCGGAGCATCAGCTAAAAGGGCGTGAACCACTTGCCTTTCATTAGCAAGTTGCCGACCATAATGATCTGCATCCTGAATGATGTCAGCCAGCATAGTGGTCTGCAATTCAAGCCCGGCTGCAAAGTCGTCGAACGCCGGCCCGATGTGTGCCCAGGCATCTTCCGCTGCCTTACGTCCGTACTGCGTGAACGCTTGTTGACGCTCCTCCCGCTCAGTAGCCGAAATTCTGGCTTGCTCGCGATCGGACCACCACCCTATCAGGGTACTAATGCCTTCCATTGCCAAGGGGGCGAAAGCAATCATCTGCTCATGCGTTTTTGCAGAAGCAATCATATTGTTATTTTCTTCTTTTTTCTTCTGAAGAGTATATATTGCTTTCTTGATGCCCTGCTTGGCAGATTCACCAGATTGGTCTAGCTTGATTTGTAGATCCGTAATCTTCTTTCCAAGGCTGTCGCTGATTGCAGCGTAATCCTTGACCGACTTCCCATCGTATTCGGTGATCTTGCGCAGGTCCATGAACTCGCGGAAGGCCTTCTGGACTTTAGTCCGCATCTCAGGCGCGGCTGAAGCCTTGCTACGCACGGTGACCGGCTCGCTCCAGTCATCCATCTTCCAATAGGAAGCAGCGGCCTTATCGAACTCAGCGCCGCTTTCACGCACAAGCTTCTCCAGCGCGGCAGATTGTTCTGCAAGCCAGTCCTGAACACAACCCTGCAATCGGTCGCGCAGTGCGGCAGCGTCCTTGCCGCGTATAGTAAAGAAGCTGGATAGTTCCTCCTCAATCCTGCGACGAAGTTCCGCTTGAGCGCGCTCTCGAATGAATTTCTCACGAGAGGCCAGATTATCGATCTGCTGGTGCTGCCGCTCCGTTTCGACGAGCACCTGCTGGTTGGCGAGAATCTCGGCATCTTTCGCCGCAACTGTCACCGTCAACCTGCTGCAGAAGCGACGTATTTTCGCCGCTCTACGCAAATCTCCAAGTTGGCCCGGCAGTCCCTCCAGCATACCAACTAATGCACTGATTCCGTCCCACTCCCGGCATCCGTCCATGTATGATCCCCGCTGCGGGGCAACATCGTTACCGACATACCCCAGCGGATCAGCTGAGACCGTGAACACGGGCGCTTGGCCCAGTGACAGCCTGTTAGCCTCGATCAGCTTACCCCACTCGTCCTGCTTCAGGGCTGCGTAGGCACGGTAACCAATCTGATCGTCCACCGGATCGGCGCGCTCATCCAGTTTGGTAATCACCACCAGCAGCGATTGAGCGCAGGACAATCCTTCCTTCCGATAAGCCTTGCCGGAAAGGATCGGCAGTACCACGTCCCTGTCGCCGGTGATCAGTTGCGGCGGCATAACCAAAAGCATGACATCACTTTCCAGCACGGCCTCGAGGGCTGTCTCCTCGTGCTCCGCGCTGCCTGCCGCCAGCCCTGGCGTATCCCGCAGGATGCAGCCGAATGCCTCCACGTCGTTCGACTCAAACGTTTCCCGGCGGGCACTCACCGTCAGCCAGGCGGGGATCGACACTCCCGCTTCCACCAGTAGCCGCTTGAGCAGTGTGCTCTTGCCTGCATCGTAGGCGCCGAACAACGCAATCACGGGCTTGGTCGGAAACCGATCTTCATCCGCGACCGCATTGGGCAAGATGCTTGCCACCTGGGCAAACCATTCATCTTCACGCATCAACCCGCTTCCCCTTGATACATACTTCAAGCCATTGCCGGCCGTCAGCAATCACCTCGGCGATGGCGGTTCGCTCACCATCCAACCGCTGCAAACGAGCAGCGTTCAAGCGCTGAGCGGCTGCAAGTTCGTCTCGCACGGCAGTCAGACTGGCGCGACATGCTTGCAGGTATGCGGCAACACCTTCACGATGTGCATCGTCGCCCAGCATTGACTTACAAATTTCGTCTCGTCCGGCGGCGACTGCTGCCGCGATGTCCTTGCGCAATGCTTCGACTTCAGCGGCCTGCTTCTCATCTTTGCGCCAAGACCAGACCTCATAGATTGCCGTAAGTACGACAAATGCCCGCCCCCCATACTTGGCGAACCTGCCGGCAATCTTTGTAGCGCCCCAAGGCTTGAATTTGACACGGAAGAATTTGCCGATGCCATAGATCACATCGCGCTCCCCCAGCTTCGCGACCCCCTGCTTGAGCAGGGGCGACAATACGCTGCCGCCATCTCCCAATATTCCCGATTGTTGCCCCAGACCATCGGCGTCGAAGCTAATGCCCAGCGAAATGACAGCTTCACGCAGTTCGCGCGATTCCATAGTGCGCTGCACTTCTTCAGTCGCCCGCTCGAACCAATGGTCCAGTTCAGTCTTCCACCTGCTCTGCCAATGGGCAACTTCCTGACCGAATACCGGATCTTCCCACCACGTCTCCAGTCGCTTGCCAGCGGCTTGCAGCTCGTCAGGATTTCTTGCACCCCACATATCTTCCAACAGCGATTGCGTCGTTTCCTCGAGCATTCTGTCGATGTCGAGAATGATCCGCTTGTGGAAGGTTGCCGCCTCGTGGCATCGCGCATCTATGGTCGCAATCAACTCTTCTAGGAAAGCACTCTGAATTTCCCACTCGGCTTGGTCAGCCTGTAACTGACGGTCAACGCCTGCCAATTGGAAAAGCCCCCCTTCCAGAACGGTGATGTCCATCCAGAAGGGCCTTTCGGGCCCGGACAGCCTGTTGGACAGAGCCTGCAACAGATCCTCCATTCCATCCCATGCGCGATGCAGATCGAAGGCAGTCGCATCTATGCCAGCCTCGTCGCCGACAAGGGTAAAGGGGTCCGCTGCAACCACGAAGATGTCCTCGGCCGGAAACTGGATGCCTTTGGATGCCAGGGCGTTGCAGAGCTCCACCCGTTTGCGCCGCACGACATTGGTGAACTCTTCCGGCTGCTCGACAGGGTCGACGCCCAGATCGTCAGCCCGTCCCAAGACTAGTATGGTCCGGCCAATTTTGCCGGGCAGACCCAATTCCCCGTTCCCGATCAGCACCGTACACAGATGTTCGATGGTGCTGTCCAAAATGGAGCGGTTTAGCAGCCAGACCAAGATCGAAGCTTCCGGCAGGGTACTTTGCGCCAGCAGATCGTCACCAGCGCGACCGCTGCGAAAACCCGGCGTGTCAATGAGCCACGCCTCGCCGCAATCATACCGGCGGACGGAGTTGGTCGTCGGGTCTGCGCGAATTTCGATATCGTCGGGCACTGACATTCCTGCTTCCGCAAGGATGCGCCGAATGAAGGTTGTCTTCCCGGCATTATAATCCCCGACCAACATGATGCCGGGTCGATCCAGCGACGCGAGATCACGCATGTCGGACAGCGCAGGCTGTGCGACCTCCACACCGCGCAATCGGCTCTCAGCCCGTGCGACGAATGCCTCTCCATACCTCTCTGAATCACGACTGATTTCGGGTGCGCGCCAAGGTATCCAAACACGCTGACCGGCGCCTGTTGTGGCATCGACGTCCTCCGCCGTGGTGGTGAGCAGACCCTCGGGATCGTCGATCCAGTCCTCTCCTGCCCAGATCAAGCGTGCGCTGTTGCGCTTCGTCGGGTGGCGCGCCTCGATTCGCTGCGCGGCTTCGTTCAGCGCGGCGACGGGGCTGCTATGTTTCAGTGTCGAATCGGTGTGATCGATCTCCACAATCAAGCGCTCGGTTTCGATTATGACGACGCGGCAGGTCCCTGCGTCGTGCAGCAAAGGCGGCAAGGTTTGGAGCAAGCACTCGTCTCGGAAATTCCGGGCTACCTGCTTGATCTGGTGGCGCAGGTCATCAAAGGCTTTGGCAACCGCCGCTCGCGCCTCTGACAATGCCTGCCTCCTAGCTTGAGATCGGGTCGCCTCCGCTTCTTTTGCCAAATCCTTTTGCGCAGCTCCGAAGAGCATTTGTCCGGCCATTCCCGCAGCCACGCCCCACGGTCCGGTGAGATATAGTGCAGTCAGTCCTAACTTCCCCATCCGGAGCACCACACTTGCACCACGAGCATCCCACCCAGCATCGCCTTGGATGGTGGTTGCAGAGGCATCTAAATTTACAGCATCAAAATCTATCAGAACTCCTTTTGCTTCTAATCGGCCACGCAAGTAATCTGCAGCAAGCTCAAGCACCTTTTTCCCGGCCTGTTTCAGTACTGTATGCTCGTATATGCTCTCGAACTCGTCCGCTTCGACTGCCGCTTTGCGCTCGAAAGCGCCGATGACCTGTTCCTCCGCGCGGCGCATGGTGGAAGCGCGGTGCTCGCCAAGCCAGGTGTCGATCAGGCGGGACAGATGCTCGTCGAACTCACCCTCGGTCGAAACGGTATAGCGGCCACCGCGCAGCCTTTCCTGCCAAGACAGCACATCCGTCCCGCATTCGGTGCGTGGCAGCCTGGATCGAACCGCATCATTGGCCGGGTAACCCAGCAGCTTGAAAAGCTGCGCGATCTCCTCGTCTACCGTTTCGGCGCGGTGCCGCGCGAACTGTGCATGCGTGTTCAGATCGAACTGGATCGCGTAAAGATCGCCACGAAGACTGGCAGTCAGCATGCCGAGCCGGATGCTGGCCGCATCGCTCGCCAGAGTTTCAATAATCAAATCCTCCAGCGCAGGCAGGTTCGACCAGCGCAGCAGAGCCTCCGCGCCATACTTCTCCCGTTGGGTCGCCAGTTCATTGGCACCCGGCCCTGTATACGGCAGCCGCGCCCGGGACAGCAGCGCGCGGCGAGAGTTCAGGCAGATGATGGGCAAGTTCCCCAACCCTTCAGCCGCCAAATTGTCACGCACGTTACCTTCATGCTGCTGCATCGTCCGCGAATGCTTCACCCGCAGGAGTCGACGTCCCTGCCGCACGGGGTTGCGCCATTCGGGATGGCTATTGTTGATAATCGCGATAACCGGCTTGCCATAGGCAATGACCCATTCGGCCACCTTGGCGAATTCACTCACCTGCTGCCCCTGCGTGTCGAAGCATAACAGCACGATGTCGGCCGCCTCGACAGCCCGATGTGCCTTTGCCTCCAGATCTGCCCGCTTTTGTGCCCGTCCCCAGCCATTGATGCCGGGCGTGTCGATCAGCATGCAATCCTGCCAAGACACCGGGTTCACATCGACCGTCCAGTCGCTTTCGCCTTGGGAGACGGATTGGCCGTCGCCATGCGAGAGCGCCTCGATCAGCGTGCTCTTGCCCGCGCCCGTGCGACCGAAAAGCACGATGTTGAAGTCCTTCAGCGCTTCGCTGCGATTCTGCCAGGTCGCATTCAAGCGGGTCTCTGCAGCCAGCGATGCATTGACATAATCATCGACCAACACCTGCTGTTCGTAGCCAAGCTCGGATGCTTGTGTTTGCAGGGCTGCTATACGTGCCCGGCCCGATGCCAGTGATCTGCTCAGTTGCCTGATATCACGGAGAATCAGGTTCGCTTGCTTTCGGCCCTCAGCAACGGATTGTGTGATCGCTTCTTTCAGGCAGCGTCCGCCCAACCTCTCAGCAGTGTTGCTATTGGTCGTCATGTAATCCTCGGGTATCTGCTGGCTTTATAACAGGTAAGCGCTCGACCGCATGCGACATTTGACCCAAAATCTTATTGGTAACGATCAGTCATTAGCCAGCTACAGGAATTCTACCGCTAGCTTGGCCGCAAAGCCGCTGGGAAAGCCAACTTTCGGGCGAGCACTTCCAATTCGTCGCGCCAAGCCAGCTTGTCGAGCCAAGTCTGGCGAATTGACGATGCGCCATAGATCGCACCAGCCAACTGCCCGGCAATGGCAGCAGTGGTATCGGCATCATCACCGAGATTAGCTGCCAACAGCACAGCGGCATCGAAGCTCGTGGTGTTGGCAACGGACCAGATCGCTGCTTCGAGGCTATGCGCCACGTATCCGCTGCTCGAAATCTGATCGCGCGTTTTCCCCCGCCAGCTACCGGCCATGATTGGGCCGATCACAGGCCCAAATCCGTTCGCTGGAACCGCCAGGGCATCCTCAAAGTCGGCACCCAGAATGGCCGCCCGCAAGACGAGTACATATGCTTCACAGGCGTCGAGGCACGCGTCTGCAGCGTGCGTGGTCATGCTCTGTCGGCGAGCTACTCGCGTTACGATAGCGGGATCCTGCCGGATTCCCCAAACCGCGACAGGCGCAAGCCTCATGAGTGAGCCGTTGCCTGCTGAATACGGATCGGTCGAGCCGGCAATCGGGTCGCCAGTTTCCTCGAAACGAGCAAGGGCTTGGCGGGTTGCAATGCCGATATCGAAGCAGCTGCCCGTGGGGCTGAAGGCACCGTTCCGCCACCAGCTGACGAACCGCCGTTGTGCTTCTTCCGGTTCGAAAACTAAGCCTTTTTCTGCACTGGCCAGGAGAGCCTCACCAAGCGCAAGGGCCATAGACGTATCATCAGTCCAAGTCCCTGCGTCCAAGCCGAACGGCCCTCCACCAACCATATCTGTGATGTGGGGATAAGTGTCCCGCGGCTTGAACTCGAGGGTCGTGCCCAAGGCATCACCGACCGCCAAACCAATGAGGCATCCACAGGACCGATCGTTAATGCGCTCGATCGCTCGAAGGTGATCTTCCTGCGCTCTCGTCTCAATAGCGCCCGGCCTGACCTTTCGCACTTGGGCGATTGCGGTATCGGCGCCTGATATGCCGAGCTCGATGAGCAGCCTCGCTGCCACAGTGCCGGCTCGGCCCAGCCCTCCTCGGCAATGGATAAAGACGCTTTCCCCATCGGTGAGGAGACTGCGCAGCCGGGCTCCGGCCGTGTACCATCGTTGCTCGAATTCCTCGCCAGGAGCGGTGACGTCGGGGATCGGGAGATGAAACCATTCCATACCGCGCGCAGCAACCGCAGTCTCCAGATCTGCGACCCCCAGCAGCTCCATCTCGTGCTTCTCAATCAGAGAGACGACAGCAGCAGCACCCCACCCACGCACCGCGTCCAGATCCGCCGCAAGGTCACGCTTCCACTCAAAGCCAGCGAGCGCACACCCTTGCTTCCCGGGACAAAAGGAAACGCCGATGCGTCCTGACGCGGCTGAAAGTGTGGGGATCTGGATCGGATCAGTGATGCTTGTTCGAAGATTTCTGCTCATTGCGCGTTATTACGATCCATATGCGACATTAGTGGTCGCACGTTTCAAAGGGCATCAGACCGGCATTGGTTGGCGCTGGGGATGAATCCGGACTTTCATCCGGGTGTTGCCTTTCTTGCTTTAGCCTCGCCCGCCTTGCCAGACGGAGAGACCGAAATTTGCAAATGCCCTGTTTCAGTTCTGCGAGATTCAAAGCCCCCTGCCTTCTCGACCAGGTCGCTCAGCTTGCCTTCACCATAGGTTCGAGGGTCAAAGTCAGAGGCGAGCGCTGCAAGGCGTTGGCCCACCCGCCCAAGAGGTACCCAGCCCCCTTCATCATCGAGCTGTGAGATGGCGGTTCGGATCAAAGGTGCCGCAGCCTTGGGCGACTTCTTTACGCTAGCCGGACGGGCATCCTGTCGGCCTGGTTCATCTGACGTTGGCGCCTCTGGCAGCAGGTTCTCGGTGTAGATGAAACGGCGACACGCTTGTCGGAAACTCTCGGGAGTTTTCTGCTCTCCGAAGCCGTAGACATCGATCCCTTGCTCACGGATACGCGAGGCCAGCCCGGTAAAGTCACTGTCGGAGGAGACAAGGCAAAACCCGTCGAAACGACCGGTATGCAAAAGATCCATCGCGTCGATTACCAACGCAATATCGGAGGCATTTTTGCCGCTGGTGTACGCAAAGTTCTGGTGCGCCTTGATCGCATGAGTGGCCAGAACGTCAGCCCACGATTTAAGCCTAGTTCCGGAGAAATCGCCGTAAATGCGGCGGACACTTGCCTCACCGATCTTTGCAATTTCTTCAAAGAGGCGCGGTGCGATCCGGGAAGATGCATTGTCTGCGTCAATCAAGACAGCAAGTCGTGGGGTGCGAGGTTCATTGGCCATTTTGCACCATTGCCCTGATATGCATTAATCAGCCGATAAAACTTGAAAGGCGGCGGCTGATAACCTCCTGATCTTCAGGGGTCCTGAGCAGGCGCTTGGCTCTATCGTGTGCGAATTCAGCTACCTCGAAGACGACTAAACTGTAGCCATGCCGCGGCAGCAAATCGGCGCGGCGCTCATCATATCGTCGGCGTTGTTCGCCCCGAGGAATGCCGGAAACCGTTGGCTTATCGTCGAAGAAGCCGACACGTTCGCGGTGTTGTCGCTCATGATATTCCACCACGAGGCCAAGAGCAGGATAGAATCCATCGACAGGTAATGGCTTCCGGCGAGCACGCCGATCTGGATCTCCGGTGAGAAACTCAAAGCAGTGCTGCCGGACGGCCTTCAGCCCGAGAACTGCGTCGCAGAGATCCAGCACGTAATGCTCGTCGCGAAGTGCGGCCAGGGAACCGCCTTGTACAGTCTTCAACGTCGATCGAAGCCTGACACTCCCTCCGCATAGCCGGGCCATGACCCGTTCCATGTCTCGATGCTGATCGCTCCCTCGTACGACTTCCCAACGTCCGTTGTGCGGATGCCAATTGAGACTTGCAGCGCGAAGGGCAGCTCGAAAGCGCTTCGGATCTATTCCGCTCGCAACGGCCATATCGACGGCGGTGATTAGCTGGCCTGGAATCGTCATGCCGGGTGCCCCTTCACGCAAATCCGCGCACCATTGCTGCCTCGATGCCGGACCACTCCTGCTCGTGTGATCCAGAATTGTTTGGCATGCCCACCTTGGTCAAACAGCCCTTGGGATAGGTGTAGCTGTCGATCCGTCGCTCTGGCTCCTCGCGCCAGGCGATGTTAACGGCCCAGAACTTCGAGAAGAAATAGAGGCTCGAATAGGGCAAGTGATCGTGGATCCACCAGGCAAGCTTGCGCCAATCCCCCTCTGCCTGGAATGCGTCCCAAAATGCTGGAACGGCGACACACGCCGTGGCACCCATCCTGCCTTTGGCATCGCGTCGATCCCAAATGTGCCCGGCAAAATTGGCTTCGTTAGAAGCACAATTGTACCCGCCCTTCCCCGCAGCTTGCATCTCATTGCCCAACCCGTTGACTTCGCACGAGCGAAAGGCTGATCGAACAGCGATGCGGCCAAACCGATCCTGCAACGGTTCAAGCAGTTCTTCGCAGAGCCTGCTTCCTGCCGCGATCGCCAGGTCAGGGTCATCAGGCACGTTGCTCAGCCCATGAAACGCGGCGATGTCAGAGAACAGGAAATCGCGCATAAAGAATGACTTGGATAGGCGAACACGCCCAAGTTGGGTCAGCGCCGCAACAGAATCAGGTTTTCTCATGCGCCATGCCTCTTATCCCGATACGTCAAAAGCGGTCGCACCTTGAAACGATTGCGCCAAGAGAGCCCTCATTCCTTCTTGCAAGAGCACCAGATAGCCGATGTATGTGCTTCACAGTTTGAAAATGAGATCCGAGGTACCCTTGGTCAAATGCCCTAACACGTAAGCTACCAATCTGCGCTTTTCGACAAGCCTTTTTCCACCCCAACCATGAACCCGTTGAAGGCGCGAGCTAAGAAATCAAATGGCGCACTTTTTAGATCGCGTACTCACCGAATACGACGACTCCCTTTCGTCCGATTCATACATTGACCCCATCGGCACGCTCATAATTTGGTCGGCATTCGGCAGACAGGTTTTTCGAAACAGGATAAACTCCATTTCGAACGATGTCAGAAATTTCACCCTCAATCTCTTTCATCACTACTTGGTGAAGACGCTGATCGAAGATGACGATGAGGACGCCCGTCTCAGTCATGCGCTGGCGCGGCAATATCAGAGCAAGGACAGCCTGAATTTCAAGCAGGCATGCCTGATTTTCCTCGAAAATGTCTTCGTCTTCTCACTCCTGCGTCATGAGAAATCACAGGATGTGGAATCGACAGGAATCCTTGGGATCTTAAACGCGCGGCGACTGTGGGCGAATGAAGATCGCCCGCCGGCACTTATCTTTACTCATGAACCTGCCGGGCAAATCCTGGTCCGGCAGCTCGGCCTAGGAGTCAGTGGTCGTTATAAAACACCGCTAATGGAAATGGGCTTCTTCGATGGCAATTATCACTATCATAAGCCAGCATTTCAAAGCCGGTGGGCTGATGCCGAAAGGCTCATAATCGGCCAGCCGAAGAGCTTGCTTAGCAAGGTTGAACGCAAGGCATCCGACTTTCTCAAGGAATGCGTCTCCCAACCGATCCAAGGCGGGAAACTTCCATTTGCTGATGTCCCAGCAGATTTGACCCGAGCATACGCTCGAGCATTTGCCTCGCCTCAAGCAGTGGGAAGTTACGCAAAAGACTTTTGGCTTTTACAGACAGAGCTCAATCAAGGCGCGGCCGGTGCGATTTTCGATGTTCTCGAAGAAACAGACGATCTCTCGCCGCAGGAGGCAATTGAGCAGGCACTTTCGCATGACCTAGCGCCCGGAGAGAAGGTCAAGCTCGAGCACATTGTGCACCTGGAGCCGTTCTTGGCAGATTGCTCGCTGCTATTCACTCTCATGGCATCTCGGCGAACTCAATCAACCGATGACGTTGCGAACGCATGGGCAAACTTCGGCAGGGACGCAACGCGATTGCCACGCGTATCCGCTGCGGTTTCTGACTATGCGGATCTGCCAGCCATTAAGGGCACGGAGGGGGCAAAGCGTCTCAAGCAACTTCTGAAAGCTGCAAACGCTGATAGTCTCGACGATCAAATTCGCGAAATTGCGAATTACCATGGCTCAGTGATGCAATCCCGCGGCCAGGTTTCATGGCTTAATGTCAGCAGCGACGGCACCATCAATGTCCACGCGCGAACTGTCTCTCTGCCCGAGCCCGACAGCCGTGCGCCTGGTTCATGGCTCAACAGTTATTATCTCCCCCAGTTCAGTAGCTTCGTGAACGGCCTGCGTGGAGCGGTCGCATGAAACTCCTGCAGGAGTTGAAGCGCAAGGTGACCGGCATGGGTCCCTTGCGCCGAGCATGGTTCACCACTTTCAACCTGGACATTGAGTTTCTCGAGACATTTGTCCTGCCTGCGGTGTTAGGTGCCGAACCTCCACGAAACCGGATCGAGTTCGAGCAGCTACAGCAGGAACTCACGGATCAAGGCATTGATCTCAGAGTCTTTTGCGATCCGCGGTTCATCGACACCAACCGCATCAAGAGGACATGCGTTCCCATACACGCAGTCCGTCCCGACCGCTTGTCGGAGCGGTTCGGCGAACGCAGTCTTTTTCATCCCAAAGTCATCTACCTTGAGGACGACAAAGGTCGGCGCATCATCGGCGCAGGTAGCGCCAATCTCACGCTGTCCGGCTGGGGCCGAAATCTGGAAGCGTTCGTATTCCGTGGGGTTGAAAGCCTCAGTAACTATCGAGAACTCCGGAGGTTTTTCGAGCGGCTTTGGGATGCCAGCGACATTCAGGACGGTGGTGGCAAACTCCCCGAGCGCCGAAAGTTTGCCAAGACCAAGGAGAAATGGCGGTTTGTCCATAGCCTCCAGAACCAATCATTCGCAGCGCAACTATTCGACGGATCGTCGGCGTCAGACATCGTCGTCTGGTCGCCATATCTGCCTAGCGACCTCGCCAGCTTTATCGGCAAGCTGCAAACTTCAACGGCGACCAGTGACCTGCGTGTCCATTTGGTGCCCGATCGGATCCAGAACAAATTCCTCAGAACTCAATGGAGCAAGGAACTAGGGGAGTTGATCGGGCGTGGGCATCTGACGTTCTATGATAGCCCAGTCGAACGCGACCACAGAACTGATTTATGTCATGCGAAGATCTGGAAGGTCGGCAAGGCCTTGGCTGTTGGCTCGTGGAACTTCACTGCACCCGGCTCCAACAGCCTTTGCGACGACCGGGGAAAATGGAGCCGAGACAACAACATTGAAGCAGGCATCATCATCGAAGATGCGAGTGACTGGCGTCTCATGCATGGCAAAGTACTGGCGCTGAGCGAGGAGGATTGCGCGTCGGATGAGCTCCTAGCCGAGGAAGCACTTAATCCCGCCGATCTGCCACCCTTTGATCTGCACGTAACCTTCGATTGGCATGCACAGGTCTACACGTTTTCGGGTGCGTGGATGGCAGGAAATGAGGGGCGCGAGGGATACTCTGTCCGACTGCCCGGCGTAGATGCGCTACTGCCATTGAAGTGGGCCCGCAGCGGCGACCCCGTGCAACCGGCGCAAATTCGTGTGAATGACAGCGTGCTGCTTAGAGATCGAATCTTTCGTGTACACCACGACGGGAAAGAGGTTCATTGCGGCATCGTCGGTGAAACTAACCTGAAGTCCCGCAGGGCTCAGATATTCAACAACTTGAATGATCTCCTGGAAGCCTTGTTGCTTGGGGATGATCCGGGATCGCTTACTGACCTTCCCCTTCGAGGTCCTGACGACAACGACAGCTTTCCTGACGACACTCCCGCTCAACCGGACTTGGGCTCAGAGCTACTCCAACGAGAAATTTCCGAGCACAGTTCGATTAGCTATTTCCGTCTTTTCAAAGCCATGCATGATTATCGCCAACGGTATTCTGCAGTGGACAAACTGGAGCAGTTGGAAAAGCAGGTCTTCGTAGCGCCTGGATGTCTACTCGAATTGGTCGAAAAGGCTGGCGAAACCATCCAAACCGAGGAGCGCTCGGTGTTCAATTGGTTCCTCGCGAATGAAGTCGCGACCGTTTGCGCCTTGGCTCAAGACCGGCGTCGCAAGCTACTTCACGGCTACAAACGTCGCGAGCCAAACTATACCCCGGCGCCCAAATCACGATGGAACAGCATAGCAATGTCGGTGCCCAAATCCCCGAACGGGGTCTCCGCAGAATATGTCACACTGGTAAGGGCGCAGGCAGCATATGAGTGAGTTCTGGCGACGCTTGAAACCAATGGACGTCGCGAAGTGGATCAACTTCGGCGGGGTCAGCGGGGAATGGACTTATGCGCCGGACCAACCGACAGGAATGGCCGCACTTCAGACCGAAGGCGTCGCTCATTTGTGGAGCGTGCTTTCAAGAAGTCCGGTTGCGCTCTTGGCCGATGAAGTCGGCATGGGCAAAACCTTTGAAGCACTTGGGGTAGCAGCACTGCTGTGGCGAAAGAAGCCCGACGCAAAGATTCTGGTGATCGCGCCAAACCGCGATATTTGCTTACATTGGCAAAAGGAGTTTGGGTCCTTTGCCCGCGACCTCTACGTAAAGGCCGATGACTTCGTTAAGAGCAAGAAGGACGGAAAACCCGTACCGCCTATCGGAGCCCACTATCGCCTGCCGGAATTGACCGAGGCAATTGAACAGCGGTCCAAAGATAAGGCGCCAACCCAATTTTACATAACGACAATCCATGCCCTCAGCGGCCTTCTCGATAGCGCCGACGCATCCAACGACAAGGCTAGAGCTGCGGGGAAAGTAGCCAAAAAACTCCATGAACGAATTCTGGCCGCAACAGGCGGGACTGGGTTCGATCTGATGATCGTCGATGAGGCGCATTATTTCCGCAATCGCCGCGGTGGATCGCAGCGCGTCGCTGCCGCCGAAGAATTTTTCGGCAAGCCTGAGAGTCGAATTGCTCGGCGCACCCTACTCCTGACGGCAACGCCGAGCCATACTCGCCTTGGTGATGTGGCGAACATCCTGTCCTACTTTGTCGACCAGGCCTCACTTGAAGGGAAGGAAGTCGATGACCTGATGCGCACCTACGCGCTTCGCCGGTTTCGGCGCATGGAGGGTCAGGGCACGAGCTATACAAAGCACCAATACCGCCGGGAAATCGCAACTCCGTGCAGATTTGGAGATAACCCCCAAGATGAGATGTTTTTTGCGCTCTACCAGAAGCGCCTGATCGAAGACTGCGGTGTGGCGGATGAAAAGAGGCGGGCTCTCTATGGTTATTTAGAAGGTTTCGAATCCGCAGGCCATCGTGATCTGGCCCGTGACGCGCAGAGCGAGAATGAAGGATCGGATGACGAGCGCTCGAAGGACTTCAGGGCGGCTGCGGACACACAGCTCCTGCAAGACATGAGCGGCGATTTTCGCGGCCTTTTCGGCTCGGCTCCCGATCACCCCAAATACGATGGCATCGTCAATCTCTGTACGCCATCAGAACTGTTCGAAATGGCCACAGATCGCTGCCTGCATGAAGATAAGCACCTCGTCTTTGTGCGACGCATCCCGTCAGTCCGAGAGCTCACGAAGCGCATCAATGAGCGTTACGACGAATTGCTCGCAAAGCACATTGCGGACACCCACGGCTGGGATGAAGAATCTCGTCTTCGATGGAAGAAAAGCAATTGGTCGCGTGAGGTATTCAACGAAATCACTGGTGCAAGCACTCGCCGCGACATCGATAGCGACGACGACCAGATGGACGAGATCGAAGGCGAGAGCGAAAGTGTCGACGAACACGACTATCTTCGTTCCAGAGTTGCAGACCTGTTTGTGACAAAGAAGGCGGCTGATGGCAGACCGCCTGCACCACCGACAGACTGCTCCCGCTTCAGCCTCAATCTGCGCAAAACAACCGGCATCTTCTCGATGCTCCTAGAACCCGCCTCTGACTATCAATCAGGTGCCTATCATTGGCACTACCACTTCGTGCAGGGGGGCAAGCAGCGCATGGATTTTGCCAAGGCTGCACAGATGCAACGAATGGAAACACGGCCCGAATTTCCGCGAGACGCGTTGGATGCATTGCGCCCTCACGACGGAGATCAGCGCGAATACGATGCGCCGATCGAAACGATCTGGGGTCGAGTATTCGATCACCTGCCCGCGCCACAGCGGGGTATACTTGTTGATTGGGCAACCGCTCAGCCGCGCATTGCCGAAAATTTTGCCAACTACATCAAAGCCGGATTTCTCTTCGCCAGCCCCGTTATCGTCGAACTCTATGGCTGGTATGTGACCTTCGAGCAGCGTCTTGCCGACGAGGAAAAGCACGCCAATGTCCAGCGGCGCTACCGGAAATTCTTGGATTTTGCAGACCTGCAAATTCCAGATTCCCTTTTGCTGAAATACTTTATTTCAGCCATCGCAACCTTCGAGCAGCTCTGCACGAAGATCATCGATCACGAAGTCGATGCTTGGAACAAGGGGTGGCGAACACTCACGACACTTTCCAGCCCGGCGTGGTATGCAAGCGGCGAATCCAGCCACCGGCAACACCTGATCCTCGGCTTCAACAGCCCCTTTTATCCGAACACACTGATGGCAACTTCGGTCTTCCAGGAGGGGGTGAATCTGCACCTGCAATGCAGAAAAGTGCATCATTACGGTATCGCATGGACACCGGGCGATAACGAGCAGCGTGTGGGCCGCGTCGACCGTCTCTTTGGGAAGGTGAACAGCCTCTTGCAGCAGCAGGGGCCCGACACGAGCGCCTTGGAAATAAATTATCCCTATCTCAAGGACAGCTTCGACGAAGATCAGGTCGGTTCCTTCATCGAGCGAAAATATGAAGTCGAGGACAAGATGGATCGATGCACGCAAGGGGACTTCGACAGGGAAATCCACTTGAACCGATCTGGCTGGGAGGTCTTCTTGAGAAAGCCTGTGCCGGACGCAATGTTGTCCGACCCTTACCCTGCCTTGTTTAGCCGAAGCTGACCGTCGGCAGACAAGCGCGCGATCACACGGACCTTACAAGCATGAGGAGATCCTTGAACTCCTCGTTGTCGCTTGCCCCTTTCCAGAAGTTTATGAAGCGGCAAACGATTTGGATATTCCCTCGGACGTAATGCCCACTGCTGTCGATTCTGTCAGGAGACGGCAAGAGGTTGCTATCGGCGTCAGGGCCGTGAAAGTGGAACGGAATGCCGGTCAGCGCGCAGCGGTTTCCTTGAAGTTCAAGCAATTCGGCGAGAAGAGCTTCGAGCTCTTGGGCGGAATGGCCAGACTCCTTGTTCTTGATCCTGCGTTCGATGATCTGTCCGGTCGATTTCCTGACCGTATCCTCGATCGACAGACGCATCGTAATGATAGACTTTTCTTGGCCGCCGATCACGCGGCCCGCATCTTTGCCTAATGTGGTTTTGTTGATTGCCACTGAGATGTGACCCGGGGTTTCCATTGAGAATTGACCCGGGTGGGTATGGGTTATGTGCTGCCGTATCCCGGCAGGTTCAAGATGCTGGATTCTCCTTTCTGGCTTTGGGCGCAGCAGTGCTGGCACGGAAGCGGAAGCTGTCGTTTCCGGTTTCCAGGATGTGGCAGTGGTGAGTGAGCCGATCGAGCAGCGCGGTGGTCATCTTGGCATCGCCGAACACGCCAGCCCATTCGCTGAAGCTCAGGTTGGTGGTGATGACGACGCTGGTGCGCTCGTACAGCTTGCTGAGCAGGTGGAAGAGCATGGCTCCGCCCGATGGGCTGAAGGGCAGATAACCCAGCTCGTCGAGGATGAGCAGGTCGAGACGTAGCAGGCGTTCTGCCAGCTGGCCG
>NZ_LGJH01000128.1 GCF_001298105.1 Novosphingobium sp. ST904 | reverse complement strand
GCAACACCGGCGCTGCCGCCGCCGCCGCCGACCGACTGCGCCAGCACCGCGCTGCCGCCGCCGCCGCCGACCGACTGCGCCAGCACCGCGTAAGAGCCGGTGCCGGAGGTCGAGGCATAGGCACCGGCGGCAAGATTCACGATCACGGAGCCCGCGTCGCTGCCCTGGCTGCCCGCGCTGCCGAGCGCCACCAGACCCACCGTGGTGCCGCCGTTGCCGCCGCCGCCGCCGATGGACTGCGCGAAGAAGGCAGGGCGAAATCGCCGGAAGTCTTGGTGGACGAATTGCTGCCGGCCGTGATCGTCGCGTCGCCGCCCGGACCGCCGGCGCCGCCGTTGCTGCCGTCGGCGAACAGGCCGCCGCCGCTGCCGCCATCGCCGCCCGAACCGCCGATGGATTCCGCGAGCACGCCGTGCGCGCCCTCGCCCTCGGTCTGGACCACACCGTTCTGGTTGACCCGGACGTCACCGCCCTTGCCGCCGTAGCTGCCGCCGCCGCTCGACGAGACGAGGCCCCAGCTACCGCCGCCGTCACCGGCCGAACCGCCGAGGCTCTGTGCGAGAATGCCGATCGAGCCTGCACCCTGCGTGGCGACCGTGCCGTTGTTCGTGGCCGTGGCGTCTCCGCCTACGCCCGGAGACCCGCCGCCTGAACCGCCGCCCGACAGGAAGCCGGAACCACCCGCGCCGCCCTTGCCCGACGAACTGCTGACGAGAATACCGTAGCTGTTGCTGCCGGTGGTCAGGACCTGGGCATTGCTGACGAGGTTGACGTCTCCGCCGACGCCGGCGTTGCCGCCCGAACCGCCGTCCGAACCAAGATAGCCGTTGCCGCCCTTGCCGCCGTCACCGCCGATGCTCTGCACGATGACGGCCGCCAGATTGTTCGACCGCGAGGTATAGGACCCCGAAATCGTCTGGTTGATGTCATCGCCCTTGGCGCCGGAGCCACCGTCCCCGGCGGAAATGAACAGCGCGCCGATATGGCCATTGCCGCCGTTCCGCCCGCGCAGGACCTTGCGGTAGATGCTGTCGTTGATGCCTGACTGGAACTGCACCTCGTCGGCGCCGGTGGCATTGGTGGCAGGCGCAATCGAGGTGACGGCGTCGGTCGTGCTGATCGTGTTGTCGGCAGAGCTTTCCAGCGAAACCGCGGTCACGGCGCCGCCCGCATCCGTGGTGACCGCGGTGACCGTGTAGGTCGTGCCCGAAACGTCGAACGTCTGTCCGACCTCGTCCGCGAGCAGGATAACGTTGTTGCCGTCCGTCTGCACCTGCATCGGCGGCAATTGCTTGGTGACGGTCTCGAACTCGCCGGTCACCGGGTTGAGGACCTGCGCGCGACCGGCGGCATGACGATCGGGGACGGCGTGGGGGCAGGCGCGGGGGATGGCGTCGGGGTTGGAGCGGCAGAAGCCTGAGCCGGCAGGACACCGCCGAATACCATCATCGCTGCAAGCGTCGCCACGGACGCGCTCGAACGCCAGGAACGGGACGGGCGGTCCTGCGCCGTGCTCGCGGTGGAACGGCCAGCGAAAGGTTCAGAAGTGTACAAGGTATGCCCCCCGGATGCCTGGTCGGCAAGTTGCCCGGCCCGCCCCCGGGGCGGGATTTCACAGCTGTACGACACGGGATCGCCAGCGGGGAATCCGGGACAACACTTAGAAATGAAGAGGAAGAATTTCTTACTTATCAGATTGTTAAGAAATTTTTTCCGGTTTGATTACGCGCACGCGAGTCAACGCCGCCCTCCCCGCTCCCATCGGGAGCAGGCAAGGCGGTGCCGGTCGGGTCGGTGTCAGGTGTCGCGCGCGACGGCCGCCAGGGCGTCCCACTTCGCTTGCGAAGCGATCTGCGCATGGATCGCGGGCAGCGCTCCCGCTTCGCGCAGCCGCAGGAACTGTTCGGAATCCAGCCCCTCGAACCGGGCGCGGTTCACGGTCACATATTCCACCAGCAGGCTAGGCTCGGTCGAATTCGGCGCCGTGTAATGGACCCGCTTGGGCTCGAACAGGTCGAGTTCGTCCAGAAGGGCAATGAGAACGCGGGTGCGTGCCTGAGCCGCTTCGTAATTCTCGCAGAAGTGCAGCGCCTGCAGCGTCAGTTCGGTAGGTTCGCCCTTTTCGAAAAGGACGACCGAATCTTCATCGCCCCTGTTCGCAACGCGGCCCGACGCGTGGTCGAGGCAGAGGATCAGGCGATCGCTTCCCTCGTCACGGGCGAAGACGAAGGGATAGCGGCGCAGGTAGGCCGGAATGTAGGCCCCCGCCTGATAGCGCCCTTCCGAAACGAAAAGGTTCCGCTCGGCTTCGAGGCCGGTAACGACGTAGGGCTGACGATCTTCGCCGAAGAACAGGATCGGATAGTCGAGTGCCGCGCGCTCGAACTCATCAACAGTGAGCTGGATCATCGGTGCGGTAGCGGCAAAGCCGAAATCGGTCGGCGCGACGACGACAGCTGCATCGGCGTGCGTGACGCTGTGTACAGGCCGCGGTTCGCGGTAGAGCGGCAGACTGCCGTTCACCTGCGGCTCAGCCACGGCCCCACCCGCGACAGCGCCTGCAACGGTGCCACCGACAGCGGCGTCAACACCGGCTGCCACATCGACGGCCTTGCGATTCTTTTGCTTAATTTCGGTCATGCCCCACCAAACTATAATGCCCCAAAATCACCCCCCCCGACAGATCGCACCCCAATCGCGCTATCCATCGGAATTCAGTGACTTATACAGTTTGCGGCCTAGGGAAAGGTAAACAAGGCCGCAAGGATGAATTCTATCGGACACACCAATCCGCGGTGCAATCCGGACATTTACCTATTGGCTAATATAGGAGGTAAACGGCCCCTGCGATTTCGCGGCGCCGAAATTGTGCGCGACACGGGCAATTGGGGGCTTCAAACCCTAACGCGGAGGGCACTGGTCCGGATGTTTCGGGGCAGCAAACACCGCCGGCACGATAGGCGGGCACGATAAGCCGCCTCTGGCCGCTGTCACCAACCCGTGGCGCCGGCATCGATCGCGATATCTGCAGCGGTAACGTAGCGGGCCTCGTCGCTTGCGAGCCAGGTGGCGGCCCATGCGATGTCCTCGGGCTCGCCGAGTCGCTTGAGCATGTTCTTCGCCAGAACCTGCTGCTCGAAGGCCGGGTCCGCCTCGAGGTGGCGCGCGGTGGCCGCGGTGCGGATGAAACCGGGCGCGATGGTGTTGGCGCGGATCCCATGCGGAGCGCCTTCCATCGCGAGCTGCCGCGTCATGGCCAGTACGCCTCCCTTGCCCGCACAATGCGCCAGCGCAGGAGAACCTTCAAGGGCATGACGGGCATTGGCGGAGGCGAAGTTGACGATGCTGGCCCTGCCGCTTGCCCTGAGCCACGGCCAGGCCGCGCGGGTCGCCAGATAGACGATGTCGAGTTCGCCGGTCAGCGTTTTCCGCCAGTCGGCATAACCAAGGTCCTCTATCCAGCCGAACACCGCAAAGGCCGCCGCGTTCACAAGTATGTCGATGCGCCCGCACGAAGCGCCGATTTCCGCAAATAGTGCGTTCGTGGCCGCTTCGTCAGTGAGGTCGCAGTTCCGATCCGTTCCCGAAAGGTCGACACCGATCACCGCGGCGCCCTCCTTGCGGAACATGTCCGCCACGCCTTCTCCGATGCCGTTCGCCGCACCCGTGACGACCGCGATCTTGTCGTTCAGACGCTCAGCCATGCGCCATCGCTCCGTTCCTGCCATGAGACGCGCGCGCAGCCAGCAAGGCGACGATCACGCCGCCCAGCGCCGCTATCGAGAGCACCGAGAAAGCGCCAAGCAAGCCCCCGATGCGCTGACCCGCGAAGGTCACCACGATGGGCGAAAGGAACTGGCCGAAAGCGAAAGCCGATTGCCAGAAGCCGGTTCCGCGTCCACGGAATTCGAACTTCAGGATCGACATGGACCACACCAGCAAGGTCGGCAGAAGCAGGCCCGCGCCTACCTGGTTGACGAAGCACCCGGCGAGAAAGCCCGGCACCGCGCCAGACCGGGCCATCAGCATGAAGCCCATCGAGAGCAGCGCGAATTCAAGGAGCAGCAGCCTGCCGACAGGCCACTTACGGCCCAGCCGCGAATAGAGGAAGGTGCCCAGCGGCACGCCGATCGAAGCGATCGAGGTCAGGAAACCTCGCTCGGCCGGGCTGGCGAGGCCCAGTTCGGCAAGCCCGCTCGGTGCCTGGATCTGCACCGTATAGAAGAACACCGAACCGTAGACGGTAATGGCAACGATCATCGCCATCCTTGCCCAGGGGAACCCCTCCCAAGAGCGGTTATGCGGCGCTGTATCGGCGCCCTCTTCCCCGGAGCCGTCCCCCGAGGGCTCCCAGGTGAACTTCCAGACCAGGACAAACATCACCAGCGCCGAGGCATAGGCCCAGAACGGCGTGCGCCAGCCACCCTCGCCCATGATACCGCCGAGGTTGAAGAAGAGCAGCGCCGACATCGAGGCGAAGGCGGTCTGCGCCGCCAGCCATTTGTCCCGCGAGGCACCCTTGTAATAGTCGCCGATCATCGTCGTCGAAAGCACGTAGATCAGCGCTTCGGCAATCCCCACGCCCACGCGCGAGATCAGGATATGCGTGAGGTCGGTCAGGAAGACCGGCATGACGCCAACAACCGCATAGAGCAGGAATGCCGCCAACAGAAGGCGCCGCCGGCCGAACCAGTCACCCAGCATCCCTGCGAGCGGACAGAGCAGCGCCACGCAGAGCGAAGGCAACGTCAGGACCATCGGCACCCAGTATTCGTGTCCGGGTACCGTGCGGTAATGCGCCATCAGATCGGGGATGATCGGCGTCAACAGCACGATCGCCATCGTTGTCAGCGTGATCGGCAGCAGCAGCGAGATGCCGGTCAGCATGCCCGGTTCATGATGGCGTGTCATTCTCTCCCTTTCCTTCGGCCGGTTCTCTTTCCGGCCTGATATCAAAGCGCTTTTTTCAGCTACCGTCGGTTATCAGCGTGCCGCCGTCCACCACGAGGTTGTGCCCGGTGACGAAAGCCCCTGCGTCGGAAGCCAGGAACACGGCAGCGCCTGCGACCTCCTGCGGCGTGCCGGGGCGGCGAAGCGGCGTCATCGCCATGCGGCGGGCCATGAAGGCCTCGTCCGCCAGCAAAGGTCCTGACAGTTCGGTGGCGATGAAACCGGGCGAGATCGCATTCACGCGCACCCCGCGCGGCCCCCACTCCACCGCCAGATTACGCGCCAGTTGCGCAACACCCGCCTTGGCGAGAGCATAAGCGTTGATTCGCCCGTTGCCCCTCAGCCCCGAAAGGCTGGAAACCAGCACCGCAGCCCCGCCGCCGCGCTCCGCGATTTTCGGCAGGGCCAGATTGCAGAGCGCGACCTGACTGGTAAGATTGATCGCCATGACACGGGCATAGTCGGCCATGTCGAGATCGGCGAAAGGCCCCGCCCTGCCGGTGATCCCGGCATTGCAGACAAGCACGTCCAGCCCGCCGAATTCAGCCACCGCGCGATCCACCAAGGCGGCCAGCGCCGCATCGTCGGTCACATCGCAAGGCTGGCCCGGCATCTCGAGTTCGGCAGCGACGCGTGCGGTGTCCTGCGCATCCTCGCTGGAGATCACCACGCGCGCGCCTTGTGCGATCAGCCCTTCGGCAATGGCGCGTCCGATCCCGCGTGTGGAGCCGGTGACGATCGCGCTTTTGCCGGAGAGGTCGAACATCAGCCCTTGTCCGCCGCCGCGTTGTAGACCGGATCGACCTGCTCGGGCTTGGCCTCGTCCAGCGGCACGCCGTTGTGGAGATAGGCCGGTGCCTCGATCAGGATGAAGGCGATCCGGCAAACCTCTGCGGTAGTATTGCGCCAGAGATGGTTGGTCCCGCGCTGGACGATGATGCCGCCTTCGCGCACAATCGTCTTGCGGCCGTCTTCCAGCTCCAGTTCGATCGTGCCCTTCAGCACGATGCCGTAATCGATCGAATTGGTGCGGTGCATAGGGCTCTGCTTGCCCGGCAGCATATCGACCACGCGGATCACCGATCCACCTTCGAGCGTGGTGCCGGTGGGGCGTTCGCGGCCTTCGGTCTCGTCGTTGTTGTCCGCAGGGACAGTGGCTGTGGTCCAGATCGTCAGGAACGAGGCATCGCCCGAGGGGATCATCTTCGTTGGCGTCACATCTTCGGAGCGGAACACCGCGCGGCCTTGCGCATCATGCCCGGTAACGACGCGCTGGATGGGCGGGAGGCCGGAATCGGATAGAACTTCACTCATGCCTTCACGACCTTCTGTTCGATGACGCCGAACGGCGCGCGGCCATCGGCAAGGGTTCCCTGCATCCGCACGGTGTCGCCAAAGCGCATGAATTCGGTGCGGGGCTCTCCGAAATCGACCAGTTCGATGCCGCGACGCTCGGCGATGCAGGAGGAGCCGATCTCGCGGTAGTTTGCGTTGGAGACGGTGCCCGATCCGATCACCGTGCCCGCCACCAGATCGCGCGTGGCGCAGGCGTGGGCGACCAGTTCGTGGAAGCCATGGCCCATCGGTTCGCCATTGGCGGCGCCGAAGCGCTGGCCGTTCCAGTCCACCAGCAGGTCCATACAGACGCGGCCATCGCGCCACTCACCGCCCAGTTCCTCCGGCGTGACCGCGAAGGGTGCCATCGAACACGGCGGCTTGGCCTGAACCCAGCCAAAACCGGTCTTCATCTCCGGCCCGGCCAACTTGCGCAGTGACCAGTCGTTGATCTGCACGATCAGGCGGATGTGCTTCATGCAGTCTGCCGCCGAAGTGCCCATCGGCACGGCATCGACGATCACGCCGAACTCGCCCTCGAAATCGATGCCGGTCTCTTCGGTGAGGAAACGCACATCCTCGGCGGGACCGTAGAATTTGTCGGAAGTGCCCTGATACATCAGCGGCTTGCCGGTTTTCACCGGCACCACGCCCAGTGCCTTGTCCATCAGATCGCCGTGGCAGGCGAAAGCGGAACCATCGAGCCACTGCCACGCACGCGGCAGCGGAGCACGCAGCAACGCGGCATCCAATTCTTCGGGAAACTCCGAAATCCCGGCCAGCACGGGCGCGACGAAGGCCCAGCTTTCCATCGCCTGCTGCAGCGTATCCACAGGCGCAGGCGCGAAACGGTCGCCCTCGGGCGAAACGACGACGAGGCGCCCGTCGGGGGTGCCGTCATCGAGAGTGGCGAGGCGCATTGTTCCTTGTTCTCCCGGAATGCTCTTTGCTTGGAAGAACGGCTAGCGAAGCCCCCCTGCGGCAACAACGGCATAGGATCGATAGCAAGCCATCGATAACATGCGATGGTCCCCGCTCGCCCGCCGACGCTAGGTCCGATGAAAATCACGTCACACCGGATCGGGAGAATACAATGGCCACCTGGCTGAAGCGCGGCGCCACTGCCGAGGCAAAGGCAGACGCGGATCGCAAGGTTCGCGACATCGTCGAGGCGGCACTTGCCGATATCGAGAAGCGCGGCGACGAAGCGGTGCGCGAGATGTCCATCAAGTTCGACGGCTGGGACCGTGACGACTATCGCCTTTCACAGGCCGAGATCGACGCCTGCGTCGACAGCCTGACCCCGCAGGAACGCAAGGACATCGAGTTCGCGCAGGCGCAAGTGAAGAACTTCGCGCAGATCCAGCGCGATTCGATGAAGGACGTGGAGGTCGAGACGCTGCCCGGCGTCGTGCTCGGCCACAGGAACATCCCGCTGGGTTCGGCCGGCTGCTACGTGCCCGGCGGCAAGTATCCGCTGCTCGCCTCCGCGCACATGTCGGTGATCACCGCCAAGGTCGCGGGGGTAAAGCGCGTCGTGACCTGCGCCCCGCCGTTCCAGGGCAAGCCGGCGCGCGCCATTGTCGCAGCCCAAGCCATGGCCGGGGCCGATGCGATCTATGCGCTGGGCGGCATTCAGGCCGTCGGCGCGATGGCGATCGGCACGCAGAGCATCGATCCGGTCGATATCCTCGTCGGCCCCGGCAATGCCTTCGTCGCCGAAGCCAAGCGCCAGCTTTTCGGCCGCGTCGGCATCGACCTCTTCGCCGGGCCGACCGAAACGCTGATCATTGCCGACGAGATCGGCTGCGACCCCGAAATCGCTGCCACCGATATCCTCGGGCAAGTCGAGCACGGGCCTGACAGCCCCGGCGTGCTGCTGACCAATTCCGAGAAGTTCGCCCGCGCCACCATGGCCGAGATCGAGCGACTGCTCCAGATCCTCCCCACCGCCGATCATGCCCGCAAGGCCTGGGAGAACTTCGGCGAAGTGATCGTGGCCGACAGCTACGAGGAGATGGTCAACATCGCCGACGAGATCGCCAGCGAGCACGTGCAGGTGATGACCGCCGATCCGGACTACTTCCTCCAGAACATGACCAATTACGGCGCGCTGTTCCTGGGGAGCCGCACCAATGTCAGCTTCGGCGACAAGGTGATCGGCACCAACCACACGCTGCCCACCAAGAAATCGGCGCGCTACACGGGCGGTCTCTGGGTCGGCAAATTCCTGAAGACCTGCACCTATCAGCGCGTCACCACCGATGAGGCTTCGGCGCTGATCGGCGAATATTGCTCGCGTCTCTGTGCGCTGGAGGGCTTCGCGGGGCACGGCGAGCAGGCGAATATCCGCGTGCGCCGCTTTGGCGGGCGCAACGTGCCCTATGCCGGGCAGGCCGAACCGACACCCGAAACGGCGGCCTGACCGTGGCGATCCCGCAGACGCCGAGCCTGCGCCTTGACGGGCGACGGGCTCTGGTGACCGGGGCGGGCCGAGGCATCGGCCTCGGCGCCGCCGCCTCGCTGGCGGCAGCGGGCGCGGAGGTCACGCTTGTTGCCCGCTCCTCCGCCGAGATCGAAGCTGCAGCAGCAGAGATCGGTAACGGTGCTCGCGCGGCGGCACTCGACGTTTCGGACCTCGGCGCCGTCGCCGCATTCTTCGCGGACCGCGCCCCATTCCACGTCCTCGTCAACAATGCCGGCACCAACCGCCCCAAGCCGATGTGGGAGGTGAGCGAGGACGATTACGACGCCGTGCTCGACCTCAATCTCAAGTCCGCCTTCTTCGTGGCGCAGGCCTGCGTGAAGCGGATGATCGATATCGGCACGCCGGGCAGCCTGATTCACATGGGCAGCCAGATGGGGCACGTGGGCGGACCGAACCGCACGCTTTACTGCGCCAGCAAATGGGCGCTGGAGGGCATGAACAAGGCCATGGCGCTGGACCTTGCCCCGCACGGCATCCGCTCCAACACCATCGCGCCCACTTTCATCGAAACCCCGCTGACCAAGCCGTTCTTCGAAGACGAAGCCTTCAAGGCCAGCGTGCTGTCCAGGATCAAGCTCGGCCGCATCGGTCAGGTGGAGGATCTGATGGGCGCGGTGCTGTTCCTCGCCTCCGACGCTTCCGCGCTGATGACCGGCACCAGCCTTGTCGTCGATGGCGGCTGGACCGCCGAATAACTCCCTTACGCTTTCAGGATAGATCATGTTCGAACCGTTCCCCGGAAACTACGTCTGGAACCTCGCCACCAACCTCGCGCTCGCCTGTGGCGGCAATTATGGTGAGATCGACGAGGCCAACCGCCCGATCATGGAAGCGAGCAAGGCCGGCGCCGATGCCGGTTCCGCGCAGATGTTCGATAGCTGGATCGCCGTCGCCGATCAGGTCACGGCCAATGCGGAAGGCGACGAAGCCGCCGGCTACCTGCTCTCCGCCGGCACCAAGTACTTGCGCGCCTCCGGCTACTACCTCGCTGCCGAACGGATGCAGAGCCGCGACTATGCCCCGCGCTGGGCGGCATACGACAAGGGTCTGGAGCTGTTCCACAGGGGCGCGAAGCTGCGCGGGCTGCATGTCGACAAAGTGGAGATTCCCTACGAGGACGGCGCCTACACCGCCATTTTCGTCCACGACGGTTCGGGCACGCCGCGCCCCACGCTGGTCTCGGTCAACGGGCTCGATTCGATGAAGGAGCAGGTCTGCATGGCGGGCCATGGCCAGTCGAATCTGGAGCGGGGGATGAACACCCTGTTCGTGGACCAGCCCGGCACCGGCGAGGCGATCCGCAAGCGCGGGCTTCCCGCCGTGTTCGATGCAGAACGCTGGGGCACGCCCGCGCTCGAATACCTGCTGACGCGCAGCGATGTGATCCATGACCGGATCGGCATTTTCGGGCTCTCCTTCGGCGGCTACCACGCGCCGCGCATCGCCGCCAACGAGCCGCGCTATGCGCTCTGCGCGGTGATGGGCGCCAACCACGTCTGGGGCCGCCGCCAGCGCGAACGCCTCGCCAACGAGGGCGAGAACCCGGTGCCGCACTACTGGGATCACGTCATGTGGGTCTTCGGCATCGAAGACCGCGACGCTTTCCTCGAATATGCCGACCAGATCACGCTCGACGGGCAGGTGGAGAAAATCCGCGTGCCGTTCCTCGTCACCCACGGCGAGAACGACCGCCAGATCCCCGCCTTCAACGCGCAGCTCAGCTACGATCAGGCGGTGAACAGCCCCAGGCGCACGCTCCGCATCTTCACCAGGAAGGATTTCGAGGTAGAGCACTGCGGCGCCGACAACGGCACCGGCATGCGCGACTATATCGCCGACTGGTGTGCCGAAACCTTCTCGGAAATGGACTGAGCGAGATGGCCGAATTCACCTTCCACCACGGCGGCGTTTCCGTCCCCAGCCTTGACGAGGCGATCGACTGGTACGGCCGCGTGCTCGGCTTCGAGGTCGAGAAAAAGTTCTATATCGAGGCGGCGAAATCCCGCACCGCCATGGTCCGCAAGGGCCCGCTGCGGTTCGAGATCTTCGAGGTGGAAGGTGCCGCCGCCCTCCCCGAAGACCGCCGCTTCCCCCCGCGCGATCTCAAGACCCATGGCAACAAGCACGTTGCCTTCCGGGTGGAAGACCTCGAAGTGTTCCTGACGGAAATGGCGGAAAAGCACGCGGACGTGGCATTCGTGGTGCGGGAGGCCTTCGGCAAGGGCTGCTTCATCCGCGACTGCGCGGGCAACCTGATCGAATTCGTCGAGGAGCCGAGCCTGTGATCCACGAAATCGCCACCCTCACCATCGACCCGGCGCGCGCCGCCACCTTCGAGGCGGCCGTTGCCAAGGCCCGCCCGCATTTCGAAGCGGCCAAGGGCTTCGTCTCCTTCGCACTGCACCGCTCGGTGGAGAATCCCGCGCGCTATCACCTCGTGGTCGGCTGGGAGAGCGTAGAGGCCCACATGGTCGATTTCCGCGAGTCCGAAGGTTTTCAGGCCTGGCGCGCGCTGGCAGGACCCTTCTTCGTCGAAGCCCCCTCGGTCGAGCATTTCGTGCAGGCCTGCTGAGCTAAACTTCACCTGCGCGCGTGGAGCCGCATCAGGGCAAAGAAATCTCCGAACGTAAGCCGCGCATCCAGCGTTCGGAACACGCGCAAGGTCCGGCCCGCGATTTCCTCACCATATGTGCAGTCCGCCTTGATCCGCCGGCCGGCAGATCGACATGCGTGCTGCTCTCCTGCGAAATCGCGCTGAGCAACACGGTCGGGGCTGTCGCCCAGCGGCCAGCTGCCGCCCACGTCGACGAACGACGGCGGCGTCGTGAAACGGTCGTAGAGCCATTCGCCTAAGGGCGAGATCGGCCGAAGCTGCTCGGCCAGTTCCGCGACCGAGAACTGCATCTGCCGATAGGCATCCTGCGGAATCTGCCAGAGCGGCACTTTCGACTGCTCGATCACGATCTGTGCGGCGGCGATGTCGGCGGAAAGATTGTATTCCCAGCCGCCCGCCGGATAGGCGCCGCCGCCGATCCAGATCACCGTCATGCGTCCGGCGATCTTCGGTTCAAGGCGCAGCGCCGCCGCCAGGTTGGTGAGCGGGCCGCCGCAAGTGAAGTAGAGCGGCAGGGGATCGTCGCGCATGGCCTCGGCCACGATGGCCCGCGCCGCAGCGCTCGCCTCGGGCTGGACGGCGCCCAGCAGCTCCGACCCGGCCACCACCGGCGGCGCATTTGCGATCCCCGCGCGGCGGATGAGTTCCGTCGCCACGGCGCGTCCGGCAGCAGCCGTGGTTCCGGCAGGTACATCGCCCAGCAGCTTCGGGTCGAGCGCGGACGCAGTGACAAGCACGGTCTTGGTACGGGGCGACAGCAACTGGTGCGCCAGCGCAACCAGACCGTCCGGATCGCCGGCGAAATCGTTGTCCACGATGACCCGTGCCGACGCCTTCTGCGGGATCCGGCGATAGGTTTCCGCACGGCCGAGACCCGGAAGCAGCGCGCTTCCCACGATCACCCCGCAGGACGCGACGAAACTGCGACGTGATGGCACGCACCTCTCCCATTCAAGAATTATCATTCCAATTTATACGGCTGAGGCCGGCATGCAAGTCGCAAGCCGGCCGATCCGTCAGCCCCGCACCGTCAAAGCGCGTGCTCGTCGTCCTCGGTCAGTTCGTTCAGCTTGCCATGGACCGGGAGCTTGCCGGGCCGGGTCTTGCGAAACGGCGCGAAACTGGCGCGATCGGCGTCGAACGCCATGTCCCAGGGAATATTGTCGCCCCGGAAGATCGGTGGGGCATTGTTCGACCAGAGCAGCGAGCCGAAGCGGAAATCCCAGGCGCGCGGCACCCAGTTATCGTCCAGATAGTCGGTATCGGCGTGGTACTCCGCCTCGCCCGCCTTTCCGGGCATGTCGCAGTAATAGTAGATCGCGCTGGAAATGCGGTGGCGGGATATGCCGCCCGAACTGTTCATGCTCTCGTTCTTCCAGCCCTTTCGCTCCATGATGTTGGCGCCCAGCATGACTTCGTCGATGTCGTCCATGCCGAAGGCGATGTGCATGAATTTGAAGTGGTCGGGCGCGATAGGCAGGTCGCAGTTCACCCAGAAGATCGAATGATGCTCATACGTGCCGTCCGCCCGCGCGAAGATGCCCGAGCCCTTCGAATGATCGACATAACGGAAGCCGAAATGGCGTTCGTAGAATTCGAAGCTGCCGACATAATCGGGAGAGAAGAACACGACGTGATTGATCGTCTTGGGTATCGCTGCCCGGCGCCAGATGCGGTGCTGGTTGAAGCGCGGATAGCTGGTGGGCGTGTTCACCGGGCTCGCTTCCGAATGGAACACCCGCTTGTCCCACACGCGCAGCGCAATCGGCTGACCATCGGGGCAGACAGCGTGGACGGCGCCGTCCGCATCGCGGGAAACGGCAACGTCGCGCGCCAGGCTGACGGCA
Source organism: Novosphingobium sp. ST904 (assembly GCF_001298105.1). GTDB lineage: Bacteria > Pseudomonadota > Alphaproteobacteria > Sphingomonadales > Sphingomonadaceae > Novosphingobium. The sequence goes on along the minus strand of NZ_LGJH01000128.1, from coordinate 41,026 downwards.
ATCGCTTCGAGGCTGTCGGCCGTGTCCACGCCCCAGACGGTTTCCTTGAGGCCGTCTCCGGGAAACGGATCGGGGCTCGGCAGGCGCGCATCGCCGTGGCGCAGGAGGATGACCCGGCTGCCCGATGCGAGGCGGAACACCGTTTCGTCCGCTCCTGCGCTTTCCAGCGGCAGGCCGAAATCGGTCCAGAACCGCGTATGTTCCGCCAGGTCCGTCACCCCGAACAGAACGCTCTCAACTCCCAGAATGCTCATGCTTGTTTCAATCCTGACTGCTCCGGAGTCCCCTTATGGGGGGCCGGAGCAGCCTGGAAAAACGCATGGAATCGGATCGCTTCTATCGAGCCCGCCGATGCCCCGCGCTGTCAGCGGCTCCTGCGAAACAGCAGGCTCAGCAGGAACAGCACCGTCTTTGCGTCAAGCAGTCGGAGCGCCGCGCGTGCCTCCTGCGGCGTGACTTTCGCCACCATCGGCATGGCGCCGAAGATCTTGCCGCGAATGACCAGATTGTCGCCGTCCCGCTCGATCCGGCGCACGGCCATCAGTTCCTTGTCCTGCGCATCGAGGATGCGCATCACCGGAGCCTTCTTCCTGTCCACCATCACACCGCTCCCGCGCAGACCTTGTCGAATTCGATATCGAGGTCATCCATCATCTGGATCGCCGTTGCCCGGCCCGCGCCGAACACCCCGCCGCCCGGATGCATGAACGGCCCGACGAGATAGAGCCCCTCTATCCCCGGAACCCTGAGCGAGCCAAGGTCCGGCGTGGGCCGGTGCGCGACGGACTGGTAGAAGAACGGCGCGCAGCCATGGATATCGCCCTTGAGGAAGCTGGCCGGGCTGTCCCGCTCATGATCGACGGGGGAGCGGATCAGGCGGCCGGTGATGTTGCCGTCATCGAGGTTCGCGTAGAATTTCCGGTACTGCGCCAGCGCGCGGTCGGCGATCTCCTCCTTGCGTTCGTCCCAAGAACCCGGACCGCCGGGCCAAAGATCATAGGGCGCGAAGTTCACCCCGTAGAACACGCCTGCACCTTCGGGGGCACGACTGGGGTCGAAGATCGTGTTGTCCCCGCCCGCGATCAGCCGTTCGGACACTTCGCCGCGCCGCAGCTTGTCGTACTCCAGCAGCATGTCGCGCATGGTGTAGAAGTCCATCAGCTCGGTCATCATGGCATTGGTTTCATTGCCGACCTTCAGCCTCAGCCGCTCCTTCAGGGTCAGGTGCGTGAGGTTGATCGAGAAGGTGGACTGGGTGACCCGCTCCGCCCGCTGGAGCACCGCCTCGGGCGTTTCGGCCACGAACTTGCGCAGGACATGCGGATGGATCGCGCCGATCACGCCGTCCTTGGCGGTAAACGTCTCGCCATCCACCAGTTCGAGGCCGACCGCCTTGCCGCCCGAGACGACGACCCGGCGCACTTCGGCATTGCACCGCACTTCGCCGCCGAAATGCTCGATCGCGCGGACCAGCGCGTGGGAAAGCTGGCCGGAACCGCCCCTGGGCATCGAACAGCCATAGGCGTGGATGATCCCCGGCATCAGGAAAGCACCCATGCCGGTGCCCAGTTCATCGGGCATCTGGAGGTTCTCGGTGACCATGCGCACGATGTGGATGCGCAGGAGGTCGCTTTCGAAGTACTGGTTCACCACGTCGAGCGCCGAACGCTGCATGACATCGAGGAGGAAACGCCCCTCGTCCGACTGGTCCATCATCGCCACGAAGGCCCCCATCGGGAACGGCGGGGCATAGAGGCCGGACATGAACATCGGCAGCGCCGCCATCGAGGCGGTGGCGAACTTGCGATAGGCCTCCGCGTCCCTTGGCGAGAACATGGCGATTTCCTCGCAAGTCCGGTCGAGATCGCGCCACGAGCGCACGATCGTGCCGTCCTCCCAGATCGAGGCATGGGGCGGTTCGGGATAGATGTATTCGAGACCGAACTTGCTCAAGAGGCCCAGTTCGTCCTCGCGCAGCATCGGGTTGCCCTGAATCATGATGTGCACGTTGGAGTGTTCGTCATGCCAGAAGCCGGGCTGGATCAGCTCACGCGTGGAAACGCCGCCGCCGTAGTGGGGCTTGCGTTCGAGCACGATCACCTTCTTGCCCGCCTTGGCCATGTAGGCGGCGGCAACGAGGCCGTTGTGCCCTCCGCCCATGACGACGATATCGTACTGGCTCATGCCTCGCCTCCCGCAAGAAAGGCGCGGAACGGAGCGATGCCGGGGACATGGCTGGCGCAGCCGCCATCGGCGACGAGCACCTGGCCCGTGATGTTGCGCGCCGCTTCCGAAGCGAGGAAGGCCACCGCTTCGGCGATGTCGCCGGGCTCGCCCAGCCGATCCCGCAGGGTCTCGTCCTCCACCATCTTGCGAAGCGGCGGGGGGAAGGCTTCCCGCAGGGCGGGCGTCATCGTCATGCCCGGCGCAACGGCATTGCAGCGTATGCCGTGGATGCCGTGGCTGGCCGCGATGGATCGCGTCATCTGGATGACCGCCGCCTTGGAAGAGGCATAGGCGGCCTGGATGACATGGCCCTGCAATGCCAGATTGGTGACCGTGTTGACCACGTTGCCCCGGCTTTCCCGCAAGTGCGGCAGCGCGGCGCGGCAGGCGATCATGGTTCCGCGCACATTGATCCGGTAGGTCCGCTCCCACAGCGCGGTATCCATGCCCTCGATATCGCCATCGTCCCGCGCGATTTCGGGACCGAGCAGCGCAGCATTGTTGTGCAGCACATCGAGCTGTCCGAAGTGGCGCACGGTGGCGGCGATCATCGTCTCGATCGAGCCTTCGTCCTCGAGATCGAGCGGCACCGCGATCGCACCAGGCAATTCCTCCGCCAGCGCGGTCGCCGCGTCGAAGGCGATGTCGGCAATGGCGACCCTGGCCCCGCGCGCGGTTAGGAGGCGCGCGGTGGCGGAACCGATCCCGCCGGCGCCGCCGGTTACGATGGCGACTTTCCCGTCGAGGCGGATGGCGTCAATGGCCATGTTTCTCTCCCATGATTGATCTTGCCCGCAAAGGTCATAAAGTGTCGGAAGGCAGCAGGAAGAAGGCACTTTTTTGTGCCCTCGCGATGAGGGATGCAGGTAAATTGGAAAGCGGGGAGCAGGAGCGCGGGGGCATCGCCGAACTCGCGGCGGACATGCAGGCGCATGGCACCGCGCGCGACGCCCCGGTGCGCAGCGTCATGGGCCTGCTGGGCGATCGCTGGTCGACGCTGATCCTGCTGGTGCTCAGGACCGGCGAAAGACGCCACGCCGACCTGCGACGCACGCTTTGCGACCTTTCCGAAGAAGGCGACATTTCGCAGCGCGTGCTGACGCTCAAGCTGCGCACGCTCGAACGCGACGGCTTTGCCGAACGGACGGTGAGCGAGGACATACCGCCGCGCGTGACTTATGCCCTCACCCCGCTCGGCGAGGAACTGGGCGACCGGGCGCGCGGCATGATCGACTGGGTGAACCAGCACCAGCAGGTCATTCGCAGCGCCCGCCTTCGTTTCGACGCGCGCGAGGCGGACTGACACATTCAGCCGCCCCCGCCTTACACCGGCTGCCGGGCCGCCTCCCGCGCCTCCCTGTAGCGCGCACGGCGGCCTTCCTCGATCTTCATGCGCGCGTCGAAGCCGGGATCGGCGGGATAATCCCTGAACTCGCCGATGACCTCGGCAAAGACCTCCGCCAGTTCCTCGCGAAATTCGGGATGGGAAAACACGTAGAACCGGTTCTCCTTCAACGCATCGATGGTGCGCCGCGCGATTACTTCCGGCTCCATGCCAGCCTGATGGACCTGTTCGAGCTGGCCGACGAAGGCCGTGTTCACCGCCTTGGCCCCTGCCTTGAGCGCTTCGGGGCGGATCTCGTCGCTGGCATAGATATGCGTCTTCACCAGACCGGGGCAAAGCATCGAAACTCCGATCCCGTGCGGCGCGAGGCTGTAGCGCAGGGATTCGCTGAGCCCGCGCACCGCGAACTTGGTGGTGTTGTAGATGCCCGGCACCCCGCTGCCGAGGAATGCTGCCATCGAGGCCGTGTTGCAGACATGCCCGCCCTGCCCGCGCTCCTTCATGCGCGGAATGAACGTCGCCACGCCGTTGATCACGCCGTGCAGGTTCACGCCCAGCAGCCAGTCCCAGTCGTCGTAGGAAGATTCGTCGATCGACTGGAACAGGTTCACCCCCGCATTGTTGAACAGCAGGCTCACCGGCCCAAGCTCGCGCTCCACCCGGTCCGCCGCCTCGGCGAAGCCCCCGCGCGAGGACACGTCGAGCGGCACGCCGATCACGGGCTGGTTCTCCAGCGTCTTCAGCGCCTCGGCAATCGCATCCTCGCGCACATCGGCGATGGCCACCTTGCAGCCCTCGGCCAGCAGCGTCCGTGCGAGGCCAAGGCCGACGCCGTTGGCCCCGCCGGTGACGAATGCGGTTCTTCCCGCCAGATCCTTCATCGGCGTCCTCCTCAGGCTTCGGCGCGCTGGTCCGCGCGGAGGCGGTTCTGGCGCGCGATCTCATCGGTGATGGCCGGATTGCGGAACAGAATTGCGAAGGTACGCTTATATTCTTCGTTATCCGGAAGCTGGGTCTGGACTGCTGCCGTGGTGGCTTCCCCGCGCTCGCGCACACCCACCAGGAACTCTCCGTGCGTGAGGATGTAAAGCTCGTCGTTGAGAATGCCCTCCAGCACCCGCTGCCCCACTTCCTCCTTGGTCTGGTAGAGGTGGAAGAACTGCCGCCCGCCTGGCGGCCCTTGTCGGCCTCGGCATAACCGGTCTCCCCAAGCGCGTCGGGGCGGGTCTGGCTGGCCTGCGCGATGTTGGACTGGACCGCGCCGGGACAGAACGCCGAACAGATCACTCCGCGGGATTCCAGTTCGGGTCTCATGCATTCCATCATGGAGGCGACCGCCGCCTTGCCGGAGGAGTAGATCGTCGTCCCGGGAGCCGGCACGAGGGCCGACATCGAAGCCGTGTTGACGATATGCCCAGCTTCGCCATGTGACAGGATTCTGGGCAAAATCGTGACGATTCCGTTGACCGTGCCGCCCAGGTTGACGCCCATCACCCAGTCCCAGTCGGCAAACGTGGCAACGTCGGTCGGGCCGACGACAGCGACGCCGGCATTGTTGCAAAGCAGGTGAATCCTGCCGAACCTGGCCTCTGCCCGATCCGCCGCCGCGGCAAAGGCGGCACGGTCGGTCACGTCCAGCCGGATCGCCAGAACCCGCTCGCCCCCGTCCAGTTCGGCCACCGCTTCGTCAAGATGGTCCTGCCGGATATCGGCGATGGTCACGTTCATCCCCGCGCCCAGCAGCGCCTTCGCAATTCCCAGTCCGATGCCGCTGGCCCCGCCCGTCACGAAAGCGGTCTTCCCCGGAAGATCCTGCATGCCCTCTCTCCTCTCGATGTGCTTTTTTCGAATCTGATCTCTTTTGTTCACCATCGAGAGATTGTATGCAAGGCTAACAATCACGAATGAGCCTATGCCGAACACGACAGGGCGAGAGGATGGATGGGAGAGGCCATGGCGGTAGCAGCAGCCAGTATCGCGCCAATCGAGGAACCGGCGCCCGGAACCGCCCCGCAGGGCGCGGAAGAACGCAATTGGCCGGGTTCGGCCTCGGCCTACTGGGCGCTGACGGTGATCGTCCTTGCCACCTTCCTGACTTTCTTCGACCAGGTCGTGTTCGGCATGCTGGCGGAGCGAATCAAGACCGACTTCGGCCTCACCGATTCGCAGCTCGGCTTCCTGGCCGGGCCCGCGAGCATCATCTGCTATCTCTTCGTCGGCATCCCGCTGGCCCGGCTCGCCGATATCTGGCCGCGCAAATATGTGCTGGCAGGCGGGGTCACGGTGATCGGGTTCGTCACGATGCTGGGCGGGATCGCGCAGACCTTCACCCAGTTCGTGGGCAGCCGCGTGTTCCTGGCGGCAGGCGGATCGGCCCATGCGCCCTCGTCCTATTCGCTGATCGCGGACATGTTCCCGCCCAAAAAGATCACCCGCGCCTTCGCGATCCTGCAATTCGGCTTCATCGGCGGATCGACGCTCGGCCCACTGGTGGGCGGCCAGCTCATCGCCCTGACCGCGCACTGGGCGCCGACCGCCCTCGGGCCGCTGCGCATCCTGGGCTGGCAGTGGATACTGGTGTGGATCGGGATGCCCGCCTTTCTCATCGCCCTGCTGTTCCTGACCGTGCGTGAGCCGCAGCGGCTGGTCCGTCACGACATCGCATCGCAGATCCCCGAGGGGGCGACGCTCGCCCGCCGCGTCATGACCTTCACCGGCCTCGATGCCGCCAAGGCGATCCGCGCCAACCGCCGGGTCTATTATCCGCTGTTCCTCGGGCTTGCGCTCAGCGCGCTGGAGAGCTTCGGCCTCGCCTTCTGGCGCGTGCCGTTCCTGATCCGCACTTATGGCTGGAACGAGGCGCAGATCGGCGCGGTAACGTCCGTGACCGTGCTGGTTTCCTCGCTGCTCGGGCTGCTGCTGGGCGGTACTTTCGTCGAATGGCTGGCCAGGCGCCACAAGGACGCCAACGTGCGCGCCGCCTTCATCTGCTTTGCGGTGGTGACGGTCTGCTCGATCCTGGCGCCGCTGATGCCGACCGGGCTGCTCTCGATCCTCGTCATGTCCTTCGGCGCGATGTTCGGGATTGCCGGGGCGGTGCCGCAGAACGCCGCGATCCAGCGCGTGGCGCCCAATGCCATGCGCGGCCAGGTGACGGCGATCTACCTGTTCATGTTCACGTTCTTCGGGGCGATGGGCAGCTTCGTGATCGGTCTGGTCGCGCAATACATCGTGGTCGATCCGGCGAAGCTCTGGCTGGCGCTGGAGATCACCGCCGTGGTCCTGCTGCCGCTGGCAACGCTGTGCATCTACCGCGCCATCCGCCCCTATCGCGAGGAGATCGAGCGGCTCGAAGAGCTTGGAATGTAACGATCCTGCCAATTGAAAACCAACAGGACGACAAGGAGAGAACCGAAATGGCCGACACTGACCGGATCAACGCGCTGGAAGCGCAAGTGGCTGAACTGGCGCGCCGCCTCACCGTGCGCGAGGACGAGCTTGACGTGCGCAAGCTCCAGCATCTCTACGGCTACCTGATCGACAAGTGCATGTACAACGAAGTGATCGACCTATTCACCGAAGATGGCGAAGTGCGCTTCTTCGGCGGCGTGTGGAAGGGCCGGGAGGGTGTGCACCGCCTCTATGTCGAACGTTTCCAGAAGCGTTTCACGCACGGCAACAACGGCCCGATCGACGGCTTCCTGCTCGACCATCCGCAGCTGCAGGACATCGTCACCATCGAGGCGGACGGCGTAACCGCCCATGCCCGCGCCCGCTCGATGATGCAGGCCGGCCGGCACCGCGACTATACCGACCCCTCCAACCCCCTCACCGCCAATGCGCGCCAGTGGTGGGAAGGCGGCATTTACGAGAACACCTACAAGAAGGTGGACGGCGTCTGGCGCATCCATGTGCTCAACTACTTCCCGCACTGGCACGCCGATTTCGACAAGGGCTGGGCCTTCACCGAGGCCGAATACGTGCCCTTCCCCAAGACCCTCTACCCGGAAGACCCCAGCGGCCCCGATGCCCTGATCGAGGATCACTGGCTGTGGCCGACGCACAAGCTGCTGCCGTTCCACCTGCCTCACCCGGTTACCGGAAAGCCCATGGTGGCGGAGCGCTGGCAGGGCGACATCGATCGCGAGAACGCGCGCAGCGCCGCCGTTCCCGCCGAGTAGAGACGCGCAGCGCGCGTCCGCCTGTCCGCCGGGGCTCCCTCCCCGGCGGACAGGCTCCCCATTCCTCCGGCCCAGGTGAGGCATGATCCAGTACCCCGCGCTTTCCATGATCATCGACGGCGAATGCGTATCCGGCGGCACGCGCCGCACGCACGCCGTGCTCAATCCCGCCACCGGCGAAGTGCTGGGCCAGCTCCCGCTTGCCGACGCCGCCGATCTCGACCGCGCGCTGGAGGTGGCCGCCGCCGGCTTCCGCCTCTGGCGAAGATCCACGCCGCAGCAGCGCGCCGATGTGCTGCAGGGCGCCGCGCGGCTGATGCGCGAGCGGTGCGAGGAGATCGCCCATGTCGCCGTGCTCGAACAGGGCAAGACCCTGAGCGAGGCCCGCGTGGAAGTGGGCATGAACATCGGCCTGTTCGAATTCTACGCCGGAGAGTGCTTCCGCCTTTACGGCCGCGCGCTGGTGCGCCCGGAAGGGATGCGCTCTACCGTGGTCCATGAACCGGTAGGCCCGGTCGCCGCATTCGCGCCGTGGAACTTTCCCATCGGCAACCCCGGCCGCAAGCTTGGCGCACCGATCGCGGCGGGGTGCTCGGTCATCCTGAAGGCGGCGGAGGAAACCCCGGCCTCGGCGCTCGCGGTGCTGCAGTGCCTGCTCGACGCGGGCCTTCCGCCGGCGGCGGCGCAAGCCGTGTTCGGCGTGCCGGACGAAGTGAGCCGCCACCTGCTGGCCAGCCCGGTGATCCGCAAGCTCTCCTTCACGGGATCGACCACGGTGGGCCGCCACCTTGCGAAACTCGCCGCAGACGACCTCAAGCGCACGACCATGGAACTGGGCGGGCACGGCCCGGTGCTGGTCTTCGCCGACGTGGACCTCGACCGCGTGCTCGATACCGTGGTGAGCCACAAGTATCGCAACGCCGGGCAGGTCTGCGTCTCGCCCACCCGCTTCATCGTCGAGGATGCGGTGTTCGAGGATTTCCGCGAAGGCTTCGCCCGCCGCGCGCGCGGGTTGAAAGTGGGAGACGGCCTCGCGCCGGACAGCCAGGTCGGCCCGCTCACCAATCCGCGGCGGGTCGAGGCCATCGACGCACTCGTGCGCGAGGCGGTGGCGGCGGGCGCCCGGCTGGAGGCAGGCGGCGAGCGGATCGGCAACCGCGGCTTCTTCTATGCCCCCACCGTGCTGTCCGACACGCCCCTCTCCGCGCGGATCATGAACGAGGAGCCGTTCGGCCCCGTCGCGCTCATCAACCGCTTCTCCGGGGAGGAGGCGATGATCGAGGAGGCCAACCGCCTGCCCTATGGGCTCGCCGCCTATGCCTGGACCGGCGACGGGGCGCGGCAGAAACGCCTCGCCGCGCAGATCGAAACCGGAATGCTCGGCATCAACACCACCATGATCGGCGGCGCCGATGCGCCGTTCGGCGGGGTCAAATGGTCGGGACATGGGCACGAAGACGGACCGGAAGGCGTCATGGCCTGCCTCGTCACCAAGGCCGTCCACGAAGGATAAGAGGATGGGATCGCAGATGATCGACGAATTGCCGGCCACCACGCCCGAAACCGGCGCCCTCAGGACCGGCGGCAGGCAGGGCTACCTGCGCATCGCCACCGAGGAAGCCTTCGCCACGCGCGAACAGATCGACGTCTACTTGCGCATGGTGCGCGACGGCACGGCGGACCGGGGCATGACCTCGCTCTGGGGGTTCTATGCCCAGAGCCCCAGCGAACGCGCGATGCAGATCATCGAGCGCCTGCTCGATCTCGGCGAGCGCCGCATCGCCGACATGGATGCGACCGGCATCGACAAGGCCGTGCTCGCGCTCACTTCGCCGGGCGTCCAGCCCCTGCTCGACCTGGACGAGGCGCGCGGCATCGCGCTTTCCGCCAACGACCTGCTGGCCGAACGCTGCGAGGCCCACCCGGATCGCTTCATCGGCATGACCGCCGTGGCGCCGCAGGACCCGGAATGGTCCGCCCGCGAAATCCGGCGCGGCGCTTTCGAGCTGGGTTTCCGGGGCGTGCAGATCAACAGCCACACGCAAGGCCGCTATCTCGACGATCCTGCCTTCGACCCGATCTTCCGCGCGCTGGCCGATACCGACCAGCCGCTTTACATCCATCCCGGCACGCCGCCCGACGCGATGATCGGACCGCTGCTCGAATCCGGGCTGGACGGCGCGATCTACGGCTTCGGCGTGGAAACCGGGATGCACCTGCTGCGGCTCATCACCATCGGCATCTTCGACCGCTATCCCGACCTCCAGATCATGGTCGGCCACATGGGCGAGGCGCTGCCATACTGGCTCTACCGGCTGGACTACATGCACCAGGCCGGAATCCGCTCCCAGCGCTACGAACGGATGAAGCCGCTCAACAAGACCATCGCCGAATACTTCCGCAGCAACGTGCTGGTGACGTGCAGCGGGATGGCCTGGGAACCGGCGATCCGTTTCGCCCAGCAGGTCATGGGCGAGGACCGGGTGATGTACGCCATGGACTATCCCTATCAGTACGAAGCCGGAGAGGTCCGCGCGCTCGATGCCATGGACATGGCTCCGGAGGTGAAGCGCAAGTTCTTCCAGACCAACGCCGAACGCTGGTTCGCCCTGTGAAGGCAGACGTGAAACCGCCGGTCGGACAGGTCGCGACGGGTCCGGCCCGCCATGTCGCGCGCGGCGGATGGTACGCGCTGGCGCTGATCGCCCTGACCAATGCGATGAGCCTGCTGGACCGCCAGATCCTCGCGATCCTGGCCCCGGCGATCAAACAGGACCTCGGTATCGGCGATGCCGAGATGGGCCTGCTGTTCGGCACCGTCTTCGCACTGTTCTACGCGCTGTTCTCGCTGCCGGTCGGCCGCCTTGCCGATGGCTGGCTGCGCGGGCGGCTGCTGTCGCTGAGCATCCTGTTCTGGTCGGCCGCCACCGCCATGGCGGGGATGACCTCCAGCTTCGCCATGCTGGCCGCGTCCCGGCTCTGCGTCGGCATCGGCGAAGCGGCGACGCAGCCTGCGGGCACCTCGCTGATCTACGACTACTGGCCGCGCCACCGGCGGGGCTTCGTGATGGCGGTGATGGCCTCGGCCTTGCGCTGGGGCTGGGCGGATCGCTGGTGCTGGGCGGACTGGCCGCGCAGATGTGGAGCGACGCCTTCGTGCCGGGCACCGCGCCGCTGGGCCTGAAGGGCTGGCAATTCGCCTTCCTCGTGGCCGCCGCGCCCGGCTTCGTGCTTTCGATCTTCCTCTGGCGCCTGCGCGAACCCGAACGCGGCGTGATGGACGGCATCGCCACGCCGCCCGATCCGCATCCCTTCCGTGCCAGCCTCTCGCTGCTGGGCGCGGTGACGCCGGGCTGCCACTGGGTGGCCATGGCGCTGCGCCGGGCAAGCCTGCGCAGCGTGGCCATCAACTTTGCCGCACTCGCGCTGATCCTGGTGGCGGGAACCGTGCTGGCGCGGATCGGCATGGCCCGGTCACCGCGCCCGCCGCTCGGCTTCGGCGCCTTCGCGATCGATCCGCACGTCCTGCAATGGCTGGTGATCGGCATTGGCCTGCTGGTCGTCGTCAACCTGCTGCAAGGGGTGAAGGCCAGCGACCGGCAGGCCTTCCGCGTGATCGCCGGATCGCCGACCCTCATCATGGCGATTGCCGTGGGCACGCTGCAATCGACGATCAACTACGGAATGATGGCCTTCAACCCCAGCTTCCTGATCCGCACCTACCACCTCTCGCTGGCCGACACCGCCTTGCAGTTCGGCCTGCTCTCGGCCGCGACCGGCATCGTCGGCCCGCTGATCTGGGGGCCGCTGTCCGACCGGCTGCACCAGCGGTTTCCCGGCGGCGGCCGGGCGGGAATCGCGCTGATGTCGATGGGCCTGTCGCCGCTGCTGTCGTTCTGGGTCTACTGGGCACCTTCGCCCGGGGACTTCTACTTGCGCTTCGTGGTCTACAGCATCGTGCTGACAGGATGGATGCCGCCGCTCTACGCGATCCTCTACGATCAGGTCCTGCCGCGCATGAGGGGGCTCACCGCCAGCCTCTACCTGCTGGTCATGACCATTCTCGGCATGGGCGTGGGCCCTTATGTGGTCGGGCTGATATCCGACATCACCGGCGATCTGCGCACGGCGATGCTGAGCATCAACGTGGTCGCCGTGCCCATCGTGGTGCTGATCCTGCTTGTTTCCCGCCGCGCCGCCCGGGATGAGGCGAACCTCAAGGCCCGCGCCGGCATCGCGGACTGAATTCCGCCGAACCCATCCGCCTTTTCGGCCCGCAACCGCCGGAAGCTTGGGAGAAGCCGCCTGCCCCGGCAGCGGCTTCTCCCCTTTTTTGCGGGCCTTCCTCCTCAGGCCGCCAGCCCGATCGCACCGGCATCGGCCCAGTTGCCGTGGAGCCCGAAGCGCAGCCGGATCGGAACGTGGATGGTCGCCACCGGCCCCTTCTCGATATCGAGCGCATCGAAGATCAGCAGGTCGCTGCGGTGGTCCTCCAGCCGGTTGCAGACCTGCACGATCCAGCCATCCCCCTCGGGCGCATCGGCGGAGCGGGGCACGAAGCACGGTTCCTGCAAGCTGGACACCGGCCCGCACCACCAGTGCTGCTCGCGCCCGGTTTCGAGGTCCTTGAGGAACAGGCAGTTCATCAGCAGCCCGCCCGCGCTGCCGCCACGCAGTTCCACCGGGCGGCGCATGTCCATCTCCAGCATCCAGCCGTAACGCGTCTTGCGCCCGGTGAAGCGGTCGTCGATGCGGGGAAACTCGGCGGCGGTATCGGACAGGCGGCTGATCGCCTCGAAGCTATCGCCGTTGGAGGCCATGTCCACGGTCCAGTCGGTCAGATAGCTCATCGCCTCCATGCCGTTGAACGGGGCGCCGTGGACGTCCGGGAAGAACGGGAACATGTTGTTCTTCGCCTCGGCAGTGAGGAAGTGGACCCGCGATCCCTCCTGCCATGCGTTCAGGACATGGCTGGCGAAGCAATTGTCGCGGCGGAACCAGCGGATCTCCTCGCCTGTCACCCCTTCTCGGCGCGGCAGCACGCCCAGATAGACCGGCAGGCTCGTGTCGAACCCGAAGTGCGGAAGGCCCTTATCGAGCCGGTCCCAGCTTCCCACGGAGGGCACGATGTGGATCACCAAATAGTCCCGGGTGATCGCGAAATCGTGCATCATGCAATAGTAGGGCGCCTTGAACCACACCTCGCGCAGCAGCGCGCCATCGGGGCCGACCTCGTAATAGGCCACGTCGTCGGTGCAGAGCCCCGAGGCGGCATAGCCGATCGCCACCATGTTGCCGGTGACCGGATCGACCTTGGGATGCGCGGTGAAGGTCTGCCCGCGCATGGCTCCGCCGAAGGTCTCGAAACCGATGGTCTCCATCGTCGCCGGGTCCATCAGCAGCGCCGGGCTGTCCTCCTTCATCGCCCAGAGCTTGCCCGCGTAGATCCAGGCATTGGTGTTCGCAGTGGAGCGGAACCGGCCCTCCACCGCGGGATCGTCCGTCAACGGATTGCGATAGGCGCCGAACAGCCCCTTTCCGGCTTCGCGTTCCAGCTTCCACTTGTCGGTATGGGCCCAGCGCTGGCGCAAGTCGCACCGGCCGTCGTGGATATGGAACCGCGTGATCATGCCGTCGCCGTTGAAGGCGATATCGTCGCCAAGGCGCGGCGGGAACTGCGGATCGGGCTGGACGCGGAAGAACGCACCGTTCAGTTCGGGCGGAATCGTGCCCTCATGCGCAAGGTCGGCGATATCCGCCTCGATCCGCGATGGGGTGTTGAACCCGGTAAAGCTCGGGGTTTCCGGGAAATGGGCCATAACCTCTCCAGTCTTATATTGTCGTCGCGATATTGTATGCTTCACTGACAATTATTTTCCAAGCCATCGCTTGACGATTCCCGCAAACGCTCGCAACAGGACGTGATGAGAGACGCCGAAACATTCGCGGGACTGACAGCCGGTCGCACGCTAGATCACGTTCTGGACCTGCACCTGCGCTTGGCCCAAAGCGCCACGCAGCGCCGTTTTTCGGAGATCTTCAGCGATCTGGGCATTACCCAGACCCAGCTTACCGCGATGCTCCTGATCGCCGAGAATCCCGGCACCTCGCAAGCCGACATCGGCCGAACGCTCCAGATGGACCGCGCCACGGTGATGGGCATCATCAACCGTCTGGAAGGCCGCGAACTGATCGTGCGCGGGCAATCCACCGAGGATCGCCGCCGCCAGACGCTGGAAATCACCGAGCAGGGCGTGGCCATGCTTTCCGCCGCGCATGAGCGCAGCGGCGAACTCGGACTATGGCTGCGCGAACGCTTCTCCGATGCCGAGTTCCACATGCTCGCAGCCCTCCTGAAGCGCATTCACGACGTCGATATCGGCGGCCTCTGAGAGCGGCGCCGCCAAAAGCCCGCTAATCGAGAAGCGCGGCGATCCCCTCCAGCCGCTGCGCACCAAGGCGCGCCAGCCCGGCCTGCGCTTCGGCGCGAACGGCAATTCGGCGAGATGAAAACGCGCCGCCGCCTTCATGCGCCTGCCCACCGCATCGTCGCCCGCGCGGTGGACCAGGCGCAGCGCCATCCAGCCGCAGGCAGCCATGCCGCACAAGTCCAGGAAGGCGGTCGCGCCGGCCTCTGCCCCTCGCGCCGCGCTCCGCATGGCCGAAAGATCGGCGGCGGTCCGCTCCAGCAGGTCCAGCACTTGCGCCAGTTGGCGGGAGGGCTCGCCATCCCGCAATTCGCCGCGCGCCCATGCAAGGAAGCGCGCCAGCCCCTCGCCCTCCTCGCGCCAGAGGCGGCGGTGAAGCATGTCGATGGCCTGAATGCCGCTGGTCCCTTCGAACACGGAGAAGACCCGCGCATCGCGCAGCCGCTGCTCGACGGACCATTCGCGGGTATAGCCGGCCCCGCCCAGCACCTGCAGCGCCTCGCTCGCCACGTCGAAGGCGAGCCGCGCCGCGCCGTCCTTTACGATGGGCAACAGGAATTGCGAGAGCGACAGCCACTGCGCCCGCGCGTCCCCGTCCGCAGCGCGGCTGCCGAGTTCCAGCGCCGTCGTACAGGTCAGCGCCAGTGCGCGCGCGGTCTCGATCCTGCCCGCCATGCCCAGCAGCATCCGCTGTACATCGGCATGAGCGGCAATGGGCACGGGCGGTGCATCGGGGGCGCCGCCCTGTCGCCGCTCCTGCGCATAGCGCAGCGCGGTTTCGAAGGCTCCGCTGGCCACCCCGATCCCCTGCGGACCGCAGGAAAGCCGCATACGCAGCATCATGTGGAACAGGGTCTGGAGCCCGCGACCCTCCTGCCCGATCAGCACGGCGGGCGCATCCTCGAAGCCGAGCACGCAAGTCGGCGAACCATGAAGTCCGAGCTTCTCCTCGATCCGGCGCAGGAACACGCCGCCACGCGCGCCCTCCCCGTCGCCGTCAGGCACGAGGAACAGGCCGAGCCCGCGAACGCCCTGCCCTTCGCCAGACCGGGCCAGCATGAAGTGCCCGATCCGCCCGGCAAGATCATGGTCGCCATAGGAAATCCAGCATTTCTCGCCAGTCACGCGCCATGCGCCGTCTTCGCCCTTTACCGCCCGCGTGCGGATGCGGCCGACGTCCGAGCCGGCGTCAGGTTCGGAAATGCAGATAGTGGCGGCCCATTCGCCCGAAAGCAGGCGCGGCACCCATTCCCCGGCCAGCTCTTCCGCCGCGCTTTCCAGCAGCAGCTCCGCCGCCGTGCGGCCAGGGGTGGCCAGCATGGCGAAGGCGGGCGAGGCGCGGTTGAGCAGTTCCTCGCAGGCGCCCTGCAGGAGCAACGGCAACCCCATGCCGCCCATCGCTTCCGGCAGCGGCAGCCCGAGCCAGCCGTCCTGCACATAGCGCGCCCAGGCCTCGCGGTGGCCGGGCGCGGTCCGCACGCGGCCTCCCGCCACCTGAGCGCCCTGCCGATCCAGCACCGGATCGAGCGGCGCTACCAGCTCTTCCGCCATGCGCGCGGCCTGCGTGACGACGTGCCCCCAGGTTTCGGGATCGACCTCCACGCCCGCCTCGGCAAGGTCCGAAAGGAAGGGCGTGATCTCCAGATGCCGGACAAGGGCATCGACATGCGACTGGTATTGCAAGACGAACCTCCAATCAGCCGCGCACGCGCAGCTTGAGGCAGGACAGGGCGATTGCCGCGAGGAACGAGCCGCCGGCAATCAGCGTGGAAACCATGGCCAGCGGCAGGCCCGCCTCGAAGAGCATGCCTGCCACGATGGGAGACAGCGCCGCGCCGCCGCGCCCGACGCCGATGGCAAAGCCGGTGCCGGTCGCCCGGACATGGTGGGGAAGGCCAGCGCGAAGATCGTGTAGAGCCCGGACACCGCGCTGTTGGTGAACAGGCCCGAGGCGAAGGCGAGCGCGGAGAGCCCGGCCAGCGTGTTCACGCCAAGCGCGCCGAACAACGCCACCATCACGGACGACCCAAGCAGCACCGCCACCGTCGCGCCCTTCAGCGGCAATCGCTGCACCGCCACGCCGAACAGCGCCCCGCCGATCGCCCCGCCAAGGTTCGCCCACACCAGCACACCGGCCGCTTCGGGCGGAGGAAAGCCGATGTCGACAACGATCTTCGGCACCCATTTCAGGATGAAGTAGAAGCTCACGACATGGGCGAAGTAAGCAAATGTGACCAGCAGCGTCGTGCCGATCAGGCCGGGGCGCAGGATGTCCGCGATGGAGGCGGCGGATTCCTCCACGGTGGACGGCGGCAGCGCCGAAACCGGAGGATGGCCGCAGCGGGCCAGCACGGCATTGACCCGCGCCAGCGTGCCCGGACCGCGCCGCACCAGCAGGAACTGCACCGGCTCCGGCACCAGGAACCACACCAGCGGGATGAACGCCGCCGTCGCGAGGCAGCCGAACCAGAAGATCGCGTGCCAGTCGAACAGGGTCAGCAGCCAGGCGGCAGCGAGCCCGCCGATCACCGCGCCCAGCGGATAGCCGATCACCATCACCGCCAGCGCCAGGTTGCGGCGACGGGCATTGGCGAATTCCGCGGTCACCGCGTTGATCGCCGCCAGCATCCCGCCGATGCCGAGCCCGGTGAGCACGCGCCAGACCGAAAGCGTCGCCACGCCTGTCGCCTGCGTCGCCATCGCCATGCCCAGCGCCATGACGCAGAGACAGCCGAGGATCGTGCGCCGCCGCCCGACCCGGTCCGCGACGCTGCCGAGCACCACCGAACCGATGGCCATGCCGATCAGTTCCATCGACAGCACGACCCCCAGCGCCACCCGGTCGATCCCCCAGTCCGCCGCGATGCCGGGCGCGGCGAAGCTGATCGACAGCACATCGAACCCGTCAAGCGCATTGAGCCCGACCATGATCGCCACGGTCGCCACTTGCGCCCGTGACATCGGGGCACGCTCGATGATCTCACGCGGATCTGTTGCCGGCACGCTTTCCCTTTCTTTTATCGTCTTTTTTGCGAGGCTAGCGGCTCTCCCCGCCGCTGTCCTGGCGGATTTTCAGCCCACTTCCTGACCGGCCAGAACATTGCCGAACCGGGGATGGGCGAAATGCATCGGCACGTCGTGGCGATAGGGCCAGGTGGGCCGGTGGGCGCTTTGCGGCAGCAGGCGATCGGGGCCGATCGGGTCTTCGGGGAACGTCAGCGCGGCGGGCTGGAGATGCGAGGTGGTGTGCGCCCAACCTTGCTCATAATCGCCCTGCCACTGCATCATGTAGTCCAGCCGCTTGATCTTCCACACGCCGTCCTCGCGCACGTAATCGTTCTCGTAGATGCCGGCTTCCATGAACTGCTGCGGCATGATCTCCTCGCGCGTGTCCTGGAAATCGTCGTGCCAGCCGCCGAACAGCATGCCGCGAAAGCGCCCCTTGGCGGTCTGGCGATCGGGCGCGACGGTGATCACGTCCTGCATCTGGAAATGATCGAGCAGCAACCCGTTCACCGGCCCCGGCTTTCCGCCGGTGAAGCGCTGCTGGATCCAGTCGCCGTAAAGGCGCTTCACCCCTGCATGGCCGACGTACTCGCCCGACAGGAACACGACCACGCCGTCCTCGGCAAAGAGTTCGGCAACCTGATCCGGCAGGTTGAAATCGATGTAATAGCCATAGGCCCAGTGCAGGCGGCGAATGGCATTCACATCCTCCAGTTCGCCCACCCGGTGCTCCAGCGCATCGAGACGGGCTTCGAGATGGGCGGGAGGCAGGTTCGAATCAGGCTCTGGCATCTCGATCTCTCCTCGATTATTGATTTGCTACACTAACGAATAAATTCGTCTTGCCGAGAGGATTGTCATGAAAAACAGCAAACGCGTGGCCTTCGTGACAGGAGGGGTTTCGGGCCTGGGCTTCGGAATCGCCCGGGCCTTGTCGAACGCGGGTTTCCGGCTTGCGCTAAGCTACCGCAATGAGGACTACCGCGCAGAAGCGGAGCGATGGTTCGCGGAAAATGGCAGGGAAACGCCGATTTTCCTGAAACTGGACGTGACCGACCGTGCCCGCTTCGCCGAAGTCGCCAGGGAAATCGAGGCGACCTTCGGCCGGCTCGACGTGCTGGTGAACAATGCCGGCGTCTCCGTGTTCGGCCCGACCGACGAAGCCAGCCATGCCGATTACGACTGGATCATGGGCGTGAACTTCGGAGGTGTAGTAAACGGACTTGTCGCGTTGCTTCCTCTGCTGAAACGGACCGGGCCGGGAAGCCATGTCGTCAATGTCGCATCCATGGCCGCCTATCTCTCCGGTCCGCAGGCCGGCATCTACACCGCCAGCAAGTTCGCGGTGCGCGGCCTTACCGAATCCTTGCGCTACAACCTTGCCCCGCAGGGCATCGGCGTATCGCTGCTCTGCCCCGGCCTTACCCGCACCAACGCCTGGGACAGCGCCTTCCGCCGCCCCGAGACATTCGGCGAAAGCGGCTTCGGCGAGCTTGACCGCGCGGCGCTGACGCAGTTCGGCGCTGCCTTCGACCTCGGCATGGACCCGCTCGAAGTGGGCGAGAAGGCCCTGCGCGGGATCGAGGAGAATGCCCCCCTGATCTTCTCCCACCCCGAATATGCCGAGGATTTTCGCGAGATTTACGAGGCCTCGCTGGCGGCCCTGCCCGACGAACCGGCCCCCGCGGCCCGTCTGGAGATCGAACGCCTGCGCCGCGAGGGAAACCGCGCGGCGGCGGGCGGACGAACCGTGTCGATCGCCGATCTGACCTGATCCATCCGCCCTGCGCCCCCGTCCGACCATTGCGGGGCGGGCATATGGGGCCGGGAGATACCGGCCCCCCTTCGTCACGCCTCGACCGGCTGGTACTGGCCGATGACCGACTTGACCTCGAGGAACTCCTCGATCCCGAACTTGCCGAATTCGCGGCCATTGCCGGACTGCTTGTAACCGCCGAACGGCATGTCGAAAGCAAGGCCCCCGGAATTCACGAAGACCGCGCCCGCGCGCAGCTTGCCCACCAGCTTGCCCGCCCGCGCCGGATCGCCCGCGATATAGGCGCCAAGGCCGTAAGGCGTGTCATTGGCGATGCGCACCGCGTCGGCTTCATCGTCATAAGGCATGATGACCAGCACCGGGCCGAAGATTTCCTCCTGCGCGATGGTCATGTCGGGCGTCACGTCGGCGAAGACGGTGGGCTTGACGTAATAGCCCTTGTCCAGCCCGTCGGGCCGCCCGAGCCCGCCGGTCACCAGTGTCGCGCCTTCTTCGATGCCCTTCTGGATCAGGCCCTGGATCTTCTCGTACTGCGTCTTGTTCACCACCGGGCCGATGTGCGGCCCTTCGCTGAGCGGATCGCCAACCGGCTTGGCGGCGAACATCTCGCCCACCTTCTCGGCCGCATCGGCATGCTGCGAACGGTGGACCAGCATGCGCGTAGGCGCCACGCAGCTCTGGCCGGAGTTGAGCAGCACCCCGCCCACGCCGCCGGGAAGCGCCACGTCCAGCGGCGTGCCTTCGAGGATGATGTTAGGCGACTTGCCGCCCAGTTCCTGCGACACCCGCTTCACGGTATCGGCGGCGTTCTTGGCCACCATGATCCCGGCGCGGGTGGAGCCGGTGAAGGAGATCATGTCGATCCCAGGATGCCGCGCCAGCGCGGTGCCCACTTCCGCGCCGTCACCCTGCACGAGGTTGAACACTCCCGCCGGAACGCCTGCGGCCTCCATCACTTCGGCGAAGATCGCGGCGGAACTGGGTGCTTCCTCGCTCGGCTTGAGGATCATCGTGCAACCGGCGGCAAGGCACGGCCCCACTTTGGCGACGATCTGGTTCATCGGCCAGTTCCACGGCGTGATGAGCGCGACGACGCCGATCGGCTCGCGCAGCACCGTATTGTCGCCGATCTTCTCGGAGAATTCGAAGGCATCGAGCGAAGCCAGCGCCTGTCCGAGATGGGCCACGCCCGATCCCGCCTGCGCGGTCGAGGCCGTGGAGATCGGGCAGCCCATTTCGGTGGCGATAGCCTCCGCAATGTCGGGAATGCGGGCCTTGTAGGCTTCGATCACTTTCCCGATCAGCGCCATGCGTTCCTGCTTGCCGGTCTGCGAGAACGTCTCAAACGCCCGCCGCGCGGCTTCCACGGCAAGGTCCACGTCGGCCGCGGTGCCCAGCACGATCTCGCTCGCCTGCCCCTCGGTAGCCGGGTTGACCACCGAATGACGGCGGCCGCCCCGGCTGTCGGTCCAGCGGCCGTCGATATAGTTCTGCGGATAGCTCTTCATGATCCTGCTCCCGTTGGAGGGTTGTTCTCGTCGATGATGGTCAGGCCGCGATGAGCCCGAGTTCGGCGTCGGTCGCCGGAGGTCCCCACTTGTCGCGCGGGGGCATCGGGCGCGTGTTCCAGGCGGGATCAAGCGTGAAGCTCGACACCGCGCGGCCTTCCGGCAGGCGCCCGTTCCCGCCGCCCTGCGCATAGTCGTAATAGAGCGTCATCAGTTCGCGGTGCCCGTGGTGGCGCTGCACGACCGGGTGCGAAAGGCACGCCTCGCGCCAGCGCAGCACGCGCGAAAGGTGCTGCGGCACTTCGTAGGCCTCGTAGTATTCGAGGAACCACAGCCGCTTGAACATCGGCGCGAAGGCAACTTCCGCCCAGCCGAACCGGTCGAACAGATAGTTCCCGTCAGGTGCATAGTGCCGCAGGAAGTCGTCGAGGCGGGCATATTGCGCATCGACTTCGGCCCGGTGCTCTTCGCGCTTGGCCGCATCCCGGTTGAGGATCATCCGGTAACCCGCGCCGGTGAACTGCCCGTCCGTGGCGCAAAGCATCGCCTCCACTGCATGTTCGAAGGGATCGGCCCGCGCCACCGGCACTTCGGGAAAGCGATCCTCGAAGTAGCGCATGATGACCATGCTCTCCTTCAGCGTCTCGCCGTTTTC
This sequence comes from Novosphingobium sp. ST904, assembly GCF_001298105.1. Classification (GTDB taxonomy): domain Bacteria; phylum Pseudomonadota; class Alphaproteobacteria; order Sphingomonadales; family Sphingomonadaceae; genus Novosphingobium. The sequence continues at coordinate 19,900 of NZ_LGJH01000128.1, read as the reverse complement.
CAGTTCCAGCGCCGGTAGCGCGGTGGTTCCCCGCGTCTTGGCCAGAAGCCAGTCGGGCCGGGCCAGCGAAATGTCGATCTCGTGATCGGCCATGAGCCCAGACAGCCCCTTGAGATCCAGCAGCAGCTCGACCCGTTCGGAAAAGGGGCAGCCCGGTATGTGGTACATCCGCAAGGCGCCGCCCGGCGGCTCGTCATGCCATGCCATAGCCTGTGCTCCGTTCAATCGGCGGGTTCGACCTGCGGCGCGGCGCCGCGATTGACCGGCGCCACCTCTATCCCCGCGCCGCCGGATTCGAAGGGTTCCGGGTCGCCCGGCCGCAGCCGGAGCCCGAACAGCGTGTGCATGGCGGGATGACGGCCTAGCCCGCCGAAGAAGTCGAAGCCCCGGTCCAGCCAGTCGCGCAGGGGATCGTCCCCGGTAAGCGGCGGGGTGGTGGCGACAGAGGCCGTCCAGAGGAACACCGCCAGCGCCGTATAATCGGCGAAGTTGGGCTTTTCCCCGCCCAGCCACGGCGTATCGCGCAGCAGCTTGCGGAAGGGTTCGAGCGTGGGCGGCACCAGCGGCAGCCGGTCCTCGCGCCCGGCCTGCACGTCCTCCAGCTTGCGCCCGCCAAGGAACATCGTCTCGCGCGAGTGCCGGACATAGGCGTGGTCCTGCGGCAGCGACAGGTCGTGGTAATCGAGGATATAGCACGAGAACCACGGCCCGATCGCCGTCGTCCAGAGCCAGGCGTCGAGGAACCTGGTCAGTTCCTTCATCGAAGGTCCCTCGAACAGCATGGGGCGGTCGGGGTATTTCTCGTCGAGATATTCCGCGATCTTCCAGCTATCGAGCACCCATTCGCCGTCATCGACGATCACCGGCACGCGTTCGCTGCGCCCGCCGGTCCGCTCGGCGATGCCGGTGAAGCCGCCGGGCACGAGGTCCACGTCGAAACCCTTGTGTGCCAGCGCATACCTGGTGCGCCACACGAAGGGACTGATCGTGCAGCCCGAAGCGAGCTGCAGATCGTAGAGCGTGATGCGGTTGTCCCTGGCCATCGCCCTTCTCCCCTTCAGACCGTGACCTTGCGGCCGCGATCGCCGAATTCGCTTTTCGAATTGGCGAACATCTTCTGGCAGCCGGGGCGGTCGTTGATGCGATCGATCCAGCCCACCAGATGCGGCGTCGCCTCGCGGTTCACGATATCCGCGAAGCTGTTCTGCATGCCGTTGGCGATGGCGAAGTTGCACACGTCGGCCAGCGTGAATTGCTCGCCCACCAGCCAGGTGCTTTCGGAAAGCCGCTTCTCGACACGGTCCACCGAGACGCGGATCTTGCGCATTTCCTCTTCCAGCACGTCCCTGGGGAAGCCGGCACGGGCGGTGCGCCACTTGGTGCGCTGCTCGGGGATCGGGATGCGGGCGACCTTGGCCTCGAACTCCTCGTCCGAAAGCGCGCGGGCCATCGGCCCGATGCCGCGCTCCCACCCCAGCGTGGAGACGCACCAGCAGAAATATTCGTCCACCCACTTGGTCCACACGCGCATCTCGGCGATCTGCACAGGGTCGGTCGGGCGCAACTTGGGCGCATCGGGGAAGGCATCTTCGAGGTATTCGCAGATCACCGTCGATTCGGTGATGATGTGGCCGTCATGGTCAAGCGCGGGCACCTGTCCGCGCGGATTGATCTTCTTGAACCAGTCCTCGTGATGCTCGAACCGCGTGGGATCGACGAAGCGCGGGGTGAATTCCAGCCCCTTTTCATAGAGCGCGAGCAGCGGCTTGAGCGAATTGGCCGCAGGGCCAAAGCTGTAGAGCGTCAACATGTATCGGCAGTCCCTCTCCGTTCGTCCTTGCGGATCTGGAAGGCAGACTGCGTTGGGAATGCGGCGCGTGGAAGCCCAGCATCAATACTATTAGAATCGCCAACTGGTTGAGGCGGGCCAGCCTGTCACTGCCAGTGATACTGTTTGTGCTCTTCTGGTCGCGCGCGCCGCTCTCTGCTCTCTTCCCTGCGCAAGGCGCGCCGAATCGCGCGGCGAACACCCGGGAGAGACGCTTGCTCGAACTGCTGACTTCGGAAACGCCCAACGGCTGGAAGACCACGATCATGCTGGAGGAGCTCGGCGTGCCTTACAGGCTGCGCGCGATCTCGCTCACCGATCGGGAGCAGAAGGAGGACTGGTATGTCCGCCTCAACCCCAACGGCCGCATCCCGACTTTGATCGACCACGATGTGGAGACCGAAAATGGCGGCTTTGCGGTGTTCGAATCCGGTGCGATCCTGATTTACCTCGCCGAAAAATTCGGCCGCTTCCTGCCTGCCGACGTGGCCGGGCGCAGCCGCGTGATCCAGTGGGTCATGTGGCAGATGTCCGGGCTCGGCCCGATGATGGGGCAGGCCACGGTGTTCAACCGCTACTTCGAGGAGAAGCTGCCCGCCGTGATAGACCGCTACACGCGCGAAAGCCGCCGCCTGTTCGAAGTGATGGACGCGCGGCTGGCGCAGAGCGAATACCTCGCCGGGGACTATTCGATCGCCGATATCGCCTGCTTCCCGTGGGTTCGCGGGCATGACTGGGCCTGCATCGACATGGAGGGCCTGCCGCATCTCCGGCGCTGGTTCGGCACCGTCGGCGCGCGCCCCGCGGTGCAGCGCGGCCTCATGCTGCCCCAGCCGCCATCCGCCGAGGAAATGGCCGAGAAGACGACCCGGCAGGGCAAGAACATCCTGGCCTGACGATGGCGCCCTTCCTCACGCGCGAGCATCGCATCGAATGGGGCCAGTGCGATCCGGCCGGGATCGTCTTCGCCCCCCGTTTCATCGACATGTTCGCCGAAAGCACGGTCCTGCTGTTCGAAGCGGCCGGACTGCCCCGAAAGCGCGACATGCTAGCCGAGCTGGGCGTCGCCGGCTTTCCGCTGGTGGACCTGTCCGCCCGCTTCGGCTTTCCGGCGAGCTACGGCGACGTCGTGACCATCGAGGCCGACGCGCCGGAGTTCGGAAACAGCAGCTTCACCATCGCCCACCGCATCCGGCTGGGGGAGCGGATTTGCGTGGAAGGCACCGAGAAGCGCGTCTGGACCGTGCCCGCGCCGGACCGGCCCGGCGGCCTCCAGTCCGCGCGCGTACCCGAAGCCGTCAGGAACCGCTTCCTGCGCTGAGCACCTTGCCTGCCCGCACCGGCGCAAAGCCGGGCGGCATCCTTGGGAGAGAGAGCATGACCGATTCAGCCACGCGCAGCCGCCCCGGCGCGCAAGTAGAGACCACGATAGATTACCTGCTGCCCTCCTCGCGCATCAACCGGCGCTTCTGGGCGCCGGGCAAGGAGTTCAACACCGGCGTCTACCAGCCCTATCCGGTAACGATCCGCAACGCCCGGCTGGCCGAGCGTCCGTTCACGCTCGATGAGCACGGCTTCTGCATTTCCCGCCATGAAACCGCCGTGCAGGACTTTGCCGACCCGCGGCAGCTCGCCGCCTATCCCGAGGAAGTGGCCCGTGCCGCCAGGGCCCTGACCGGGTGCGACTACGTGTTCTGCATGGGCGGGCAGCTGCGCTCGCCGATCATCGCGGGCGAAGGCTACCAGCCGCCCGCCGCCGAGGCCCATGTCGACTTCAACTCGCGCTCGGCCCACAAGATCGCCGCCGCCCTTTACGAAAAAGGCCGCCCGGACGGGCCGGGATATGACCGTTTCATCGCCTTCAGCCTGTGGCGCACGTTCTCCCCTCCGCCGCAGGACTGGCCGCTGGCGCTTTGCGAAGGGCCGTCGGTGGGAGACGAGGACAGCGTGGCCAACGTCAAGGTGGACGTGGACGAGATCCCGCAAGGCGATGCGCTCTACGCCCCGATAGAGGGCGAGGAGGACATGGTTGCCGCCACGATCTTCCGGCACAGCCCCGGCCATCGCTGGTGGTATTTCCCGGACATGACGCGGGACGAAGTGATCTTCATCAAGTTCCACGACAGCGACCACGACCGCGCCTGGCGCGCGCCGCACACCGCCTTCCACGACACCAGCCGCCCGGATGCACACGTGCGTGAAAGCTACGAATTCCGCGCCATCGCCTACTTCGAAAAGCCGCGATGACCGAAGTTCCGGCCGAGACATCGGCGATCCGCGCGCGGTGGCCATGATGGTCGCCTTCGTGATGTTCCTCTCGATCCTCGAAGCGACGGTGATCGCCACCGCCCTGCCCGACATGGCGCGCGATTTCGGCGTGGCGCCCAGCGGAATGGGCATAGGCATCACCGCCTACCTGCTGGTTTCCACCGCGTTCCTGCCGCTCAGCAGCTGGGCGGCCCAGCGCCTTGGCCCGCGCCGGGTGCTGACCGGCTCGGTGCTGGGTTTCGGCCTCGCCTCGCTGCTCTGTTCGCTGAGCACGGGTCTGGCGTTCTTCGTGGCGGCCCGCGCGCTGCAGGCGCTCTGCTCCAGCCTGATGACGCCGGTGGGCAACCTCGTGCTGCTGCGGGTCACGCCCAAGCACCGGCTGGTGGAAATGCTGGCGATCAGCACCACGCCCGCCCTGATCGCCCCGGTCATCGGCCCGCCGCTGGGCGGGCTGCTGACCGAAACGCTCGGCTGGCAGTCGATCTTCCTCATCAACCTGCCGCTCACCCTGATCGGCGCGCTGCTGACCCGCAAGCTGATCCCCCGCATCGCGCCCCGGCCCGCCCCGTTCGACCCGCTGGGCTTCGCGCTGGTCGCGATAGCGCTGGCCCTGCTGATCTACGGCTTCGACCGGCTCGGCGCCCATCCCGGCGCGGCATTGCTTCCCGCCGCGATGATCGCCTGCGGCAGCGCCGCGGCGCTGCTCGCCTTCCGCTATCTGCGCGCAAGGCCGGACGGACTGGTGCCGCTCACCGCCCTGCGCCACACGACCTTCCGCTCGATCGCGTTCGGTGCGGGCATGTTGATGCGCATCCCCCACATGGGCCAGGCGCTGGTCCTGCCGCTCTATTTCCAGCTCGCGTTCGGCATGTCCCCCGGACTTGCCGGGCTCCTGCTGCTGGCCAACAACCTCGGCGATCTCGCGCTCAAGCCGGTGGTGGGCCGCGTGATCCGGGCGAGCGGCTTTCGCATGGCGCTTTCGGCGGGCACCGCGATGATGATGGCCTCGCTCGCGGCCATCGCCGCCTTCACGGCGCAGATGTCGCCATGGCTGATGGCCGCCGCGATGCTTCTGGTTGGCATGGCGCGGTCCGTGCCCTTCACCGGCATGGTCTCGCTCGCCTTCGCGGACGTGGCGCAGGAGGAACTGCCCGGCGCCATCGTGCTCAACAGCATCGGCAACGCACTTTCGGCCGCCATCGGCATCTCGCTGGGAGCCTTGTTCCTGAACCTGCGGATATTCACGCCGGACAGCACGGAAGGACCCTATCGCCTGGCCCTGGTGGCACTTGCCCTGATCGGCATGGGCGCGGTTCCCCTGTTCGCCCGGCTGCGCCGAAGCGGGCGCGCGCATCACCGCACGGCCGCTTCGAGAGGGCCAAGCTCCGGCCTGAGCGCGCGCAGCCGCTCCAGCAGCATGGCATCGCGTTCCTCGTTGGGCGCGAATACGATCAGGCGCTGGCTGGGCACTTCCTCGATGGCGTAGGAGGTATGGCGGAACCAGATTTCGCCGATCTCGGGGAAGAAGCTGGAATTGATCCCCTCGAAATGGGAACGGATCTCGCTGCGCGCCCAGCTTTCGCGGAACAGCGCCGAACGTTCGGTGAGTTCGGCGATGATCTCGTCGAATATCTCGGGCTGCGCGGTCTGGCTGTAATCCCACTTGAAGCGCGCGGTCAGGCGCTGGCCCATTTCGCGGAAGAATTCGGGATCGCCCTGATAGCGCTCGTTGAGCATGAGGATCTTGAACAGGTTCCGCTCGCTCCGCGCGAGCGGTGCGTAATCGCGGAAAGCCACCGAGACGAGCCGGTTCCAGCCCACCACCGTCCAGTCCTCGACGATCACCAGCGCCGGGATCGAGAGGCTGTCCAGCAAGTGCTGCGTGCCGGGGCGGATATCCTCGTCCAGCCGGGAGACCAGCGGCGGCGGGCGGTGCTGCGCCAGCGCGAAGAGATATTCCCGCTCGGTATCGGAAAGCCGCAAGGTGCGCCCCAGCCGCTCGATCATCGGGGCGGAGAGCTGGATTTCGCGCCCCTGCTCGAACCAGGTGTACCAGGTGACGCTCATCCCCGCGAGCGCGGCGACTTCCTCGCGGCGCAGGCCCTTGGCGCGTCGGCGCTCGCCATTGGGCAGGCCCACTTCGCTGGGCATCAGCCGTCCGCGCGCAGATTTCAGAAAAAGCGAAAGCTCCTCACGATGCGACATCGGTGCTCTATCTCCCTCCGGTCACGCCCTGAACCAGTTACCTGACGTGATAGGATATGTGCTGGCCTGTTCCGACCACTTCGAATTTGCGATCTCGCCCATATCAAGAAAAGACACAAGGCGAGGAGAGCGAGATTGGCGCAGAAAGTCTACATTACTTGCGCGGTGACTGGCAGTTCGCCGATGCCCAGCCATCCCAACTTCCCGTTCCGCCCGGATCACGTCGCGGCGGAAGCGCTGGCGGCGGCCGCGGCCGGTGCCTCGATCATCCACGTCCACGTCCGCGACGGCCAGACCGGCGAGCCTTCGCAGGCGCTGGAGGACTACCGCGAGGTGGTGGGCCTGATTCGGGAAAAGAACCGCGAGGTCATCCTCAACGTCACCACCGGGCCGGGCTGCACCTGGATGCAGAGCGACGAGGACCCCTCGGTCTGCGGCGAAGGCACGCTGATGTTCACTGCCGAGCGCCGGCTGGAGCACATCCTCGACCTCAGGCCCGACATGTGCACGCTCGACATCTGCACGATGCAACTCTGGGGCGGGGTTGCCATCAACCTCGATCCGATGATCACCCGCATGGGTCACATGATCCAGGAAGCGGGCGTGCTGCCGGAAATCGAATGCTTCGAGGCGGGCGATTTCGTCTTCGCGGACGATCTCATGGCCAAGGGCGCGATCCCGAAGAACGTGCCGTTCTCCTTCGTTCTGGGCACCAAGTACGGCCTTCCGGCCACGCCCGAGGCGATGCTCTATTCCGCCAACCAGATCCCGCGCGGCGCGGCGTTCACCGGCTTCGGCGTGAGCCGCCATTCCTATCCGATGGCGGCGCAGTCCGTCCTGCTGGGCGGCCATGTCCGCGTCGGGTTCGAGGATACGATCTTCCTGCGCAAGGGCCGCATGGCGCCCGACAACGCCGCCCACGTCAACTGGGCCGTCGAACTGATCGAGCGCATGGGCGCCGAAGTGTCGAGCGCGGGCGAAACGCGCGACCTGCTCGGACTGGAGAACCACGCCTACGCGTAGACAAGAGCGAAAAATCGCTATCGAGGGAGAGACAAGATGACAGAAGTGGCAGGACGCACGGCATTCATCACCGGCGGCGGCTCGGGCGTCGCGCTCGGCCAGGCCAAGGTCTTCGCGAAGGCGGGCTGCAAGGTCGCCATCGCCGACATCCGGCAGGACCATCTCGACGAGGCCGTGGCCTTCTTCGCCGGCACCGGCGCGCAGGTCATGCCGTCCATCTCGACATTACCGACCGCGAGGCATATCGCCGCGCCGCCGATGCGGTGGAGGCCCGGCTGGGTCCGGTGGAACTGCTGTTCAACACCGCCGGCGTCTCTCACTTCGGCGCCATCCAGGACGCCACCTTCGATGACTGGGACTGGCAGATCGACGTCAACCTGCGCGGCGTCATCAACGGCGTGCGCACTTTCCTGCCGCGCATGATCGAACGCGGAAACGGCGGGCACATCGTCAACACCGCATCGATGTCCGCCTTCGTGGCGCTCAAGGGCACCGGCATCTACTGCACCACCAAGATGGCGGTGCGCGGGCTGACCGAGTCGCTGGCGCTCGACCTCGAAGGCACCGGCATCGGCGTCTCGCTGCTGTGCCCGGGCGCGGTGAACACCAATATCCACGAGGCCCTGCTGACCCGCCCCGCCCACCTTTCCGATACCGGCTACTATCAGGCCGGGCCGGAAATGTTCGGCCATCTCAAGAAAGTGATCGAAGTGGGCATGGAGCCCGAAACGCTTGCCGCCCATGTCCTCGACGGCGTGCGCGAGAACCGGCTCTATATCCTGCCCTATGCCGAATTCCGCGGCACGCTGGAGGACATCCACGCCCGCGTCATGGGTTCGCTGGCCCGGCCGGAGGACGATCCCGACTACGGACGGCGCGTTGCTCACGGCGTTCCCGGCGGCGAGAAGAAAGAGGAGCAGGCGGCATGAACAGCCCTTTCATGGCCTTCGACACGCGCGTCCGCGCCCGCGTCGTCGCGCTTGACCATTACAACGTGGTGGTCGCCGATCTCGATCGCAGCGAGGCGTTCTACCGCGAAGTGCTCTCGCTGGAGAGCTACGCCCCGCCGCCGCCGCTCACCCGCCAGACCGCGCGCTGGATCTACGACAACGACGAGCGGCCGATCCTCCACCTCAACAGCCGCGACGCACCGCGCGCCATGGACCGCGAGATGTTCGGCGGCCCCACCGGCGCGCTGCATCACATCGCCCTGCGCTGCGAAGGCTTCGAGGAAATCCGCGACCGGATCGAGGATCGCGGGCTGCGGTACGAAAGCAACGTGATCCACTCGATCGGGCTGCGGCAGATCTTCGTGCATGACCCGGACGGAGTGCTGCTGGAACTGAATTTCTTCGACGATTGAGCCAGAAATTGTTCGTCGCCCCGGCTGATCGCGACGATCACACCCTCAACGTTCCCAGCACCCCGCCGTCCACCGCGATGCTCTGCCCGGTGACATGCGAGGCCGCGTCCGAAAGCAGGAACGCCGCCACCGCCGCCAGTTCCTCTGCGCTGCCGGTTCGTCCCTGCGGCACCTTGCCGGCAAGCGCTTCCAGCGCCTCGCCCGGAAGCGCGGCGAACATTTCCGTCTCGATGAACCCCGGCACCACGCAATTGCAGCGCACCCCGAAAGGCGCCGCCTCCAGCGCGACGGCGCGCGCCAGCCCCAGGACCGCGTGCTTGGACGCGACATAGGCGACGTTGTTCGCCATGCCACGCTCGCTGGCGAGGCTGCCGGTCACCAGTATCGCCCCGCGCCGCCGCGCCTTCATGGCCCGCAATGCCCGGGCGACAGCCCGAAACGGCGCAGTGAGGTTCACGGCCATGACCTGCGCGAAATCCGCTTCCGCATAGTCTTCCACCGGCGCGAAAGTGCCCCCGGTTCCGGCATTGAGGAACAGGCCGTCGATCGGCCCTCCCCCTGCGATCGCCGCATCGAGCGCGGCGTCAAGCGCAGGACCGTTGGCCACGTCCACAGCCTGCCAGCGGGCATCCGCACCCAGACTCGCGGCCAGTTCCGCCAGCCGGTCCGCCCGCCGCGCCAGCAGCGTGACCCGCCCGCCCAGCGCCGCGACATGCTCCGCCGTGGCCCGGCCGATGCCGCTGGATGCGCCGGTGATGACGACGTGGCGATCCGTGAAATCCATCCCGATCCCTTTCACGCCAGCCCCAGCACCCTTGCGGCATTGCCCTTCATGATGCCGGGCATCACGTCATCCCTGAAACCGATGCCGCGCGCCGCCTCGATTCCATTTTCCGGCCGATCAGCGGGAAGTCGGAACCGAACATCATCTTCCCCGCCAGCTGGCCATTGGCATAGCGCACGATCTGCGGCGGGAAATAACGTGGGCTCCAGCCGGAAAGGTCGATGAAGACGTTCTCCTTGTGAAGCGCCATCGAGAGGCTTTCATCCACCCACGGCCAGCTCGGATGAGCCAGGATGATCTTCATGTCCGGAAAATCGACCGCCACGTCGTCCACCAGCATGGGCCGCCCGTACTTGAGCCGCAGCCCGCCGCCGCCGCGCATCCCGGTGCCCATGCCGGAATGGCCGGTATGGAAGATCGCGGGCAGGCCATGGCCGGCGATCACCTCGTAGATCGGATAGCCCACACGATCTGCGGGGTGGCAGTCCTGCACGATATGGTGGAACTTGAAGCCGCGCACGCCGTGGTTCTCGATCAGGTCGCGCGCCTCCCGCGCGCCCAGCCTGCCCTTGCGCGGGTCTATCGAGGCGAAGGGGATGCAGATATCGGCATGGGCGGCGGCGAATTCCGCCACTTCGTAGTTCGACACGCGCCTGGCCCCCATGCCGCTTTCGGCATCCACGGTGAAGAGGCAGAAGGCGATGTTCTGCGCGCGGTAGATCTCGGCGATCTCCGGCATCTTCGGCCGTTCGCGCGGAGCCTTGAAATAGGCGGAGGCGGCATCGAAGAACTGCGCCATGACCGGGTCCTCCGGATCGTGGCACGAGACTTCCGCGTGGACGTGAACATCGATGCCCGCCAGCCCGGCGATGTCGATCACTTGCCGCCCGCTTTCTCCAGCGCCTTGTCCTCGTTGGCGCGGTGGATCACGTATTGGCGGATCGCCTCGATCTCTTCGGCCGACATCACGTCGGACCAGCCGACCATGCCGTTGCTCTTCAGCGCCCCGTCATGCACCACCGTCTGGAATGCGGCCTTGTCGCCGACAAGGGCCGAGCGGCGCAGGTCCGGCAGCAATCCGCCGCCCACCGCCGCATCCCCGTGGCAGGTGCCGCAATAGCGACCATAGCGATAGGAACCGGCCGCCACCTGCTCCGGCGTGCCGGTGAAAGCGGGCGGATCGAGCGGCAGTTCCTCCAGCTTCGGCGCGGGCGGCAGCGTGGCCGTGCCGCCCAGCCTGAAGACCAGCAACCGGCTGATATTGTGCACCGGACCACCGGATTGCGATATCACCCCGCCCGGCGCCAGCGCCCAGATGCCGCCCCAGCCGGCCACCACCGCCACGTACTGCGTGCCGCCCACCTTGTAAGTGATCGGCGGCGCGACCACCCCGGTCTGCACCGGCCAGGACCACAGCTTCGCGCCCGTATCGGTGGCATAGGCGGCCATCTCGCTCGTCATGTTGCCCTGGAACACCAGCCCGCCGCCGGTCGCCAGCAATCCGCCGTTGTTGGCGCTGGGGAAGGTCACGCGCCAGCGCTCCTTCTGCGCCACCGGGTCCCAGGCGATCAGCACGCCCTTGGTGGCCTTCGCCGCCGCCTCGCGAATTTTCGCATCGGCGGGCATCGAGGCCGCCGCCATGTCCACGCCGGTATTGAAGCCCTTGGCCTGGTGCTTCCAGTTCCTGTCCGGGAAATAGGGGAAGGCGGCGATCTGCGCCGGGATGAAGACCAGCTTCTCCTTCGGATCCCATGCCATCGGATGCCACGAATGCGCCCCGCCCGCGCCGGGCGATCCGACCCACGGTTTGCCGGTCCTGTAATAGCGTGCCTCGGGATTCTCGATCGGCCGCCCGGTCCGGGGATCGAGCCCGGAAGCCCAGTTCACCGGCACGAAGTTCTTGCCGGAGATGAATTCGCCGGTCTTTCGGTCGATCACGTAGAAGAACCCGTTCTTGGGCGCCTGCATCAGCACCTTGCGGGTCTTGCCGCCGATCTGGAGATCGGCCAGCATGATGTGCTGGGTGGCCGTGAAGTCCCAGGTTTCGCCCGGCGTGGTCTGGAAGTGCCAGACATATTCCCCGGTCTTCGGCCGGATCGCCACGATGGACGAGAGGTAGAGGTTGTCCCCCTTGCCCTGCGAACGGATGCCCTGGTTCCAGGGGCTGCCATTGCCCACGCCGATATAGAGCAGGTCCAGTTCGGGATCGTAGGCCATCGAATCCCACACGGTGCCGCCGCCGCCCTGCTTCCAGTATTCTCCGTACCAGGTCTTCTCGGCAGCCTTCAGATAGGGCTCGGCATTCCTGCCCGGCGCGTCGGGCACAGTGTAGAACCGCCAGAGCTGCTTGCCGGTCTCCGCGTCGTAGGCGGTGATATAGCCGCGCACGCCCATCTCGGCGCCGCCGTTGCCCACGATCACCTTGCCATCGATCACCCGCGGCGCGCCGGTGATGGTATAGGGCTTGGACTGGTCCACCGTGACCTTGCTCCACACCGGCTTGCCGCTATCGCGGTCAAGCGCGATCAGGCGGCCGTCGAACGTGCCGAGATAGAGCTTGTCCCCCCAGGCGCCGAGCCCCCGGTTCACGACATCGCAGCACCCCTTCACCCCGCTGTCGCCCGGGACTTCGGGATCGTAGGCCCACAGTTCCTTGCCGGTGGCGGCATCGTAGGCCCTTACCTTGGACCAGGCGGTGGTGATGTAGATCCTGCCGTCTATCACCAGCGGCGTCGATTCCTGCCCGCGCGCGGTATCGAGATCGGAAAACCAGGCGAGGCCAAGGCTCTTCACATTATCCCGGTTGATGTCGGAAAGCGGCGAGAAACGCTGTTCGTCGTAAGTGCGCCCATAGGAGAGCCACTCGCTGTCCGGCGCCTTGACGATCAGGGCGCCGGTAACGTCGCCGGTCCGCGCGGTCGCGGCGGCGGGGCCTTCCGCCCCGCCGCTGCCGCACCCCGCCAGCACCAGACATGCCCCCGCCGATACCGCGAGCCAGACCTTCGAACGCTTCGCAACCATTCTCTCACTCTTCCCGTTTCCCGGCCTCGTTTCGGACCGGCTTGTGCAACTGCGAGATTTTCGGGGGCCTGCTTCACCCCCAGCGATTGATCTCCGGCCCCGGCGCCCAGAAGCGGGTGGAATCACCGCCCGCATCCGCCAGCGCCGCCGTAACACTGGGACGGGCACGAACGCGCGACAGCCAGGCGGCGGTCAGCGGCTTGTCGGCGAAAGCCTCGGGCACGATCTGCTCCATCCCGGCGAGCCAGGCGAACGTCTCGAAATCGGCAATGGTCAAGGCGCCCATCAGCCATTCGCGGCCATCCGCCAGCTTGCCCTCGCAGCGTTCCACCGCCTGCGACACCTTGGCGCGGCTGTCCTCCACTTGTGCCGGATCGACGCGCCGTCACGCAGGACTTCCCAGCGCGCGCGCAAGTCGGCGCTGACGATGCGGTCCGCCATGGCGCCGAAATCGGCATCCGCCATCGCCGCCAGCCGCCCGCGCGAGAACGCGAGATTACCCAGCAGCGCCGCCGCCGGAGACAGGCGCTCGGTGATCTGGCGGCACCACATCATCATTTCCCAATGCGCAAAAGGATCGGCGGGCTGGAGCGAGGACACATCCGAAAGCTCGTCGAAGAACTGGGCAAGGAACACGGACTCGGTCATGGCCTCCCCGTCCACCAGCAGCACCGGGCCTTCGCCCTCGATCCCCATGTCGCGCGCAAGCGGCTCGTCGACGCCGGGCAGGTCATGGCGTTCCCCCGCGAGCAGGTCGATCGGGCGGCGTTCCACTGCCACCCCCGATTCCGCCAGAGCCGCAAGCACCGCCAGCGAAGGACCGTTCGCCGCGCCGTGATAGAGCACTATCGCCATCAGATCCGCTCCTGTTCGAGAATGGCCACCCGCTTGACCATGTCGGTCCGCCCCAGCGCCCAGCACTGCTTCACCGCCGGGCGGGCATAGACCGCGCGCAGCCAGCGCAGCAGGTTCGGCGTCTTTTCGTCATTGGAAAGTGTCGGCTGCGACAGGGGGATCGCATAGGCAAGGTTGAAGCCGTTGATGTCGGCCAGGCTGTAAGTGTCGCTCGCCAGCCATTCCCGCTTGCCCAGTTCCGCCTCCAGCAGTTCGATGCCCAGCGCGACGCGGCGCTGGCTTTCCGCCATTTCCGCCTCCGAGAACGTGCCGTGGATCGCTTTCCGCCACGAGACCCGCCGTTCCGGCAGGGGAATACGCTCGATCGCGGCTTCCAGTTCGGCCGGATCGCGCCGGCGCACCATCGGGCCGACGAAAACGCTCCATCCGATCATGGAAAAGCTGGGCGCCAGCCACTGGTCCATGAACTTCATCCACCAGCGCACCCGCCAGCGATCCTGCGCGCCTTGCGGCATCAGCGCGGGCCCGGCGAACGCCTCGTTGACGTATTCCATGATCGCGGTGCTTTCCACCAGCACGCGCGAACCGTGTGTCATCGCCGGGATCGTGCCTTGCGGATTGATCGCGAGATATTCCGGCCGATGCTGATCGAACTGCAGCATGTCGATGTAGTGGCTGTCGAAGGGGACGCCCTTCTCCATCAAGGCCAGCATGGGCTTGCCCGAATTGGCATTGGGCTCCCAGTGGTAAAGTGTCACGCCTGCCATCCGGCCCGTCTCCCTTGCACTGTTTTCATTGCGAAGGGACGGGGCCGGTCGCCCTCTTCCGGCGACCGGCCCCGCCACTCCCCCGTCAGAACTTCTTCTGCACGCTCACCGCCCATTCGCGCGGGCGGCCCACGTTCGAATAAGTGGTTCCCGCAGAGGCATAGAGCGCCGCGAAGCGGATCGGCAGGAGGTAGTACTTGTCGAACAGGTTCTGCACTTCGAACGAGATCGACAGGTCGTCATCCTCGTTGCGCCAGGTGAGGCGGGCATTGCCGATCACGCGCGAAGGGTTGTAGTCCAGCGTCGCGCTGCCCGGCAGGCGGCCGAGGCTCTGCTTGCCGGTATAGGCAAGGTCGAAGCGCGGCGTGATCGAGCCGTTCTTGCCAAGGTCGGCGCGGTACTGGATGCCGAAGCTGCCGCGCCAGTTGGGCGTGGTGATCGGATCGCCGATGCGGATCGAATTGCCCACCTGCGGGCCGATGCGCTTCCATTCTCCATCGATCCAGCTCAGCGAGGCGTCGATGTCCAGCCCGTCGAACGGGTTGGCGCCAAGTTCCAGTTCAGCGCCGTACATCTTGCCGTCACCGGCATTGCCGATCGCCGCGCAAGGATAGGGATCGGTGCCCGGCTCGAACCCGTCAAGGATCGCGCAGTCCGCCAGCGGAAGCTGGATGTTCTTGTAATCGTTGTAGAACGCCGCAAGATTGAGGCGCAGCCGCCGCCCGAACAGGTCGTTCTTTACGCCGATTTCATAAGCGGTAAGCGTCTCGGGCGTGAACGTGCCGTTGACCGCCTGCGCCTGGGTGAAGGGGCGCGCCGTCACGCCGCCGCCCTTGAAGCCGGTGCTGACCGTTGCATAGGCCAGCGTCTGCGGGCTGAAGCGGTAGTCCACCGAGATGCGGTAGTCCACGCGATCACCGTCGTAGTTCGCCACCGTCCCGTCCAGCGCGCCGACGCCGAAGATATCGGTGAGCGGGCCGCCGTTCCAGGCCTTGCGCACGAAGGTGTAGTCCTTGTGCTCCTTGGTGTAGCGGATGCCGCCGGTCACGTTGAGGTCGGGCGTGGGATGCAGGATCACGGTGCCGAACACCGCCTTGCTGTTCGCCCGGATCGGGTCGTCACCCTGGAACTGCAGGAACAGCACGGGGTTGCCGTGGCCGATGTAGCGGATGTCCTGGCGGGTGAAGTAGACCGACTTCTGGTCGCTGTAGTAGCCGCCCACGGTCAGGTCGGCAAAATCGCCGAACTTCGCGTTCAGGCGCAGCTCCTGGCTGAAGAACCGGAAGGTCAGGTCATTGAAGCCGCCGCCGCCGATGTTCGGGTTGGGCGTATAGTCGTCGTCCGTACCGTACATCTGGCGATATTCGCGGTAGGCGGTGATCGACTTGACGTTGAGATCGTCATTGAGGTCGATCGACATGTCGCTCGACACGCCCCAGCCGGTGAACTTCACGGTATTGGGCATGTAATATGCCTGCGCCGCCTGTCCGCCCTCGGGCAGATACCAGCTTGCATAGGTGCAGAACCGGCCGCAGACGAAGTCCACCCCGTCGGTCTTGGTGGTGTCGTTCTGGGTCAGCACGCCTGCCGCGGCGGTGCGCTTTTCGTAAGTGTAGTCGCCGGTCACGGTCCAGTCGAAACTGTCACTCGGGTTGAACCGCAAGGAGCCGCGCAGGCCGCCGTAGTTACGCTCGCCAAGCTTGTCGACGACGCAGTTGTCCGGGGTGGAGGGATTGCCGGCAATGCCCAGCGCATTGTCCGGATTGGCGCAGCCGTAGTCGATCTGGTCGACGTAGCCGTCCTGGTGCTTGTAGACCCCGGCAACGCGGGCGAACAGCGTGTCGGTCAGCCCGAAGTTCACGCTGCCGCGCAGGTCCACGCGCTGGCGTGCGCCGTAGACGACGTCGAACTTGCCGGAATCGTCGGCCGTGGGCCGGGCCGAGAACATCTTGATGGCGCCGCCGATCGAGTTGCGCCCGGTCAGCGTGCCCTGCGGCCCGCGCAGGATTTCCACGCGCTCCAGATCGAGCAGGTCCATGATGTTGCCGGTCAGCGTGGCATAGTAGACATCGTCCACGTACATGCCCACGCCCGGCTCGTAGGCGGGGTTGAAGTCGTACTGGCCGATTCCGCGCACATAGACCGCCATCGATGAACCGAAGGCGCCGCCCATTTCCGTAAGCTGCACGTTCGGCGCCTGTGCGGCGATCTGCGAAACGTCGGTCTGGTTGCGCGCTTCGAGCAGCGCGGCGTCCACCGCGGTGATCGACAGCGGAGTGTCCTGAAGCTTCTGTGCGCGAAACTGCGCGGTGACGATGATCTCGGGCATCGTCGGCGTCCGGGCGTCATCGGCCTGCTCACCGGCCTGTGGCGGCGCCCCTGCCTCATCCTGCGCCGCGGCCTTTTCCTCCGCCAGGGCCGGTGCGCCTGCAAGGGCCGCGCCGCATGAAACCGAAAGAAGAAGAGCGCGCCGCAGGCGTGCCGTCTTGGTGATGTGCATCTTGGTCCCTCTCCCGAACCAGCGCCGACACTTTGTTCGTGCCTTGCGCTTCCTGACCGCCCTTACCGGCGATATGTTGTTTGTATGGCATACAATATTGGGATGGCAAGAGGGTTGTCGTGTCTGATATCGAAATTGCCGGATCGCGGCCGATCGAGGCCCTTCGACAAGACCATGGCAAAATCACCGAAGGGCCGATTTTGGCCATTTCTTAACCACGTAAAAGGTGGAAAACAGGGATGGATGCAGAAATTGCCTATGTCGCGAGAACCGGCCATCGCATGGCCTACCGCGCCAACGACTCGTCACGCGACACCATCGTTCTCGCACCGCGGCGCATGTCGCTAAGTGATCTGAGGAACACAAAACCCACCCTGGATTCGGAAGGGTTCCAAATTGTTTCACATGTTAGTTCGATCGCCGATTTCGCCTGCGACGAAGAGGTGAAAGCGCATCATCCGCAGGAAATCGTGGACTTGCTGACCGGCCTGACAGGCGCCGACCTGGTGGTGGTGACCGCGCGGGCGTGCGCCGATTCGCGGAACGCTCCAACCTTTCCGGCCGGCTCGACAATTCACGCCCGGCGCGCTTTGCCCATGTCGATATCTCGGGAGAGACCGCGCGCGCCTTTTCCGCCCGCTCGCTGCCGGAAGGAAACGCGGCGCCGCGCCGGTCGGCACATTACAACATCTGGCGCGCCACCTCCGGCTCGCCGCAGGACGTGCCGCTGGCCCTGTGCGACGCGCGCAGCCTCGCCCCCGGAGACCTGCTGCCCGCAGACGCCATCTTCGACCGCGACGGCGTGGATGTGTGGTCCTTCGAAGGACTGGTGCTCGCCCATTCGCCGGGGCACCGCTGGTGCTGGTTCAGCGACATGACGCCCCGCGAAGTCATCGTGTTCAAGACCCACGACACCGACCCCGCCCGCGCCAACTGCGTCCCGCACGTCGCATTCGACAACCCGCTGACCCCGCCGGAAACCCCACCCCGCGCCTCGATCGAGATGCGCGCGATCGCTTACTGGTTCTGAAAGAACGGCCGGGCTGGAAGGGCCCGGCCGCCTTTTCGGGATCAGGCGTCGGCGCGCTGGGTGCGCCAGCCATCCTGATAGGTTTCGCGGGCCACGCGCGAATAGGGCACCGGCGAGACGATCGCGCGCACCGAAAGCTGCTTGTGCGGCTCTACCGTGGACTTGCGGGTGCCGCCGTTCTCCTCACCCCAGACCACGCGCACTTCGCTGCCGACCGGCACGTCGGGCTCGACCGTGGCAAGCGAAAGCGCCTGCTTCTCGTTGTAGGAATAGCCGGTGAACATCGAGAGGCCGATGGTGCGACCATCCGCGTCGGTCACGCGGTCGTAGTTGGACGAGGCATAGTTCGCCAGCGGCACGTCGAAGAACTTGTACTGCTCGCCGTCCGGATCGAACAGCGAGGCCATGATCTTCGCCATGTCCTCCGGGTGCCAGGCCAGCGTCACCTTCTTGCGCTGCCTTGCCGGATCGAGCGCTTCCAGCGCTTCGCGGCCGTGGAAGTCATGGTCGAACTTCACGAACGGCCCATAGCCCAGTTCCCAGGGGTTGAGGTAATAGTCCTCGATGTTGTCCGACACGAAGCTGCCGCCGATCGAGCCGGTCGCCTCGTAGCTGTCAGCGCCCAGCCATTCGCGGAATCCCTTGAGCTTTTCGCCCGTGTAGATGGCCGGAAGCGGCGAGGGAATCCAGCCGGATTCCAGCGTGTTGGAAGGATAGGCTCGGCTGCCGCAAGCGATCAGGCCGAATTCCTTGCCCGCTTCCAGGATCGCGGCGCGCACTTCCTCCTGCTCTTCGTAAGGGCCCCAGATTTCGAGGCCCGGCGCGCCGGACATGCCGTGGCGCAAGGTGCGGATAGTCTTTCCGGCGATGTTCATGGTGCTCATGTTGAAGAAGCGCAGCTTCTCCAGCGGGCCGCCGTTCAGCTTCTCGATCACGTCCCAGGCCTTCGGTCCCTGGATCTGGAAACGCCAGACCGAACGCGTGACCGGCTTGCCCATCGGCCGCATCGGCGAACGGTCGTCGAGTTCGAGTTGGACGTCGTAGCCCTGCTCCGCCTGATAGCGCAGCCAGTTCGAGGCGGGCGCACGGCCGACGTAGCAGAACTCCTCCGGCGCCTGCCAGAAGATGATGCCGTCACCGATGACGTGGCCATAGGGCGTGGTGGGCACGTACTGCTTCGCCTTGTTGACCTCCCACCCCTTGGGCGAGTTGATCATCGTATCGGACAGTAGCTTCATCGCGTCCTTGCCGCGAATGTAGAGGTTCACCATGTGGTGCGACTGGTCGAACAGGAC
Source organism: Novosphingobium sp. ST904 (assembly GCF_001298105.1). GTDB lineage: Bacteria > Pseudomonadota > Alphaproteobacteria > Sphingomonadales > Sphingomonadaceae > Novosphingobium. Next base: position 961 of record NZ_LGJH01000128.1, on the reverse strand, counting down.
GGCGCCGTGCTGCCAGGCCCATTGTTCCGAGCGCCAGTTCGAGAATTCCGGCGCCACGACCGGATAGACATAGGCGCCAAGCTGCGAATTCCGCAGCATTTCCACGGTATTTCCTGCCTTTTGCAGAACCTGTTCAAGGTTGCCGGCCATCACGAATCTCCCATTGTCCCGCCACGGCGCTGCCGCGTGCGTCCATGAAAAGTAACGCTGGGGGCAGGTGCGGACAAGCGAAATGTTCGTGCCACGAACAATATCGCGAGGAGACAGACTTCCGCCCGCAATCCGCTTGGCGCGGACCGGGAACGCGGCTAGCATCGCGCCCGTGGGCAAGAACAGAGACAGCGCAGACGCCGCGATCGCGGTTGCCGAAGTGGGTCGTGGCGACCTCGATTCGGTCCTGGGATTCCATATCCGGCTGGCGCATGGCGCGGTCTATCGGCACTTTACCGAAACCTTTTCCGAACTCGGCCTGACCCAGAAGCAGGTCTCGGTGCTCTGGCTGGTGGCTGACTGGCCGGGTCTTTCGCAGACCGATCTCTCGCAGCACCTCCAGATGGACCGGGCGACGACGACGGAGATCATCAACCGCCTCGCCGCGCGCGACCTGCTGCGGCGCGAACCCATTCCGGGGGACCGGCGCAAGCTGGCGCTGCACCTCCAGCCCGCCGGTGCCGAGATGCTGGAGCAGGCCCGCCAGGCCGTACGCGCGCACGAGGCCTGGCTGAAGCGGCGGTTCTCCGAAGCCGAAGTCGAGACCCTGATCAGCCTGCTGGAGCGCATTCACGGCTAGGCGACGTGGACACACCCCGTGGCGACCGACCGGCAGCTATCAGGAACTGCGGAAGATGGCCTTTATGTCAGGAATGGGGGGTGGGTTCAACGGGTGGCGGCAACACAGGCTTGAAAGCGCTCTGCGGGTGTTTGGTATTCGAGCGTTTTCCTTGGCCGTTCGTTGAGTTGC
>NZ_LGJH01000129.1 GCF_001298105.1 Novosphingobium sp. ST904 | reverse complement strand
ATGGCGCTGCTCATCGAGGCCGGACAGATGACAGCATCCGACTACGTGCCAACAAACCCCGATTTACTGCTTGCATCCGAAGGGGCGTCCACAGATGACACTCAATGCCACATCCGGGCATCCTGAAAGCTGAACTCCATTAACCGAAGCGCGAGCGAACGTGAACGACCTCCATTGGGCTAACATGGCGCGTGCTGCGCTCAAGCTGTCCCATTGGATGTTCCCAATCGGGAGGCGGACTGTGAGCTATTTTTCAGCAGCGCCCTGCTGCTCGGCGGGCGTCGCGGCGCGATGGCCGTAGCTGAGGACGCTGGTGATCCGCCAGATGCCGTCCTGTTTCGCCCAGACCATCACGAACTTGGCGATACCCTCGCATCGTCCTGTAGCGAGTTCACAGAAGCGGTGTTCGCCTTCCTCAATCGCGCCATAATCCTTGATCGGATAGACGCGAAACGTGGCTGGGATCAGCTCGCGCTTCACCTTTCCGCAAATGTATTTGCGCACACCATCTACCATCGCGTCACGCTCGAACGTCGCACCGCCGGTGTCGTGATAGAAGGCGACCTTGGGGTCGAAGTATCCGGAGAAGGTCGGCAGGTCGCAGCGGTTGTAGGCGTCGAATACCCTGGCATCGAGGGCGCCGATCTCCGTCGTTAACTGATCGGCCGGAGGCGGCACGGGCGCCGCGAGCAGCGCTGTGGCAACGGCGATGGCGGTTATCATGCTCATGCTCCTGTCAGTTCATCTGGCCGCGGAGGAAGGCGATCAGTCTCGGATCGCTGCCGGTGCGTTCGAGAATGGGCAGGATGACCCGCCATCCGTTGTCACTGTTGGTCAGGATGACAATCCCGTCACCGCTCGCGCGATTGATAGCGGCGAAGGTGAAAGCCCCGGCATCCTTGCCGGTGTGGAGCATGGTCGTCTCGCCAGGAAAGCCGAGAAGCTGCCAGCCTAGCCCGAAACCAGTCCAAGGCGGACAGGTGGTTGCCTTCGCTCCGACGCATATGTCGGACGTCAGGTCGGCCTGCGATCGTTTGCGCTCTGCCGCGATGGAAGCGGTAATGCCCCGATCATTGCGGACCTCGATTAGGAAGCGCGCATAATCGCGCGCCGTTGCATGGGCCAGGTCGGCAGCATTGAAGCGCGTTACCGGCTCGACGTGCAGCAGCTTGCCCGTTTCGTCATAGGGCACTGCGAGTGGCTGGGTCGCTCCTTGAGCGGATACATAGCCGGATGCACGCATATGGGCCGGGGCGAACAGCCACCGCACCGCAAGCGCCTCGAACGACTGCCCGGTGCGACGCTCTGCGTAGCGCGCCGCATATTGATACCCTTCGCCTGAATAGCCGGTGGTTGTGCCGGGATCATAATCGAACGCCAGCCCCTTCGCATCGCGCCAGTTCGGCAACCCACTGCGATGGCTCAACGACATGCGGACCGTCAGCTTCGTCCGCCGGAGATCGGACGACAGATCGGGGTCGCTCCAGTAGCGATCCATCGGCTCATCGAGCGACAGCTTGCCGGCCGATACCAAACGCAAGATGACTTCTGCCGTCAGCGGCTTCGTCAGCGATGCAAGGTTGTATGGTGTGGCGATGGTCGCCGCTCGGCTTGGGCCAGCCATGCCCCATGCGCCCGTCGAGACGATCCGCCCGTGGCGGATCAGTGCGACCGACGCGCTCTCCACGCGCTGTTCGCGGAGGGTTGTGGTCATGTCCGGCAACAATGCATTGGTTCTGGCTTCTGCCATCGACACGCAAGCCAGAACCGCAATAATGACGCTCGGAGCTATCCGTTTCAGCACACCAACTGTATTACTCATGCGCAACAGTTAGCGAAGTGGATGTGCGGCAGCAACACGGATTGCTCGGCTGTATCGTCCTGCGTGCGTTGGGAAGGGAAGCGAGATTCCCATTTTACTTACCATCGTTTATGGGACGCAACTGCACTAAAACCGTCCACGATCTTCGGCTTGGGAGTTGCCCAGGTCGACAGTTCAGCATGCATAGTCGCGACACCAGCGTTCGAGTGGAATGACCGCTGCCGACCGGAGCTGCCGTTTGTCGAATGCTTCGCGAATGGCGGGCTTGTCCCAGACCCAGTCATAATTTGAATGACCGCTTCCAAGCACGGCAAAATCTCGGTCGGACGGCTTGGATGGGGCGCGTAGCTGCCAAGCCCCTGCCCTGCACTCCTGATCCAAAACGCCGACAGACCTGCCGTTCAGCGCATCACTTGCCAACCCTCAAAGCAGCCTTCCGTTCACCAATCTTCACCCTCTTCTGAACAACCTAATTTGGTCGATAGCTGACGTCTTGGCGGCGTTGGCTGCCGACCCAAACCCGACGCTTGGCGCCAAAACGTCGTTTGATAAGTGCTGAGGTTCCGCCTTACAACTGCAGAGCGGTATCCGGCGAGCAGGTCAGCTGCGCGCAATTTTCGGTAAATCCAGTGCCTGCTGCGTTATCTTGCCAGTCACGGTGAGCTTGTGGGCTGTTTGGAGTTATCGCAGCATCTTGCGCATTGCAGCCTCGACATGACCATCGATTGTGCCCGCGTCACTGTGGCTAATAACGCCAATCTGGTCCCGGTTTGAAGGCCGGGTGGCTGGGCGGGACGACGCTGATTCATGAGAATCTGACGGTCGTCATGTTCCACGTCGCATGTGGTTGTATCGAATGACGGCTCCCTTGGCCTCGATGTCATGCATGACGAGGTTCTTTCCGGTAAAAAAGATATGAAACGGTGGCGAGCCGGTCGAGCGACCATGCCCCGCCTCCGCGCGCGATGAGCGGAAGCAGGAGCCCTGCCCAACTCAGGTGCGTCGGCCAGGCAGCGGGATAGACGAAGATCTCGATCACGCATGTCATGCCTAACAGCGCGAGGGCCGCAGGCCGAGTGAATAGACCCAGCACCAGCAGCAACGGAAAGAGATGCTCCGAATATGTTGCGAGGCGGGCGGCCGTCACCGGATCGATGAAGGGCAAGGCGTATTCGCTGCGGAACAGCTCGTAGGTGCTGTCGGTAATAGAGAGCACGCCCTCCACCTTGGTCCGACCCGACTGGAAGAATACGGCAGCGATACCGAATCGGGCAACGAGAAGCAGTGCTGCATCTGGCAGAGCGTCCTGTACACCGTCTCGGGCGCGGCGGTAAATCTGAAGGGGGGATGCCATAGTGATCCTCTCAATCGAGGGGCAGCGCCGTCCGTAGCGAGGCGGCGCCGTCCTTCTCAGGCTTGCCTATTCAGGCCTTGGGGCTCAGTGATCCCATGCCCTTGGGCGTCTTGATCGCGGCGCAGGTTCCGGCTTTCACCAGCTTCCAGGCGTTGCCCTGGTAATCGACCTTCGAAGTGCCCGCGCAGCTGGTCCCGGCTCCAGCCTTGCAGTCGTTCTTTCCAGCCTTGGCGACGCCGTAGCACTTTTCCATCGGTGCCTTCGCGCCATCCGCGGCATGAGCGCTGGCAGCGGTGAGGGTAAGGGCAAGAGTGGCAGCGAAAGCGGCATGAGTGCGGTTCATCGGAAATCTCCTCGAATGGGGTGTCTGAAAGACTCTTCAGGGCCGCATCGATGGATCGGCGGTCCATGCCGGGACTTACGCAGCGGGTCGCAGGCCGGTTACACAGAGTTCGGCAGAAAGTTTCTCTGATGGATATACGCTCGGCGTGTAACCTTGCGCCACCATGCCGCGTAGACATGTGCTGGAGGCCGAATGCAGGCGAGCGAAGCACAACTCAGACACTGGATGACCGCAGGTCTCGATGGCGACGCCGCGTCGCACGAGGCGCTGTTGCGCGCGCTCGTGCCGCTGTTGGGGGCCTTTTACCGTCGCCGGATGCGCGACGCACAGGACGATGTCGAGGATCTGGTGCAGGAAACGTTGATCTCGGTACATGGCAAACGCGCGACTTACGATCGCGACCGGCCGTTCACCGCCTGGCTCTACGCCATTGCCCGCTATCGGCTGATCGACCATTTTCGCAGGCGGCGCCTGTCGGTGTCGATCGAGGATGTAGAGACGATCTTGATCGTCGAGGGGTTCGAGGATGCGGCATCGGCACGCATGGATGTGGACGCGCTGCTCTCCACTCTGTCCCCCAAGCAGGCGCGCGCGATCCATGATACGCATGTCGATGGCCTCAGCATATCCGAAGCCGCCGCCGGCGCCGGCATCGGGGAATCCGACGTTAAGGTATCCGTGCATCGTGGACTGAAGGCGCTCGCCGCCCGTATCCGGGGAGAGCGGACATGAAGACCGAAGACCTCATCCGTTCCCTCAGCCGCGACGCGCCGCGCGTATCGCGAAGAGCGATGGGTCGCAGGATTGGGCTTGGCATCGTGGGTGGTGGGCTCGTCACGGCGCTGCTGGTAGCGAAGGTTCTGGGCATCCGGCCCGATCTCCACACCGCAATGCACGGCTTCTCGTTCTGGATGAAGTGGACCTACACCGCTTCGCTGGGCATCGGCGCAATCGTTGCCGTCATTCGCCTGTCGCGCCCGACATCCTCCGGCTTGCGCGGATTGTGGTGGCTGATCGTGCCGGTCCTGCTGCTTGCCGGGATCGGCATCGCCGAGCTTGCCGCCACCCCGTCGCGCGAATGGCTCGGCATGTGGCTGGGGGCGAGCTGGAAGGTCTGTCCGTGGCTGGTGCTGACGTTGGCAATGCCGATCTTCATCGGCCTGCTGTGGTCCTTCCGCCGTCTCGCGCCCACGCGCCTGCGCGAAGCGGGCGCTGCTGCGGGACTTGCGGCAGGGGCATGGGCAGCGACGATCTATTGCCTGCATTGCCCTGAAGTATCGGCGATCTTCGTGCTCACCTGGTACAGCCTGGGCATCCTGTTGGCCGCACTTGCCGGTGCCTTTCTGGGGCCGCGTCTTCTTCGTTGGTAGGTGTGTGTAACCGGGGCCGACGCACCTGCGTAGGAGAAGGGCCAATCCGGCAAATCTACCTACAGGAGAGCATCATGACCCCATCCAAAAGCACTGCCACCGCAGGTTTCGCCGCCATGGCCGCCCTCATCGCCCTGTCCGGCACCGCAGCCACCGCGCCTGCCTTTGCCAAGAGCAGCGCCAAGCAGGTCGAATGTTTCGGCGTCAACGCCTGCAAGGGCCAGTCAGACTGCAAGACCGCCAGCCATGACTGCAAAGGCCAGAACGACTGCAAGGGACAGGGTTTCAAGTCCGAGAGCGCCAAGCAGTGCGCAGCCGATGGCGGCAGCCTGACCCCGCCGAAGTGATCGAGCGGCCCGGCCGTCGCTTCTGTCGTTGGCCGGGCTATTTTTCAGGAGCAATACGATGTTCGCGACCCACCGGTTCGGCCTTGGCCTGCGCAAGCCGCACTACAGCGATTTCCTGGACGGCGAAGCAGCCGTCCCGGTCGATTTCGTCGAGGTGATCTCGGAGAATTTCATGGTCGATGGCGGGCGCCCCCTCGATGTGCTGCGCCGGGTTCGGGAGCGTCATCTGGTGGCCCTGCACGGCGTCTCGATGTCGATCGGCTCGGCAGATGGTCTAGATCTGGACTACCTCGGGCGCCTGCGCTCGCTGGTCGATGCGATTGATCCGTTGTTCGTCTCTGATCACCTGAGTTGGTCGCGAATCTGTGGTTTCAACTCGCACGACCTGCTGCCGCTGCCCTATACGGCCGAGGCGCTGGACGTGGTCTGCGCTAATATCGATCGGGCGCAGGACTGTCTGGGCCGCACGATTCTGATCGAGAACCCGTCGAGCTATCTGGCACTTGAGGGTGAGATGAGCGAATGGGCCTTTCTCGCCGCACTGTGCCAGCGAACCGGCTGCGAGCTGTTGCTGGACGTGAACAACATCTATGTCAGCGCCCGCAACCACGGGTTCGATCCCGTCGCTTACCTTGCAGGCATTCCGGCAGACAGGGTGCGTCAGATCCATCTGGCCGGCCACAGCCAAGGCCGCGAGCTGCTGATCGACACCCACGACAAGCCGGTGCCGCCGTCGGTCTGGTCGCTATATGCCGAAGCGATCGCCCACATCGGCCAGGTCGCGACGATGATCGAACGTGACGACGCTATCCCCCCGCTTGCCGACCTGCTGGCCGAACTGGACACGGCGCGCCGTATCGCCTGCGATCCGGCGAGGAGGACAGCATGAGCCTTCAGGCCCTGCAGGCAGGATTCCGCGAGTGGCTCACCAACGAAGCGCGGCCCGCTCCTCTCTGCGCAGCCCGGTTCGAGGCCGGCTTAAGCATCTATCTCAATAACTACCGTGCCCAGCTGATGGATTGCCTGCAAGAAAGCTATGGCAACGTCCACGCCTGGCTGGGCGATGCCGCTTTCGAGGCTGCGGCAGCCACGCATATCGACCGCGCCGCGCCGACCAGCTGGACGCTGGATGCCTACGGCGCGGACTTTGCAGTCACGCTCCGGCGGCTCTATCCGGGCGATCCGGAGGTCGCGGATCTGGCTGTTCTGGAACACGCGCTGGCACAGGCCTTCACCGCGCCGGATGCCGCTCCACTCGATCCGGCCAGTCTGGGCGCGATCGAGTGGGATCACGCCCGGCTGCACTTCGTCCCCAGTCTGACCCTGCTGACCACGACCAGCAATGCCGCCGCGATTTGGTCGGCCCTTTCGCAGGGCACGGCGCCACCGGCAGCGCAGCCGCTTCCTGAACCGACGACGATCCTCGTCTGGCGTGAAGGGTTCACACCGGCCTTCCGCACACTCGAACCGGCCGAAGGGCAAGCGTTGGCAGGCCTGTCGAAGGGGGGCACGTTTGGCGCATTCTGTGCCGAATTGGTGGCGCATGTAGGGGAGAAAGCAGGCCCTGCAATGGCAGGCGCCTACCTCCGGCAATGGCTGTCCGACAGCATCGTTGCCGAAATAGCTGACGCCAAACTGTAACTCGGCAAAGTTGCATTGCGTAGGCCTTCCTTTAAAGGAAGGAGCTATTATCGCGGATTTGAGCAGATTGACGACTGCCGCACTGTTCCTTCAGGGAGACGGGACCGCGGTGCCACTTCGGCTGATCGTCGGCTTCGGCTTCTTGGAGCATGGCTGCCTCTAACTGTCGCGCTGGCCGGAGCACTTCGAGACGATCCTTCATGGCATGAGCGGCAGGATCGGGTTCGGAATCTTGGGTAATATCTCCTGCAACCTGCCGTTCTTCAGATGATCCATTACCTGATAAGCAAAACTCCGGACGATCCCGTGGCCAGAAAGAACTACGTCGATGCCGGCTTGCGTGCTGTTGACCGAGAGGTGCGGCCTGATCGAACTCCTATGTCCGTCTACAGCGCCGCTTACCGGTCTTTCCGTCGCTGATCTTTCTAGCCTTCGTGCGTCCAGATTTGTTTGCCCATTCAGGATTTTCGAGACGGGCCGTGAAGAGATCGGTGGATCCCGTGGAAAGGTTTCGGGAAAACCGCGAACCCCTATCTCGGCACTGCTTGAAGTTTCAAGGACAAGCGAACGTTGTCAGTTTCAGAAACCATGGCCCTTGCGTCATGCTTTTCCGGTCTTCAATAGCGACAGCCGGGTGTTCGCCATTAATGGCGGCAGGTTTTGTAGCATCGGTCGGGCCGCCGTTGCATCTCAGACCACGCCCGGAGTCCGTCTGGCCCTCGCTCGCCTCAAATCCCCCAGTGCGCTTCGTCGTTTTCTCGACGGTCAGGCCAATGCCGGCCTGATCCTAATGGCGATGGCAGCGCTTGCGCTCGTCCTGGACAATTCGCCTCTTGCCCCGGACTATGAGGCAATCCTGCGTTTTCATGTCGGACCACTTTCTCTGGCGCATTGGATCAACGATGCGCTCATGGCGGCGTTTTTCCTGCTGGTCGGACTGGAAATCAAGCGCGAAATGCTCGACGGGCAGCTCGCCTCGTGGCCGCGGCGTCTCTTGCCCGGCATCGCCGCGCTTGGCGGAATGCTTGTCCCCGCATTGCTGTTCTTTGGCCTCAATAGCGGTGAAACGGCGCGCGGATGGGCCATTCCTACTGCGACGGATATTGCTTTTGGATCTCGCTGCTCGGCACCCGTGTTCCGGCATCGCTAAAGGTATTCCTTGCAGCCTTGGCGATCATTGACGACCTCGGCGCTGTCATCATCATCGCGCTCCTCTATACAGCGCAAATCTCCATGGTTGAGCTCGCTTGCGCGGGCGAAGTCGTGACGATCCTGATCGCTCTCAACCGCCTGAAAGTGCTCAGGCTGCTGCCTTACTCACTCGTCGGCGCATTGCTGTGGTTCTTTGTTTTCCGCTCGGGTATCCATGCAACATGGCCGGTGTCGCGCTGGCCCTGACCATTCCGCTTGATATCACGCCGAGGAAGCACGACAGCGACGCCGCCAGTCCACTGCACCGGCTCGAAAAGGCGCTGCACGTGCCGGTGGGCTTCATCATCGTCCCGCTGTTCGCCGCTCGTAAACGCAGGTGTCCCGGTACTCACCCTGCCGCTTCGCGCGCTTGCCGAGCCGGTGACGCTTGGCGTCGCAGTGGGGTTGCTTCTCGGCAAGCCGATTGGCGTCTTCGGATTTACCGCGCTTGCTGTCTGGTTTGGTCTTGCCGATGCGCCTGCCCACGCAAGCCGGATGCAGATGCCGGGGGTCGCCCTGCTGTGCGGCATCGGTTTCACCATGAGCCTGTTCATCACGCTGCTGGCGTTCCCCGGTGCTCCGATACTCCAGTCAGAAGCGAAAATCGGTATACTTGCAGGCTCCCTCCTCTCGGGGCTGGCCGGCTTCATCGTTTTGCGCCTGGCGCACCGGGAAATCCCGGATCAGGCGTAAAGGAGCGAGAGGGTTAGCGCGCGCAGCCCACGACGAGCGCAACCAGCGGCGCACCCATGTGCGCGTAGTCGCTGAACCGGTAGCCTCCGGGCCCCGTGACCAGGAGATTGTTCTGATGACCGTTCGGCGTCAGGAAATCCGACGAGGCGCCGATCAGCAGCGCCAGCAGCGCGGCATCTGGACTTACATGCAGGAGGTTTGCTGCATCGATCGCCAGTGGCCCCGGCCTGTCCGATCGGATCAGGAACGCATGCAACGCTATGCTGATCTCCGTTAAAGTCCGCTGGTATCAATCCCGTGCGATGCGATGCGTGGATATCTATTGGCTCCGCTCGCATGGCCCCAGTGCCGCCAGAACCATGCGATAGTCTGCGTAAGCTTGCTGTTTGGAGGGGAAAGCGCCCGAGACGTAAGCACTTTGCGGAGGTGACGCCGGAAGGAAACAGGCAAGGTTGTACCATTCGAGCGTGTCTTTGGTGGGGGGATGCAGATCGCCTCCCGTCAGTTCCGAAAACGAGACACCCCAGTTTTCGGGCTGGCCGGGCATGTGACGCACGGCGATGGTCACCGGCCCCTTTTTCGTATCAAGGAAGATCTGCGTGCGACCCTGCCCCGCAAGATTTCCGGGAACATAGCCCAGTTCCCTTACACCGGTTACGGGGGCTGGCGCACGCGGCGAGACCAGCGCACGAAGTACCCCGCGCAGGCGGCTCTCCCGTTCTGGAGACCAAAGCTGCTGCGCGGCGGGTTCCACCAGCTTGATCTCTTTGGGTCGACCAGGCACGCGCGATGCGAAAAGGAAAACATCCTTCCCCATCCAATCGGTGGCGCTTTGCGCTGAAGCTTCGGGCAGATCGACCAGATACTGCAGCGAACCACCGATCCCGTTCTTGCCGTATAGCAGCGCCCGCGTGCTGGCTTCGGCATAGTAGCGACGATGATTTGGCAGCCCTGTGCCCGGTGCAGTGCCCGCTACGGGCTTCAATTGCGTTATCCGCGCAAGCACGACAAGGTCGGCCTTTTTCGAGAGCTCTACTGTGTCCACGTAGGTTGCCTGGTCCGCGGAAAGGGAACGGACCTGCGCACGCGAGGCACTGGATATGAGCGAGCAGGTGGCGGCCGCCAGGCCGATCAGCAGGATTGGGAGGCGAGCGGGCATAGTTCAGGGGTTCCGCTGAAAGGATACAGGGGTGGGCGAGAGGAACTTGCCTTCAGGGCTACGCCCTGGACCTCGCGAGAGAAAGGCAAAATCTGCCCCCGTTGGCCGCTGGAAAACCCTCAGCCCGAATTCCGGCATGACTGCGAGCAGATGGTCGAAGATGTCGGCCTGGATCGTTTCGTATTGCGCCCAGACGGTAGTTGTTGCGAAAGCGTAGATTTCGAGCGGAAGGCCATTCTCGCTGGGCGCCAGCTGACGCACCAGCAGGGTCTTGTCGTCGGCGATATCCGGCCGCGCTTTCAGATAGGCCAGTACATAGGCGCGGAAAGTGCCGAGGTTGGTCAACCGCCGTGCATCGAGCACTTCGCTGGGAGCATGCTCCCGGTTCCACCCCTGCACTTCGTCCTGACGCTGCCGGAGATAATCGCGCAGCACACCGAACCGCGCGAATTTCGCAAGGTCGGCCTCACCGAGAAAGCCGATCGAACTCTGGTCGATCATCAACGCTCGCATGATCCGGCGGCCGCCGGACTCGGACATGCCGCGCCAGTTGCGGAAGCTCTCCGTAATCAGGCGATAGGTGGGGATCGTGGTGATCGTCTTGTCGAAATTCTGAACTTTCACGGTGTGCAGGGCGATGTCGATCACATCGCCGTTGGCATCGAGCTTGGGCATCTCGATCCAGTCGCCAACGCGGACCATGTCGTTGGAACCAATCTGCACGGACGCGACGAGCGAGAGGATCGTGTCCTTGAAAACCAGCATGAGAACCGCCGCCATGGCGCCGAGGCCCGACAAGAGCAGTAGCGGCGACTGGTTCATCAGCGCCGCCAGCATCAGGATCGCGGCTGCGGCATAGACCAGCAGGTTGGCCACTTGGACATAGCCTTTGATCGGCCGGTTCCTGGCATCGGGGCGGCGCTGGTAGAGCTCGTTGCCGAGAGTCAGCGTCGCCGTGACGGCAAGGGCAAGCGTCAGGATGATGATCACTGCGCAAAGGCTGTGGACGAGCGAAACGAACTCCATCGGCAGGCCAGGCACAGCGGCGATGCCCACTTGCACGATCACGGTCGGCAGGATGTTCGAAAGGCGCGCGGCGATGGCGCCGACATGGCGGGCTTCCGCTTCGAACGGGCTACGCCCGAGCAGGCGAAGCACGCCCTTGAGCACGATCCGCTTGGCGACCCAGTTCGCCAGGGCCGCACCGGCCAGTAGCGCCAGCAGGGCGATGCCCGTCTGCATCCAGGGCTCGCTCGCCCAGGGCAGGTCCAGGGTTGGAAAACGGAAAGTCGATGGGGATCGGGTAGGCAAGACGGTTCCTCAAAAGGATCGGTACGGCGACCTGTTCAAGTCCTTGGCAGTGGTTTTCCGGCGCTCTCGGGTGTTAATTCCAGCGCGAGAAGACCGCAGAGGCAGGCCAGTATCATGACGTAGGCCGGTACGAGCGGGTTGCCCGTCACATCGATGAGCCAGGCGTTGAATAGGGGCGCCGTGCCTCCGAACAACGAGGTAGACAGGTTGTAGGCCAGCGCAAAGCCCGCAAATCGTACCGAGGTGGGGAAGAAGGCCGGGAAGGTCGCCGAAATCGTGGCGAGTTGGGGCACATAGAGCAGGCCGAGCAGGACGTAGCCGATCGCCGCCTGTACCGGGCCGATGCCCATAAGATGGTAGAGCGGGATGACCAGCAGGGTGAGCCCCAGCAGCGATGCCCGCCACATCGGTTTGCGACCGATCCGGTCGGACAGGGCTCCTGCAAACGGGAGCAGGAGCATCATGAACAGCATGCCCGAGATCGGCACGATCAGAGCCGTGTCGGTGGCAAGGCCGAGGCGGCGCTCCAGATATGTCGGCATATAGCTCAGCAGCGTGTAGTTGACCACGTTGAGGGCGATGACGAGGCCGCTCATCGCCAGCAGGGGGCGGCGATAGCGGGAAAGCAGGTGGCGAAGTCCGGCTGGTTCCGCCTCTCCGCTCTCGCGCTGCGCCTCCGCTTCCTGGAACAGCGGCGTCTCCGCCATGCGCGCCCGCAAGTAGAGGCCGACCAGCCCCAGCGGACCGGCCAGCAGGAACGGCAGGCGCCAAGCCCATTCGCGCATCGCCGTATCCCCCAGCAGCAGCGAGAAGCTCAGCATCAGCAGCGCGCCGGCGCTGAAACCGGCCAGAGTGCCGACTTCCAAGAAGCTGCCGTAGAAGCCGCGCTTCTCGTCCGGGGCATATTCGGCCATGAAGATCGCGGCACCGCCGTATTCGCCGCCGGTGGAGAAGCCCTGCACCATGCGCAGGACCACGAGCAGCGCGGGTGCCCAGCCGCCGATAGCGGCATAGGAGGGGATGAGGCCGACGCCGACAGTGGCACCGGCCATGAGCAGGATCGTCAGGCCGAGCACGGCCTTGCGGCCATAGCGGTCTCCCAGCGGCCCCCAGAAGAGGCCGCCCAGCGGACGCACCAGGAACGAGATCGCAAAAGTGGCAAGCGCGAATAGCGTCGCCTCCGCCGTCTCGCCGGGAAACAGGGCGGCGGAAATGTAGCTCACGCCATAGGCGTAGATACCGTAGTCGAACCACTCGGTGGCATTGCCGATGGCGGATGCGCAGATGGCTCGGCGCAAGTCGCGCGGTTCGGCTCTCCCTGTTACGGCTGGCCCTGTTACGGCAGGCAGTATTCTGGCGGGCGGATTCAATGACGGCTCCCTGTTTGTCCGGACTCGTCCGGTGCCGCGGATGTTTCCGGGGCGAGCGGATCGAGCGAAGCGGCCAGCGGCGAGGTGCGCGGCAGGCCGACGTAGCTTTCCTGAAGGTGGGCGGGCACGGGGTCCGACTTCGCCTGCCGCAGCAGTGCGAACGAAAGCGCGGCGCTCGCGCAGGCGGCGATGAACAGGAACAGTCCCGAAGCGCCGGTCATGGACACGGCCAGGGATCCCGTGGCCGGTCCGGCAGCGGCGCCCAGCGAATAGACGAGCACGAGACCGCCGCTCGCCGCCACGCGCTTTTCCGGCACGAGGTGGTCGTTGGTATGGGCCGCGCACAAGGGATAGAGCGCGAAACTCAAGCCTCCGAACAGGGCGCCGAGCCCGAGCAGCAGCATCCCCGCCTGCGCCGTGAGGGCGATCGCCAGCGCGGCGGCCAGCGTTCCGGCGAAAGCGAGCACGATCACCTTGCGGCGGTCGATGCGGTCGGACAGCCAGCCGAGCGGCCATTGCAGCACCACGCCGCCCAGGATCACCACGCTCATGAAAAGGGTGGTCTGCGAAAGATCCATGCCCAGCCGGCGCGCGAACACGGCGCCGAGCGCATAGAAAGCGCCGAGCATCACCCCGGTCAGCCCGGCACCGACCATACCGAGAGGCGAGGTTTGGTAGAGTTCCCGAAACGGCAGCGGCGCGAAATCGCCGGTTTCGGGCGCGGCGATACGGGTCAGCAGCACTGGAATCGCCGCCAGGGAAATCAGGATCGATCCCACCAGCAGCGGCACTGCCGGTCCCCCCGCTCCCAGGCGGATAAGGAACTGCCCCGCCGCCTGCCCGCCGTAGAGCATGATCATGTAGCCGGCCAGCACCATGCCGCGACGATCGGGTTCGGCGCGCTCATTCAGCCAGCTTTCCACGCAGACGTAGATCCCCGCGAGGCACAGGCCATCGAGGAAGCGCAGCGCGCCCCAGAACACCGGGTTGGTGTGGAGCGCATAGGCCAGCGTATCTGCGCTGAGCAGCGTGACGAACGCCGCGAAGGCCCGGATATGGCCGATGCGCCCGACCAGCGCGGGCACACGAACCGACCCCAGGGTGAGGCCGGCGAAATAGGCGGTCCCGACGAGACCTATCGCCAGCGCACCGCTTCCCGCCCGCTCCAGCCGCAGCGCGACGAGCGTGTTGAGGAACCCGCCGCCCGCCATGAGCAGGAAGATGGCGATCAGCAGGCTGCGGACGGGAAGGATGGCCTTTAGCATGACAATGCTAGCATGATGATGCGGCGCCCTTTCCACCGAGCGGGGAAAAGGGCGCGTTTTCCGGTCAGGCCGCGGCGCGGTCGGTGGCGGTGCCCGCCTCGACCAGCGCGGCGTGAAGGGCACGGACGGCTTCCTCGAAGTCCGGCGCCGCAACGATGAACTGGACGTCCACGTTACGGATCTGGTGCTGGAGCGCGACGAGGCCGATGCCCGCGCCGTCCAGTGCGGCAAGAGCGCGGGGCACCAGTCCGGGCTCCGACAAGTCGGTGCCGATCACCGAAACCATCGCCACTTCCTGCGCGGTCACCACCGATCCGGGCCACTGCGCGCACAAATCGTCGACGATCTGCGCGGCCTGTTCGCTGCCGGTGCCGCTGAGGTAATGGGTGATGGTATTGGCGTTGGAACTCTTGCTGACGATCCAGGCGCCGTGGCGGGTCAGCGTTTCCAGGATCGCCGCGTCGTAGCCCTTCTCTCCCACCATGTCCTGCTCGAAGAATTGCAGGGCCTGGACCGAAGCGAGCCCGGTGACGATCTCCACGCGCGGTGCCTTCGAAACGTAGTCGCCCTCGATCAGCGTACCCTCGTCATGGCGTTCGAACGTGTTGCGGACGCGCAGCGGGATACCCGACTGGCGCAGACCCCTGCCCGCACGCGGATGGATCGCTTCCATGCCGAGGTTGGCGAGCTGGTCGGCCACGTCGTAGTTGGTCCAGCCGATCTTGCGCGCCCGGCTTTCGCCAACGAGACGGGGATCCGCGCTGGAGAGATGGAACTCCTTGTGGATGACCGCCTCGCGCGCGCCGGTGACGACGGCGATACGGGAGAAGGTCATCTCGGAGTAGCCGCGGGCATAGCGGCGCACCATGCCGCCTTCGCAGCCCGCGTAGCCGGTGACGATCGGCATCTCGCGAGAGAGATCGATCGAGGCGAAGGCGTGCGGATGCGTTCGTCGAGATCGACTAGATCGTCCTGGCTCCAGACGGAAAGATCGACGAAGACGGCATTGACCCCGCGATCGCGTAGGAGCAGCGCCGTCGAGTGCGCGGCATGGGCCTCGCCTAGACCGGCCAGCATTTCCCGCAAGGTGGCGATCTGCTCCGAGAGGCGGAAATGGCCGTGGCGGCGCAGGCGGTCGAGATCGTCGAGGCAGGATTCCAGCGCGGCGATCCGCTCTGCAACGAAACGATCCGCTTCCTCGCGGCTTTGCGGGCGCGCGAACATTTCGGCATTGCGCGCCCACATGGCGCCCAGCACTTCGGTCAGCGCGGTGCGCCATGCGCCCGGCGTTTCGTTGCGCACGAAATGGCCGTGAACGCCCGGCTCGCCGCTCTTCTTGTGCTCGAGCAGCAGATCGGTCATCCCGGCATAGGCCGAGACGACGAAAATCCGATTGTAGATATCCGCGCCCTTGCGTCCGGCGACCAGTACGTTCTCGAACACGGTGGAGGTGGCGGCCATGGACGTGCCGCCGATCTTCTCGACGCTGTGCGTTCCCGTCATGCCGCTACTCCTTCGACAAGTCCCTCGATTGCGCCGGAAATCGGCACTACCGGTGAGAAATCGCGCGCAGCGATGAATTCGGGACGCGGCGCGGGCGCGGCATAGGGCGACGTCAGCCGGTTGCTGACGGCGTTGTAGACCAGGAAGGCATTGGCGCGCGGGAAAGGCGTGATGTTGCCGTTGGAGCCGTGCATGATGTTGCAGTCGAACACCACCACCGTACCCGGCTTGCCGACTGGCGCGTCGATCCCGTGGCGATGGGCCAGCTCGGCCAGGCTGAGTTCGTCGGGAACGCCGTATTCCTGGCGGCGCAGCGACTGGCGGTAGTGGTCCTGCGGCGTTTCGCCGACGCAGGACACGAAAGTCCCCTGCGAGCCGGGGATCACCATGAGCGGCCCGTTGTTCGGCGTGTTCTCCGCCAGCAGGACCGACATGGACAGCGCCCGCATCGCGGGCATCCCGTCCTCGGCATGCCAGGTCTCGAAATCGGAATGCCAGTAGAACTCCTTGCCCGCGAAGCCCGGCTTGTAGTTGAGCCGGGTCTGATGAAGGTAGACCTCGTCGTCGAGCAGGAAGGCGGCGACACCGGCCAGTCTCCGGTCCGCGGCAAGGCGGGCCATGACGTCGCTCTGGGCGTGGATCTCGAAGATCGAGCGGACTTCCCGGCTGCCGGGTTCGGCAATGACCGTCTCGTCCTTCAGACCGGCGGGATCGGCCAGGAGGCGCCCGGTTTCAGCCTGCAGCGTGACAACTTCCTGCGCGGAGAACAGGTTTTCCAGCACGAGATAGCCGTTCCGGTCGAACTGTTCGACCTGGGTTGCGGTCAGCGGCGCAACTGGGTGCCAGGCCCGCCGCGCGACGGGTTCGTCCCGCGGCTGTAGCCTGGGTTCGGTTTCGCATCGGGTGGGATAGAGATCCTGCATCGTTTGCCTGTCCCTCCCTCAGTCAGCCAGAGCCGGATAGGCGCCGTTCTCGTCGTGGACCTCGCGGCCGGTGACGGGCGGATTGAAGGTGCAGGCGCAGAGTATGTCCTCCACCGGGCGCACGATGTGGCGGTCATGGGCATTGAGCGCATACATCACCCCCGGCTTCAGTTCGTGGGTCTCACCGGTGCCGAGATCCTCGATCGTGCCGCTGCCCTGAAGGACGAGCACGGCTTCCAGATGGTTCTGGTAGTGCATGTGCAGTTCCTCGCCCGCGAACATTGTAGTGACGTGGAACGAGAAGCCCATCCGGTCATCCTTGAGCAGCAGACGGTCGCTGACCCAGCCCTTGCCCTGGACGTGACGGTCGGACTTGCGGATATCTTCGAGATTGCGAACGATCATGGGTATGTTCCTTTAATGCTGGGATCGGGCTCAGGCGGCGACGCCGAGCTTGCGCGTCGCTGCGAGCGCGGGGAGCGCCTCGGCCACGGCTTCTTCCAAGATATCGAGACCGGCGTTGAGCACGGCATCGTCGATCACCAGCGGCGCCAGCACCTTGACGATCTCGTCGTAAGCGCCACTGGTTTCGATGATCAGGCCCTGCGCGAAGCAGGCAGCGGTGATCTTTCCGGCCACCTCGCCGCTCCCCACATCAATGCCGCGCATCATGCCCCGGCCGCGGGTGGACAAACCGTGGCGGGCGGCGATCGCTTCGAGGCGGCGTTCCAGGATGCCGCTGCGGCGGGCAATATCATCGGCGAAGGCCGGATCCGCCCAGAATTCGCGCAAGGCCGCCGTGGCCGTCACGAAAGCGTGATTGTTGCCCCGGAACGTGCCGTTGTGCTCGCCGGGGGACCACTGATCGAATTCCGGCCGCATCAGGGTCAGCGCGAAGGGCAGGCCCATGCCGGAGAGCGACTTGGCCAGAGTGACGATGTCGGGCGTGAAGCCCAGGCCGTCGAAGCTGAAGAAGTCGCCGGTGCGGCCGCAACCGGCCTGGATGTCGTCCACGATCAGCAAAGCGCCGTGCTTGTGGGCGATGGCGGCGATCCGGCGCAGCCACTCGGGCGAAGCGGCATTGAGGCCGCCTTCGCCCTGCACGGTCTCGACGAGGAAGGCAGCAGGCGCATCGAGCCCGCTGGACGGATCCGACAGGCGCTGTTCCAGCAGTTCGGCCGTATCGACATCCGGCCCGTAGTAGCCGTCGAACGGTTCATGGCTGACATGGTTGAGGGGAACGCCCGCACCGCTGCGCTTGCCCGCATTTCCGGTACAGGCCAGCGCGCCCAGAGTCATGCCGTGGAAGCCGTTGGTGAAAGCAATCACCATCTCGCGCCCGGTGACCTTGCGCGCCAGCTTAATGGCCGCCTCGACAGCATTGGTGCCGGTGGGGCCGGTGAACATCGCCCGATAGTCGAGCCCGCGCGGCTCCAGGACCACTTCCTCGAACGTGCGCAGGAACTCGCTCTTGGCCTTGGTGTGGAGATCGAGCGCATGCGTGACGCCGTCACGGGCGATATAGTCGATCAGGGCCTGCTTCAATACCGGGTGATTGTGTCCGTAGTTCAGCGAGGAGCAGCCCGACAGAAAATCGAGATAGCGCCCGCCCTTGCTGTCGTGCAACCAGACGCCTTCGGCGCGGTCGAACTGGCGGGGCATGGCGCGCGAATAGCTGCGAACCTGGGATTCGCGGCGGTCATAGATGCTGGTGTCCGGCGCATGCGCGCTCGGTTGGGGAATCGTCGTCATCTGGAGGAATTTCCTGTTCAGTTGGACGGAATGAACGGCAGCGGCGAAATGCTCGCCTGCCATTCGGTATCGTGCGCTCCGGCGAAATGGGCATCGCGTTCGAAGCGCGTGGAGCGCGTCAGGACGGCGCCGTGGCGCGCGCGAAAGCGGAAAAAAGCGCCCAGGAGGCCGAGTTCGCCTCGGTAATGGTCGTGGTGAGTTCACGCGCGCCGCGCGAAGCGCTGCGGGCGATCAATGCGTCGAGCATGCGCCCACCCAGGCCCTCCCCGCGCGCCTCGGCCGCCACGGCGACCTGCCAGACGAAGATACAGTCGGGACGGGAGGGCGGACGATAGGCGGAAATCCAGCCGAGCAGCCGGCCTTCCCTTTCGGCGACCACGCAAGTGCCGGCAAAGTCGCTGCACTGGAGAAGATTGCAGTAGGCCGAGTTGCCGTCGAGCGGCGGCGATGCCGCGATCAAGGCGGAAATGGCCGGCCCGTCCTCGGCTTTGGGTTCGCGCAGGACGATAGCAGCGCCGGAATTTCCTTCCGCAACGCCGCCCTCGTCGCGCGCGCGGATCGGGCTCGCGGAATCGCTCTGCGGGCCAACTTCATTCACATTATCATCGAATATTACTTCACCCTCCGAAGCACGTTCGCGTGCTTGGCCGTTGCCATGTCATTCGTGGTTCTCGCGTAATACCATAGGGATTGTGAGAGTATGCGCAACAGTACGGTTTCAAAAGTTCGCTTTCACACCGTCATGGAACTGCAATTAATTCGATTTTCGAAGCATCTTCACGCTTGGCGCAAACCCGCAGGAAAGCTAGCTATCGGGCATGGAAATCGATCTCACACCGGCGGCACTTCTGGCCCTGCGAAAAATTCTCGACGCAGCCGAGCTAGAGAACCGGAAAATGGCCGCTGCGACGAGCTTGACCTCCTCGCAGGCACTGGTGCTACGGCAGATCGGAGGCAACGAGACGATCACGCCGAGCGCGGTCGCGAGCGCCCTGGGTTTTGGACAGGCGACGATCACCAACATCGTCGATCGCCTGGTGGCGGCGCAGCTCGTGACGCGCACGCGCGGCCTTACCGACAAGCGGCAGGTATTGTTGCAAGTCACCGAACTCGGCCGGGAAAAGCTGAAGGCCTCGCCGTTTCCGCTCCAGATGCGCTTCAGCCAGGGTTATGCCGGCCTTGCCTCCTGGGAGCAGGCGATGATCCTGGCTGCGCTCGAACGGCTCGATGGGTTGCTTACGCCCGAGAGCGCAGGCCTGGTCTGATTAAACTGCTTCGAACGGACGGATTTAGAGAATCGGCGGAGATTGCCACGCATCCTTCCCATCACATCGAAGTCGTCGCTGGAGCGCTGGGGAGACAGACCGACAAACAACACTGAACATTGGGCGGAATGGCCGAAAAGGTCATCGAGCGCTTTGAATGCAAGTGCAACCAACCCCACCCCTGTCAGGGTGACTTGAGACGCGGACAGAGCCGCCATTCAGCGCCTTCTACGAGCGTCTCCGAAGCGGTCATTCGTTCACCGAGAGATCTGCCACGATGAACGGCCGGCAATGGGACATTTTGCTCGGTCCGGTTCCGAGCACGTAGCCCAAGAAAGCTGACGCTCCTGGCATAGAGATTGCCATCTGTGCTTTGACAGCTACGCGCCCTTTGCGGGCATTCAGCCCAACGTGTCTCGCTTCTAAAAGCGGACACGCTGGGCTGTGGAGGAAAAATTGTGCGAGTGTTCAGCCGATGGCGAACTTGTCGCGGTTCTGCGCGATGAACTCGTCGAGCGTCGTCAGTGGCACGGCCCAACTGCGGACGGCGTCGAGATCCACCTTATAACCTTCGACGTTGTTCCATGACTCGTGCTGATAGCCCAGCTCGCCATAGGGTTTTGCCAGCGCCTCTTCCTTCGACAACGTAACTGCCGAAACAAGCTTCCCCGTAGCCGCAGTGATCTTAGCCGCCACCTCAGGCATCGTGAAGGTCTCTGCGGCAAGGTCGATCTCATGGCCATGGAAATGGTCCGGATTGGCGAATGCGGCCGCCGCGAATGCGCCGATATCCTTCGCCGCGATCCAGTCCATGCCGGTATCCGCTTCGATCGCTGTTTCGAACCGGCCACGTTCACGTAGCGAGGGATACATGGATTCCACCATCGGCGGCACAAGGTCCTCCATAATCATAGCTGGCTTCAGAATCGTCCAGTGACGGAAGCCCTGCGCCTTGACCATGTCGTTCACGGCCGCCTTGTTGTTCCAGTACAGCGGCTCCCAACGGCCTTCGTCCCAACCGACGAAGTTCTGCTGATCGCCTGCACGGGCGACAGAGGTGTGGACGACCATATCGACACCTGCGCGACGGGCCGCCTCGATGAACGCCTTGCCGGTGACAATCTCGGTATCCGGATCGCCGGGATGCGAGCCCATCTGCACGGAGAACGCGCCCCATGTCCCCGCCAACGCTGCATCGAGACTGGCAGAATCGTGATAGTCGCCCTTGACGACCTCGACCCCTCGAGCCGCAAGCGCCCGCGCTCCAAGCGAATCCGGATCGCGCACCAATGCACGGACGGCACGGCCTGCCTGCAAAAGCGCTTGAACGACGGCGCCGCCCTGTTTGCCAGTAGCGCCGGCCACCAGGATTAGAGGGGTTTCGGAATTCGACATTGTGAGCCTTTCTTGATCGACAGCGCGGAATGCGCATCAACTTGCAGCCACAAGGATGGGGCCGATCATTACGAAACGCAAGAGTTTCGATACGGTTGATTTTCGTAAAAAAGGATTTATAAGGTTGCCATGACCGTACCAGCCCAAAGCCATCAACATCGCTTGCCTCCAGCGGAACGCGGGCGGTCGCAGGACAGCAGCCGTGATGACCTGATTATCAGCGCCGCACTCGAGCTGCTCGGCACCAACGGATATCACGGCCTAACAATGACCGATGTGGCTTCGCGTGCGGGGGTATCGAAGGCGACGCTGTATCGACGTTGGACGGCAAAGGCGGACCTTGTCGCTGATGCGGTCGCCACGCTGAGCCCGGTGAGCACACCTCGCTATCCGGGCACATCGTTGCGCGATGATCTGCTCGCGCTGTTGGAGCAGGCCAGCAATTGTGACGGGAGAAGTGCGGTCGTGATTGCGACCATGGAGCAGGCGCGGTCGCACCCGGACCTTTATCGATCCCTTACCGAAAGGTTCAGTACGTTCATCCGCACTGAACTACATAAGCTGGCGCAGAGATCCGCGGATGCTGGACATGTGCCGTTGTCAGAGGCCGAACTCGACGTGATGGTGGATACGGTGATTGCGCTTCTCGCCCATGACGCGGGACCAGCCGGTACTTCAGTTCCGCGCGACCGTCTTGCCAAGCTAGTCGATAACGGGTTGATGCTGCTGCTCACTGGGACACGTGAAACGGATTAGGGGTCATTGGCCTGCGAGGCACGCTCGCCACTGACACGTGAATCTCTCGAGATCGTCGATCAAGAAATGTAAAAGGCAGCTATCTCTCTGTCCCAGTCCAAAACCGGACAATCGCCTAACGGCCCATATGTCCTTCCTGAACCTCACTTGCCCATGGGCAATTCCCCTCTCGGCTCGACCTTCGGCAACAGATGGTGCAAAGAGTCGTTGCTGTCTTGCCCGCATGGCCGGAACGAACGACCACCTTACCTCATACCCGATGGCCGGGAGTAACGACTTGTCCGATCTGACTATTCCCGACGACCTGCGCACCTTCTTCGAGAATTCGCCGGTAGCCCTGGCCTTGGGAAGTCCGGACGCGGACAATCCGCTGATCCTGGTGAACGGCCGCTTTGCGGACCTGACGGGCTATTCGCAAAAGGACCTTGCAGGTCGCAATTGCCGCATTCTGCAGGGGCAGGCAGAGGATCATGAAGCCCGAGCTAGACTGCGGACTTTCCTGGGCGACGATGCTGCGGTCAATGTGCGCACCCCGATCCCCAATTTTCGGAAGGACGGAACGCCTTTTGTGAACCTGCTTTACATGTCGAGGCTGCGCACCCTTTCCGGCACGACGCGCTACATTTTCGCGTCGCAGTTCGATGTCAGCCGCGCCCAGCCCGATCGGCTCAAGGCATATGACAGCGACCTTGGCCTGACGCTGACGCGCCTTAGCCCGGTGGCCGCCGAGAGCGGCATCATCCTCGAGGGCACCTTGACGACGATCGCGAATTCGGCCGCGACGATCGCCCAGGCAAGGCTGACCCTGGCCGGTCTAGACGACGGCGCGATCCTTTGAGCGGCGACGAACGGACGCGCGGTATCCCGATCGTCGGGATCGGCGCATCGGCGGGCGGGCTTGAGGCCCTGCGTGAGATGCTCTCGGTGGCCCGACTGCCTACTGAAATGGCATTCGTGGTCGTCCAGCATCTCGACCCCAACTACGAGAGCATGCTGGCCCAGCTGCTGGACCGGGCTAGCCCGCTCGACGTGCTCCAGTGCGAGGGCGGCGAAGAAGTGCTGCCAGACCGCGTGTACATCATACCGCCGGGCCGCGGTCTCGCGCTGCAGGACGGCAAACTGCAGCTGACCGATTTCGCCCAGCCGCGCGGGCTTCGCCGTCCGATCGACGATTTCTTCATCTCGCTCGCCGCCGAGAAGCAGACCGATGCCGCCTGCGTGATCCTCTCCGGTACGGGAGCCGACGGATCGACGGGATTGCGTGCGATCAAGGAGCAAGGCGGGGTCTGCGTCGTCCAGACACCGGAAACCGCGCGCTACGATGGGATGCCCGTATCCGCGGTCGGGACAGGCCTCGTGGATTACGTCAAGCAGCCGTCGGAGATCCTCGATTGCCTCGGCGCGTTCTTCGCCCGACGCCGAGGCGAGCCCCACGAACGCGAAGCCGAACTTGTCGCCGATCATGTCGATGACCTGTGCGCCACCTTGCGCAAGGCCGTCGGTCACGATTTCTCGGGCTACAAGCGCTCGACGCTGGTACGGCGCGTCGAGCGGCGCATGCACGTGCTGAACATCGATTCGGCCAGTGGCTATCTCCAACGCGTGCAATCGGATTCAGGCGAATGCGAGGCGCTGTTCCGCGATCTGCTGATCAATGTCACGCGGTTCTTCCGCGACCCCGAGATGTTCGACGCGCTGCGCGAGAAGGTGATCGAGCCGCTACTGCGCGACCGTTCCAGCGACGACGACATCAGGGTCTGGATCCCGGGCTGTTCCAGCGGGGAGGAGGCATACAGCATCGCCATGCTGTTCGCCGAGACGGCACGGCGCATGAATTTCGCCAACCCGGTGCAAATATTCGCCTCCGACATCGACGAGCAGATGCTGCAGATCGCGCGGGAGGGAATTTATCCCGCCTCCGCGCTGGCTGATATCCCTTCGCCCATGCGCGAGCGGTGGACGACGCCGCATGGGGAGAAATTCGCAATCTCGAACAAAATTCGCGATCTTATCCGGTTTTCCAACCACTCAGTTGTAAAGGATCCGCCGTTCTCGCGGATCGACCTTGTTTCCTGCCGCAACCTTCTGATCTACTTCGACGATCGCCTGCAGCAATCGGTAATGCCGATCCTGCATTACGCGATCCGGGAGGGCGGATACTTATTCCTCGGGCCTTCGGAAAGCATCGGCCGCTTCGACCATCTGTTCCCGGCTCTGGATAATCACGCCCGCATCTTCGAGCGCGCCCCCGGCAACCCCCGATACCCGATCGACTTGCCGGGCGGAGAGCGAGGCGTTCAGCGTCACCGCGAAGATAGCAGCAATCGGGATGTCAGGCGCAAGCAGTCCGACGCCGGCATAGCCGTCCAGCGCCTGGTCGATCGTTATGCGCCGCCTGCCATGGTACTCAATCAGGACGGCGCGGTGGTTGCCGCCTATGGCAAGTTGAGCCGCTATTTCGATTTCCCGGTAACCCGCACGGGCGGCACCA
Organism: Novosphingobium sp. ST904; assembly: GCF_001298105.1. Classification (GTDB taxonomy): domain Bacteria; phylum Pseudomonadota; class Alphaproteobacteria; order Sphingomonadales; family Sphingomonadaceae; genus Novosphingobium. The sequence goes on along the minus strand of NZ_LGJH01000129.1, from coordinate 35,884 downwards.
GCGCGATCTCGCTAGCCAAGCCGGGCCTGCGCGACGTGCTCGGCCCGCTCGTGCGCCAGGCCCGCGATGCCCGCGATGCCCGCAAGAAGGTGGTGGCCCGCGAGGTCGAGGTGCGTTCGGATTACGGCATCCAGCCTGTCGAGGCGATTTGCGAGCCGTTGCCTGACAACTCGCTGTTGCTTATCCTGCGCGATCGCGGCCCCTTTCAGCCGTTCGACGGGCCGGACTTTACCGAGATCGAAAGCGGCGACGATCACATGGAAGCGCTGGAAGAGGAACTTCGCCTCACCCGCCACAAGCTGCGCACCGCTGTTGAGGAACTGGAGACAGCGAACGAGGAGTTGAAAAGCTCCAACGAAGAAATGATGTCGATGAACGAGGAGCTGCAGTCCACCAACGAGGAGCTGTCCACCGTCAACGACGAGCTGAAAAGCAAGGTGGACCAGCTTACCGTCGCGAATGCTGACTTGCGCAACTTCTTTGAGTCCACCGAACTGGCGGTGATCGTGCTCGACGGACAGCTTCGTATCCGCAGTTTCACCGAAGCGGCGACTGCCATTTTCCCGTTGCAGCAGACCGATCGGGGGCGCCTGTTGGCAGACGTCGCAACGCGCCTGGACGACAGCACTTACCTTGACGACGCGCGGCGCGTGGCGAGCAGCGGCGAGCCTCTCCACCGCCGGGTTCGCACGAGCGACGGCGGCCGAACCCTGTCGCTGCGCGTTCTGCCCTATCGGACCCAGCACGGGACGATCGATGGCGCCACGCTGGTACTGAGCGACATCACCGTAGCCCTGCTGATGGAAGACGATCTGGCTGCCGAGCGCGAAAGACTCGATCTGGCCGTGAAGACCGGCGGAATCGGGATCTGGGAGTATCGTCCGGATGAAGACGACGTGATCCTCGATACCACGAGCCGTAGCCAGCTTTCGTTGCCGGCCAATGGCAATGTGAGTCTCGGCCATGTACTGGCGAAGGTACATCCCGAGGATCGCGCCTCGCTCGAAGACTGCATCGCTCATACCCTTTACAGCGATCAGGACATGGAAATCGCCTTCCGGGTGTGCGACGCGGAGGATGCCGCCGCCTGCCGTCAGCTCAAGGCTTACGGCCGGCTCATCGACTCGCGTCCGCGCCGCTTGGTGGGGGCAACGATCGACCTGACGGCCGAATATGCAGTCGCTGAGACGCGCGGCCTCATGCTGCGCGAAATGAACCACAGGGTGAAGAACCTGTTCGCAGTGGTCAGCGGCATTATTTCGGTTGCCGGTCGGTCTCACAACGACGTTCGCAGCTATGGCGCGGATCTGCGCGAGCGCATCGCGGCGCTGGGCAGGGCACACTCCCTGGCATCGCCTTCCGGCGACGAGCAGCAGACATTCTCGCTTCGTACCCTCATCGAAACGACGACGGCCGCCTACGCTGGGCAATCCGGGATTCTGGTCGAAGGCCCGCAGATCGACATCGATCGCAACTGCCTCTCCCCTCTTGCCCTCATCCTGCACGAATGGACGACCAATGCCGCAAAGTACGGCGTCCTGGGGCCGCGCGCGGGAACTCTTCGAGTGCGCTGGACGTTGAGCGCCGACGGGATTGACTTGCTGTGGGACGAAGAGGGTGATGACACGATTGATGTGGGCGAGGGATCGGGCTTCGGGACATTGCTCGTCACCACTTCCGCGCGGCAACTTGGTGCCCGGATTTCCCGTGAACTGCGCGATGGCCATTTTGCCCTTCGATTATGGCTGCCTGGCGGTGTGATGGTTCGATGACCGACACCGTACTGATCGTCGAGGACGAACTGTTCGTCGTCCTCGATCTGGAAGATCTGATCGCCGAAGAGGGTTTCGCTGTCTCCGCGCATTGCGGCACTGTTGCCGCCACCATGCGGGCGATCGAGCGTCAACGACCAGTCTGCGCTATCCTCGATGTCCGCCTCCCAGACGGAGAAGTCTTCCCGGCGGCGGATCGAATGCAGGAGATGAAAGTTCCGCTTATTTTTCATTCAGGCCACGCTAACGAGAATGCTCTGCGCACTCGCTATCCGGATGCGCAGATATGCCCCAAGCCCAGTTCTCCTTCCCACCTGCGCGAGGCATTAAAGAAGGCCGTCGGCAGAACAGCCTGATCCAGCACATATGGATTGGGGCTAGATCACAACTGGGATCCAACTGGCATTTCCGCTACGACGTCGGAATGGAGTATGTTGATGATCTATCCCCCCGCGAGTGGCAGCTATCCTAGCATTCCCGGTCAGGACCGGACAGTCGCGTCTCGGCCACTTATGTCTTCATGGCAATTTAGTTATGACCGCGCTCAGTTCAGCCGTTCGCAGATGAGGCTTTAAGCGGCTTCAGCGCGGATTTGGGCCTCAAGGCGACGACGCACTTTCAACGCGCCATTGTCCACCTTTGCACTGATCTCCATAGGCAGTGTTGCGCCCGATTGCAGAACGCGCTCGATGGATTCGATGGCATCGATATCCTCGGGCTGGATGCTGCTGCCCATGCCGCGCTGCATATCGCCCAACTGCGGCCGGTCGATGCCGAAATCACGCGTGGTATTCACGAAATAATGCAGGCGCGTCGGGCTCGCGGGGGTGATAATGTGGAGATAGTTCTGGATGCCCAGCGGGGCGCCGCTTTGCGCATCTATCATCGCCCCGCCTGTGCGGATCAGGCAGGGTCCCAGATATTCGGCATCGAAATGCTGATGGACCGGCCCTTTTTGATCGGGAAACTGGACGGCGAGCAACGGATTGAGCGGCATGTTCTCACCCCTTCGCTGCACCGTGATGCTTTCCGGCGTTTCGATCACGGATACCGGAATGGCGACCACCTTTTCCCCTCCCGGAATGGTCTTGTCATGAATGAAGGTGACATGGCTGAGATCGAGCAGATTTTCGATCAGCAGCGTATAGCGAGCCTCCACCGTGGCAAGTGGATGCTGCTCGACCGCCCAATCGCCGCGGCCCAGACCGATGGCACCAAGATCGGGCAGCAGGGCGGGATCAGCTTTGTCGGCAGCCCCGGTCCAAATCCAGATCAAGCCGCCCATCTCCTCGACGGGATAGCGGCGCAGTGCGGATTTTGTTGGGACGCCGCTCTGGCTCGGCGCGCGCAGACATGAGCCGTCCGGGCCATATTCAAAGCCGTGATACCCGCATTGCAAAGCGTCGCCCACCAGTCGGCCCTTTGCTAGCGGAAACGCGCGGTGGGGGCAGATGCCTGCGACAGCAACGACCTCGCCCGCCCGCGCGCGATAGAGGATCACCGGCTCGCCCAGAATGTCGCGAGCCAGCAGATCGTGCCCCACTTCATCGGAATAGGCAGCCACCCACCATTGATTACGGGGATAGGGCTCTTGCGTCGTAAGCGGATAGGCGTTGGTCGTCATGTCTCTCTCCCTTCGGATGCCCTTTGGCTTGAAGCCAGGTTTGTCACCCGACCAACATCTTTGTCAATCGATAAACTTGCACCTTATTCGCTGCCGGGGCATGACGCTGGGCATGGCTCGCTCCGCCCCCGCAAAGGCCCGCTATGACGGCCAGGAAAACCGCCGCCTCGTGCTTGAGGCGGCGCTGAACGTCTTTTCCGATCTGGGCTTTGCCGGCGCCAGCACGCGAGTAATCGCCGCCGCCGCAGGGATTGAGCAGGGCCATCTGGCCTATTACTTCCCCTCGAAACTGGCGCTGTGGCAGCAGGTAATCGAGGTCTTCGCCCGCGACGGGGAGGCCTATCTGGCTGAGCATCTAACGCAGCAGGCGCTGACCGATCCCGTGCGGGCAGCACGCGCCATCCTGCCGGGCTATCTTCGCAGCTTTGCCGCTAATCCACGCCTGACACGGTTGATGCTTCAGGAGTTTTCCGTTTTATCCCCCCGGCACGAGTGGGTGGTCGAGCATATCGGCAAGCCGATCTGGCAGCGGTTGAGCCCGCTGTTTCAGGCTCTGGCCGATCGTGGCCATCTGGGCTGCGCTAAGCCTGAGATGGCCTATTTCAGCTTGATCGGTGCCGCTTTGATTACCTTTGGCAATCCAGAGCTGGTGCAATCCCTGACCGACGCCGATACGCAGGGGGAAGCATGGATCGATCAGGCCATCGCCCATATGCTACGGCCCGTACTGCCATCTTGAAATGATTCAACCCTCGGACGTTCATGGACGCAGAGGAGAACGACAGGGTTTGGTCGCGAGCTGCCCAGCGTGAGTGTCAACTATCCCAGTATTCCAGCTCCGAACCAGACGTTCCGCAAACGGCCAGTCCAAGGCTTCCTGGATGGGAAAAGCTGACGGTCCGCACCTGGGAGCGCAAAATCGGCGGCTGAATGACTGACAAGGGTCGCGAGTTGCCTAAGCGTCGAACACCTTGGGCAGGGACATTGCCGCCATTCTCCGATTTGGGCCAAAGGGCAGCTTGCAGCCTAACACCCGACGTTCCGAAAGACGGCGTGCGGGAAGAAACGGGCATGACGTCCCAACCCTCACTCCGCTTTCCACTTCACCGGGATGCGAAGGTAGGTGACGCCGTTCGCTTCCGCCTCGTCAAAATGACCCGCGCGAATGTTGACCTGGATCGAGGGCAGCAGGAGCTTGGGCACGGATAGCCCAGCGTCACGCTGCTCGCGCATGGCGACGAAATCATCCTCTCTCACGCCGTCATGGACGTGGATGCTCGACCGTCGCTGCTCGCCCACTGTCGTCTCCCAGCGATAATCTTCGCGGCCCGGTGCCTTGTAGTCGTGGCATAGGAACAGCCGCGTCGCGTCGGGCAGTGTCAGCAAGCGACGGATCGAACGATAGAGCGTGCGTGCGTCCCCGCCGGGGAAGTCGGCGCGAGCAGTGCCATAGTCGGGCATGAACAGCGTATCGCCAACAAAAGCCGCATCGCCGATCAGATAAGCGACGTCCGCAGGCGTATGGCCTGGGACGTGCAGTACCTCGACCGTCAGTGCGCCGATCGCAAAGTGGGCGCCATCCTCGAACAGGCGATCGAAGTCCGATCCATCTGTCTTCAGGTCATTCATCGCGAACACCGGGCGGAAGATCTTCTGCACGTCGCAGATATGCGCGCCTATCCCGATCCAGGCGCCAGTATGGGCCTTGATGAAGGGGGCGGCCGAAAGGTGATCGGCATGGGCGTGAGTTTCCAGCACCATCGCGATCCGCCAATCCTGTTCGCGGGCGAAGGCGACGATGCATTCGGCCGAGCGCGTATCAGCGACGCCGCTCGCCATGTCGAAGTCGAGTACCGGGTCGATCACCGCCGCTGTGCGCGTCGCGGGATCGCAGACGAGGTAGCTGACCGTGTTCGTCGGTTCGTCGAAGAACGCCTTGATGAAAGGTTGAGTCATGGTTTCCTCCGTTAGTGCTTGCTAATATATTAGAGAATGCTACATAAGCAATATCTAATGGAGTGCCGATGATGTTCAAACCGCCGATGGACCTGGCGACATTCGAAGTGAAGGCCGGACAGGTTGCCGACACGCTCAAGGCGATCGGCAATGCGCGCCGGTTGATGCTGCTGTGCAAGCTGGTCGAGCATGGCGAATTGACAGTCGGTGATCTGGCCCGCGATGTGGGCCTGTCGCAGTCGGCCTGCTCGCAGCACCTCGCCAAGATGCGCGACGAAGGCCTCGTCGCCTACCGACGCGAGAGCCAGACGCTTTGGTATGCCATTGCGGACGCCCGCGTCGAAACGCTGCTTGGCACCCTTTACCAGCTCTATTGCAAGGATTGATGCGATGACGCTCGCGACCCTTTCCCCCACCGATACCCGCGCAGCGATCGATGCCGGTGCGCGTCTGATCGACATTCGCGGTGCCGACGAACATGCGCGCGAGCGCATTCCCGGTGCGATTAACGTGCCGCTCGACCGGATAGGCGAGCTCCCGCGTGACGATCGTCCGGTCGTCTTTCACTGCAAGTCGGGGATGCGCACCGCCGCCAATGCGGAGCAGCTCGGCGCGGCAGCGGGTGGTGCGCCGGCCTATATCCTCGGGGGTGGCATTGATGCGTGGCGGCAGGCAGGACAGCCCACCGTCGCCGATCGGTCGCAGCCGTTAGAGATTATGCGGCAGGTGCAGATTACCGCCGGTGGGCTGGTGCTGATCGGCGTTCTGCTCGGCACGTTCGTCGCTCCTGGCTTCTTCAGCCTGTCGGCATTCGTCGGCGCTGGGCTGATGTTCGCTGGTATGACGGGATGGTGCGGCATGGCCAATCTACTGTGCGTCATGCCTTGGAACCGGCGCACGGCTACCTGAGACGATCATGGACGCTGCCACCATCCTTGCCGCGCTCGTATCAGGCGGCGTGATTGGGTTAATTCTCGGCCTTGTGGGCGGGGGCGGGTCGATCCTCGCAGTTCCGCTCCTGATTTATGTCGTCGGCGTCGGATCGCCGCACGCCGCGATCGGGACGGCCGCTGTCGCTGTTACGGTCAACGCGCTCGCCAGTCTGATCGGCCATGCACGGGCGGGCCGCGTGAAGTGGCAGTGTGCCAGCGTTTTCGCGTTGTCGGGCATGATCGGTGCGGCGCTGGGGGCGGAGCTGGGTAAGGCGTTCGACGGCAAGCGGCTTCTAGCTCTTTTCGGGCTGCTGATGATCGGTGTCGGTCTGTCGATGTTGCGCAAGCGCGCACGCGCAAGCGCCGGACGTGCGGCTGACCCGCGACAGCGCGGCGACTCTCCTGCCGCGTCTGGTGCCGATCGGACTGGGCGTGGGGCTTGCCGCCGGCTTCTTCGGGATCGGGGGCGGGTTCCTGGTCGTGCCGGGACTGATCTTGGCGACCGCGATGCCGCTGCCCTTCGCGATTGGCACGTCGCTCGTTGTCGTCAGCGCACTCGGGCTGACCACTGCCACCTCCTACGTCCTGTCAGGGCTAGTTGATTGGGGCGTGACCGCAATGCTCGTCATAGGTGGCATCGCTGGGACGATCGGCGGCATCGCGCTGGGCAAGGCCCTTGGTACCCGCAAGGGGCTGCTCGAACATGGATTTGCCTCCGTGGTTATCGCGATTGGGGCCTACATCACTGCGTCATCAATCTAGGCCGCACCCCTCTCCCGAAATGGGACTGCAGAACGGCGTAACGTGCGACTGGCTTCAGTACGATAAAGCGGGCAGTGGCGGATTGTATGCTCGAGACTGGCGACTGGCCGCTTTCGTCCAGACCCGACCTTCGGAGTTTGCTTCGGGAACGACCTGAACTGGTCGCGACCTGCCGGTTACCGGACAGTCCGGACCTGGGGATGCGAAATTGGTGCCTGAATGGCGACAAAGGGTCGGTCACGAAACCGCACGCCGACCCGATCGAATGCCAGCTATCTCGTTCCGCGTCTTCGAAACTGTCGTTCTGGACAGTCCAACATCCCAGCCACTCGGAGCCGCTTTGAATCTGGAGAACATCGCCTACTTTGGCGGTGCCAAGACCAGGGTCGAAGATCAGCTGTTTTGGCCCAGGCAGTGCGCAGAATCGAAATCCCAACGGCGGTGCTCCTAGACTGACCCTCACAAGGTCCCAACACGCCTGCAAGTTGGCCTTAGAACGGTGGCTCCCGCATAAACCCTTATCACGCTCAACGCCTTGACGAGAGCCCAGGGGCTTTCCATCTGACCGGGGCAAATCTGAACCATGCGAGCCAAGGATACGATGACGACAGATTCCGCTATCGCCTCTGAAACCCGCGCCTTCGAGGCGGATGTCTCCAAGCTGCTGCACATGATGGTCCATTCGGTCTATTCGGACCGGGACGTATTCCTGCGCGAGCTGATCTCGAATGCCGCTGATGCGTGCGAGAAGCTGCGCTATGAAGCGATTGGCGATCCGTCGCTTTTAGGCGACGATCCGCAGCCGAAAATCACCATCACACTGGACAAGGATGCCGGCACGCTGACCGTGGCGGACAACGGCATCGGCATGACCGCTGCCGATATGGGCGAAACGCTCGGCACCATCGCCCGTTCCGGGACCAAGGCTTTCATGGACAGGCTCTCCGCGGACAAGAACGGAGAAGGCCAGCAGCTAATCGGTCAGTTCGGCGTCGGTTTCTATTCGGCGTTCATGGTGGCGGGCAAAGTCGACGTCGTGTCGCGGCGAGCGGGTGAAAGTGATGCATCCAGCTGGTCGTCCGATGGACTTGGCACGTACACAATTGCGCCCGTAGATCCAGCGCAAGCACCTGCCCGCGGGACCAAAGTCACTCTCCATCTTCTTGATGACGCGAAAAGCTATGCGGAGCGCTACAACCTCGAGCGGATCGTCAAGGCCCAATCGGGCCATGTACCGGTCCCCATTTTCATCGAGAAAGCCGGAAGCGACGAGGAAGCTCGGCAACTCGCGGACGGCTTGGCGCTGTGGACCAAGCCGAAGTCGGACATCAGCGAGGAAGATTACACCGACTTCTATCGCAGCGTGGCGGGCCAGTTCGATAAGCCCGCCCTGACGCTCCATTACCGGGCAGAGGGGCGGCATGAGTATTCGGTGCTGACTTTCATTCCGGAGAGCAAGCCATTCGATCTGTTCGATCCCGATCGCAGCGGGCGCATTAAGCTTTACGTCCGGCGCGTGTTCATCACCGATGAGGCGGAGATCCTGCCGCGCTATCTGCGCTTCGTGCGCGGCCTCGTCGATTCCGCGGACCTGCCGCTCAATATGTCGCGCGAGATGATCCAGGACAGCCCCGTCCTTTCGGCAATCCAGAAGGGCGTGAGTAACCGCGTTCTTTCCGAGCTGGAGAAGCTCGCCGACGCCGAGCCCGAACGCTTTGCGGCGATCTGGGAAAACTTCGGGGCCGTGCTGAAGGAAGGTCTCTACGAAGACTTTGCACGGCGCGAGACCCTGCTCGGCCTTACCCGCTTCAAGACCACGACCTCGAACAGTGAGTGGCGCTCGCTCAAGGATTACGTTTCCGCACTGAAGGAAAACCAGACGGCAATCTACTATGCGACCGGTACCGACCTCGAACGGATCGCCGATTCCCCGCAGCTTGAGGGTTTCAAGGCACGCGGCATCGAAGTACTGCTGCTACCCGACCAGATCGACAACTTCTGGACGTCGATGGGCGCGGAATACGAAGGCAAGCCGTTCAAGTCGGTTACACAGGGTGCGGCCGATCTCAGCCTCATTCCCCTGGCGGAAGGTCGCGAGCCAGCCAAGGCCGCCGAGGATGTGACCGGGTTCATTGATTTCGCAAAGGAAGCCCTGGCAGATCATGTCTCCGACGTTCGGATTTCAGACCGCCTGACCACGAGCGCGGTTTGCATTGTCGCCCCCGACAACGCGATGGACCTCCAGCTCGAGAAGATGCTGCGTCCGCCGGCCGTGCACCGGAGCGGGCGAAGCCTGTTCTGGAAGTCAATGCCGGGCACACGTTGATCGGGAAGCTGGCGCAGAGCAGTGCCACGAACGATGAACGGCGCGACCTTTCGTTTCTTCTCCTCGACGAAGCCCGGATCGCCGAGGGCGAAGCACCGGCCGACCCGCGGGGATTCGTGGAGCGGCTTGAGCGCTTGATGGCCAAATCTCTATAAGGCCAGCGAGGGGAGCCGCTTGGCTCCCCTCCGTCTTGCCACGCTCATCAACCAAGAAGCTTGGTGACTGAGGGTACTGTGGCTGCCCGAGGTTACTCCCGCGTCTTCGTCAGCCGCGTAAAACTTCGTCGTATATAGAACGACAGATCGATTGGCCATTGACGCCCTGGCACCAGGGAACGCGTCTCGCACGCATGCCGATAATAACGCTTCTGCAAGTCCCGATAATCCAACGGCCGGCGGATTGCGATCCACAAGCCCGACTTCCGGCCTATAAGGGTGGCCAACCACCTCAGATATCGGCTGATCAAGGTGCGCGGCCCGCCGACTGATCATTCGCACCGCTTTGCGCTACCAGTGCCGAGCAATCCGAGTGCTAGGAAATGTACTTTCTCGTTCGTTCCGCTTCGCGATGGGAGCGAAATCTGACGCTAATTTCGGTGTCGGATCGACGGATCACGGAACATGGCGGTTCGAGCAGCCCAAGGGCGACGCCGCGTGAGAACCGCGTGAGTTCGGTGCTCGTCAGCGCATAGAGAGTCAGGTCCGAGGGATCAATCTGTCTCATCCTCTTTGTCTCCACTCTGTCGCGCAAAGCCTCGGAAAAGCATACGGAGCCGTCCCGGTCGGCTCTTCCCCTCGCATCACAAATCCTTTGCACCATCGTCCAGGACTGCTTCTCCTTTGCCGTATCAGAGATCACCGTTTCGGTGGATTAGAGCTGCAAGTCCTTCGCTGCCCCCATGGACGCCGTTGCGCCCCGGCGTGGCGGGATCGGTCGCGAGTGGCACTCTGGCCTGTCGCCGCCGCTAAGGAAATTGGGAAAGACGCGACACCGACAGGCCACAACCAGGGTCAGGCAGCTTCGCTAACCTGATCCTTCGTCTCGCCAAGTCGAGCAGTGACCGGCTCGCGCCGCGGATCTCGATGCGCCGCGGCTTCATCGCCTCGGGCACGACACGTTTGAGATCGACGGAAAGCAGGCCGTTTTCGAATGTGGCATTTCCGGCTTCGACGAAATCAGCAAGCTGGAACCGCCGCTCAAAAGAGCGCGCCGCAATGCCGCGATGCAGATACTCGCATTTGCTGTCGTCTTCAGCGCGCTTGCCGGTGACAATGAGCAAGTTCTGTTGAGCGACCAGTTCGATATCTTCGGGTCTAAACCCAGCGACCGCGAGCGTAATGCGGTAGCTATCCTCGCCGAGCTTCAAAATATCGAAGGGCGGATAGCCGTCCTCCTCACGCGCGCCTGCTTCGAGCAGATTGAACAACCGGTCAAAACCGACCGTCGAGCGCTGATAAGGCGTAAAGTCAAAGTTGGTTCTCATTTTTCCAAATCCTCTGTTGAGCGATCTGGGCATGAGCTACGCCGGTAGCAAAAGAGCCGGCGTTCTCCATGACCCACCGGGCCCGAACGCGGCGCCCGGCAATCGCTAGCTAATGTAGTCGAATTCCGCTTCAAGATGGGGCTCGAAGATTTTTTGCAGAACGGGATGCATCGGCGGCAACGGCGTCTCATCCCTGGCGCGACAGAATATCATTCCAGCCGCAGGACATGGTTCACCGGCCGCCATTCGGTCGGTCGGATCAGACGGTCATGGGCGATTCTGACTGAATGGAGAGCGCCCTCGATCTCGCGCCGCCAGTGGTCGAGAAAGTCGAACAGCACCGGAAAATCAGGCGCAAGATCGTATTCCTGCCAGATGAACAGTTGCAAGATCGAGGGCGCATCCGGAAGGTAGAAATGAATTTCCGCAGTCGTCAGCCCGTAACCTTCCAACTGCGCCAGAAAGCTGCGGTCCATCATTGGCGCGAGCGGATCGGATTCTCGCCTCGTTCAAGATCGCGCATTGCGGCAAGGATGTCGTCGATCGGTACGGCGCGTTTCGCACCGGGCGGTTTGCGCAAGGCGGGCTCATTTCGGACCGCGGACCGATCGGAAGCCCACGATGCGAGTATGGCACGCTTCACTTCCGGCTCCAGGCTCGGGTGATGTGCAACATCGAAGGGGTGAAGAAAACGCGAGAATGGCTGCGACATGGCCGTCTCTCCTTTCCTTGAGTCGCGGTGATCAAGTGCGCGGTGATGCCGCACACGAGATATTTTGGTGGTTCATTGAGTCGCGTCAAGATGCCAATGCAGTGGCTGCATGCCGCTCGAACGCGCGCTTTTGGCACTCGTTGGGCGGGACTGCCAAAATTTTTTTGGCACCCTCTTGAAGCGCAAAAGGGGTTTTCATAATTTGCCCGCACCTGTCGCGCAGAAGAGCGATAGGCCCATCACATCTTGTTTTGCATCTGGAGGTTTTGCCATGCATTTCCGCCCCTTGCACGACCGTGTGGTCGTCCGCCGCATTGAAGCTGAAGAGAAGACTTCAGGCGGCATCATTATCCCCGACACCGCCAAGGAAAAGCCGCAAGAAGGCGAAGTCCTCGCCGTCGGTCCTGGTACGCGCGACGATCGCGGGCAACTCGCTGAACTATCTGTCAAGGTCGGTGACCGGATCCTGTTCGGCAAATGGTCGGGGACCGAGGTCAAGATCGATGACGAGGATCTGCTCATCATGAAGGAGAGCGATATCCTTGGCGTAGTCGAAACCCAGGCTGAGCTGAAGCAGGCGGCCTGAGCACGCCTGCCGTCCCTCTAACGTTCAGGAAGGAAAAATCGGAAAGGAGTTTGGCAATGGCTGCCAAGGAAGTAAAGTTTGCGTCCGATGCGCGTGATCGCATGCTGCGCGGCGTGGATACGCTGGCCAACGCGGTGAAGGTGACGCTTGGGCCCAAGGGCCGCAACGTCGTGATCGAGAAGTCGTTCGGTGCGCCGCGCATCACCAAGGACGGCGTCACCGTCGCCAAGGAAATCGAACTCAAGGACAAGTTCGAGAACATGGGCGCGCAGATGCTGCGCGAAGTCGCCAACAAGCAGAACGACAAGGCCGGTGACGGCACCACCACCGCCACCGTTCTAGCCCAGGCGATTGTTCGTGAGGGGGCAAAAGCGGTCGCCGCGGGGATGAACCCGATGGACGTCAAGCGGGGTATCGATCTCGCCGTGAACGCCGTCGTCAACGATCTCGAAAGCCACGCCAGGAAGGTAAGCGCCAACAGCGAAATCGCGCAGGTCGCGACCATCTCGGCTAATGGCGACGAGGAAGTCGGCCGTATTCTCGCCGAGGCGATGGATAAGGTCGGCAACGAAGGCGTCATCACCGTCGAGGAGGCCAAGAGCCTCGCGACCGAACTCGAAACGGTCGAGGGCATGCAGTTCGACCGCGGCTATCTCTCGCCCTACTTCGTCACCGATGCCGAGAAGCTCAAGGTTGAGTTCGACGATCCCTATATCCTCATCCACGAGAAGAAGCTCTCGAATCTGCAGGCGCTCGTCCCGCTGCTCGAGAAGGTGGTGCAGTCGGGGCGCCCGCTACTCATCATCGCCGAGGACGTCGAAGGCGAGGCCTTGGCAACGCTGGTCGTCAACAGGCTGCGCGGCGGGCTCAAGGTCGCGGCGGTCAAGGCGCCGGGCTTCGGCGATCGGCGCAAGGCGATGCTCGAGGACATCGCCGTCCTCACCGGCGGCAATGTCGTTAGCGACGATCTCGGGATCAAGCTCGAGACCGTCGCCGTCTCGATGCTGGGTAGCGCCAAGAAGATCATCATCGACAAGGATAACACGACCGTCGTCGATGGCGCGGGCTCGCGTTCCGACATCGATGCCCGCCTCGCCCAGATCCGCTCACAGATCGAAAACACGACCAGCGATTACGACCGTGAGAAACTGCAGGAGCGTGTGGCCAAGCTCGCGGGCGGTGTGGCGGTGATCCGCGTCGGTGGTGCCACCGAGGTGGAGGTCAAAGAGCGCAAGGACCGCGTCGACGATGCACTTCATGCGACCCGTGCTGCCGTAGAGGAAGGCATCCTGCCGGGCGGCGGGATCGCACTACTGCGAGCATTGAAAGCACTTGATGGTCTCAAGGTGGCGAATGACGATCAGCAGTCAGGCATCGACATCGTTCGCCGAGCTCTTCGGGCACCCGTTAGGCAGATCGTTGACAATGCCGGCGAGGACGGCGCGTTCATCGTCGGCAAGCTGCTCGAGAGCGAGGACTACAACTGGGGTTTCAACGCTGCCACCGGCACGTACGAGGATCTGGTAAAGGCTGGCGTCATCGATCCGGCAAAGGTCGTGCGTACTGCGCTCCAGGATGCAGCGTCGGTCGCTTCGCTGCTCATCACCACCGAGGCGCTCGTTGCCGAACTGCCGAAAGAGGAGAAATCCGCCCCGATGCCGGCGATGGATTATTGACGTTAGACGGGGCCGGCGCACCAGCCGGCCCAGGAGTCTCTGATTCCATCGACAAGCAAGGGCTTCGTCGACCTCCTCTTCTGGCAGGCAGCTTGGGAACCCTGAGAGGGAAAGCTGCCCGTCCGCACCTGGGCAACAAAAATTGCCTCTGAACGCCCGGTAAGGGTCGATTCATCCTTCGCGCCCGATGCAAACCTGCGGATTTGTCAAGATATGCGGGATGATGGAGCCTGCACCTACAGAAGGCACCTCAATCTGAGATATCACAGGGGCGAGCAAATGAACTACGCTTTATGGTCGACGAAGTTTTCGTCGATATGCAACAGGCGATAGGCCGATCTCGCGGCGGAAAGCGGCATGGAAGGCGCTGTCGCTGAGGTAGCCTGCCTGTGCTGCCACGGCGCTGACGGTCGTCGTGCTTGCGGCAAGCTGGCGCGCGGCCACCCGCATTCGCCAATTGGTGGCATAGCTGACCGGCGGCATGCCGACGCGGCGCGCAAACCGCTCGGCAAAGGAAGATCGTGACAGTCCTGCTAGCGAGGCGAGTTCGTCGAGCCGCCAAGGGCGTGCCGGATCCGCATGGATGGCATGCAGCGCCTTTGCGACCGGAGGGTCCGACAGGCCGCCGAGCCAGCTGGGGACCTCCGTCCTGGCACCGAGCTGGCTGCGAAGGGCCTGCACGAAGAGCAGGCGGATCATGTCGTTACACGCGGCTCGCGCGCCGGGTAGATTGCTTCGCCACTCGGCGTCGAGTTGGGCGATCAACCATCCCATCGGCGTTGTGGAGGCCTGCTCCGCGTCGATCAGCAACAGGCCAGGTAGCAGCGGCAGCAGCAAGTCCGCCTGGGCGTCGTCAAAGTTCACGCTCCCGCCGAGGATCTCTGTTTCCGCAGCCGCTCCTACCTGGCCACGAGTGGCATCATCCTCGAACACTAGCGATGCATCGATCGGCTGCAATGTCGGGGCGCTGGCCAGTACAAAGGGTGTGGCCGCCACCATGAAGCAACTTCCGGCCGACAACTGCCGGACGGAGCCTTCAGCCAAAATCCAGCAGGTGCCGGAGCGAACGACGTTGAACTTGACGTGCGTGGGCGAGAACCGCAGCGCCCATGCACCGCCCGCGGTGAAACGGACGGTGCATGCCGCGCGCGCTTGCACCAGACCAAGCACACCGGACAAGGGGTCTGCCGGCGCTTCCTGGACGATCACGACATGATTTCGGATGAATGAGGGTCGATCATCCGATCGCCTTACTTCAGAAATTGGCTCATGACGAGCTTGCAAGAACCCATCGGATCGCCCTTCGGCGCCGCCTCCACCGCTGGCGATGTACTCGCCGGCCTCGACCTTTCCGGCCGCACCGCCATTGTCACCGGCGGCTATTCCGGCCTCGGCCTTGTTACGACAAAAGCGCTCTGCAGTGCGGGCGCAGAGGTGATCGTGCCTGCGCGCGACCTTGAACGGGCCGAAGCCGCGCTCGCGGGTATCGAGCGGGTGGAAATCGCGCCCATGGACCTGATCGACGTAGCATCGGTTGCCGATTTTGCCAGTGCCTTCATCGCTCGCAGGCAGCCGCTTCACCTGCTGATCAACAGCGCAGGCATCATGGCCACACCCTTGCGGCGCGACGCGGCCGGCCATGAGGCGCAGTTCGCGACAAACCATCTCGGCCATTTCCGACTTACCTGCCATCTCTGGCCGCCTTGGCGCGCGAGGTGCCCGCGTCGTTGCCGTATCCTCGCGCGGACACCAGATTGCGGGTGTCGATTTCGAGGACATCGATTTCGAACGCCGCGCCTATGACAAATGGGCAGCCTACGGACAGTCCAAGACGGCTAACGTCCTGTTCGCCCGTGCTCTGGACCAGAGGGGCGAGGAGCAGGGAGTTCGCGCCTTCTCGCTGCACCCCGGACAGATCATTACCGATCTGGCACGGCATCTCTCGAAAGAGGAAATGGCAGGGTTCGATGCATTCGACGCGCAAGGCATGCCGATCATCGACCCTGCACGCGGCATGAAGACCGTTGAGCAAGGCGCGGCAACGGCCCTTTGGTGCGCTACGAGCCCGCTTCTTGAGGGCATGGGCGGCGTCTATTGCGAGGATTGCGACATCGCTGGCATCAATGCCGAAGAAACCGGCCGCAAAGGCGTGGCGCCTTGGGCTATCGACGATGAAGCCGCAGAGCGTCTCTGGTCAGTCTCCTCGCGATGGACGGGGTGTTCTTTCTAGACAATCGCAAAGCGATATTCGTAGGAATGGTAGTATCGTCGGGCGCGCGCAGCGCCTCTCACTCCAGCATTGGCACCTGGATCATCTGTTCCTCATGCTCGCTGCGCGCGCCACGGCTCGTTCTCGCCGTGGGCCGCGCGTCGCGATCATCTTGTCGACGTCTCGCGGCGGTAGGCGCTGGGTGTCATCTTGGCGGACTTGCGGAAGCTGGCGCTAAACGCCGAGGGGGTCTCAAACCCCACCTCGAGCGCGATCGCGATGATCGGTAACCCGGTGTGGGCCAGCAGCTCCCGGGCGCGGTTCATGCGCAAGGACGTGAGCCATTCATGCGGCGTCATGCCGGTCGCCAGCCGGAACGAGGTGGCAAAATGGAAGCGGCTCAGTTCGACGATCCCGGCTAGTTCGTCGAGGCTGATCGCGTGGTCGAGATGGGCGATCATGTAATCGTTGATCCGCCGGACCTGCCAATCCGCCAAACCCCGTCGCGGTGCGACAGCCTGTGCGGCGCCGAAGCTGGAGTGCGCGCGGATCAGCTGGGTGCACAGAAGATCCACCGCTTGCTCCACGAACAGCGAGCCCCGGCATCGGACGAGGCTGCTTCCTTGCCGAGGATCGCCATGATCTGCGCCGACGTCGGATCATCGAAGCAGTTCCGGCCGATCAGTTCGACGCGGTGTGGCACGGCCATCGCTTCCGCCGCCGACTGAAGCCGCCAATCCGGCAGGTAAACGTGCGAAACCTGGATCGGCCCTTCGACATCCCAGCGCCCGTCCTCGCCCTCCGGAATGAGGGTGATCGATCCTCGGCGCGTGCGCGATTCCACGCGCTTGCTGCCCTGCCGCCAGGTCGCCTGCTGGGCAGTGCCGTAGTACGTCATGACAACGTGGGTATCCAAGCCCGGAAGCGCTGCGTGGAGCGCGCCGTGGGTCCAGGGCCGGGTGAGCCGGGTGCCGCCGCGCAAATCCTGGTCGGCCAGCACCGGCGGCGTATCGAGGATATGCTCCATCTCCGCGCGTGTGGACGCGCGTTCGCCTGCTGACGGAACATTCGCTGTCTCGGACGGGGAAGCGGCCATCGTTCATCCTCGGCGTGTCGCCTGACACTATCCGAACGCCGTTCTGCATCAACCGCAATCTGGCGACAGTCGCCGCAACCCCGCGACAGAAGCGAACCGGGCAATCCCGTACATCTCTTCTCACAGGAGGCGCATGCCGCGCCCGACAGGAGGACAAGATGGACAGGAAGAAGATCACGATCATCGGTGGCACCGGCCTTGTCGGTGCGAAGCTGGCCCGGCTGCTCGCGGTGGCAGGGCACGAGGTCGTCGCGGCCTCACCCGGCACCGGGGTCAACAGCGTCACCGGCCTGGGGCTCGACGAGGCGCTGGCCGGCGCCGACATCCTCGTGGACGTATCGAATGCCATGTCGTTCGATCCCGCCGAGGTGCGCGCTTTCTTCGACGCCTCGGGCCGGAACCTCATCCGCGCGGCCGCTGCTGCCGGCGTGAAGCACCATGTGGTTCTATCCATTGTCGGTGCCGACCGCATGCCCGGCAACGGCTATTTCGACGGCAAGCTCATCCAGGAGCGGATAGCCGCCGGTTCCGGGCTGCCTTACACCATCGTGCGCTCGGCCCAGTTCTTCGAATTCCTGGCCGCCATCGCCGACGGATACACCGCCGATGGTGTCGTAAGGGTGAGCGGCGCGCAGTTTCAGCCGATCGCTGCCGACGATGTCGCCGCGAACCTCGCCTCGATCGCGCTGGAGGCACCTGTAAACGGCATCGTCGAGATCGCCGGGCCGGAACGCAGGCCCTTCGATCTCATCATCGGCCGCTATCTCAAGATGCGGGGCGATGCTCGCCGCGTCGAACGGGATCCCGATGCCGACTATTTCGGAGGCCGCGTCGACGATCTCTCGCTCGTCCCGCTCGGTCTCCATCGGCAGGGCAAGCAGGATCTCACCACCTGGATGAGCGCGCAGGCCATACCCACCGCCTGATGCCGCCCGAACTCTTCACAATCCGCTCGTGAAAGGACAGTCCCATGAAAACCCTGATTTCCACGCTCGCCATCGCCGCCGCCTTCGCGGCACTTACCCCAGTCGCCCACGCGCAGGCGCACGCCCACGATCACGCGGCGGCCCGGGAGACGGCTCCCTCACCATCGGGCGTCAAGGCGACGCTCGTCTACCAGCATGCGATCCCGGACGTCCCCGGCAAGAGCGTCAAGGGCGTACTCGTCGAGTATCAGCCGGGCGGCTCCAACGGATCGCATGTCCACGCGCGCTCGGCGCTCATCTATGCCACCGTCATCCAGGGCGCCGTCGTCAGTCAGGTGAATGGCGGGGAGATCCGCACCTTCAAGACCGGCGAGAACTTCACCGAACTGCCCGGCGACTTCCACAACATCAGCGCCAACGCCAGCAAGACCGAGCCGGCCAAGCTGCTCGCGGTCTTCATCGTCGACACTGACGATGCCGTCCTGACGACACCAGCAAAGCAGAACTGACCCGCACTCCCACCATCACGACACCGAGACATAGAAAGGATATGTCATGAACCGCCTGAACTGGTTTGAAATCGCTCCCGACGGCGCAAAGGCCTTGATGGGCGTCCACCACTACATCACCAAAGGCACCAGCCTGCCGGAGGAGCTCATCCACCTCGTCTTCCTGCGCGTATCCCAGATCAACGGCTGCGCCCACTGCATCGATCTGCATACCCGCGATCTGCTCAAGACCATGCCGATCGACAAAGTGGTGCTGGTGCCGGTGTGGGACGAGGTTCCTCATCTCTTCAGCGACCAGTATCGAGCCGCACTGGCGTGGGCCGAGGAAGTGACCAACCTCAGTGAAACCCATGCATCGGATGAGGCTTATGCAGCAGTCGCGGAGGTGTTTGAGGCGAAGGATCTCGTCGATCTTACATTAGTGATTGCCGCTATGAATGCCTTCAATCGGCTCGGCGCGCCGTTTCGCCTTCCCGTCGCCGCAAAGCCCTGATCCTGAAGGAAGGTTCAGGTCTTCGCATTGACTGACAGCAGATTAATCGAAACGCGAGAAGTTAAATGGTGGGAGGCAAGCCGCTCTTCCACCATTTTCTCTCAATTGGCGCACATTCCGAGCAAGGTTTTGTCAAAGAAGCTTGATCAACAGGTTCCAGTTGGGATGGGATATCTTTGGCGCCAGGCAATAGACTACTTCGGCCGGCCGCCTCGCAATAGCTGACGTTCCGCAGGTGGAGATTGCAAGTCTGGCGCTGAATGACCGGGAAGGGTCGACCGCGGAATCAGGACTGGCCTGCTATGGTTTTAGCAGAAAGGTCCGCAGTGGCGTCGATAGGCGCACCCGCCTCCTTCCGTTCAGAGTAGCGGTCCACTAGCTGCGCCGCATGCGGTCGCATCAACACCGTGAAGCGCACCAGCTCCTCCATCACATCGACGATGCGCTCGTAATAGCTCGACGCCCGCATCCGGCCATCTTCGTCGAACTCCTTGTAGGCCATCGCCACCGAGGACTGGTTGGGTATCGTGAACATCCGCATCCACCGGCCTAGCAGGCGCAGCGAATTGAGGGCGTTGAACGATTGCGAGCCGCCGGACACCTGCATGACTGCAAGCGTTCGCCCCTGCGTCGGCCGCATCCCGCGCATCTGGAGCGGGAGGTGATCGATTTGCATCTTCATGATGCCGCTGATCTGGCCGTGCCGTTCGGGGCTGCACCAGACCATGCCTTCCGACCACAGCGCGTGCTCGCGCAGCTCATGCACTGCCGGGTGATCGTCTCCCGCTATCTGATCGGGTAGCGGCAGATCGCTGGGATCGAAAATCCGCGTCTCGGCGCCGAAGAATTGCAGCAGGCGCGCCGCCTCTTCCACGGCGAGGCGTGAAAACGAGCGCTCCCGCAGCGAGCCGTAGAGCAGCAGAATGCGCGGAGGCGGTTGGTCCGGGCCAAGGCCAGCGGCGGGACGAGCCAGTGCGAAAGCCTTGTCCAAAGCAGGAAGATGATCGGGGGCGGCGAGTTCGCGCAGTCTCATGCGGAAATACCTTTCTCGTACCAGGGGCGGGTCCGCTTCACCAAGGCGACGATCGACAGCATCACCGGCACCTCGACTAGCACGCCCACGACCGTTGCCAGTGCAGCGCCGGAACTGAGGCCAAAGAGGCTGATGGCGGTGGCCACAGCCAGTTCGAAGAAGTTGGAGGCCCCAATCAGTGCAGATGGGCCAGCGACGCACCACGCCACACCGAAACGGCGGCTGAGCCAATAGGCGATGCCGGCATTGAGATAGACCTGAAACAGGATCGGCACGGCAATCAGCGCGATCACCAGCGGTTGCCGGATGATCTGCTCGCCCTGAAAGCCGAACAGCAGCACCAGAGTCAGGAGCAAGCTGGCAAGGCTGATCGGGCCAATGGCTGACAGGAAACGCTGAAGCCGCTGCTCGCCGCCGCGAAGGAGGGCTCGGCGGAGCAGTTGCGAGATGACCACCGGGACGACGATGTAAAGCCCCACCGACAGCGCCAACGTGTTCCACGGCACGGTAATCGATGCCACGCCCAGCAGCAGCCCCACTAGCGGCGCGAAGGCAACGACCATGATCAGGTCGTTCAGCGCCACCTGGCTCAAGGTGTAGTTCGGCTCACCGTCGACGAGGTTGGACCAGACGAAAACCATCGCTGTGCAGGGCGCTGCAGCCAGCAGGATCAGCCCGGCAATGTAGGACGACGATGCGCCTTGAGGTAGCATCGGCGCGAACAGATAGCCGAGGAAGAACGTGCCGAGCAGCGCCATCGAGAACGGTTTGATCGCCCAGTTCACCACGAGGGTGACGCCGATGCCGCGCCAGTGCTGCCGAAGGCTATGGAGCGCGCGGAAATCGACCCGCAACAGCATCGGGATGATCATGAGCCAGATCAGGCCCGCCACCACGAGGTTGACGTTGGCGATCTCCAGCGATGTGATCGCCTCGAAGGCGCCGGGGATCAAATGGCCGAGACCGATCCCGACTACGATGCACAAGGCCACCCACAGCGAGAGATAGCGTTCGAACAGCGACATGGTCGTCAGTCCTTCCCGGAAGGGACAGGCGCGGTCGCGGTGCCACCGCCCAAGGCGATCTGCATGTAAACCGTGTCGAGCCAGCGGCCAGCCTTCCAGCCCATGCCGGTCAGGCGGCCGACATGCTCAAAGCCGCAGGAGCCATGCAGCGCGACCGAGGCCGGTTCGCCGCCGCCGATAACGGCGACCATCTGGCGGAAGCCATAGGCGTCAGCGGCCTTCAGCAATGTCTTGAGCAAAAGCTTGCCAATGCCGCTGCCGCGCCGGTCGTGCGCCACGTAGATGCTGTTCTCGCAGGCATAGGCGTAGGCGGGGCGATCCCGGAACTGCGTGGCGTAGGCATAGCCGACCACTTGATCACCGTCGCAGGCGGCAAGGAACGGCCAGCCGCGGCCGGTCACCGTCAAGATCTTCTCTATGGTCTCGTCCTCGGTCGGTGGCACGACTTCGTAGGTCGCCGTGCCGTGAAGGACATGATGCGCATAGATGGCCGCGATGACCTGTGCGTCGTCGACTGTCGCGCGGCGAACTGAAAGGGTCATCGCCGGGTCGCTTTGACGACTTCGCCGTCTTCCTTGACGAAAGTGCCGCACTGCTCGGTGGGCAGGAGGTCCAGCGCTTCTTCGGAAGGGCGGCAGAGCTTCACGCCCAGCGGCGACACCACAAGCGGCCTGTTGATGAGGATGGGATGCTCTATCATTGCGTCGACCAGGGCCTCGTCCGTCAAGGTCTCGTCGCCGAGGCCCAGTTCGGCATAAGGCGTACCCTTCTCGCGCAGCAGAGCGCGCGGGGTGATGCCGGCCCGCGCGATGAGTTCCATCAGCAGCGCGCGGCTTGGCGGCGTCTTCAGGTACTCGACGACATGAGGCTCGATGCCCACATTGCGGATCATGGCCAGGGCATTACGAGAGGTCCCGCAAAGCGGGTTATGGTAGATCACGATATCGGTCATTGTTGCCTCTTCAGCAGCAGGTCAGTTCGGCCAGCAGCGGCTCGCACAGTGCGGCGCGCCCCTGGCAGCAATCCTTGGCCAGATAGATCATCAGTCCGCGCAGCGCGTCGAGGTTGGCGCGCTGGATTTGTTGGCGGCCACGCTTCTCGGAAACCACCAGGCCGGCCTTCACCATCACGGCCAGATGCGTCGAAAACGTGCTCTGGGTCAGTCCCGATGCATCTACTAATTCGCCGGTCGACAGGCCATCAGCTCATGTCGGATCAACAGGCGGAACGCATCGAGCCGCGTATGATGGCCAAGAGCGGAGAGTATCAAGAGTGCATCGCTGGTGTCCATGCATCGTAATTATCCGATGCAATCAAACCAGTCAACAAGCCATCGATAATTGCCGATGCTTTAATCGTCAGGCTTGAGGGCAGCTTGGGACCAATTGCGAAATGGAAGCTGGCATTCCGAGATTGGCTTGACGCGCGGTTGGAACGGAAAACCTCACCGTCTGCTCTGTGTATCAAAAATCGCCCCTTGAACGGCCAATTTGGGTCGCCTGCCGCCGAATAGGCGGGGAAAGGGCACGCTCACGTTCTCCCTTAGCGTGAGGCGCCCATTCCATCCAAGAGGCCACAGCCTCACTCCTCCGGCTCGCATCCTCGCGACGGCAGAAATCGGCGCCCCACGACCGCCATTCTGAGGATGCCGACCCAAGCTCACACGGTGCTGACCGTACCGCCATCTATGACAAATTCAGCGCCGTGGATCGCCCCTGCGCGATCCGAAGCCAAATAGGCGATAAGGTCGGCGACTTCGGAAGGCTCCGCCCCGCGGCCGATTGGAATGCCGCCGAGAGCCTCAAGGACTGACTGCCTCGCATCCTCGATTGTGCCGCCATTCGTGTCCTGCAGGCGCTCCAAGAAGCGGCCCGTCGACTCAGTCATGATCCAGCCAGGGGAGACGACGTTGACCCGCACACCCTTGGGACCAAGCTCCTTGGAGAGCGATTTGCTGTAGGTCCTGAGCGCGGCCTTGGCGGCGGCATAAGCTGTCGTCGATTCCGGCAATGGCAGCACGGACTGGATGGACGTGACATGCACCACGGCGCCGGCACCCTGTTCGATCATCCTGGGCACCAGCAGGCGATCGAGGCGGACGGTCGCCAGAAGGTTGAGGCTCAATTCCGCAAGCCAGTGTTCATCGGTCAAGGCAACGAAGCCGCCGCCCGGCGCGGACGAACCGCCGATGACATGCGCGAGAATGTCAATGCCGCCCAGGCGTTCGAGAGCAGCATCCGCCAGCGCCTTGCTGCCTTCCGGGGTCGCGAGGTCGGCCTGGACGAACTCCACTCCGTCGATGGGCTCCGGCGTTCCGCGCGCGGCGGTGATAACGCGCGCGCCTCCGGCCAGAAACCGGTCTACCGTGGCGCTGCCCGCACCTTTGGTGCGCCGCTGACGAGTACGCGCTTTCCTGCGAACTCGGTCCGATCAGCCTTGATCGTCATGCCGTGACCTCCACTGCCTTGATCGCATCGGCTTCGATCGCGAAGCAGTAGGTGAAGCGGATGGGACTACCGGGAAAGTCGCCATGGGCGGGGCCTTCGACGACGACCAGACCGTCTTCGCGGCGGATAGCATCCGGCGTGAAGATGGCTTTCACGGCGATGACCTCTTCCTCGAACAGGGTCCGGATCTGGTCGTGGCCTTCAAAGCGCTTCCCATTATCCAGGAAAGCCGCGTCAGCAGCAAACGGCTTGAGCATGGCGTCTGCATCGAGCCGTGCGTTGGCCGCGACATAGTCGGCGATGGGTTTGGGTAGTTCGATCGGCATTGCTACGCTCCTTGCGATGACGAGGAGAATTTAGCGCCGCACAATGATTGTGATAATCGGGCTAAACCGGCATGTGGCGTTGCGAAAGGCGGGACAATGTCGAAACACGGTTTGATCGAATTTGACGCTGTGCTCGCTATAGCACGGCGGGCATCGTTCCGCGCGGCAGCGCTGGAACTGGGGCTTTCCACCACCGCACTAAGCAATGCCGTCGGCAAGTTGGAAGGGCAGCTTGGCGTCCGACTGTCGCATTGCCTCGCCTGAAGCGCTCCCGGCAAACCTGCCGTTGCCTCATCTAAACTGCTCCCGGCATTGGCCGGGAGGGAACGATGCGGAAGGTGAGCATGGCGACGCGAAGGGAATTGATTGAAGCAGTCGGCGAGCGGTATCGCTCGGCTGATCGCGCGACCAAGGGCAAGGTTCTCGACGAATTCGTCGCGATCACAGGTTTCCACCGTAAGCATGCAATGCGACTATTGCGGGCGGAGCCGTTGATCAGGGAAACGACGCGACCGGAGCGCAGGATTTACAACGAGGCGGTGCGCGGAGCGTTGCTCGTGTTGTGGGAAGCCAGCGACCGCCTGTGCGGCAAGCGACTGCGCCCGCTTATCCCGATTCTGATCGAGGTGATGGAGGCCCATGGCCATCTTGATCTCGAGCCGGCGATCAAAGGAAGGTTGTTGCAGATGAGCCCGGCCACGATCGACCGTGCTCTGCGCATTGCGAAAGGGAACAGTCAGAAGGTCCGGCGTCGCGGCGTGGCAGGATCCGAACTTAGGCGCAGTGTTCCGATCCGAACATTCAGCGACTGGGGAGATCCGGCGCCGGGACATATGGAGGCCGACCTTGTTTCGCATAGCGGCCCGGTGGCGAAAGGGAGTTGGGCGTGGACGCTGACGTTGACCGATATCGCGACAGGCTGGACCGAATGCGCTCCGCTACTGGTTCGTGAGCAAACGCTATTGGTGGAGGTACTTAAGGAAGTGCGCAAGCTGATGCCGTTCCCGTTGTTGGGGTTCGATTCCGATAATGACAGCGTGTTTATCAATGAGACCGTGCGCGACTACTGCGCGGCGACGGAAATTGCCTTTACCCGCTGCCGCCCCTACCGAAAGAACGATCAGGCCTGGGTCGAGCAGAAGAACGGTTCGGTTGTGCGTCGTCTGGTCGCTATCGCCGGTTCGAGGGGCTGGAAGCAGCTGGGTTGCTGGCCGAGTTGTATGCAGCGGCCCGCCTGTTCGTGAACTTCTTCCAGCCTTCATTCAAGTTGGCGGAGAAGCGCCGCGACGGCGCCAAAGTCCACAAGCGCTATCACGCTCCCGCGACCCCGTTCCAGCGTTTGATGGATGACCCGCGGACCAGCGAGCAGACACGCGAACGGCTACGGGACCTCGCCGCCAGACTGGATCCGGTTCGACTGCTGCGAGATATCCGCACCGCGCAGCAGAAACTGGTGGTCCTGGCGACGCCGTCGTCTTGGCAGATCCAACCGAAACGTCACCCCACCCGCTGGGGGCGTTCCTCTCGAGCCTGAAAGTTTTATGGCAGAATGGTGAGGCGCGGCCCACGGCGGTTGATAAGACGCCGCGCAAGCGAGAGCGGCGCCGGCCAGATCCACTGCTTCAGGTTACCGACCAGTTGAGGGATTGGTTCGAAGACGAGCCTTGGCGTACCGGGCGGGAGTTGCTGGAGAAATTGCAGGCCGAGCAGCCGGACATCTACCCAGACGGCCTCCTGCGGACTATCCAGCGCCGACTGAAAGGCTGGCGTACCGAACACGCGCGCGCGCTGGTGTTCAACCACTCTTCCGGACTGGCCAACGCCGCGCCAGTCGACGCGGAAACCACCCTTACGGCCATGTGACGGATTGCCGTTCCGCCTCGCCTACGGCTCAGCTGCACGGCAATCCGTCACATGCAATGGCAATGATGCGCGAGGGCCTGTAAGGAACAATTACGTGAGGCAACGCTCGCGCCGTTCGGGAACGTTCCTTCGTGAGGCAACACGAATCATCATCCAGTTTGTCGCGCTACATGCTGCGTCTGGTTCTATTCAGTTCATTCGCATTGGTGCTCGCGACCCGTAAGGTTCACCGCAGTTCAATCGATCTCGACCGCGACAGCCTGAAGGGGCCATTTTACGCTCAATGCTATGCGATATCGCCGTTCGCGCTTCTGTTCAGCGGTGGAGTGAGCACAGCGGGGCACTCGCATCCCTACGTGCAGGTCGCGGGTGTCTTTGCACTTCTGAGTGGCTTCTTGTTTTATGGGGTCGTTCAGATTCGCTGGTTTCGGCAGGAACTCGACCAGTCGTTCCTGCGCTCATTCACCGACGCGTCGATAGGTATAATCGTGAGCGTTGCAATCACATTAGGCATCAGCGCTTTGTTCCGTTAGAGCAGTTCCCGAGGATGAAACTTAGCCACGTCGACCATCCTGTTGTGAAGATCCAAATCATGTCGCTGAGCGACCGGGCCTGCCAGTAGGTGAAGCGCACGAATGGCGGCTGTGCCGACGTTCGAACTCAAATCCGGACTGTCGCCTACCGGCCAGAGTTGGGCGTCCAGAGTGGGAAAGCGGTCCGTCCGGACCTGGCAACGAAAAACTGCCTGCCGAACGACCACAAAGGGTAGGTTTCGCTGGAATCAACCGCCGGCTCCTGGGACAAAACTGCCGTTTACGAGCGCCACCCCGAACAGTAGGTTCCGGATCAAGCAGCCGTTCGCCGGGCTGCAGCCGGCTAGCCAGCGGACGAGATGCCTGGCCGATTGCGGAACGACCGATCGGCGACGTGGAGCGATTTACCGGCAGAGTAAGGAGAGGCTCCCGCGGTGGAGTCGCTCAACAATGCCCCGAGCCGAGCTATCCTAGACAATTATTTTTCCTCGCTTAGACGCTGGGTCAACGACGCGTCGAACCGGTTAGCTAAAGCCTCGCATGCTCCGCGCGCGCGATAGCCATCCGGATCGCCGCGCAGCTTAGCCAGCTTTTCTTCCCCGCCGGATGCTCGGGGTGACCGGTAATGAGGATGTCACAAGGGAGCATGCGCATGGTTGCAAAAGACTGGTGAAACTTGCGTACAACTGCAGGATGTTCTGAATATCTGTAGGTTCCATCGGTCAGTGAGTTCAGGCTGGCAGCGAAGACGATGTCGGTACAGGTATGAACATCGCCCTCTGCTGACCTGGTACACGATGACCAAGACCAGCTCATGCTACCGGGCGTGTGGCCAGGTGTCGCGTGTGCGGTAACAACGACGTTGCCCAGCCGGATTCGCTGCCCATCACGTACTACAGTCACACGGCTGACAGATGGATAGGTGAATAGCGACGAGCGCTGGGGATCCTCGGCGCCGCTGCGTCCGGCGCGCAGCACCGGGGCGGCGGCAGCACTGGCCATCACTTTTGCCCCGCTGGCGCTGGCCAGAGCGGCTATTCCTCCGGCATGGTCATAATGCGGTTCGGTGCTGAGAATGTATTTTACATCCTGAATGCTGAAGCCTGCCGATTTAAGACTTGCCTCAACAAGTGGGGCGGCTTGTGGAAGTCCAGCATCGATCATGATTAGTCCATCATCGGTGACAATCATCACCACATTCAAATGCGTGAAACCTACCAGCCAAGTCGAACCGAAGATATTGATCGGCCCGGCAGGCACAAGCCAGCGAGGGGCGAGATCCACTGCAATAGGCCGAGTAAGAGCGTCGGCTGCGCGCGAAGCTGGCGGATTTGCATCTGCGCTTCGCGCAGCAGAACTTACCACCAAGGCGAGCGCAGAATTCGCGCCCATCCTGGCAAAGCATCTGAAGCTAGCCATCAAAGGGTGGTGAAGTGGCATCGCGCTGGCCCGTCCGTAGAATGCGCGCGGGACGAATGCCTCCGCATGATACGCATCTCGTGCGTATGACTTTCTGTGGTGTGTGAACGAAGCGTTTCTTGTTATTGCCCGAGCGGCGGCCAAACACCAGACGCGGGTCAGCGTTGGGCATTACGCACGAACCGCAGCAATTTCACAAGCTCAGGATTGGACGAACCTGGGTTTGCTCAGACATGACGAAGGACAGCTTCCAAGTGATGAACATTAGCCGCTGTCCGATGACAATGGGCGTCTTGCTGCCAAGCAGCTATCAAACTTGCGAACGACCGGAAATGTCGGGAGCGGAGGTTCGAAGGTCCGGGTCGGAAAGTCGTCTTTTGGTCGGCAGGCGACGCAGTTGAGCGGCAACTATCTCTGTATCTGCGCTCCAAACGCGACAGTCAGCAACCGGCCCGTTCAAGGCACCCAGAATTGCTAAGCTGCCGGTCCGCAACTGGGGCTCGAAAAATGACCGCTGAGAGTCCGAGAATGATGACGTGGACGGCTCTCCACCCCTCCCGCAAGATAACCTGCGGATGAGCCGGAAGGAGAGCCACGATGGGAACAGTCACGACGATTGGTTTGGACCTGGCGAAGAACGTGTTCCAGGTGCACGGTGTGGATGCCGATGGTGTAGCGGTATTGCGCCAGCGATTGACGCGCAGTCGCCTGCTGAAATTTTTCGCGAAACTGCCGCCTTGCTTGATCGGAATCGAGGCTTGCGCCTCATCACATTTCTGGGCGCGTCAACTCATCGCTCTGGGTCATGATGTAAAGCTGATGCCCGCGCAGTATGTGAAGCCGTACGTCAAACGCGGGAAGAACGATGCGGCGGACGCTGAGGCAATCTGCGAAGCAATAACTCGGCCGACCATGCGGTTTGTCGGGATCAAGTCACCAGAGCAACAAAGTGCCATGATGCTGCATCGTGTTCGCCTGATTCTCAACCGTCAGCGAACCCAGTTATCGAACGCCTTGCGGGCGCACATCGCGGAGTTCGGCATCGTCGCCCCGATCGGCAGGAATGGAATTGACCAGCTTCTCGATATTGTAGCTGATACAAATGATGCCCGACTGCCCGCAGAGGTGCGGACTTGCCTCGACATGCTGGCAGCCCAACTGCGCATTGTGAAAGAGCAGATCCTCGAAAATGATCGCCGGATCATGGCAAGTGCGCGAGAAACGGAAATCGGCCGGCGGCTGATGGAGATACCAGGCGTGGGGCCATTATTGGCAAGCGCGATCGTCGCGACTGTCCCAGATCCCTCGATCTTTCGCTCAGGCCGCGACCTAGCAGCGTGGATTGGTCTGGTACCTCGACAAAACTCCAGCGGAGGTAAGGAGCGCCTCGGTGGCATCACAAAGGCTGGACATCGTTATTTGCGCCAGATGCTCATCGTCGGCGCCATCGCGGTCATTCGCTTTGCTGAGCGCCATAAGTCAAAGCGGCCTTGGCTCGTGCAGTTGCTCGCGCGAAAGAAGGTGAAGGTTGCCGCCGTGGCGCTTGCCAACAAGAATGCCCGCATGATCTGGGCGATGATGACCAACGGCGAACGGTATCGCGAACCGCAGATTGCATAGAATATAGCGCTCAGCGCTTACGATGTTGGGAAGGGCGGACAGGAGCTAATGCACAAAGTCGGTTGAAACCGCCGGATCGGGAAAACCCATGTTTCGACCCAGCACCTCGAGTGCGCGAGAATGGTCGGGACCCGAGCCGCGCTAATGGCATTATGGCCAGCGGTAATATGTGCCGCACCAATAGGCCGGACACATGGCCGCACCAACCAACGGCGCAAAGCCCAATATGCCACTTGCCAACGGAGAGCCGTCCACACAGGGTCGACGGTGGAACCGGCTGCGACGCGCCCAAGGCAGTCGCTCAAGGTCCAAGGGCGCGTTCCCCAAACCGGCCATGCCGGAAATCACCTGTTTGTCGGCAGCGTTATTGGCCCGCCAGGCCCGCCGATTGCCGCATGACACCAGGCGGGATAGAGAACCGCCGTTTCTACGCTGTAACCAGATGCTTCCTGGCTCGCTCATCGCAGCATAACTTTCAACCGAGCCTTTCGCTCTTTCCAATCAGACTGGGCCGTTTCCTTGAGATGTTGCGCGCTCCGTCTGATTGCATCGGCGCTGGCTCCAGTCTGCTCCCTTGCACACAAGACCTCGCCAGTTCAAAGCCCGCGGCCTGAATCAAGGCATTTAAGTCGTTCAGCAGGCGCAATCGACCGCCTAGCTTTTAGCAGCAGAAGCCTCGCTATCGCGAGGTCCGCCGGGAGCAGATCATGACACGACTTAAAGACCTTGCCATCGAAGCGCATGGAGGCCTCGAGCGTTGGCAGCAGTTCGGGCAGGTCTCTGTCGATCTCGTGCAGGGCGGCGTTTTGTGGCCGCTGAAGGGACAGCCACAGACGCTCGAGCGGACGACCGTCACGGTCGGCCTCAAGAAGCAGTGGGCTTCGCACGCACCCTTCGGCGCCGACAATCGACGCTCTCGCTTCGAGCCGGGCCGCGTCGCCCTGGAGGCTGAGGACGGAACAATGCTCGAAGAACTGCTCGATCCGCGGGCAAGCTTCGCCGGCCATACGTTGCAAACACCGTGGACGGAGTTGCAACTCGCCTATTTCGCCGGTTGCGCCATGTGGACCTATCTGAACATGCCGTTCCTGCTCGCCTGGCCGGGAACCGAGACAGAGGAACTGGAGCCCTGGCCGACCGACGACGGCGACTGGCGCCGCCTGGCAGTACGATTTCCTGCGGAAATCGCAACGCATAGCACCGTGCAGACGCTCTATTTCGACGTTGAGGGACTGTTGAAGCGCCACGACTACGATGTCGAGATTGCCGGCAACACGCCCGGCGCTCACATCATAGAAGACTATGCGGAAGTCTCGGGTATCAAATTCCCGACGAAGCGCCGGATCTATGCCCGCCAGCCGGACGGCAGCTTCGGCACCGATCCGCTCGTCGTCTCGATCGACCTCTCAAACATCCGCCTCGGCTAGCCGCCGGCTCTGGCACAGTGCGGGGCTGACCCTGTGCATGCCCCTTCGATCAAGGTATACAGTTATGAAAGCTATCGGTTTCCGCTCCTCCCTTCCGGTCAGCGATCCAGCCTCCCTCGCGGACATCGATCTGCCACGGCCAGACCCTGTAGGTCGAGACATTCTCGTGCGGATCGAAGCCATATCCGTGAACCCGGTTGACACCAAGATGCGGATGCGGCCTCCGGCGGAACCGGAGTCCTGGAAGGTGCTCGGCTGGGATGCCGCCGGCACCGTCGAGGCGGTAGGGCCGGAAGCGACCCTATTCGCGCCGGGCGACACCGTGTTCTACGCCGGGGCGCTTGGCCGTACGGGAACGAACGCCGAACTCCACCTGGTGGATGAGCGGATCGTTGGCAAAAAGCCCGCCTCGCTTAGCTTCGCGGAGGCCGCCGCCCTGCCGCTAACCGCCATCACGGCCTGGGAGGTCCTGTTCGACCGGCTCGACATCCGCAAGGCCGTGCCGGGCGCCGCGAACGCGCTCCTGATCATCGGCGGCGCCGGCGGAGTTGGATCGATCACGACGCAGCTCGCCCGCAAGCTCACCGATATCACGGTTATCACGACGGCTTCGCGCCCGGAAACAGCCGAATGGAGCCGCGGCCTCGGCGCGCACCATGTCATCGACCATTCAAAGCCGCTCTCGGCGGAAATCGAACGGCTTGGGATCGGACAGCCGGCTTTCGTGTTCTCGACCACCAACACCGATCAACATCTTATTGAGATCGCTAAGCTCATCGCGCCGCAGGGCCGTTTCGCCCTGATCGATGACCCAGCGTCGCTGGACGTGTCGCTATTCAAGGTGAAGAGCGTGTCAACGCACTGGGAGTTTATGTTCACTCGTTCGATGTTCGCTACGGCCGACATCGCGAAGCAAGGGGCGCTGCTCGACGAGGTGTCGAGGCGGGTCGATGCCGGAACGCTGAAGACCACCCTGGCTGACATTTTCGGGACCATCTCGGCCGAAAACCTGCGCCGCGCCCATGCCCTGATCGAAAGCGGACGTGCGAAGGGCAAGATCGTGCTCGCAGGCTGGCCGGCCCCCGGCGCGGGCTGGCGGGAAAAAGTGCCGCCCGAATGCCGCAGATAGTAGCCAAGGCTGCGGGCACGTCCATCGCGCACTGGAATCGGTACTTCTCGGCACGGGGGCTAGAGGGCGGCGAGCGGCCCGGCATCATTGCGAATCGCCCTCGGAACCTCGCCATGCACTCGCGCAAACGCGATACGCATCCGCTCCCGATTGGCAAATCCCACCTCGCGGGCGATGACCTCGATCGGCAACCGGCTCTGCTCCAGCATCAGCTTCGCGGCCTCGAGTCGCAGCGCCTCGATCGCCTTGGCCGGCGTCGTGCCGGTTTCCGCGCGAAAGAGCCGCGTGAACTGTCGCGAGCTGAGGCAGGCCGCCTCGGCAAGATCGTCGATCGTCAGGCTTTGGGCGAGGTTCTGTCGGGCGAAGTTCAGCGCGCGCTGGACCCTGTCCTCGTTGGCGCCGAGGTCAAGCAATGTGGAATGCTGCGACTGTCCGCCCGGGCGGCGATGGTACATCACCATGCCCTTCGCGACCGAGCGGGCGACCTCGACTCCATGGTCGCGCTCGATAAGGCCGACGACGAGGTCGGTTCCCGCCGTCATGCCGGCCGATGTCCAGATCGGGCCGTCCGCGACGTAGATCTTGTCCATGTCGACCTGGCAGCCCGGAAACCGGTCCTGCAGAGTCTGGGCGTAACGCCAGTGCGTCGTGGCGCGCGGCCGTTCAACAGGCCGGCGTCTCCGAGGATGAACGAGCCGAGGCAGATCGCCGCGACGCGGCGGGCGTCAAGCGCGGCGGCGCGAAGGAGACGAACGAGACCCGGCGAGGATGTTGGAATCTCCAGGCCCGCAGCGACGATCAGCGTGTCGTAGGGCGTGTCATCGAGCGCTTCCGTCATGACCTGCATGCCGGATGTGGAGGCGACCAGTCCGCCTTCCTCCGAGAGCACGCGCATGTCGTAGAGCGTCTTGCCGGCTTGCTTATTGGCCACGTCGAACGCCGCGACGGCTCCGAAGCAGACGGGTTGGAAACCGGGGCACAGGACGAGGCCGATCTTCATGCTTTCTCCGAAAACTTTGTCTCCGCCGGAAAATAGGTGCTTCGGCGGTGGCTCGCCATGCCCATGGCCGGAATGATGGCATCTGCGTCCTCTCGGCGCCGCAACGCCCCTGATAGCCATCCCTCAGTTGTCAGTCACAGGAAACCGCATGTCACTCGAAACCGCAAGGACCGATCATCTCGACGCCGACGGCGTACGCTACGCTTACCGGCGCCTCGGCTCCACCGCCGGAACGCCGCTCGTTCTGATGCAGCATTTTACCGGGACGATGGATGCCTGGGACCCGGCCGTTGTTAACAGTCTCGCCGAGACGCGGCCCGTCATCGTCTTCGACAACCGCGGCATCGGCACCTCGACGGGAACAACACCCGACAGCGTGGAGCAGATGGCGGCGGATGCCGAGACGTTCATACGCGGGCTTGGCCTCTCCAAGGTCGATCTTCTCGGCTTCTCCCTCGGCGGCATGCTCGCTCAGGTCCTCGCCGGGCAGCACCCCGGATTGATCCGCAAGATCATCATCGCCGGCGCGGCGCCGCGAGGCGGCGAGGAACATCTGCTCGCCGTCGTGGAGGACGCGTTTGCGAAGGACGCGCCGGATGTGCGCCTGCCCTTGTTCTTCACGCCCTCCGAAGAAAGTCAGCGCGCGGGCAAGGCATTCGTCACCCGGGCAACCGCGCGCACGCAGGACCGTGACCCGGACAGCGGTGACGATGTCAGCGAGCCGCAGGCGAAGGCGATAATCGGCTGGTGCGCCGCGAGGGATGAAGGCGATATGGCGCTGCGCGCCATCGGGCACCCCGCGCTCATCGTACATGGCAGCGACGACACGATGTTTCCCAGCATCAATGCCTACACCATGTTCAAGGCGATGAAGAACGCGCAACTCGTCCTTTATCCGGACTCTGGCCATGGCGCGCTGTTCCAATACCCCGAGACGTTCGTCGCCCATTGCCGAACCTTTCTGGACGCGTGAGGAGAAAACAGATGCGCGATCTTCAGCAGCAGGTGATCGAAGCTCATGGTGGCCTTGAGCGGTTCCGGCGGTTTTCCTTCCTGACAGCCAGGCTCCACCAGTTCGGCATTCTCTGGGATCTGAAGGGCCGGCCGGACACGCTTACCCACGCCGAAGTGCGGGTGAACCTGCGAAAGGAGGAGGTCTCCCACTGGCCGTTCCACCCGACGCATAACCGATCGCGTTTCACGCCGGACGAGGTGACGATCGAGACGCCGGAAGGCGATGTGATCGAGAGGCTCACGCAGCCGCGTGCAAGCTTTGCGGGATTCGCGATGGAGACGCATTGGAGCGATCCGCAACTCGCCTATTTCTCGGGCTATGCGATGTGGACCTACCTGACCTCGCCCTTCATCCTCGCGCAGCCGGGCGTCGTGGCGGAGGAGATTGCGCCCTGGTTGGAGCAAGGCGAAACCTGGCGCCGCCTGCGGGTGACCTTTCCCGCGACCATCGCCACCCACAGCAGCGAGCAGACCTTATACATCGGTCCAGATGGCCTGGTGCGTCGCCACGACTATGAGGTCGAGATCCAGGGCGATAACGCGGCAGCGCGCTATCTTCTCGAACCAGTAGTGGTCGAGGGTATCGTGCTGCCCTCCAAGTTTCGGGTTTATCCGCGCAATCCGGACAACACACCCGCCGCCAAGCCCCTCATCGTCGGGGTGGATCTTTCGGATTATCGATTTGAGTGACGCTGCTCGCCAAGGCGACCCGCCATCATCCGACACATTCGAAACTGGAGTTTCTTTCATGCCCACTCTCAAACTCGCGGACGGCACCGAGATTTTCTACAAGGACTGGGGTCCCACGCACGCACAGCCGATCGTCTTCCACCATGGCTGGCCGCTCAGTGCGGATGACTGGGACGCACAGATGCTGTTCTTCCTGTCCCACGGCTATCGCGTGATCGCCCATGACCGGCGTGGGCATGGCCGCTCGACCCAGACCGACACCGGCAATGACATGGACACCTATGTCGCCGATGTCGTGGCGCTCACCGACCATCTCGATCTCAAGGACGCAGTCCATATCGGCCATTCGACCGGCGGCGGCGAGGCAGCGCGCTATGTCGCCCGCGCCAAGCCTGGCCGTGTCGCCAAGGCGGTGCTCGTCGGTGCGGTGCCGCCGATCATGGTGCAGTCCGAGAAGAATCCGAGCGGCACCCCGATGGCGGTGTTCGACGGTTTCCGCGAGGCGCTCGCCGCCAACCGAGCGCAGTTTTATCTCGATGTGGCGAGCGGTCCCTTTTATGGCTTCAACCGTCCGGGCGCGAAACTCTATCCGGGCACGATCCAGAACTGGTGGCGGCAGGGCATGATCGGCGGAGCCAAGGCACATTACGACTGCATCGCCGTCTTTTCCGAGACCGACTTCACGCAGGATCTCCGGGCGATCGATGTGCCTACGCTGGTGATGCATGGCGATGATGACCAGGTCGTGCCGATTGCGGCCGCCGCGGAGCTGTCGATCAGGCTGTTGAGGCATGGTCAGCTCAAGGTTTACAAGGGGTATCCCCACGGCATGCTGACCACGCACTCTGATGTGCTCAACCCCGACCTGCTCGCCTTCATCCAGGGCTGAACGATCGCCCTCATCGAAATGGAGAAATCTCATGACCAGTTCCAAGGGCGTCGCTCTCGTTACCGGGGCATCGGCCGGGATTGGCGCAGTCTATGCCGACCGTCTCGCGAAGCGTGGTCACGACCTCGTCCTCGTTGCGTGCGATTTCGCGCGCATGGCGCAGCTAGGCGAGCGGCTCCGCAGCGAAAACGGAGTCGCCGTCGAAATTATCCCGGCAGACCTCACGCTGGACAGTGACGTCACCAAGATCGAGCAGCGCCTCGCCGTCGGCGACCGTCGATGCGCCGGTAAACCTGGACCTTTCCGCCGTACGCATCCGCTAGCTGACGCGGAGCTGCAGGAAGTCAGGCAGCGATTTCCTGTGTGAGCTGCTGCTGAGCGGTCTTCCAGTGCCAAGGGAGGAGTTC